>CAZBMR010000005.1:0-65497 GCA_964492695.1 uncultured Lentimicrobiaceae bacterium
CCGGCCTACAACACCGTTTCGACCATTGTGCGCATCCTCGAAAAGAAAGGCTTTGTGGGCCATGATGCGTTTGGCAAAACCCACCGCTACCATCCGTTGGTTGACAAAACAGCCTATTCAGGACACCTGGTAAGGGGGGTGATGAGCAACTATTTCAGCAATTCGCTTCGGCAGCTGGTTTCTTTCTATTCACACGACAAACAACTGAGTCTCAAGGAACTGGAAGAAATAAAAGTGATGATCGAAGCCGAAATCAAAAAGAAATCTTTCAATCATTAATCTCTGTCGACCATGGAATGGATCATCAGTTTTGTGTTAGGTGCCTCGGTGTATCTGCTGCTCTTTGCACTGGCCTACAGCCTCTTGCTCAGTCGCAGGATACACCCCACCTTCAATCGTTTTTACCTGCTGGTCTCTGCCTTGCTGAGCCTGATTCTGGCTAATCCAGGTGGCATCATGCTCGATTGGGGCAGCCATGAAACCGGCCGGGCCGCCATCACACTGCCCGAAATCATCATCACTGCCAGCGAAAGCTACAACCACACCACCAGCAACATTGTCAGCGGTCTTGGCAATATGACCCTGTTGCACTGGATATTTGCAATTTTCAGCACAGGCATCGCCGCCATGATGCTATGGCAAATCATCCGTCTGGTGACGATGGCAGCCCGTTCGGGCCACCGCATGCACAACGGCCTTCGGCTTGTGGAGCTGCCGGCAAACAGCAGCCCTTTTTCGTTTTTTAGCTGGGTTTTTTGTCCGCGCCGGGAAGGGCAGCAAATCGACTTCGACAAGGTGATGGCACACGAACGCGCACATTGGCAGCGGTTGCATTCGGTGGATGTGGTATTTTTTGAGTTGCTGCGCATTTTATTCTGGTTTCATCCGGCCTTTTACTACATGCGCCACGAGCTGCGTGCCATGCACGAATACGAAGCCGACAGCCTTGTGCTGCAGCAGTTCGACCTGCCCGACTATCAGCTGAGCCTGCTCGAAACTGCCATTGGCGGAAGCCTTATCCCAATCACAAATCCTTACAATGTTTCACTCATCAAAAAACGTATGATCATGATGAACCGCGAAGTGTGGCAGAAACCGGCCCGTAACTGGTTTAAAATCATGCTACTCCTGCCATTTCTGGTGGCTGCTGTTGCCATGCAGTCGTGCCGTTTCAACCAGCAGGAGCAGCAAAATGCAACCCAAACAATTGAACCACCTGCCGAATCGGCCACAGCAACCGCTCCGGCACAATCCGCTGAAATGGCAAATGCTACTGACAGCCTGTTCACCGTGGTGGAGGTGATGCCGGAATATCCGGGTGGAACAGAAGCCATGATGAAGTTTTTGGCTGAGAACATTCAATATCCGGAAGAAGCACGAAAAAAACAAGTGCAGGGACCCGTTTACGTGAATTTTGTGGTGGAGAAAGACGGCAGCGTTGGCGAAGTGAAAATTCTTAAAGGAATCGGTAGTGGCTGCGACGACGAAGCCATGCGCGTGGTGAAGATGATGCCGGCATGGAAACCCGGAACGCAGCGCGGACAGGCCGTTCGGGTAAGTTTCAACCTGCCTGTCAGGTTTAAGCTAAGCTAGGTTTTTCTGCTTACAACGATTCATCCACAAAAGGCCGTGCATCCCTCAGGTGCATGGCTTTGTGTTTTCTCAGGTTCATGTTCCAGTAGAAGTTTCGAAGAAAGGAAGGCGCAAGTTTCATGAAAAAAATGCTTGTCTTTCTCAGTCTGAAAGGCTTAGCCAGTCTGGCTTTGATGGCGGGATCAAATGTACCGGTTTTCGCAAAATACGCCCCCAGATCATAAAAATCCCTGAAGAGTTTACGTGTCATGCGTGGCGGCATGATCTGAATGCCTTCAACTCCTCCTTTTATGATGGTTCCAATGCATTCGTAGCCCATCCTCCGGGCAAATTTCTCGAGGTAGGCTGCCACAAAACTGCCATGCACCGATTCAGCAAAGCCCGACTGAACGACAAACCCCAGTCGCTTGGGACCAGAAGGGCGTGCCGTGTAAACAGCCTCCAAAAACGACTTAACAATGGCTGGCATCGAATCGGTATAAAGCGGGAACACCAGCAACACATCATTGGCAGCCTCAAATGCCGCTACCTGCGATTGCAGTTTTCCTGTTGCAGCAAGGTAATGCGGCTCAGGATCCTGACCGCTAACAGCAGCATAGCCATCGGCAAACTGACGGATGAGCAGTGAAGAGTTGCTCTTTTTGTTTCGCGGCGAGCCGTTAAAAATGGTGAGTGGCATGGAGAATGTGGTTGGGTGAAAACTCGCCGGCAATGGCCATAAAACACAGCCGGCAATGAAAGTTGATGCCAAAACGCCTGTACATTCCGGTAGTGATGAGGATGTCTTCCTCGTCGGTGCTTTCTTCGCGGGCCAGCAGCAGTCCGAAATCAGGGTAGTGCTCATAGCGCCGGATATGGTGCAACTCGCCCTCCCGAATGGTGATATATGGATGCACAAGCACGATGAGGCGGTCGGTGATGGTTTTGAGTAAAGCAGATGTAAAACCGGCAATCAGTGGTGAGGCAAAGATGAAGAAATCTGAGTTGATCACCGCCCGAAACACCTTTTCTCCTTCGTCATGATGAATGCAGCGCCCGGGTGTTTCCCACCAGCAGGTCCAGCAACCAATGCAGTGCTGCAGCTTCATGCTGCGCAGGCGCATCACTTCCACCGCATGCCCCCGATGCCTGTATGCCGCTTCGAGCAGGGCAATGCTTTCCTGCAGCTTGTCTCCTTCGGTTCCGGGGTCACCATCAAGGATGCAGATATTCATCTTGGATGTTTTTTTGTGAAAGTGTAAAGTTCTGAAAAAGATGCGCATTGACTCAACAAGTTGCAAAACTTAATATAGGAGCCATTCATGCTGCCACTTTCACCCGATTGGTTTGTCTGCCCTCACAGCCCTTTGGCCGCCAAATGGTTAAGCCATGCCAAAATCTGCTGCTTTATGTTTATTTTTGCAAAACAATAGCAAATGCAATGCAAACCTTGTATCCTTTCAAATTTACCCCGCTTTTCAAGGAAAAGATCTGGGGCGGTCAAAAAATCAGGCAGCAACTGGGCATGGACTTCGGCTTGCTTGCCAACTGCGGCGAGGCCTGGCTACTTTCGGGTGTTGAAGGCGATCCCACACTCGTCAACAACGGCTACCTCAGCAGCAACGAGCTGAACGAACTGGTGGAAGTGTTCATGGGCGATCTGGTTGGCGACAAGGTTTATGAGCGCTTTGGCGATCAGTTTCCAATCCTGGTGAAGGTGATCGACTCCAACGATTGGCTCTCCATACAGGTGCATCCCGATGATGAGCTGGCTAAAAAACGGGGTTTGGGTTTTGGAAAAACCGAAATGTGGTATGTGATGCAGGCCGATGCGGATGCACAGCTCATTTGCGGCTTCAACCAGGAAGTGGACGAACTCGTGTATCTGAGCTATCTGGAAAACAAAAAACTCAAAGACATCATGAACTTTGAACAAGTGAACAAAGGCGATGTGTTTTTTATTCCTGCCGGACGTGTGCACGCCTTGGGGCCGGGAACGCTGATAGCCGAAATACAGCAAACCAGCGATACCACCTACCGAATGTATGATTGGGACCGCGTGGATGCACAGGGCAAAGGCCGCGAACTGCATACCGACGAAGCCCTCGAAGCCATCGACTACTGCATGCACAGCCATTACAAAACGCCCTACCGCATCACCGATAACCAAAGCGAAAAACTCGTCCAGTCGCCCTTTTTCACCACCAATATCCTGCACCTGACCGAGATCACCGACAAAAACTATGACGAACTCGACTCCTTTGTCATTCTGTTTTGCACCGAAGGAAACTGCAGCCTGCTGTGGGAAGACCAGCAATATGATTTGCAGCCGGGCGAA
The DNA here is from genome assembly GCA_964492695.1 of uncultured Lentimicrobiaceae bacterium. Classification (GTDB taxonomy): domain Bacteria; phylum Bacteroidota; class Bacteroidia; order Bacteroidales; family F082; genus JALNZU01. The sequence goes on from CAZBMR010000005.1 coordinate 3,911, forward strand.
GTCATTCTCTTGCCCAATGTGATTGAACAGGTGCGCCTGAAACCTGAAAACCCCTGCACCCTGCTCGAAGTTTATATCGAATAGCGCTGCAACCTTTCCATCCTTCGGGTTGTCATGTTGTCATAAGGATTGTTATGCACATGCAAAAACTGTTTTCATGAAAAAAATCTTGTTTATACTTTTTCTGGCACTGCCGGCTTTTCAGCTGTTTGCGCAGCAAAATCAGCTACCCAAGGTCATGATCAAAACACTCGACGGGCAAAGTTTCAGCACTGCCGACATCAGCAACGATGGTAAGCCGGTGATTCTGAGCTTCTGGGCCTTGTGGTGCAAACCCTGTCAAAAAGAACTCGACGCATTCAGCGAGCTTTATACCGAATGGCAGGAAGAAACCGGGGTTAAAATCTATGCTGTTTCCATCGACGATTCACGGTCCACAAGCCGTGTGGCACCCCTTGTCAAGGGCAAAGGCTGGGAATTTGAAGTGTTGCTTGATCCCAATGGCGACTTCAAGCGCGCCATGAATGTGAACATGATTCCCCATACCTTTCTGCTCGATGGCAATGGCAAAATTGTTTCACAACACACGGCCTACTTCGATGGTGCTGAGCTTGAACTTTACGAAAAAGTGAAAAAACTGACTGGTACTAAATAGTCGTGCCGGTTTGCAATCCAAACATTATCACATGAGAAAACTGCTGCTTACCACTGCATGGGTGCTCCTTGTTGCAGCACTCAGCGCACAGGAAATCAACGACATATTCGACAAAGCCACCATTCATGGCAGCTTCCAGACCGATGTGCAGTTCTATCGGCCTGATGCAACCATTGGCATCACCGACTCGAGCATTGCCGGCCGCAAGGCAGGCATCAATGGATTTGCCAACATCACCTATTCTCTGGGTAAATTCAAAGCCGGCATGCGCTACGAAGCCATGCTAACACCCCTTGCCGGTTTCGATCCAAGGCAGGAAGGCAACGGCTTTCCCTATCTTTGGGCCAGCTACAGCACCGATTTCATGGAGGTGACGGCCGGAAACTTCTACGAGCAGTTTGGCAATGGCCTTGTTTTTCGCACCTACGAGGAATGGACCCTGGGCTACGACAATTCGATGAATGGCGTGCGGGTGGTGCTGTTTCCCGCCAAAGGCCTCACCATCAAGGGCGTTTACGGTACGCAACGTTTCTTTTGGCAAAAATATGAGCGCAACAGCCGCGGCATTGTCCGTGGTGCCGACGCCGAATACAACCTCAATGAAGCATTTTCCTCCCTCAGCGAGTCGGGACTGCGCCTCAGCCTGGGTGCCAGTGCTGTGAGCAAATACCAGCGCGATGCCGACCCCCTCTACCACCTTCCGGAAAATGTGGGCGCCTTTGCAGGTCGTGTCAACCTGGGCTTTGGAAATTTCAACTTCATGACTGAATACGCCCACAAAATCAACGACCCCTCGGCGCTGAACAAATACATTTATGCCGAAGGCGATGCGCTTTTAGCCTCGTTATCCTATTCTCAAAAAGGATTTGGCGCAGTGCTTCAGTTGAAAAGGGTTGATAATTTCGCCTTTAAAAGCGATCGTGCAGAAACAGCCAACGCCCTCGACATCAATTTTTTACCTCCCATAAACCGCACGCATGCCTACAGCCTGACAGCCAAATACCCCTATGCCACACAACCCACCGGCGAAATGGGTCTGCAGTTTCAGCTGAATTATAAAATTCCTAAAGGAAGCCTTCTTGGAGGTAAATATGGAACCGGTATTGCACTCAATTTCAGTCAGGTGAACGACATCGTCCGGAACAAGGTGAACGACACCACAGAAGTGATGGAAAGTGGCACACTCGGATACAACAGTGACTTTTTCAAGGTGTCGGACCACATCTTCTTCCGCGACTTCAACATTGAAATCGACAAACGCTTCAACAGCAAACTCAAAGGCGTAGTCCAATACATGAACCTGCTCTACGACATTGCCACCATCGAAGGTCATTCGGGCGAAGAGGCTGTGAAGGCACACCTGGCTGTGGCCGACTTCACCTATAAAGTGAGCAGCAGAAATGCGCTGCGCCTCGAAGCCCAGGGCTTGTGGACCGAGCAGGACGAGGGCGACTGGGCTGCGCTGATGGCTGAATACACCATTGCGCCCAAATGGTTTGTAGCCGTAGCCGACCAATACAACTATGGCAATCCCGACAAGGACATGCGCAACCACTATTATACTGTTTCGGCAGGCTATACCCGTGATGCCACCCGCATTGCCCTCACCTACGGACGTCAGAATGAAGGGGTGGTTTGCGTGGGCGGTGTTTGCCGCCAGGTGCCGGCCTCCAGTGGCTTAACCATTACACTCTCTACCAATTTCTAACAGCATCCCCTAACACCATGAATAAGCTCAGATACCTTGTCATGATCACCGCACTGGCAGCTTTGACCATGTCTGCCTGCGACAAAATTGAGCCCCCCTACAAAGAAGGAAACAGCGGCCAAACCACCGACGACACACGCAAAGTGCTACTCGAAGATTATACCGGTCACACTTGTGTGAATTGTCCGGCAGGTGCCAAAATTGGCCATCAGATTGTGGATCTGTACGAAGGCCGGGTGATTATGATGGGCGTGCATGCCGGCTATTTTGCCGAACCCAAGGCTGCCCCCTTCACGGCCGACTACCGCACCGAGGCCGGCACCGCCTGGGATGGTTTTTTTGGCATCTCAGCCGCAGGAAACCCAATGGGAATGGTTAACAGAAAAAGCACCCAGGGGGTCTTCAATGTACCCAGTGATAAATGGGCCACCGCCGTGAGCGCCGCCGCAGAAGAAAAAGCAGCCGTCAGTCTCGGTGTTGAATCCACCTGGAACAACGATAACCGTAGCCTGAAAGTCGACATCGACGCAAAAATGTTGCAATCCCTCTCTGCAAAGCTCATGGTGATTGCCTGCCTGACCGAAGACAGCATTGTGAGCGCGCAACGCAACAACGATGCCAACATTGGCACCGTAGGCACCATCCCCGACTATGTGCACCGCCATGTGCTGCGCGGCAGCATCAATGGCAGCTGGGGCGAAGAACTGGCCGCCGCAGGCGCTGCCACTGTGGGGGCCAATTTCAGCAAAAGCTACACCACTACGGTCAACAGCGCTTACAATGCCGAACATGTTTCGGTGGTGGTGATGGTGTACGATGCCACCACTTATGAAGTGCTGCAGGTGGAAGAAAAACATCTGAACTAGCACACCTCAGCCCACTTTCCTGAGCAAGCCTGATCTGTGCATACAAGTTATGGATGGAAAACAGGTTTGGAAGATCAATCTGCACAATTGCTTACCTTTGCAAAAAAGTACATATGATCACTGCCATCTACTTCATTGGGGGCATTTTGCTTGCCTTCTTTCTCTACACCGGTTTTCGCCGCTACCAACAGATGAAAAACTACGATCCTGCCAGCGAAAGCCAGCATCTTTTGCAGCTGACGGATGCCAACTTCAATAAAAACACCGCCAAAGGACTGGTGCTGGTTGATTTTTGGGCCCCCTGGTGCACTCCCTGCAAAATCATCGCCCCCACCGTGAGCGAACTGGCTGAAGAATATGCCGGGAAAATAAAGGTGGGAAAACTCAATGTAGACGAAAACCAACAAGTTGCCGGCAAGTTAGGCATCCGCTCCATCCCTACGCTGATACTTTTTCAGGATGGCAAACCTGTGGAACAATTTGTGGGCGTAAAACCCAAAAGCGCCTTCCAAAAAGCCATCAACAGCAGGCTGGCCTGAGTTGAGTCCCTTCAATGAGCTTCATTTCAGACTGTTTCTCGAAATTTTATCATTTTCGCAACTTTTCCACGCACGATCAGCTTAGGTTTGGCGTTGTGTGATGCACCCGTTTTCATATCTTTGAAACATCAATTCGTTGCATGAAAAAAATCGTAACCATTGTTGGCGCAAGGCCACAATTTGTCAAAGCTGCGGTGATGAGCCGCTTGCTGCGCAGTGGTCAGTATGCCAAACATTTCAGCGAAGTATTGGTGCATACGGGGCAGCATTATGATGATGCCCTCTCCGCTGTGTTTTTTCGTGAGTTGCAATTGCCTCCACCCGACATCCAGCTGCATGTGGAGGAGGCACTTCATGGCAGGATGACGGCCATCATGCTGATGGGCATTGAGGAAATATTGATTGAGCAACAGCCTGATTTGGTGATGGTTTACGGCGACACCAACAGCACATTGGCAGGAGCACTCGCAGCTGCCAAACTCCACATTCCGATTGCCCATGTGGAGGCCGGTCTGCGCAGCTACAACAAAACCATGCCCGAAGAACACAACCGACTGATCACCGACAACCTGAGCCGTTGGCTGTTTTGCCCCAGTTTGAATGCGGTGGAAAACCTTCGGAAAGAAAACATCACTGCAGGAGTGCACCTTTGCGGCGACATCATGTACGACGCGCTTTTGTTTTACAAGGAGCTGCTTCAACACCCGCAACACGGCTTGCGCCCAAAATTGAGCGGATTGCCCGAAGGCCTTTACGAACAGCCATTTTTTCTGGCCACCATTCACCGGGCAGGAAACACCGACGACCCTCAAAAACTCAGTGCCATTGTGGATGCATTGGCCGAAAGTCCCCATCCCATCGTGTTGCCACTTCATCCGCGCACACGCAAAATGCTGCAGCAGTTTAACATAGAGCTGTCGCACAACATCCACATCGTTCCACCTGTGGGCTATCTGGATATGTTGCAGCTCGAGCTGAACGCTGCTGCCATCATTACTGACTCGGGCGGTGTTCAAAAAGAAGCATACTGGATGAAAAAACCATGCGTCACCCTGCGCGAAGAAACCGAATGGACCGAAACAGTGGACTGCGGATGGAACACCCTTGCCGGAACCGATGGAACCAAGATTCACAACGCCCTGAATAACATACAAATCCCCGACCTGCATCCCAACCATTATGGCGATGGGCAAAGCGGTATAAAAATGATGCAGGTACTGTTGGAAGACTTGCTTCACTGAAAGTCATCGGCAGGTTTTGAGTGAAATCACCTACTTTTGTTACTTAAAACAGAAATCACATGCAAAGTATCTGCGTTTTTTGTGGCAGCAGCATGGGCAGCAAGTCCGTTTACAGAGAAACAGCGCACGAACTGGGTAAACTACTGGCCATAAACAACATACAACTTGTTTACGGTGGTGCAGATGTTGGGCTTATGAAAGTGTTGGCCGATGCAGCACTCCAACACGGTGGCATTGTAACCGGTGTGATGCCCCACCGCCTCATCGGAAAAGAAATTGCACATCGTGGCATTCAAACACTCCATGCCGTGGAAACCATGGCTCAGCGCAAAGAAATGATGGTGGAACTCAGCGATGCATTCATTGCCCTTCCGGGCGGCTTTGGTACACTGGATGAGCTTTCAGAAATACTCACCTTCAATCAGTTACGTATAACTGACAAACCATTGGGCCTGCTCAACACCAGCGGCTATTTCGATCATCTCCTGCATTTTTTTGATCATGGTGTTGTTGAGGGTTTTGTCAGAAAGGAGCACCGCGACAACCTGATTGTGAATAAAGATGCGCAAGCCCTGCTGCAACAGCTGCGCCAATGGCAACCGCTTGCCACTGAAAAATGGATTGCCGACATCCGCAGCGAAAGTCAAAACGGCATGCAAACGCAAAAAACCGGGCAATCGTGATCATCATTGGCATCACAGGAACCCTGGGCGCAGGCAAGGGAACAATCGTGGACTACCTTGTGAAGAAAAAAGGCTTCCTGCATTATTCGGTCCGCGATTTCCTCATCCGGGCCATCCGGCAGCAGGGTTTGGAGGTGAACCGCGACAGCATGACCATGGTTGCCAATAACCTGCGTGCACAACACAGCCCCAGCTATATCACTGACTGCCTGTATGCTGAGGCAGCTGAAAAAGGGCTTCCCTGCATCATCGAAAGCATCCGAACCCCTGGCGAGATTGCCTCGCTGCGCACCAAACCCGGTTTTGTGCTGCTGGCTGTGGATGCCGACCGGAAACTGCGCTACGAACGCATCAGCCAGCGCAAGTCGGAAACCGACAATGTTGATTACGACACATTTGTTGCAAACGAAATGCGTGAGATGCACACCACCGATCCCAACCATCAAAACCTGGCTGCCTGCATCAGTCAGGCAGATTTTGTGTTGCTGAACAACGGTTCGGTGAGTGAGCTGGAATCCCTTACAGATCAGATACTTCTTCAAATCAAAGACCCATGAGCATCATCGACAATCCCGTTCATCGCCGGCCCAGCTGGGATGAGTATTTTCTGAAACTGGCCGATACGGTGGCAAGCCGTGCCACCTGCGACCGCGGCCGAAGCGGCTGTGTGATTGTGAAGGACAAGCAAATTTTGGTGACGGGCTATGTTGGTTCGCCCCGCGGACTGCCCCATTGCGATGAGGTTGGACATCTGTTCAAAAAAGTGATTCACGAAGATGGCTCAGTCACACAACATTGTGTGCGTACGGTGCATGCCGAGCAAAATGCCATTACCCAGGCAGCCCGGCGCGGTATTGCACTCGATGGCAGCACGCTTTATTGCCGGATGACGCCCTGCCGCACCTGTGCCATGCTCATCATCAATTGCGGGATCGAGCGGGTGGTGTGTGAGCGAAAATACCATGCAGGTGCTGAGTCGGAGGCTATGTTTTCCGAAGCAGGTGTGCTGCTTGAATTTGTGCACAATGAGGTGCAGCAATACGAACAGCAAAAGGCGCAAAGCTAAGGGTTCATGCCAGCATAATCATTTGGGTCGTACTATTTCTCTTCGGTATGGTCGGGCGTTTCGGGTATCACCTCATCGAGTCTTCCCTCCCGGATAAGCTGTTCATTGTATTCCCTTCGGTTGCGCTCGAGCCGCCGCTGAAGGCGAGCCATATCATTGAATAAGTCATACAAAATCTGAACCGGCCCTTTAAAGGTCATGGGTGCAGGACGCACATACAACAATATATCTTTCAACTCGTCATCCACATTGGTCAGGTCAACAGCCTTGATGGGTGTCATATGCACGAAAAGGTGTTTAAAGGTGGGCCAGTCATAAAACGATTTCACCACCACTTCTTGCATCATCACCGTGTCTTTGCGCAGGAGCACTTTCCATTCACTACCGGTTTCGTGGTCCCACTGGCGAAAGTGTCTGATGGTGTATCCATAGCCCACCGCACTGAAATAGACTGTATCAATTGTTTCGGCGCGCAACACAAAACGGCCTTCCCCATCACTGATGGTGCCGCTGTGTGTCATCCGGCTAATGATGTGCACGTTTTTAAGAGGCAACAGACTGTCGGCCGATAGCACAACACCTTCCACCCACATGCGCTCGCTTTGTGCCAGCAGATGTGTGGTCGCGAAAAGAAATAAAACAGAAATAAAAACGAAGCGATGCAAGTTGAACGAATATGGAGCGAAAGTAAGACGATCTTGGCCATCTTGCTCAAACCATATGATTAAAAATTGTTAAAGTGCTGCTATACAGCATCTTTTATCCAAATCATCAAACAAACACCACGTCAAACTTTTGTTTAATTTCGCAGCAACATTCAGACTACATGTTTGCTGACGAGGAAAAATGGAATAAAAAAAGGGTCACTGGAGCATATGTCACTTCGGTTGTTAGCATCACGCTGGTACTTTTAACCCTTGGGCTTTTTGGTGTTATCGTGCTTAATGCCAACAGATTGTCGCAACTCATCAAGGAAAACATTGGTTTTGAAATCATCATGAAAGAGGGTGTGCGTGAGGCAGGCATTCTGCAACTTCAAAAAATGCTTGATGCCAACCCCTATGTGAAATCAACCTATTACATCACCCGCGAAGAAGCAACCAAACGACTCGCCGAAGATTTGGGCGAAGACTTTATTCAGTGGTTGGGAAACGACGAGAACCCCCTTTTGCCTTCCATTGAGGTGAAATTCAGGTCGGAATGGGCCAACAGCGACAGCCTGGCAAAAGTGGAGCAGCGGCTCATGCAAAATCCCGACATCAAAGAGGTCTATTATCAAAAGTCGCTCGTCGATCTCATCAATCAAAACATCAGGCGCATCGGCATGGTGCTTTTTGCCATTGTGGTTTTGCTTCTGCTCATCTCCATGGCGCTCATCAACAACACCATCCGCCTGACGGTGTATGCCCACCGGTTTTTGATTCGCAGCATGCAGCTGGTTGGTGCCACCGAAGCCTTCATCAGCAAGCCTTTTGTGTGGAAAGCCATCCTGCAGGGGTTGATCGGCGGGCTGGCAGCACTCATGTTGCTCAGCTTGTTGCTGTTGGTGGCCGTAAACAGCATACCCGAACTGCTGCAGTTGCAGGATTTGCGTCTGCTGGGAATCCTGTATGTGGCGGTGCTGTGTCTGGGCATGCTGCTCACGGGTCTGTCAACCCATTTTGCATTGCGCAAATACCTGAGAGCCACCACAGAAAAGCTGTTTGCTTAAGATCAGCTGCTCACAATCAGCGGTAGCCACAGGCTGAAATGCTGTTCATCCTCTTCCACCCTCGGCAAGCGATCTGTCAGAAGCCGGTATCTTGCATTGATGTTGCGCAAACCAAGGCCTGTGGAGGCCTCGGGATGGATTTTGGGTTGTCGGTTATTTTCAACCACCAACATATCATCCTTCACGTACATCTTGATGAGGAGTGGTTTATCCTTTGTTGCCACATTGTGTTTCAGTGCATTTTCAGCGAGCATTTGAAGCGTCATGGGTGGAATACGGCTGAGCAGGGCTTGTGTTGGTATGTTGATTTCGGTTCGAAGGCCATTGCCATATCGCTTATGTTGCAGGAAGAGATACGTTTCGAGCAGTTTTAATTCTTCGTCAAGCCCAATGGTAGCGGCTTCGCGGTGCTCGAGTATTTGCCTGAAAAAGTCGGACAATTTTTCCACATAAGGCACTGCCCCGGTTCCCTCCTGCTCGATGAGTGCAATGAGCGTGCTAAAGCTGTTGAAGAGGAAATGTGGATTCACCTGATCGCGCAGGTAATGGTACTCAAAAACAGCCTTTTCGCGCAACATTTGCTGCTTTTCGCGGATTGCTGCCTCACGCTGCCTGATCCACCATCGCAGCACGAGTGCTGCACCCATTACGTTTAAGAGCACAAACCACCAGCGTTGCCACAAGGGGCGTTGCAGGCCGAAAGCAAGTTGAATGGAATCAATGCCCATCACATTTTCTGTCTGAATAGACAGCGTATAATTTCCCGGACGCAAACTACCAAAATGCACCATTTGATCGCGGGTAGAGAAGCGACTGCTGTCGGCTCCTTCGAGTGAAACGTTGTAGCGGATATGGCCGGGCTGTGGAAACCACAAGCCTGCAAAGGCTGCGCTCAATTGCCTTTGTTCGGGCCGAAGTGTAAACACACTGTCGAGCTGAAGCCCAACCATATTGCTGCTCAGGCTTCGCCACCGCAACACGGGCTGCCGCCTTGCCATCACTTCGGGATCTTCGAGCCTGATGATGCCTTGATTGGTACCAATATAAACCGTGCCTGACTGGTCGGCGGTCACCACGTTAAGGCCGCTTTGCGTTGAGGGCAAGTTGTATAACTTACTCACTTGTATTACCTTCAGATTGCTGGTGTGGACCAGGTCGAAACCATCATAACCCACTGCCAAAAGGTAGGGCGAGCGTGTTTGAATCAGCGAAGTGATGGTGGAGGAGCTCAATCCTCCTTCGGTGCCGAGCTGGCTCAACATGCCATTTTTCCACCTGAGCAGTCCCTTGCCGGGCAGCGACATCCAAACGGCACTGTCAGCCGAAACAGCCATACAATAAAAAGCTTCTTTTTGAAGACTATCTGGCAGCGGATGCATCAACACATGATCCTTCAGCAGCATCATGCCGTTGCCGTCTGTGGCCATCCACAAACCGCCGTCGAAGGTGAGCAAGTCATACAGATAGGCTTCTGCCGTCAACTTTTGCAGTGAGCCTGGAAAATGCAGGTTTCCGGCAGCGTTTAGAACGGCTGTGGCCAAACCACCAAATGTTCCGATGCGCAGCGTGTCGCCTTCGGCTTCAATGGAAAGGATGTTGTTGTTGAGCAATCCCTCTTTTGTGGTGAACTGCCGAACAAGGCCTGATTCCGGAATAATACCGAACAGCCCGTTTTCGAGTGTCCCCACCCAAATATGTCCATGCTGATCTTCAAACAGACAGGTCGCCTGATGAAGCATTTGTGGTGGGTTTACATGTATTTTTTGAACGGAAGAAATGCTGCCATTAACGGTGGTTCCAGCAAAAAGGCCATGTTGGTTGCTCCACCAAAGCCGTTGTTGGCTGTCGCACAGCAGTGCAGTGGGTGCTTCAGTTGGATGTGCTGCCGAGGGCTTCAGTGTGGCTATCTGCATACCTGCAGTCCAGGTAAAACCATCGCTGCCTGCCAGCCAAAACCCGTGCAGATTGCTTTTTCCCATACTATGAACTTTTTCAGGAGGGCTTGCCTCTGTCGCATGCGGCCATTCAAAAAGCTGTCCTGAGCGGGGTTCAAACACCATTACAACACCCTTGTTGGCCAAAATCCACAGGTAATCGTCCAACCGCAGCATCTGATTCACCCTGCCCTTGTCCCAGTCGTGGCTGGCTGGTATTGGGATCACTTTGCCCGTTCTGGTGTCGAAACTACAAAAGCCTGCATCCTGAAAGCCGATCCAAATCCGGTCATCCTCATCAGCACAAAGTGCCGTTACAAGCAGATCGGGCAGGTCCGGGGTGGGATCGACACTGATGCCGGTGGCAGACTGGCTTCGTTTGAGCAATCCTGCATCGCTTGCCACCCATAAGTTTTCGGAATCATCTACCTGAAGGTCATACAAATAACGTTCGCTGACAGCGTCTTCCTCCAGCACTTTTGGGCTGCTATCATCCAGATTCAGGTAATAGAGTCCATTGCCATAGGTGGCTATCCACAACTTATCTTTAGCCAGCTCCAGCGCGTTGACCGGCGCGCCTGTCTGTCCCAGAAACCTTGCTGCTGATTGAAACCCATCATCGGTCCATTCCAGCACCATGCCATTGTCAAGCCCGGCAAAAAGCTTTTTTTCAACAGGCAACAACACTTTAACGGCAACACCGCTGAGGCTGTCGGGAAAAGGAAGCCCAAAATAATCCATGCCGTCGAACAACCACACGCCTCCCACCGTACCCAGCAGCAAAAAACCATCGCTCCTTTCGGTCAGGCTGGTTATTTTTCTGCCGTCAATCTGATAGGATGGCTTGAACAAACTGCTGAAATACTCCTGACCTGCCACCGGGTTTTGCTGGCAGGCAAAGACCATCATCATCCCAATAACCAGGCCTTTGCAAAATACATTGCTGACTGCCCTGCACCACATTAGTTTTGGTTTTTTTGGAGGATGGCATCCACCGTAACCTGCACCTCGCTGGCGATCTTACGGGCCACCACTTTTGGCACCCTGATGTGATGGTCTTCGAGCAAAATGTCGAATTCTGAAGTGATGTGTATCTGGTTTTCGCGGTATTCAATTCTGGCCTTGATGATGCGTTCCACCGTGACGCCATGCACATTCAACAGGCCTTTTGCACGCACCACCTGACTCGTGGAGGCAGCAGGCGACAGCGTTTCGATGATCTTACCCTTGAAGCTTGTTTGCGGATAAGTCCGGCTTTCCATATAGTTTTCGTGAAAATGCTCCTGCTGCAGCGGGCTGTTGAAACCCTTGAAACTGGCATTGTCAAGCACAAACAAAAACGTCTGCTTTTCGATGTCAACGGCAGCCTTCAGCTGATCGGAGGCTGCAGCAATGCGCTCGAGCGGAGCATCAGACACAAAGCTCACTTTGCCCCGCTCAGTAAAATACTGCGAAGGCTGTTGAGCAATCAGTGGCGCACTGCATGCGAGCCACAACACAAAGCTGATGAACAGAAATGGATAGCGGCTCATTGCAGCAACACCCTTAATCTGATGGGGTTATGATCGCTGTGGGCAAAGTTGAGGTCGATGGTTTCAATATCCAGCACACTGATGTTGGGCGAGGTGATGAAAAAATCGATCAGGGCAACGCCTGAAACGCCCTTTTCATAGGCTTTTGCGAGAGAGCGGTTGGTGGGCGCGTTTTTGCCAAAGGCAAAGTTCCAGCCTTCGGGAAGAAAACCACCCCCAATGTTCACAGCAGATGGTTCGAAATGGTGGCCGGGGAAAAACCCTGACGAGGCAAAACCAGGTGGGTTCATATTCCAGTCACCTCCGGCAATCACATAATTTCCCAACTCATATTCGCGCAGCATTTTGTCATGAATCACACCCAGTTCCATATCCATCAGGTTTTGCTGATCCACAAAGGCAGAGTTGTGGGTGTTGAGCACCACCAGCTCCCTGCCATCGCCCAGACTGACGCGCAGTTCGATAAAACAACGGTCGAGCAGAAACATGCGGTCGGGCCATCCTGCAATCTGTGGATAGGCATAGCGGCGACTCATCCGAGGGCTGAAACGCGAAAAGGTCATCATTCCTGCCTTCACCTGGCCCATGGGATCGGAAATGGGTACAGGTACAAAAGGAACCACGTAGTTATTGGCCATCACATAGTTGAAATCAGGAAGACTGTGAGCAAGTTCAACACTCTGATCCATGCCATAGGTGCGTTTTGCCTTGAAATCAACCTCCTGAAAAAGCCAGAAATCAGCCGAAGGCTGCGACTTCACAAAAGCCGAAATGCCGTCCATATAGCGGCGGGTTTCGGGCTCGGTGGTGCGCGTTTTCACGCCTCCGTCGTAAAAGAAATCCATCTCGCTGCCCAAACCTGCATACCCGATGTTCCAGCTAATGAGCTCAAAACTGCTGCCCGTTACGATTTTTTGCTGCTTGTGGATCACCTGCAACTCCTCAACCTGCTGGGGAATGTAGTCCTTCAGGTGAATGTAGAATAAAAACACACCAAACAAAAACACGAGCAAAAGCACCGCGCCAAATATCAGACTGAGCATAAATTTGAGTTTTTTCATCTTGCACATCAGGTTTGAAAAACGCATAAAAATACATTTTTTATCATACAACCACATGTTAACGATGTGTTATTAACTGAATATCGGACAGCTGCAGATCACCCTTGTCTGCTTCACTGCCATCATGCGGCTTTTCATACCTTTGAGCCGACCAATGACATCGCATATGACCCATTTTCAACAACTCGTGCAGCAGCGCCAAAGTGTGCGCAAATACAGCTCTCAGGCAGTGGAGCAAGCTCAGCTCGACGCTTGCCTGGAGGCAGCGCGACTTTCGCCCTCAGCAAGCAATTCGCAACCCTGGACTTTTGTGGCAGTCACCAACCCCGATTTGATCCAGGCGCTTGCCAAAGCCAGTAAAGGACCCATGGGGACATTCAACAACTTTGTTTCGCAAGCTCCTGTGATCGTGGCATTTGTTATTGAAAAACCAAAACTCCTTACCGAAATGGGCGGCCGCTTAAAGAACAAAGAATACCCTTTGATTGATATCGGCATTGCAGCATCCCAATTTTGCCTGCAGGCTACCGAGCTGGGACTTGGCACCTGCATGCTGGGTTGGTTTGATGAAGCTGCTGTGAAAAAACTGCTTCAAATTCCTTACGACAGGAGCGTAGGCCTGCTCATCACACTGGGCCATGCCCCCGAAAACTACCCGCTGCGCAAAAAAGTGAGAAAAGAGGCAAAGACTGTGGTGAGGTTCAACAGCTATTCGGTTGGTTCAAGCTAACAAAACTAAAGCGCGTGCAAGCGTCTTTCAGGCGGTGATGCGCTCTGACCACTGTCGGGCAGCCTGATTTGAGAAATTAATCGGATATTTTTATCCGAATTAAAGATGCGCTGCCTTCCCAAACCAAATCCTTGCTAACTTTGCCGCATGAAAAAGATTGAAATCATGGCGCCTGTGGGCTCGTTCGAGGCCCTCACGGCAGCCATTCAGGCAGGAGCAGGATCGGTTTATTTTGGCGTCGGCAAGCTGAATATGCGCAGCAAATCGTCGCAAAATTTCAGTCTCGACGACCTGGCTTATATTGCCGAAACATGCCGGCAACATCAGGTGAAGAGTTATGTCACCATCAACACGGTGGTTTTCGACAGCGAGCTGGATGCCATGCGCGAACTCGTTGATGCGGTCAAAAGCAATGGCATCACGGCAGTGATCGCCTCCGACCAGGCTGTGATTCAATATGCCCGAAGCCGCGGGGTGGAAGTGCACATGTCCACCCAAACCAACATCACCAACATTGAAGCTGTGAGGTATTATGCCCAGTTTGCCGATGTGATGGTGACAGCCCGCGAACTGTCGCTCGAACAAGTGAAAGCCATCACCACTGCCATCGAAAAGGAACAGATCAAAGGCCCTGCAGGTGATCTTGTTAAAATCGAGATTTTTGTGCATGGTGCCTTGTGCATGGCCGTTTCGGGCAAATGCTACCTGAGCCTCGACCTGATGAACTCGTCGGCCAACCGTGGCGCTTGCCTGCAGCCCTGCCGCAGGGGATATACGGTGAAGGACAAGGATGCGCAGCTTGAAATGGAAATCGACAACGAATACATCATGTCGCCCAAAGACCTGAACACCCTGGCTTTTCTCGACCGCATCCTCGATGCAGGTGTAGAAGTGCTGAAAATTGAAGGCCGAGGCCGTTCGGCCGAATATGTAAAGACCGTTACACGTGTTTACCACGAAGCCGTGGAAGCCGTCCAAAACGGCAGCTTTGATGCCCAAAAAGTGGACGAATGGAACAGGCAACTCGCATCGGTTTATAACCGCGGTTTCTGGGATGGCTATTACCTGGGCAAAAAACTCGGCGAATGGACCGACAGTTATGGCTCTCAGGCCACCCAGAAAAAGGTGTACGTTGGCAAAATCAACAACTATTTTCAGAAAATTGGCGTGGCCGAAATCAAAATGGAAACACAATCGCTGGAAACGGGCGATCAAATCCTCATCATCGGCCCCTCCACAGGCGTGTATGAAGCCACCCTCGGCGAAATCAGGGTGGAGCTTCAACCCGTTCCCAAAACCGTAAAGGGCGAACATTGCTCCATCAGCGTAAGCGATATCGTGCGCAGAAACGACAAAGTCTATAAAATTGTTGCTGCCACAGCCAGTGATGGTGCACAGCCCTGACGAACGGGCATTGAACAATCTGATATTAACATGGTTTAAGAACATGATCGTGGCCTGTCAGCCGCAAAAAACCTATCTTTGCAATCTTATTTAAAAACTGTCTAAATAAGACATATTCATGGAAGTCAACACAAACGATAACATACTCGAACAGGTAACAACCAGCGAATACAAGTATGGTTTTTACACCGATATCGAAAACGATTTGGCGCCGGCAGGCTTGAATGAGGACATCATCAGGCTGATTTCTTTCAAAAAAGAAGAGCCGGAATGGATGCTCGACTTCAGGCTGAAGGCCTTTCGTCATTGGCAAACGCTGGCCGAGCCGGAATGGGCACACCTGCATTATCCAAAAATCAATTATCAGGACATCATTTATTATGCTGCTCCCAAAAAGAAAAAGGAGCTTGCCAGTCTTGATGAAGTTGATCCTGAACTACTTGAAACCTTCAATAAATTAGGCATTTCGCTCGAAGAGCAAAAAATGCTCTCCGGTGTTGCCGTGGATGCGGTGATTGACAGTGTTTCGGTGAAAACCACCTTTCAGGACACATTGGCCAAACACGGCATCATCTTTTGCTCGTTCAGCGAAGCTGTGCGCGAGCATCCCGAGCTGGTGAAACAATACATGGGAACCGTGGTGCCTTACACCGACAACTATTTTGCTGCCCTCAACTCGGCCGTTTTCAGCGATGGTTCGTTTTGCTACATTCCCGAAGGCGTGCGCTGCCCCTTGGAGCTTTCCACCTATTTCCGCATCAACGCTGCCAACACGGGCCAGTTTGAACGCACGCTCATTGTGGCCGACAAGGGCAGTTATGTGAGCTATATGGAAGGCTGCACAGCCCCCCAACGAGATGAAAACCAGCTGCATGCTGCTATTGTTGAGATTGTGGCCATGGACCAGGCCGAGGTGAAATATTCCACGGTTCAAAACTGGTATCCCGGCGACAAAGAAGGCAAGGGCGGGGTGTATAACTTCGTCACCAAACGTGGTCTGTGTAAAGGCTACCGTTCAAAAATATCGTGGACACAGGTAGAAACCGGCTCTTCCATCACCTGGAAATACCCCAGCTGTGTGCTGATGGGCGACAATTCCGTGGGCGAGTTTTATTCGGTGGCCGTCACCAACAATTTTCAGCAGGCCGACACCGGCACAAAAATGATCCACATCGGTAAAAACACCCGCAGCACGATCATTTCCAAGGGTATCTCAGCCGGAAAAAGCAACAACAGCTACCGTGGTCTGGTGAAAATTTTGCCTGGAGCTGCCAATGCCCGCAACTTCTCGCAATGCGACTCGCTGTTGTTGGGCGATCAATGTGGCGCTCACACTTTCCCTTACATCGAAGCCAAAAACGAAACCAGCATCGTGGAACACGAAGCCACCACCTCAAAAATTTCGGAAGACCAGCTCTTTTATTGCAACCAGCGAGGCATCGACACCGAAAAGGCCATAGGACTCATTGTCAATGGGTACGCCAAAGAAGTGCTGAACAAATTGCCCATGGAGTTTGCCGTTGAAGCCCAAAAACTTCTGGCCATCACCCTGGAGGGCAGCGTGGGATAAACCATTTTAAAATATAAAATCATTTACTTGTCATGTTACTCAACATAAAGAATTTACACGTCGAGATTGACGGAAAAGAAATCATCAAAGGCCTGAATCTGGGCGTTAATCAGGGCGAAGTGCATGCCATCATGGGGCCAAACGGCACAGGCAAAAGCACGCTTGCAGCAGCCATCACCGGACGCGAAGGCTATGAAATCACTGCTGGCGAAATCTGGTTCAAAGGCCGGAACATCATCGAAATGGAACCCGACGAAAGGGCCAACATTGGTATCTTTCTAAGTTTTCAGTATCCTGTTGAAATTCCCGGCGTGAGCATGACCAACTTTATGCGCACCGCCCTCAACGCCCAACGCGAATACAACGGAAAACCTCCCATTGCGGCCGGCGAGTTTCTGCGCCTCATGGAAGAAAAGAAAAACCTGGTCGAAATTCACTCCAAACTCACCAACAGATCGGTGAACGAAGGTTTCTCAGGAGGCGAGAAAAAACGGAATGAAATCTTTCAGATGGCCATGCTCGAGCCTTCGCTTGCCATCCTCGACGAAACCGACTCGGGCCTCGACATCGACGCCCTGAAAGTGGTTGCCAAAGGCGTAAACCAACTCCGCTCGAATGACAACGCCTTTCTCATCATCACCCACTACCAGCGCCTGCTCGACTACATTGTGCCTGATTTTGTGCATGTGATGTATGATGGCCGCATCATCAAAACCGGCGGAAAAAACCTCGCCCTCGAACTCGAAGCCAAAGGATATGAATGGATTAAAGACCAACACCTTGTCTGAAACCATGAATCAAGCCGCAACCGATAACCTGGGATCATTGCTCGTTCAACAGTTCGAAAGCAACGAAGCCCTGCTCACCACCAACGACACCGACAAGCTGAAAGCCTTGCGCAGCACTCATTTCCAACAGTTTGTTGAAACAGGTTTTCCAGATACCGACATGGAAAAGTGGCGTTTTACCGACATGGAAGCCATCCTCGAACAGCCCTTGTTGCACGAACTGACACCAAAGAAATTTGAAGCCAATGTAGAGGAGTTGTTTCGCTGTGAGGTTCATAACTTTCAATCGGAAATCATCTCGGTGCTCAATGGCTGGTATTACAGCGAAACACCGGGACTGATCACCAACAAGGATGGGGTGATCTACGGATCGCTGCTGGAGGCAAAAAAAACGATGCCTCAGCTCTTTGATCAGTATTTTGGCGAGGCTGCCCACGCGCTGAACAACAGTTTTGTAAATCTCAACACTGCCATGGCGCAGGATGGCGTGTTCATCTACGTCCCCAAAGGCGTTGAAGCAAGCCGCACACTGCAAATCATCAAAATGGTGGATCATCACCAACCGGTGTTTGTGCAAACCAGGCAGCTGATCATCCTCGAAGCGGGCAGCAGCCTGAGCCTGATGCATTGCGACGACTCCATCAACCAGCATCCCAGCCTGATGAACACCGTCACCGAAATCTTTGTGGCCCAAAACGCACGCCTCGAATTGTATAAATTGCAAAACCTCAACGACAACTCTGCCCTCGTCAACTCCACCTTCATACGCCAGCAAGCAGGCAGTACGGTTAAAACCAATACACTTACCTTTAACGGCGGCCTGATCCGAAACAACGTGGAAGTGGCACTCGACGGACAGGGAGCACATGCCGACGTGCTGGGACTTTATCTGATGGACAAGGAGCAACATGTTGACAACCAAATACGTGTGTTGCACAATGCACCTCATTGCACCAGTAATGAATTGTTCAAGGGCATCCTCGACGACGAAGCATCAGCCGTGTTCAATGGATACATCTTTGTGAAAAAAGATGCCCAAAAAACCAATGCTTACCAGAACAACAAAAACATTCTGCTAAAACCCACTGCCCGTGTCAACAGCATGCCTTTTCTCGAAATCTATGCCGATGATGTAAAGTGCAGTCATGGGGCAACCATCGGGCAGCTTGATCAGGAAGCCATGTTTTACCTGCGCTCCAGGGGCATTGGTCAGTCCAACGCACGCTTGCTGCTCATGTATGCCTTTGCTGCCGATGTCATCAACCTCATCAGCATCGATGGACTGCGCAACCGCATCGATGACATGGTGAAAAAGCGTCTGCGCGGCGAATTGTCAGTATGTGAAAAGTGTGTGCTGCATTGCGGCTCACCTGAAAAAGAATATCACTTTGACATCGATATGTCGAAAATCTAATTCGCGTCACCATGACGGACATTCAGGCCATCAGGAAGGTATTTCCCGCTTTGCATCAAATGGTAAACAACAGACCTTTGATATACCTTGACAATGCGGCCACAACCCATAAACCTCAGCCCGTAATTGACAGAATTGTTGATTATTACAGCCGGCAAAACAGCAACATCCACAGGGGAGTGCATCACTTGAGCCAGCAAGCTACTGAGGCATTTGAAAACGCACGGCAATATACTGCGGGCATGATTCATGCAGCGCATCCGCACGAAGTGATTTTCACTAAAGGTGCCACCGAGGCCATCAACCTGGTGGCACAGTCGCTCGGAAAACTTCTGATGTCACCAGGCGATCGTGTGCTCGTTACGGCCATGGAACACCACAGCAACCTTGTGCCCTGGCAGCAGCTGTGCCATGCCAACAACACCACTCTTGACGTGGTTCCCTTTGATGAGGACGGAAATCTCGACCTGAAAGCATATGAATCGCTTCTTCAACAACACCCGAAAATTGTTGCCATCACTCACACTTCCAATGTTTTAGGTACAATCAACCCTGTCAAGAGCATGATTTCCATGGCCCACCGCCATGGCATTCCGGTATTGGTGGATGGTGCCCAGTCCATTGCACACTCCCCCATCGATGTGCAGGATTTGGATTGCGATTTTTTTGTGTTTTCGGCCCACAAAGCATACGGACCAATGGGTGCGGGCGTGCTCTATGGCAGGGAAAGCTGGCTTAACCAAATGCCACCCTACCAGTTTGGGGGCGAAATGGTTGATAAAGTTGCATTCTCAGATACTTCATTCAACACCTTGCCTTTCAAATTTGAAGCAGGCACCCCAAACGTTGAAGCAGTGCTGGGCATGGAATCGGCCCTTAAGTTTATCAGCGAGACGGGTTATGAATTCATTACCAGCCACGAACATGCCTTGCTCGAACAGGCTACCCATCAGCTGGCAGGCATTGCGGGGATGCGTTTTTTTGGACAGGCAGCCGAAAAAGCCGCCGTTATTTCGTTTTTGGTCGGGAATATTCATCCTTTCGACCTGGGCACACTGCTCGATAAAATGGGCATTGCGGTGCGCACCGGTCACCATTGTGCGCAGCCTGTCATGGATCATTTTGGCATACCCGGAACAGTGCGCGCCTCGCTGGCTGTTTATAACACCTTCGAAGAAATTGATAATTTTGTGGTCGCAGTCAGGAAAGCTGTTAACATGCTGTCCTGAAGGCATTGACGATTGAACCTATGACAATTCAGGAAATACAGCAGCAAATCGCAGGCGAATTCAGCGCTTTCGACGACTGGATGGACAAATACAACCTGTTGATCGAACTCGGCAAAGACTGCCCGTTGATCGATGCCAGGTATAAAACCAACAACCACCTCATCAGCGGATGCCAGTCGAAAGTGTGGCTGCACGCTACCTTCGACGACGGTAAAGTGTATTTCACAGCCGATAGCGATGCAGTAATTACCAAAGGCATTGTCAACCTGCTGATCCGTGTTTTCTCCGGACAAAGTCCTGACGACATTCTGGCTGCCGACCTGAGCTTTCTGGATCAGATTGGTTTGAAAGAACACCTTTCCCCAACGCGCTCGAACGGACTGCTTTCGATGATCAAGCAAATGAAGCTGTATGCGCAGGTGTTCAAGCTGAAGATGAACAGCTGAAATTCCTATGTAAGTAATTGATTATAAACACTTTTTTTAAAGTGTTTGCCGCTGAACTTTTTAAGCAGCGATGCTTAGATTCTGCCATGCTTGCTGAACTTTTGTGTCCTGAGAATGTTCATACAGCAGTATCAAGCAAGATCATGTACACTTCAATATCGGTAATCAGATGAGAGAAATCATTCCTGCAGCATCACGTGGTGTGGCCGATCATGGCTGGTTAAAGTCGCGCTTCAGTTTCAGTTTTGCGGGCTATTACAACCCGGCTCGCATACAGTTTGGTGCCTTAAGGGTGCTCAACGACGATGTCATTCAGGGTGGCAGCGGCTTTGGCATGCATCCGCACGACAACATGGAAATTATCAGCATTCCTTTGTTTGGCGCACTCGAACACCGCGACAACATGGGCAACGGCAGTGTGATACGCCCCGGAGAGGTGCAGCTGATGCATGCCGGCACAGGCGTACGACACTCAGAGTTTAATCCTGCTGATGAAGACGGCGGGTTTTTGCAGATCTGGATTTTTCCTGAACACCGCAACACAAAACCCGGATACGCCCAGAAAGCATTTGACCCTGAGTACTTTGAGCAAAAATGGGGAATCGTGGCATCTCCAAACAGCGAAAACGAAAGTCTGGAGATCGGTCAACAGGCATGGCTCAGCCTGGGAAGGTTTGCCCCGGGGCAAAACATTTCGTACAAACTACAGCGTGATGACAACGGGTGTTATCTTTTCGTCATCGAGGGCAGTGTGCGGGCGGACATGAATGTTTTGCAACAGCGCGATGCTTTGGCTGTCAGCAACGAGCACGAGCTTCACCTCGAAATCATCAGCGATGCATATTTGCTGATGATCGAAGTGCCGATGCAATAAAGCCTTCGGCCTTATTTGATGCGTTTAAGCATCGATACTTCCGACGAAGTGAGGTGGCGGTATTTTCCCCTGGGCAAGTCGAGTTTGGTTAAGCCGGCCAGCATCACACGGTCGAGTTTGTCAACCTTATAGCCAAGGTGTTCAAAAATACGGCGCACAATGCGGTTTTTTCCGGAATGAATTTCTATCCCAATTTCTTTTTTTGATTCATCCGCACTCACATAGCTGATGGCATCCACCTCAGCTTTGCCATCTTCCAGCTCGAGGCCGTCGGCAATCTGCAGCATATCGTGTTTGGTAAGGGGTTTATCGAGCACCACATGATAGAGCTTTTTCACGCCATGTTTAGGGTGCATCATTTTCTTGGCAAGGTCGCCATCGTTTGTCATCAGCAAAAGGCCCAGGGTGTTACGATCGAGGCGCCCCACCGGATAAATGCGTTCATCACAAGCTGCTCGCACCAGCTCCATCACTGTTTTACGATCGTAAGGATCGTCGGATGTGGTGATGTAGCCTTTGGGCTTGTTGAGCAGCACATAGCGCAATTTTTCCCTTCTAAGGGTTTGTCCGCCATAGTTCACTTTGTCGTGAATGCTGACTTTTGTTCCAAGTTCAGTAACGACCACGCCATTCACCATTACCGTCCCGGCCTGAATCAGCTGATCAGCTTCGCGGCGACTGCAAATGCCCGCATCAGCCAGGTATTTGTTGAGGCGGATAAAATCCTTTTTCTCAGGCAATCTGCCGGGTGGCTCTTGCGGAGGTCTGCTTTTTGCCATGCTTCTGCGTGGCTTCCATTCGCGTTCGTCGTTGCCGCGTGCACTACGCCTTTGAGGGCGCTCATTGTCCTCCCTGGCCTGATATCGGCTTCGGCCTGCTTCAGGTCTGCGGTCAGATGCGGGAGCATCACTCCCCTCGGCCGGTCTGCGGCCTGTGCGGAATGGTTTTTCGTCGTTTTCGGCCGAACGACGCGGTTGTAGCGTTGATTTTGAACCACTTTCGCGGCGTTCGCGAAACGAAGTTCTCTTTTCGAAGGATGGGGTGTTATCGTTCTCTTCCGAACGTTTTTCCCTGTACGGACGTCCTTCAGGGCGTTCAGTCCGGCCTTGACGGGCTCCAGGCCTTTCAGCCCTCGCTCCAAACCGGCTTTGATTGTCAGAAGCAGGCCTGCCTGAACGGTTGCTGTTAGCATACCTGCTTTCGCGACCGCCTTCTTCCTCAGTGCGGCCAAACGACCGGCGCGGACGTTCGTCGTTGCCCGGCTTTGCCCTGTATGGTCTGGCGCTTTCACCACTTTCCGCTCTCCGGCCAAACGATTTCGGTCTGTCAGCGTTATCGTCTCTGCGGCCAAAAGGCTTTCTGCCAGCTTCTGCAGGCCTGTCTTGTTGACGCTGTCTGGCAGGCCGTGCCGAATCCTGTGATTGAGGGGAAGTTTGTATCCTTTTTCGCGGCGGACGCTTGCCACCGGATTCTTTTTCGCTCATTGTCAATGATTTTGGCCGGCAAAGATACGGCATTTTATCAGATTGACAACCAAAAGGCCGTTACACATTTTTTAAAAGCGCCTTGTCAAATGTACTTTTTTTCTAAACAAAAATAATGTATATCATTGTATTTGTTTTATTTACATGTTTTACTATTACCTTGCATAAAAATATATCAAAATATTTTTACTACTTTGTGTTGCATAGTACTAAAATGATTGTATCTTTGCGACATGAATACCGATAAAAATATCTCACAAATGCGGAAAGGGGTGCTTGAGCTGGGCATCCTGGCCATCATTGCACGCAGCGGCGACGCTTATGCTTCAGATATTCTCGACAAACTGAAGGAAGCCGACCTGCTGGTGGTTGAGGGCACCCTTTATCCCTTGCTGACGCGCCTGAAGAACGAAGGCTTGCTCAGCTACCGTTGGGAGGAGTCCAAAAGCGGACCACCTCGCAAATACTACCAAATCACCCCTGCGGGTGAGGCCTTGCTGAAAGAGCTCACCATGGGCTGGAACGAGCTTGTGGCTGCAGTTAATCTATTGATTCAAAACAACTTCACACAGTAAACATGAAAAAAACAGTTTCTATCAACATCAGTGGTTTGATGTTTAACATCGATGAGGATGCATATCAGTATCTGGCAGCATACATGGATAGTATCCGGAAGCATTTCGCTGCCACAGAAGGTTTCGAAGACATCATTGCCGACATTGAGAGCCGCATTGCGGAATTGCTGCAGCGAAAAATCAACGATCAAAAGCAGGTGATCAACCTTACTGACATTGAACAGGTGGTTGCAGCACTTGGACAGCCATTTGAAATGGACACCGAGCAGGAAACAACACAGGCCGCCACTGGCAGCGAAAAAACGCGCCCGAAAAGGTTGTTTCGCGACACAGAAAACAAAATGCTTGCCGGTGTTGCCATGGGCATGTCGCACTATTTTGGCATTGATCCCGTGTGGGTGCGCTTGGTTTTTGTGGTGCTTTTCCTAACATCTGGCGTTGGGTTCTTCATTTACCTTGCCTTGTGGATTTTTATCCCTGAAGCTGTGACTACGGCCGAGAAGCTGGAAATGCGCGGCGAACCGGTGAATGTGAACACCATTGAGCAATCTATTAAAAAAGAATATGAATCCGTAAAAGAAACTGTTTCGGGCTATGCCAGCGAAGCACGCGACAGCTTTCAGCGCAGCAGCCGGCAAGCCGGCCAGGCTGCCTCGCGGCTCAACAACCCTTTGATGCAGGTACTCAGGGGACTGGCACGCTTCTTTGGCATTCTGATTGGTTTGATCTTCTTTTCGCTTGGGCTTGTCCTCATCCTGCTGGCAGGCACATTGCTGCTGGGCTGGGACAATGCAGGCGTGTGGGCCGATATGGAAATTCCCTTGATGGGGGGCCATCAGATGTTCGACCTCTTGTTAGCTGGGCCGTTATCGGCATCCATTGCCCCGCTTGCATTGGGTGTTTTCATTGCCGTTCCGCTCATTATGCTGGTTTACACCGGTTTGAGACTGCTCATTGGAGAGTCGTTCAAAATCACAGGTCTAGGCTCGATTGCCACCGGATTGTGGATAGCCAGCGTGGTGGGATTGTTTTATGCCGGCACAACACTGGCCGCCGACATGAAGGAAGAACACACCTATGAAGACGCACGCAAGGATATTCAACCATCGGCATCCGAAAATCTTTATTTGATGGCCCAGCCAGGAATCGAAGCAAATCAGGATGAACAAATTGCCTTCTTTGATCAGCGGTATACCTTCCACAACGGAAAACTCACAGGTATGCCCCGCCTGCTCTTCAGGCAGTCCGACAGCAGTGGGATGTGGGTGCAAACAACACGCTCGGCCCGGGGCAAAGACCGTATCAGAGCCAAAAAAAGAGCCGACGAAATCAGCTTCAGCGTCGTGCAACAAGACAGCATCCTGCTGATTCCGGGCTATTTTCAGTTTGATAAAGGCAGCAAGCTGAGGGCGCAGCAAGTTGAGGTCATCATTTATATGCCCGAAGGAAAACGCATTTCGATTCCCGAAAACATGTATCCGCTGCTGGAAAACGACATCCGCTTCGAGGCCTTCGACCGAAGCGACTCAGGACAACTGTGGCTCATGACGGGCGGCACATTGAAACCGATCACTGAAGACCAACACCCTGCAAGGTAGCACATCATCACGCATTGCAACAAAACCCCTTCAACAGGCAATTGCCCTGGTTGAAGGGTTTGCTTTTTTCACGAGAAAATTCATGTGCTGCATTCTTCGGAATAATGTACTTTTACCCATGAAATTCGCCTTGTTATGCTGATCTTTTTTCGTTTGTTTCACGAAAGTTTTCGTTTTGCAGTCACAGCCCTGCTTGTAAACAAAGTGCGCACCGTTTTATCCCTGTTGGGAATCACCATTGGCATTTTCTCCATCATTGCCGTTTTTTCGGTATTCGACAGCCTCGAAAAAGCCATCAGAAACGACATCAACTCACTGGGCGACAATATTTTGTTTATTCAAAAATGGCCCTGGGCAACGGGCAACGACTATCCCTGGTGGAAATACTGGCAGCGCCCGGAAACCACGCTGCGTGAACTCGATGAACTCGAAAAGCGTGCACAAACCGTTGATGCATTTGCATTTATGACCGGCGACAGCAAGACGGTGAGCTATGGGTCAAACACGGTGGAAGAGGTTTCGGTGAACGCCGTTTCGCATGATTATGCCGAAGTGATGCCATTTGATTTGGGTTCGGGGCGCTATTTCACAGCCCAGGAATCAGCCTCAGGACGCGCGGTGATCATCCTTGGCGCCGATGTGGCCGAAAATCTTTTTCCCACCACTGATGCTATAGGGCAAACGGTTAAAGTGTTTGGCCTGAAACTCGATGTGATTGGTGTGATGAAAAAAGAAGGCGAAAATATATTCGGCAACTCCAATGACAAATCGGCACTTGTTCCCGTGAAATTTGCCCGCAATGTGATTGATCTGCGCAATGGCACCACCATTGTGGCACGGGCCAAACAAGGCATCAGCAACGAAGAAATGAAAGACGAACTTAGGGGAATCATGCGTTCGATCAGAAAAATCAAACCCGCAGCCGAAGATAATTTTGCCATCAACGAAATGGACATCATCAACAAATCGTTCGACCAGCTTTTCGGTGTCATTGCCATCGTGGGTTGGATCATTGGGGGATTTTCGCTGCTGGTGGGTGGTTTTGGTATCGCCAACATCATGTTTGTTTCGGTGAAAGAGCGCACCAATCAGATCGGGATTCAAAAATCGCTGGGAGCAAAAAACTATTTTATTCTGCTTCAGTTTTTGTTCGAAGCCATCTTTCTTGCCGTCATGGGAGGCATGGTGGGTTTGCTCATTGTGCTGACGCTGAGTTTGATCGTAAGCAACACAACCAGTTTTCAACTTGTGCTTAGCTTGCAAAACATTGTGTTGGGACTCGGTGTTTCGGGTATGATTGGTCTTATTTCGGGTTTTTTGCCGGCCTGGTCGGCATCGCGGCTCGACCCGGTGGAAGCCATGCGGTCAAACTTCTGACCAATTGAGGCAAGCATTCAACCCACATTGATAAATTTCTCCCTGTTTCAAGACTGGCCAGTTTTGAAACCCCTTCTCCAAATTATTGCACCTAACGTTTTATTATTCAATGGTTTATGATAATTACACACTGCTTTTAAAAAAAGCCGTTGGAACACGCCGAAACTTTCTATCTTTACGGATTAAAGAAAATATGAATGGTGAGCAGGTGGGTTCTCAAGCAACAAGGTGATAGTGAGGTAGTAGGCAAGCTGATGGAGGTGTTGTCGGTAGATGGCAACATTGCCCAGCTGTTGGCTCAGCGCGGCATTAGCACCTTTGAGGATGCCAAGCAATTTTTCAGGCCGGATTTCGACCAGTTGCACGATCCCTACCTGATGAAAGACATGGACAAAGCCGTTGCTCGCGTGTTGAAGGCCATCGAAAATAACGAAAAAATTCTCATTTACGGCGACTATGATGTGGATGGAACCACATCTGTGGCATTGGTTTATTCCTACCTTAAAAAATATTTCAAAAAGAAAATCGAGTTTTATATCCCCGACCGCTACGACGAAGGTTACGGCATTTCATACAAAGGAATTGACCATGCAGCAGACAACAAATTCAACCTTGTCATTGCACTCGACTGCGGCATCAAAGCCGTTGAAAAAATCAAATATGCCACCGGGCGAAATGTTGATTTCATTATCTGCGACCATCACAGGCCCGGCGACGAATTGCCGGAAGCCGTGGCGGTGCTCGATCCCAAGCGTGCCGACTGTGACTATCCTTTCAAGGAACTGTCGGGTTGCGGCGTGGGTTTTAAACTGATTTCGGCCCTGGCTAAGGAACAAAACGAACCCTTTGAGCAACTGAAACAATTGCTCGACCTGACTGCCATCAGCATTGCTGCCGACATTGTACCCATCACCGGCGAAAACAGGCTGCTGGCCCACTATGGCCTGAAACTCATCAACACCTCACCCCGTCCGGGCATCGAAGCAGTGCTCACCTATTCGCAGGTGTTTCGCCGGCCCGACCAAAAACCTGGCGAAGCTGCATTCAACAGGGAGCTCACCATCAGCGACCTCGTTTTTTTGATCGGTCCGCGCATCAATGCCGCAGGCCGCATCGAAAAAGCCAGCGACAGTGTCAGGCTGCTTTTGGCTGACAAAATGAGCCATGCCGAAAAGCTGGCCAACGCCATCAACGACCTGAACACCGAACGCCGCAACCTCGACAACAACATTACCGAGGAGGCCCTTGCCATGATCGAAAACGACCCAGATATGCTGAACGCCAAAAGCACCGTCCTTTTCCACGAAGGCTGGCACAAAGGCGTTATCGGCATCGTGGCATCCCGTTTAACCGATTATTATTACCGCCCCACCATCATCCTGACAAGATCAAACAACCTCATCACCGGCTCGGCTCGATCCATCAAACACTTTGATGTGTACGATGCCATTGACCATTGCTCCGATTTGCTCGAACATTTTGGTGGCCACAAATATGCTGCAGGCCTCTCGATGAAGCCTGAAAATCTGGAGCTTTTCAAAAAGAAATTCAATGACTACGTTAGTAATACCATTGATGATGAGATACTTATACCTGAGGTAGAAATCGATATTAATATAAATTTTGATCAGATAACGCCCAAATTTCTACGCATTCTGAAACAGTTTGCTCCATTCGGTCCGGGAAATATGGCCCCCATTTTCAGAACTGATCAGGTGGTTGACACCGGCAGGTGCAAGGTGGTGGGTAAAAACCATTTGAAACTGGAAGTGATTCAGCCCCATCATCCGCACGATCCCATTCCTGCCATTGCTTTTCAGCAGGGGAAGCATCATGCACGCATCAAGGAAGGACAACCGTTCAGCATTTGTTACCACCTCGAAGAAAATGAGTGGATGGGAAAGATCAACACCCAAATCAATGTAAAAGACCTGCAATTTTTCGAGTAGCAGCGAAGGTTTCCTGAAGAAGAGCATCAGGTAAAATGCTCCCAAAGCACCTTGATCATCACAAACACACCAAAAGCAATTAATCCAACACCTGCGGTTTTGTTGAACAGGCCAATCACTTTCTGATTCAAATATCGTTTGATGCTAAAGGCAGCAAATGCCTTAAAAATATCGCTCAGAAAAACCGTCAATAAGGTGGCCGAAAAAAACCAGGTTAACTCCAGTTCGTTGCCGCCAAAACGGGCCGAAATACCCACCACCACACCAATCCAAAAAACCCACACAAAAGGGTTGATGATGTTCATAAAAAAGCCCTTGGCAATGTAGGTAAACCAGCGCGGACCGGATATTTTCACTGGCAAATCAGGGTTTTCGGCCACTTCTGTAACCACCTTGCGCGAATAGGTGACCAGTCCGAAAATGATTAGAATGACGCCGCTGGCAATGCCAAACCACAGGTAGTTGCTGGGTTCGGTAACGATTTGAACGGCACCCATCAAACACAGCACCACCATCACGGTGTCGTTGAGAAAAATGCCCGTTGCCAGCAGCACAGCCGGCCAAAATCCCCTGTGAATACTGGTTTGAACGAGCGAGAAAAATGCCGGACCAAAACCGAAAAAAGTGGCCAGCGTGAGTCCGAGCAGTATGCCTTCAACAATGATGGTTAGCATGCTTGCAATTCTGGGATAAGCTGTTCCATTTTCACTTCCTGATTACCAAACCCTTTTCCCTGAGGTAGTTTTCCCAGTCTTCGAGGCGCTGTCCCTTGAGCACCCTGGGAAACTTATTGGCGCTGCCTTCCTTGCCCTGATGTTTCATATAATCGTAGAACACCTGAGAGGGAAGCACATCGATAAAAATTTCCGGAATGGCTTCGGTGCGCTCCACCATATAGTCGTCGTTCAGCTGATTGAGGTAGCTGTCAATTTTTTTCAAAGCTTCCTGATGGTCAAACACATCGTCGCTGCCCAGATACCAGCGGTGGGCAAACATCGAGCCATGCCTGAACCCGCAAACCGTAAACTCCTTAACAGTGATATTCATCTCATCCTGAAGCAATTCAATGGCCCGGCTCATGTTTTCAACCGAAAGATGCTCGCCGCAAATACTCAAAAACTGTTTGGTGCGGCCGGTGATCACAATTTCGCACTGCTCCACGTTTACAAACTTTATGGTATCGCCAATGAGGTAGCGCCATGCGCCTGCATTGGTCGACAGCAGCACGGCATACTCCACGTTGTTAACGGCATTCCGAAGGCTCACGGTGGCTGGATTGGGCAACAGGTTTCCCTCATCATCAAAATTTGATTCATTGAAGGGCACAAATTCAAAATAAATGCCATTGTCAACAATCAGTTGCATGATGCGCTTGTCGAGACGGGTTTGGTAGGCCAGATAACCCTCCGATGCCAAATAGCTTTCAGAGTAGATCACGGGTTTTGAGAACAATTTCTCGAAGCTTTTCTCGTAAGGGGCAAACGAGACCCCGCTGTGAACATATACGGTGAGGTTGGGCCACAGGTCGTGAATGGTTTTGAGCTTGTATTCCGAAATGATGCGCTCGAGCAAAATTTGCACCCATGCGGGCACACCCACAATCACACCAATGTCCCAGGTGGGTGCTTTTTTTACCATCTCGTTGAGCTTGGTGGCCCAGTCGGTGGCCTTGCTGATGCGTCGGCCAGGTTTGTAGAAATGTTCAAACCAAAAAGGGATATTGCCCGCCGTGATGCCTGAAAGATCGCCGGCAAAATAAGTGCCATTGTATTGAAGGTGGGTGCTGCCCCCGATCATCAGGATGCCTTTTTCATAAAAATGAACCGGGAAATCATATTTTGAGGCCGACACCAGTTGCCTGATGCTGGCCCGCTGAATGGAGTTGAGCATTTCCTGGGTGATGGGAATATGCTTGGATGATGCCTCCGAAGTGCCGGAACTCAAGGCAAAATATTTGATGCGTCCCGGCCAGGTTACATAGGCTTCACCATTCAAAGCCCTGTACCACCATTGTTTGTACATTGAATTGTAGTCAAAAACAGGCACCCGCGAGGCAAAAGCTGTTTCGGTATCTGTGGCCGAAAGGATTTTATCGAAGTCATACTCTTCGCCAAAAGCGGTAAACTGGGCTTTGCGCAATAGTTTTTTAAGCTGTTGCCGCTGAGCCACTACCGGATTGAGTCGTTGTTTTTTCAGCTCAACAGGCATGTTCCGCAACTCATAGGCCTTTTTGATGATGCTTCCTAAAATTGGCATATCAGGTGTTGTATTAGTGTTTCGCAAAATTAGCAAAACATTTCAAGCACGTTGGCCATTTGTTGCCTTCACTCGCATGCGGCCTGGTCGCAAAGGTGTCCGTTATTGAAACATCCCCCTCATTCAATGTGTGGCAAGCTGCTGCTTTTATTGATGCCCAAAACGATTGTGATGTTCAATGAGATACTTCTTAATAATTCATTTACAACTATTTACAACAACATTCACCCTTGATGAATTTTTTTTGTTAGCGCCCTAACAATATGGCCCTTTTACTACCTTTGCACTTTAAAAAATGTCAAGAAAGTTTTGACGATTGATAACCCTTAAATGAATTTTTACGATCATGATGTGGATCAATAAACTGATTGCAGGCATGTTGCCCTACATGCCCAAAAGCCTTGTTTGGATTTTCTCGAGGCGCTACATTGCCGGCAGAAAAATTGAAGATGCCATCCGGGTGAGCCGCGAACTGAATGCCGAAGGCATGATGGTGACCATCGACCTGTTGGGCGAATTTATCACGGATCTCAAACAGGCCGAGGACAATAAGAATCAATACCTCAACATTATCGACACCATCCAGCATGCGCAGATAGATGGCAATTATTCGCTGAAACCCACCATGTTTGGGCTGCTTATCGACACCGAAGTGTGCTACAATTACATCCGTGAGATTGTGGCCAAAGCGGCTTCCTACAACAATTTCGTGCGCATTGATATGGAGGACTCACAATGTGTTGACCTCGAAATTGAGCTCTTCAGGCGACTCAAGGCAGAATTCCCCAAAAATGTTGGATTGGTTTTTCAGGCCTACCTCAAACGCACCAAAAGCGACATCACCAACCTGCTTGATTTGCACAGCGATGAAGTTCCGGTGAACTATCGCCTTTGCAAGGGGATTTATGTGGAAAGCGAAAAAATTGCCTACAAAAAATACGAAGAAATCAACCAGCACTACCTCGACGATTTGGAACTGATGTTTCAAAAAGGCCTTTATCCTGGCATTGCCACACACGATAAACCCCTGATCGACGGTGCTTACAAATTGATAGAGAAATACAAGGTTGACCGTAGCCGCTACGAATTTCAAATGTTGTATGGTGTGACACCCCAACTGAGGAAATCTATTGTTGAAGGCGGCCACCGCATGCGCATCTACGTTCCGTTTGGTGAGCAATGGTTTGCCTACAGCACACGCAGGCTGAAAGAAAATCCCTCGATGGCAAAAGAAATTATCAAAGCACTTTTTGTCAGAGGATAAAAATCTTCATGGTTTAAACCATCTTATAAGGGAGCAAACACAAAAAATTTGCTCCCTTTTTCTTTCATTTTGTGGGTGTTGTAAACTCAGGTTTGTGTTTTTTTTGTTTTTTGATTACTTTTGCAAACTTATTCACTTCGTTCATCAATTGCATAATAATGGAAAAACCAAGGATTCTTTTTGTTGAACAGACAATCACGCCTTACCTGAAAGAAACCCACATGAGCAAAATCGGAAGATTTTTGCCTCAGGGAATCCAGGAAAGGGGCAAAGAAATCCGCACCTTCATGCCGCGTTTTGGCAGTATCAACGAACGGCGCAACCAATTGCATGAAGTGATCCGTCTTTCGGGCATGAACCTCATCATCAACGAAACCGACCATCCGCTCATCATCAAGGTGGCTTCGATTCAACAGGCGCGCATGCAGATTTATTTTATTGATAACGAAGACTTTTTTCAACGCAAATTTACCACCAAGGACAAGGCTGGAAAATTTTACGAAGACAACGACGAGCGCACCATCTTTTTTAGCCGGGGCGTGATCGAAACAGTAAAAAAGCTTGGCTGGGGCCCCGACATCATTCATTGCCACGGCTGGATGTCGTCGCTGGTGCCATTATATGTTAAAAGGGCTTTTAAAGACAATCCCCTGTTTTCTGATGCCAAAGTGGTGTATTCGCTTTATGGTGACGACTTTAAGGAAACTTTCCGGGATACTTTCGAGAAAAAACTGCGCCTGCCTGGCATCACCCCCAAAGACCTCAAATACTATAAAGAAGCAAGCTACGTTAATATCACCAAAGCTGCCATTGATTATGCCGATGCCATCATCGTAGCCAGCGAAAAAGTGAATCCGGAGCTGCTCGAATACCTCGAAGACAAGAAAAAACCCATTCTGGTTCACCCAAGCGTTGAGAACTACGTTGATGCATACAACGCCTTCTACGACAGCCTGCTTGGAAAGAAATAAATCATTGAAGCAAATTTCACGACTTTGAAAACTCCATTCTCCGGCCGAAACCTCAGGGTTCTATTTGTATTTATTGTGTCTGTGCTGATCGGCACAAGCGCCTGCAACAAAAGACCCAATCAGATTGGTGCCGACCTTCAACCCAACCAGGGCCTCATCACCCTGATCTACAGCGACACTGTGGATATCCTTGCCTACAGCACCAAAGATGATTCGGTGCGCACCGACCACACCGAATCGAACCTGCTGGGCAGTATGAAAGACCCCGTGTTTGGCACAACCGTTGCAGGGTTCTATACCCAGGTGCGGCTTTCGACCAGCACGCACGATTTTGGCACAAACCCACAACTCGATTCACTTGTGCTTTCGCTCGTTTATTCCGGATATTACGGAGATACCACCACCCCACAAACCATTCGGGTGTATGAACTGCTCGACAGCATCAGCATCGACTCTTCCTACTATTCAAACCAAATCCGGAATGTGGGCACAACCGACTACGCAAACTACACCTTCAACCCCAAACCCACCGCCCCTTATGTGTTTGGCGAAGACACCCTCAGCGCTATGATACGCGTGCGGCTTGACACGCAGTCGCCCGAACTCGGAAATAAAATTCTTGCTGCCGATACCAACAACCTTAGCTCGAACAGTGCTTTTCAGGATTACTTTTATGGCATCTATGTGGTGGCCGACCCCACAAGCCAGGGCGGTGCCGTGCTCTACTACAACCTGCTGGTTACCAACTCCCGAATGACTCTTTATTACAGCAACGACGAAGAAGACTCGCTGCGCTACGAGTTTTTTATTACCAGCACCGAAGCCAGATACAACACCTACACACACCTAAACTATGCCGATGCTGATCCTGTTTTTCAGCAACAGGTAAACAACGGCGACTCGCTGCTCGGAAATGACAGGTTTTATTTGCAGGCCATGGGCGGCCTGAAAGCCAGACTCAAGTTTCCCGGACTTGCCGACATTCAAAAAAACGCTGGCGGCAAAATTATTGTGAACGAAGCAAAGCTGATTCTTACCTCCACCGAATACGATACGGCCACTTATGTGGCCCCCAGCCAACTGGCTCTCGTCCGCAACAACAATGATGGTACTTATGGCGTGCTGGATGATCAGCTGCAAACAGGATCATATTTTGGCGGCACATACAATGCAAGTAAAAACAACTATCAGTTTCGCATCAACAAATATGTTCAGCAATTGCTGCTTAACGACAGCATCGAACACGACCCAGGCTTATTCCTCTTTATACAGGGAGGATCAGCAAAAGCCAACAGGTTGATTCTGAATGGTGTAAATCCACAGGTTGACACCCTCACCCGTTTACAACTGCAGCTCAACTATTCTGTGGTGAAAGACTAAGCTCACGGCACATCCTGTGCTGACGCGGCTGAATCATGTGCGCCGACCCGTCACTTAGTAAACTGACAGACAGTGACTTATCCTTTCATTTAAGAAGACTTGCCTAAAAAATTTGCTTGTGCGAAACAATTACGCTCAAAATGCCGTATTTTAGCTCAAAATCTGTGCATTCACATCCAATATATTGAGTACACTTTTCAACCAAATAAGATAAAACATGTGCGGAATAGTAGCTTATGTGGGGCCAAAAGAAGCCTATCCAATTCTGATCAACGGACTTAAGCGTCTGGAATACAGGGGTTACGACAGTGCAGGTGTTGCATTGCTCGACAAAGAGCTGATGGTTTACAAAACAAAAGGGAAAGTATCCGATCTGGAAGAGCATGTGCAGGCTGCCACATTGGGCGGAAACATTGGTATTGCCCACACCCGTTGGGCTACGCATGGCGAACCTAATCAGGTGAATGCCCACCCCCATTATTCGCAATCCAAAGAAATTGCCTTAATTCACAACGGCATCATCGAAAACTATGCCCTGCTGAAACAGGAGCTGCAAAGCCGTGGCTATGTATTTCAGTCGAGCACTGATACAGAGGTGCTGACAAACCTGATCGAAGATATCAAAAAAAATGAGGAAACCACACTTTTTGAGGCAGTTAGAATTGCCCTCAATCAGGTGACCGGTGCATATGCGATTGTGGTGATGGCCCAGAATGACCCTGACACGCTCATTGCCGCGCGGAAAGGCAGTCCGCTGGTGATTGGAATCGGACAGGACGACTATTTTGTTGCCTCAGATGCCACCCCCATCATCGAATACACCAAAAATGTGGTGTACCTCGATGACGAAGAAGTGGCGCTCATCCGCCGAAACAAAGACCTGAAAATTAAAACCATCCGCAATCAGGAAAAAACACCTTATGTTCAGAAACTGGAGATGAACCTGAGTGCATTGGAAAAAGGTGGTTATGAGCACTTTATGCTTAAGGAAATTTATGAGCAGCCCGATTCGATCCGCGACAGCATGCGCGGCAGGATTCACATGGAACACGGCACCGTCACTTTGGGGGGCATCATCGATTATGAACAAAAACTGCTCAATGCCAACCGCATCATCATTGTGGCCTGCGGCACTTCGTGGCACGCTGGCTTGGTGGGCGAATACCTGTTTGAAGACATTGCACGGATTCCTGTTGAGGTGGAATATGCCTCCGAATTCCGCTACCGTAACCCTGTGATTTATGAACGCGATGTGGTGATCGCCATCTCGCAAAGCGGCGAAACAGCCGATACACTTGCCGCCATTGAGCTGGCCAAATCGAAAGGTGCAACCATTCTGGGCATTTGCAATGTGGTGGGTTCTTCCATCGCAAGAGCCACACATGCAGGCTCTTACACCCATGCCGGACCTGAAATCGGCGTGGCTTCAACCAAAGCATTTACGGCACAGGTGACCGTCTTAACGCTGATGGCCCTCCGCCTGGCCCAAATGCGTGGAACCATTGGAAGGTCGCGTTTTATGCAGCTGTTGACTGAAATGTCGCTCATCCCCGAAAAAGTTGAGAAAACCCTGAAGGTCAGTAAAAAGGTGATCGAAATTGCTGAAAAGTTCAAGGATGTGCGCAACTTCCTCTACCTGGGCCGCGGCTACAATTTCCCTGTTGCACTCGAAGGCGCACTCAAGCTCAAAGAAATTTCGTATATCCATGCCGAAGGATATCCTGCCGCCGAAATGAAACACGGCCCCATCGCACTGATCGATGCCGAAATGCCTGTGGTGTTCATTGCAACCAACAAAGGCACCTACGACAAGGTGATCAGCAACATACAAGAGGTAAAAGCCCGTAAGGGTCAGGTGATTGCCATCGTTACTGAAGGCGATGTAGAAGTGAAGCATATGGCCGATTACGTGATTGAGATTCCCGAAACCGAAGAAATGCTTGTGCCACTTCTTGCCACCATCCCGCTGCAAAAACTGGCCTACCACATTGCTGTGATGCGGGGCTGCAACGTGGACCAACCCCGCAACCTCGCCAAGAGCGTGACAGTGGAATAAACCCCTGAAACCTTACTCCCTTTTTTGAGCCGTGTACAGTCACGGCTTTTTTTGTCCACCAACGTACAGCCTGCTCACAGTATCGAACAGCCTCTCGAACAAAATTATATACATGATTTTGTTCTATTTATCTGTAATTCTGTTATTTATATATTTTGGCACGATAAGTGATAATCGTGTCATAAATAAATTAAAGAAATTAAAAAAATCAGATACAATGAAAACAATGCTCACCATCGCCCTGCTGCTGAACGGATTCACAGGATTATTTGCTGCCGGACATGAATTATCGGACTCAGAAAAAGAAATCAGGAATTCTCAACCAGCAGAAACCATGATCACATTTGCCGGCACCAAATCGGAACAAGCCATGCACGTTAGCTTCAGGTTTACGGAAGAAGCCTATGTGAACGACATTCCGTTCAACACCACTGAAGTTGCCCTCGTGGTACTCGAACAAAAAGAACGCTCATCACTTCCCAAATTAGCCGAAGAAGCTGAAATCGAAGACATTCCGTTCAATACAGCATCCATTGCTGAATCTTACCTCAAACAAAGAAATTAGTTTTTCTCATCATTATTAGTTTTGTGTTGGTTAGAAAGAGGCCGGTGATGACCCGGTCTCTTTTTTTTACGCCCAATCAAAGTCCATTCATGTAATTTGGAAACAGAATAAATTGAAACCCTAATCTGTTGTATATCTATGATTTAAAGAAACAACAGTAAGGTAGCTTGAACAGAAAGCTGCCCGAACCAATAACAGTGGTTTGTCGCACCAACGGTCATGCTTGCCTGCTGACAAAAATTGCAGTATTATTGCAAGCAATGAACCTCAAAAGACCCGTTTATGCTTCAGCAACTCATTTTCGCATTCGTTCTGACGGCAACGCTGGCCACTTTTGCGTGGACCATGCGAGGCATCTTCGCTAATTTCTCCTTCACCAAAAAAGAACCGCTCCTCCAGATACCCTCGCGCCTGCTTGTGACGCTGAAGGTGGCCATTGCACAAACAAAAATTTTCCGGCATCCGGTGATGGGCTTGTTGCACGCCCTGGTGTTTTGGGGGTTTTTAGTCATCCTGATTGGAAGCATCGAAATGGTGATCGATGGGTTGGCTGGCACCGAGCGGGTATTAGCCTTTTTAGGGCCTTTTTATGATTTCCTGATGGCCACAGGCGATGTGTTTGCTGCCATTATCCTGTTTGCCATTGCAGTTTTTTTGTTTCGCCGTCTCTTTTTAAAGGTCAAAAGGTTTTATGGCATCGAAATGAAACCCATTTCAAAAGCCGATGCCAACCTGGCCCTGAGTTTCATTCTGCTGCTCATGGTCAGTTTACTGGGCATGAACACATTTTACTTGCTCGAAACCTCCGCCTCGGGTGAAGCCGTGAAGGGCATTTATCCCGTGAGTGCCGCGCTGAGCCATGTGTTTCAGGATTTAAGTTTGGCGCAGATGCACTTTTGGCATGCATTCAACTGGTGGCTGCACATCTTGCTGATCTTCGTCTTTGCCAATGTGCTGCCCTACTCCAAGCATTTTCATGTGTTCATGTCAGTTCCCAATGTTTTTGTAAGTCGCATCAGTCCATTGGGTTATGCAAGCAATATGGAAAGCATCACAAAGGAGGTGAAACTCATGCTCGATCCGCAGGCAGCATTCACAGCAAGCACTGAGGCACCACCTAAATTTGGCGTTTCCGACGTGGAGGACATCACCTGGGTAAACTATATGAATGCACTAAGCTGCACCGAATGTGGCCGTTGCACGGCAGTTTGTCCGGCCAACCTGACCGGAAAGCTGCTTTCGCCCCGCAAAATCATGATGGACGTGAGGGCAAGAATGAAAGAAAAAGGACCAGGATTGCGCAAGGAAGGAACAGACTATAACGATGGTAAATCACTGATTGGAAACTACATAACTGAAGAAGAATTGTGGGCATGTACCTTGTGCAATGCCTGCGCACAGGAATGTCCGGTGAACATTCATCAACCTTCGCTTATCCTGGACATGCGGCGCTACCTGGTGCTCGAGAAATCTGCCGCTCCGGCTGGTTTAAACACCGCTTTCACCAATATCGAAAACAATGGAGCTCCCTGGCAATTTTCGCCTCAGGATCGCCTGAAGTGGGCCGAGGATCTTTACATCATTGAAAAACAATAATATACATAGCAGGATGGAAAACAGAATAAAAGTTCAGGTGCCAGTGATGGCCGAGCTTGCAGCACAAGAACGACAGCCGGAATGGTTGTTTTGGGTTGGATCGGCAGGGGCTTTCGACGACCGCTATAAAAAAGTGACCCGCGAATTTGTGAAAATACTCACTTTCTTGAACATTGACTTTGCGGTGTTGGGCACAGAAGAGTCGGACAGCGGCGATGTTGCACGGCGGGCCGGAAACGAAATGTTGTTTCAAATGCAGGCACTCACCAACATTCAATTGCTTGATATGTATGGTGTTAAAAAGATTGTAACCTGCTGTCCGCATGATTACAACACCTTGAAAAACGAATATCCCGATCTGGGAGGCCATTATGAGGTGTGGCATCACACACAGTTTCTGCGCAAACTCATCGACGAAAACCGACTGCAGCTCAATTCAGACCTCTTTCGCAATAAAACCATCGTTTACCATGATCCTTGTTATCTCGGAAGGGCCAACAATGAATATATGTCGCCTCGCCGTGTGCTCGACGCCATCCCATCGCTGAAAACCGAAATGCCCCGCAACAAAAGCTTTGCCCTCTGTTGTGGCGCTGGCGGCGGTCAAATGTTTAAAGAAGCCGAAAAAGGCAATAAGGAGGTTTTTCTTGAACGCACAGAAGAAGCGCTGGCAACCGGTGCCGACATTGTTGCCACTGCCTGCCCGTTTTGCATGGTGATGCTGACGGATGGCATCAAGTATAAAAACCGCGAAGATCAGGTGAAAAACTACGACATTGCTGAGCTCGTGAGCATGGCGCTGGGAATTTAAAACCAGTCTGGCAACTACACTGC
Organism: uncultured Lentimicrobiaceae bacterium; assembly: GCA_964492695.1. GTDB lineage: Bacteria > Bacteroidota > Bacteroidia > Bacteroidales > F082 > JALNZU01. The sequence continues at coordinate 43,267 of CAZBMR010000005.1, forward strand.
CTTGTTGATGTTTTCCTCTTTTTCTTTGCCCCAGTCTTTGAGCTCTTCGAGTTTCTCATCAAGATCGAAAAACTGAAATGCGAAAGGTGCAAAGCCCTTCACATCGCCATAAAACCGCGATCCTTCCTGAAATTTGGGTTTGATGATCCGGTTCTCAACATTCAGAAAACCCAGCAACATGATGAGCAGGCTCAGGATAAGCATGCCCTTGAGCAGGCCAAAAACAGCCCCTGCTATTTTATTCAGGAAACCTAACATAATGGTTTCCAAGACGCTCTCAAATATTTTTGCAATGGCGGCCATCAATAAGATTACCACTACCATGGTGAGAATAAACGCAAAAATGGGGACATATTTTCCGGAAATGTTTAAAAATTCTCTGATAAAATCAGCCGTCACATCCGAAAAGTGAATGGCAGCATAGATGCCCAAAACCAAACCGGCTAACGATGCCAGTTCTTTGACGAATCCATCTTTGTAGCCAGCTATTACACTGAAAAACAGTAGAATAATGAGAATAAAATCAATGATATTCATGGGTTTCTATTTTCGTAAACGACGGGTAAGTTCAGTGGAAAAAACAAAGTCGTTGAGCTCGGCATTGTCGGTGTGCAGGATGGAATGTTTGTCGCCGGTCCACCACAGCTTGCCCTTGAAAAGAAAGTTGATTTTCTGACCGATCTGGAGCACCGAATTCATATCATGGGTGTTGATGACGGTGGTGATATCATACTCTTCGGTGATTTCGCTGATGAGCTGGTCGATCACTTCAGCAGTTTTAGGGTCGAGGCCTGAATTGGGTTCGTCGCAAAACAAATAGCTTGGGTTGTTGGAGATGGCCCTGGCAATGGCAACGCGTTTCATCATGCCTCCGCTGATTTCGGAAGGAAACAAGTGGTTCACATTCACGAGGTTTACCCTTTTAAGCACAAAATTCACACGATCGAGCTTCTCGCTCAATGACATATCGGTAAACATATTGAGCGGAAACATCACATTTTGCTCCACATTCATCGAATCAAAGAGCGCTCCTCCCTGAAACAGCACCCCCATTTCCTTGCGGATGTCTTTTTTATTTTTTTCGGAAACAGCAGAAAAAGGCCGGTCGTCGAAAGTTATTTGACCGGCATCGGGTTCAACCAGTCCAATGCAGCATTTCATGAGCACTGTTTTACCCGAGCCACTTTGCCCGATGATGAGGTTGGTCTTACCTTTTTCGAACAAGGTATCCACATGCTGAAGCACCTGATGATCGCCGAATGCCTTGGTGATGTCGTGTACCTTTATCATACGAGCAAAAGTTGGGTAAGAATGAGGTCGAAAAAGATGATGAGGATGCTGCTCACCACCACTGCACGGGTGCTGGCTTTGCCCACCTCAACCGAGCCACCATCGACGGTGTATCCCAGGAAACCTGAGGTTGAAGCAATGATGAATGCAAAAACCACCGTTTTGATCATGGCATAGGTCACCGTAAATGGCTCAAACCAGCCCCTGAGGCCGGCAATATAGTCGGGCGAGGCCACCAGGCCTGTGACGATGCAAGCCACCCAGCCTCCCCAAATACCCACCACGATGCTAAATACAATCAACACCGGGTTGAAAAGCATGCTGGCGGTGATTTTGGGCAATATCAGGTAGTTTGCCGGATTAACACCCATCACCCGCAAGGCATCTATCTGCTCTGTAACACGCATGGTGCCTATTTCCGAAGCAATGCGCGAGCCCACCTTGCCCGCTAATATGAGGCTGATGATGGTGGGTGAAAACTCCAAAATCATCATCTGGCGTGTGGTGAAACCCACCATTGTGAGCGGGATGAGTGGAGAATCAATGTTATAAGCCGTTTGAATGGCAACAATAGCTCCTGTAAAAACCGAAATAATGGCCACGATGCCGATGGAGTCAACACCCAAACCCACAAACTCAACAAGGAGTTGACGCCTGAAAACAGGCCCTTTGTCCGGTCGCTTGAAAATTTCGTAAAGCAACAAGAGGTATTCACCAAGTAGTCTGATCATACATTGCGAAGGTTATCAGCGGCTAAAATTACAACAATCCGGTTCAGGATGCGCCTAATGCCCGAAATATCTGCAAACGGAAAGACAGCATTCGCGCGTTGAGGTCACTTTCCAATTAAAAAAACCACTCCTCCACCTTCTAAAAAAATGTGGCATGCAGCCGGTGCAGGCATAAAAAAGCACTTACTTTTGCGTTGTTATTGTACGCAAAGAATCTGCCCTTAAATGCATAAAATATTGAAATATATTGGTTTAGTAATATTCTTGTTGTTGACCTCGCTCCTGTTTGAAGCTTGCAGCCCGCGCATGACCCATCCCGGTGGTCAGAGAAAGCGACAGCGCGACTGCGACTGCCCAAGGTGGTCGCTCCGCCAACACGACTCCAACCATCTGCACCCTGCCTGAAATGGAAGCCGGACATCTTTCAATTTTGAAGAAATATTTTCCCTCCGATGCTGTTGAAGAGGTGTTTGCAGCCATCCGTGCTTCAAGGGTGCATTTGCGCTTCTCAAAGGCAAGGAGCAGCAAACTGGGTGATTACCGGCCTGCCCTGAACGGCAAACCCCATCGCATTTCGCTCAATCACAACATGAATCCGTACGAAATGCTGATCACCTGGGTTCACGAACTAGCTCATCTTCATGCATTTGAACGTTATGGGCGAAAGCATCAGCCGCATGGTCCTGAATGGAAAAGCCTTTTCGGTTCGTTGATGCGGCCCTTTTTAAACCGACATATCTTTCCTGACGAAATAGAAACCGAGCTGCAAAAATACCTTTACCAGTCAGGTGCAGCCAATGGCAGTGATCTTCAATTGCGACGATTGCTCCAGCACTACGACCCACACACACACAACACAGGAAAAGCGATAGAAAAACTCCCCCTGAATGCGTATTTTCAATTGCCTGATGGCAGGGTGTTTCGAAAAATGGAACAAAGTCGAAAGAGGTTTAAGTGTTTGTGTATGAACGACAATCGTTTTTATTTGTTCAGTCCGCTCGCAGTTGTCTTACCCCTGGAAGAGGATAATTCAAATCAATCCTTATATTTGACAAAAAAAAGTATTTAACCTTCAACATTCAGGTTATGTCCATCAACAAAAACCACTATTGTGTCATCATGGCCGGTGGCATTGGCGCCCGATTCTGGCCCATGAGTACCACCAACCGCCCGAAACAATTTCTTGATATATTGGGCGTGGGTAAAACATTGATACAGATGACCTTCGACCGGTTTACGCAGATTTGTCCGCCGGAAAATATTTATATCGTCACCAACGAAATCTACCGTGATCAGGTGCTCGAACAGCTGCCGCTCATCGGTGAAACACAGGTGTTGTGCGAGCCTGCCCGCCGAAACACAGCTCCCTGCATTGCCTACGCCAATCATGTGATCAAACAGCAAAATCCGGAGGCCGTCATCGTGGTTGCACCCAGCGACCATGTGATCCTGAAAGAAGAAGTGTTTGTGGCCAATGTGCTCGATGCCATGAAAGTTGCCAGCGTGCAGCCATGGCTGATTACACTGGGCATTGTTCCCAGCAGGCCAGACACCGGATATGGCTATATTCAATACCTCGAAGGGCACACGCTCCCCGAAGTGCCAACATTGCGGAAGGTTAAAACATTCACCGAAAAACCAAACCACGACCTCGCCGTTTCATTCCTCGAAAGCGGCGATTTCCTGTGGAATGCAGGCATTTTTATCTGGTCGCTCAAAACCATAGGTGCCGCATTTGACAAATACCTGCCTGAGGTGGACGACCTTTTCAAAGAAGGCAGCGGAAAATACGGCACACCAATGGAAGCCGATTTTATCCGCCAAACCTATGCCGTTTGCCGAAATATATCCATTGACTATGGCATCATGGAAAAAGCCGACAATGTGTATGTGATGTCGGTTGATTTTGGCTGGAGCGATCTTGGCACATGGGGTTCGCTCTACGAAACCCGTCCCAAAGACAAAAATGCCAATTCCATTATCGGAAACAATGTGCTCACCTACGATACCACCGGCTGTGTGGTCAACATGCCAAAAGATAAACTTGTTGTTTTGCAGGGACTTACTGATTACATTGTGGTGGAAGAAGACCATGCCCTGCTTATCTGCCGCAAACAAGATGAGCAACAAATCAGGCAGTTTGTAAACGACATCAAGGTAGAAAAAGGAGAGCGCTATATCTGATTGGCGCTCAGTGCTGTAAAAACCAAGCCCATGATACAACAAAAGAAAATTCTGGTCATTTATCCGGAGAAACGCTCCACGCGTATTGCTGTTTACCGCAATACCGAACCTATGTTCCTGAAAACGATCAAGCATTCCGAAGAAGAACTGAAGCGGTTTACCCACATCACCGATCAACGCGAATACCGCCGTGACAGCATTTTGTCGGAGCTCAAGCGCAATGATTTTGATATTCAAAAGGTTGACATCATTATGTCGCGCAGCGGCCTTGTAAAACCTTTAAAATCAGGTGTTTACAAGGTTAACACCCGTATGGTTGAGGATCTCTGCAAGGGCATCATGGGTGTGCACGAAACCAATCTGGGCGGCCTTATTGCCTTCGATATTGCTGCCATGATTGGCGTAAATGCATATATGGCCGACCCGGTGGTGGTGGATGAATTGTCGGATTTGGCACGTATTACAGGACATCCGCTTTTTGTAAGAAAATCGATCTTTCATGCACTCAGCCATAAATTTTTTGCACGCAAGTATGCCAAAAGCATCAACAAAGCATATGATGAGCTGAACCTCATCGTTTGCCATGTTGGCCTTGGGGGCATCAGTGTGGGCGCGCACCAAAAAGGCAAGGTGGTGGATGTGAATCAGGCATTTGATGGTGGCGGACCTTTCTCGATTACACGCACGGGAACCTTGCCCGTGGGTCAGATGATCAGTTTATGCTTCAGCGGAAAGTATTCGGAAGCCGAAATACGTGAAATGGTCAACAGCAAAGGGGGATATGCTGCCTATCTTGGGACTGATAACATACAGCAAATCAATCAGATGATTGCCAATAAAGACCCTCATGCCTTGTTTATTTCTGAAGCATGCGCTTATCAGGTGAGCAAAGAAATTGCCAGTCATTTTGCCACGCTGGAAGGCGAGGTGGATGCCATCATCCTTACCGGACAGATTTTCAACAGTGAGTTGTTTCTCGAAAACGTTAAAAAACGCGTTGGTAAGCTTGCTCCCATGGCGCTCTATCCGTCAGTGAATGACCTCGAGGCCCATGCACTGAATGGGCTGGCTGTACTGCGCGGCGAGGTGGAAGTGCTTGAATATGTATGATTTAAGGCATTGGATGCTGATCTTGTTGATTGGTCTTTTTGCCCAACCAACCAACGCGCAGCAGTTTTTTCTGGGTTTCGAACCGGTTGATAGCACTTCGCTTTTTAAAGATTATGCTTCAATGCCCGACAGCACAGCCCCACATGGCACCCACAGCGGACTGGTGCAACCAAAACAGCTCTACGCCCTGAATCTGTTCTCCGACTTGGTCTCCATCCCTGAAAACACCAATCAGCAGTGGACCATTTCAGCCTTTGTAAAAGCTGAGCAGCTGCCCACCAATGCCCTCTTTGTCATCACCCTGCTCAGCAACGACAGCATGGTGTATTATCACGGCATTAAGCTGGACGACTATTTAAAAACTACCCACACCTGGACACCCATCGAAGCATCTTTTTTGCTGCCTGCCGACCATAATCAGGGCCTGAGCCTGAAAGCTTATGTTTGGAACCGGGCATCCACGCTCCTTCATTTCGACGCCATTGCGATCAGCTCAGAAGAGCTTTCATTACCCAGCTTTATACCTGATATACAAGCACTTTCAAACGATGGTTTGTTTGAAGATGTGTTTGCTAACGCCTTTCACCGTATTCAGTGGAATAAAAAAACGGGGCAGCTGCGCCTGGCTGACAATGCCGGCAATGCAACCTCCTTCCCTATTCAATGGCTCGCAGAAACGAGCGGTCATCCAACGAAAAACATGTTTGTTACACACAGTTGGAAAAAGCGCAAGAGCCTGCACAAAGCCGACACCACCGTTCTGGTTTTCGGGGCAAAACAGCAAAACATGCACCTTGAACTGCAAATTGTTTGTGTGCAAAACCAAAATAAAATTCGCATTGATGCCCAAACACACTTCAACAAGAAAATCAGCCTTCAGCGCAACAGTTTGGTTTTGAATCTGGTCGACAGCATTCATGGCATCATTCGTCGCAACGGAAGTTTTGATGGCAGTTGTTTGCAAACCGAATACCATTTGGGAAATGGGGGTGTGGTTGTGGGGCGTGACAACCGCAGAATATTGTTGCACAATAGTTTGCAACTTTCTTCTGTCCAGACTGACACCCGAAAACAACAGCTTTTCCTGAACCTTGATTATGCGGCCGACCACCCTTTACTCAGGTTTCCATTGCTCACAGAAGGAGAAAACCGCTTCGACGACCTTTCTGCAGCCAGCTATCAGCGGGGGGCGAAGAACACAGGCAGCTTTTCTTTGTTTACGGGCCAGACAGCCAAAGAAGTGCCTCTCTTGCAGCATGTGCCATTTGGCTATGATGCAGCATTTGTTTGGACAGAACATGCCGACTGGACCGATTTGCGCACGCACAGGGCAGTCAACCTTGGTCACGAAGACATCAGGGATGCACAAACCGCCACGGGAGGATTTGTGGGTTATGGCATTCCGGTGACCAAAAGTATTTTTTATGCCAATCCCGATCAGATTACCAATGCAGCGGCCAGCGACAGCGTGTTTACGGGGCTGCATGCCACACTGACCACTGATAGTGCATTTGCCAACCTGATAGATCAGCTTGCAACGGCTGGTCAGGAGATTTGCCTGCACACACCCGAACAGTTTACCACCAAACCCGAAGCGTTGAAAGAGGCATTAGCAGCTATGAAACAGCGTTTTGGCTCACCCACCTGGATTGATCACGGCTACAACAACAAAGCAGAAAACAACCGCGAAAACATGGTTTGCGACGGGCTTGACCCAGAATCGCCGGTTTACGCAAGGCGACTTTGGAAGGATCATGAGGTGCATTACTTTTGGAATCCATGGTACGAAGAAGTCAACCCCTGGAGCAAATTTGCTTTTAATGGTCATTTTGTGATGCCCTACCCTGGCTTTGGAGATGCATTTCCGGTGCAGATGATCAGCCAACATCCTGAATTTGCCGAAGCCCTAATGTGGGGAACAACCGGAACACTTGAAGCACCCTCCAACGCCATGTGGGACTATTATTTCCATCCATCACGGATCGAACAGCTGATCAGACACCGTGCTGTTTACTTTGCACACGTCTATCCTGCCTGGGTAAAAGAAGGAAAAGGCTACTGGACAACCGATTCCACAGGAAAAATTGTGGCCATGCCCGGTTTCAACCGGACGCTCGAAAAGTTGAATCAAGCCCGGCAACAACACAAATTGCTGCCGGCTACAGTGCAAACCATGCTCGATTACCACTTGGGTTTAAGGAATATTGAAATAACTGCCTTTCAGGGCAATAGCCTCACGCTGTGCAACAAGTCGGCGAAAACGATCAGGGGGATCACCTTGTCATGCAACACCCCCAACATTTTGATAAATGGCATGGCCACCCAAAACATGCGCGCCCGGGCTTCCGAAACCCTTGTGTGGTTTGATATGGTCGCAGGCGAAAGCGTGGTTATCAGCTGGACAGATAACCCCTGAGTGAGATTCCTGATCTATTTATATTATTGATTTATATATAATTACGCAATCTGAATTGTAATCTGCCGGCTCAAAACGCGCCTCAACAATGAAGCCTGTGTGCCATTGGGCGCAACCGTTTTAAGCACTGAAAAGGATGGTTTAACACCAAATTAACCTTCCATGCCAGGCAAAAAGATTTTCTTTGTTAATCTGTTAACAAGAAAAATCATTATAAAATGACCTATCCATTTCATTTCAAAATAAGCACTGCTGCCGATCAGTTGATTCGTCGCAGCAGAAAGGAGATCAGGTTTTACGAAAACTATACCGATCTGGCAACAGCAAGCCTGGGTGACGAGGGCGGACTGAGCCACGAGGTTTGGTATGATGTACCAGGCAAAGGAAAGGTGCTTGAGGCCATTGTGCACAAGGTAACGAACGGCATTTCAGCAAATTATCCTGAACCTTACATGCGTCGGCGCGACCCCGACACCATGCTCATTGCCGATAGCCTGCCCACCGACAAGGAGCGTTTTGCTGACAAAATGGGTTATGCATTCGACGGACTTCGGCAACAAACATTCGATTGGCTGGCCAACCAGGACCTGAGCATTTTCTTTTTTAAAGTCGGACTGATGGACAACAGTCCTTTTGGCATGGCCATTGTTCCGGCCAACGCTGGCTTTTTTGCCATGGGTCTGGCCATGTTGCAAAAAATCGTTCGCTTTGATGAAATACCCGAAGGCACGCAGGTATATGCAACTGTTTATGTTGCACCTCCATTCCGCCACACCCACTTCAATGGCAAACAAATAGTGGTGCACAACCGTCTCGCATCGGAATACGAAGTGTTTTCATACAACCTCTATCCCGGACCAAGTGCTAAAAAAGGCATTTACGGTGTATTGCTCACCATCGGCGAAAGCGAAGGCTGGACCACCACGCACTGCTCGGCCGTTGAGTCGGTGAGCCCTTACGACAATATCACACGCTTCATGCACGAAGGCGCATCGGGTGGTGGAAAGAGCGAGATGCTGCAACACATTGTGCGCGAACCCAGTGGCGAAGTTCTGATTGGAACTAACAGTGTTACGGGCGAAAAGCGCACCATCCAAATCCCCCGGTTCTGCGACATCAAACCAGTGTGCGACGACATGGCAACCGTACATCCCTCGCTCCAAACCGAAAGCAAACGGTTGCGCTTGCTGGATGGCGAAAATTCCTGGTTTATCCGAACTGACAATATCACAGGCTATGGCATTGATCCGGTGCTGGAAAAGATCACTATCAACGCCAAACAACCATTGCTGTTTTTAAACATCCAAACCCATCCCGGAGGAACAGCATTGCCCTGGAACCACATTGAGGATGCACCCGGAAAACCTTGCCCTAACCCCCGCGTAGTGGTTCCGCGTGAGCTTTTCGAAGGGGTGATTTCTCACCCTGTTCATATCGATGTGAGGAGTTTTGGCGTGCGCACCCCCCCTGCATCACTTCAAGAACCTACCTATGGCATCATTGGTCTCTTCCATTTTTTACCTCCGGCACTGGCGTGGCTTTGGCGTCTGGTTTCACCCCGCGGACATGCCAACCCCAGCATCATTTCCACCGGAAAAGGCATGGAAAGCGAAGGGGTGGGTTCGTACTGGCCTTTTGCCACAGGCAAAAAAGTGTGTCAGGCCAACCTGCTGCTCGAGCAGATTGCAGCAAAAACCGATACCCATTACGTGCTAACTCCCAATCAGTATGTAGGCGTTTGGAAAGTTGGTTTCCGACCACAACTACTGATGCGTGAATATCTTACACGACGGGGCAATTCCAAGTTTCGCCCCGACCAAATCACACCTGCACGATGCCCCTTGTTGGGATATGAATTGGAATTTCTCACCATAGAAGGTTCGAAGATTCCTTCGCGCTTTCTTAAAACGTACAAACAGCCTGAGCTTGGATTCGAAGGCTATGACAAGGGAGCTGAAATATTAAAGACATTCTTCCATAAGGAGCTGATGCAATACAAAACTCCTGAGCTGTCAGCCCTTGGGCATCAGATCATCGACACTTGTCTGAACAATGGCACGATGGAAGATTACGAACGCCTGATGCCAAAAAAATAAGCCGGAACATCCGAACCGGCCTTAAAATCTTAAAAAGAAATCCTGCTTCCGGCATGCGCTGTCCGGAAGCAGTTTTTTTTACTGGATGAGGGTCATTTCTTCCACCAGGTGACCAGCACCGGCAAATTTGTCGATGATAAACAGCACGTAGCGGATGTCGGCCGAAATGTTTCGGCTCACCGACGGGTCATACATCAGGTCGCTCATGGTTCCTTCCCAACAGCGGTCGAAGTTGATGCCCACCAGTTGACCATCGGCATTGAGCACCGGGCTGCCCGAGTTTCCGCCGGTGGTGTGGTTCGAGGCTATAAAAGCCACCCGCATTTCGCCCGAAGCATCGCCATAAATGCCATAATCGCCGGCTTCATAGAGTGCTTTCAGCTTTTTCTCCACCACATAATCATACACAGTGGGGTCTTCCTTTTCCATGATGCCGCCCAGGGTAGTGTAGTAGTTGTAATAAACCGCATCGGCTGGCTGATAGCCCTGCACCTTGCCATACGTAACCCTCAGGGTGAAATTGGCATCGGGATAAAAGCGCTTGTTGGGCTGCATATCCATCAGGCCCCGCATATAAATGCGCTGCAGGCTGTCGTTGCTGGCATTGATCTGCTGCAGGGGCTGTTTGATCTGTTGCTCGAAAAAGTTGTTGAGGCTTGTATAGTATTGATAAGCAAGATCTTTCTTCAAGGATTTAATCTTTTTGGGATTGGCATCCTGTAACACGGCCTCCACTTTTTCACGGGAAGTGAATACACTTTTATCAAACAAATGATTAGCCCATGCTGCCACATCGCCATCGAAAGCAGTGCCAATATCATTCAGGAATGCTGGTCGGAAGTCGGCGGGCTGATTGGCAAGGTAGATGCGCACAAGTGCCTGAGCCACTTCAAGATCGATGGGCTGATGGTAGTCTTTGTAAAATGATGCGGATGCTGACAACAGTTTGCTGGTTAATTCTTTAAGTTTGTTTGCGTCGGGTTTCTTTTTGGAAGCTTCTTCAATCAGTGTTTTGAATTGTGCGCTGAAACGAATCAGTTCAATGCCCAGGCCGGCCTCGCTGATATAATCCGAAGCCAGGCTATACTTTTCCAACTGCTGATAATTGGTTTCGAAGGCCGGCATCAAACCGCCATATGCTTTACTGAAAGCGGGATCGGCCTTGGCCCACCTCATAAATTCTTCCTCAAGCATTTGTTTTTGGCCGATGCCGTCTTGCCTGCGGATTCCCTTGCTCTCGCCAATCATTTTTTTCCAGCCATTGGCAACACTTGCATCTTTGTCGGCATATTGTATCCGCACCTTTGGGTCGGAGTTGGCATATTTTTTAAAAATAGCCAGTCGCGTACCCCTCAAATTCACTTTGTGCGGATTGGCAACTTCGGTGATCAGCTTCACAGCGTGTGAAGGAAGGTATTCGCTGGTGCGGGCAGGATAGCCAAAAACAAAGGTAAAATCCTCTTCTTCAACACCTTTCAGCGAAATCGGGAGGTGATACGCTGGCTTGTAAGGCACATTGTCGGGATGATATTCGGCCGGTTTCCCATCTTTCCCAACATAGATTCTGAATACCGAAAAATCGCCTGTATGCCTTGGCCACATCCAATTGTCGGTGTCCCCACCAAACTTTCCGATATTGGAAGGCGGAGCACCCACCAGCCTCACATCCTTGAAAATTTGATTATAGAGCATAAAGTATTGGTTTCCATTATAAAAAGGCCTTATCACAACGTTCAACCCACTTTCTTTGGTTGCTTTTTCGGTGAGTGCCTTGATGTTTTCGGCAACCTTTGCTGCACGCATGGCCTCCGTCATCGAAAGTTCAACGCCAGAAAGCACGGCCATTGACACATCTTCCATCTTCACGAGCATGGTCACCGTCAGCCCCGGATTGGGAAGTTCCTGGGTACGGTCCATGGCCCAAAAACCATCGGTCAGATAGTCGTGCTCCACGCTGCTGTGTTGTTGAATTTGCCCAAAGCCGCAGTGGTGGTTGGTGAGCAACAAGCCCTGATCGGAAACTATTTCGCCGGTGCAGCCGCGGCCAAACAACACAATGGCATCCTTGAGGCTACTCTGATTCACGCTGTAGATGTCGTCGGCCGTGATGCGCATGCCCATACTTTGCATCTCCTTTTCGTTTAACTGCTTGAGCAACATGGGTATCCACATGCCTTCGCCAGCTGCGAGCCGCAAGGTTAATGCAGTCAGCAACATCGATATCAGGAAAAACTTTTTCATAATATTTTATTTTGGGGGTAAATATAATGCAAAGCATTCAAACACAACAGGAAGTTCAGTCAGGGGCAAAACCTGTCAGTGAATGGCATCAATGCTGATTTCTGCAGCGTTTTCCCATGGAATCAGGGCATTGATCAGCCTGAAAGCCACAAACTGGTTTAAGTCATTTCGATGAATTGTGGCTGCATGGATTTTGTTGTTCTGCAACAGAAATGCCCTTTGCACACCTTGAAGCAGTGGCTCATCGGGGGTGAACCAGCCATGTCCGTCGAAAAACACAATGTTGCAGTAACTCGTGTCGGTGATCTTCCCGTTCCGAACAATCAACACATCGTCGCATTCGTGGCGTTGTTGGTATAAATGGTTGATTTGTTGACGGTTGTTTCGTTTAAAGGTGTATTCAATCTGGTTGTCTGTCACCAATTTGAGCGAGCGGATGGGTTTTGGAATATAAGGTATGAATTGAGGAGCTTCAAACGAAGCACCGTAAGATAACCTGCATTTGAAGAGGCCTTGCTGCGGACACGCGAATTGCAGGAGCCATTGTTCCAGTCCGACAGGCATTTCCGTCTGACCATGATAAGCCCTTGTTTGCCTGATCCTGTTTTCGTGCACTTCCAAAAGATGAAACTGCCCATCGAGCAAACGAATGGATTCAAAAAAAGGAAACTGTCCAATATGGTCCATGAGGTTTTAAATTGTTAAACAAAAGGCAGATACACCTTTTGTATCAATTCATTGTATTCGACTTCGGCCTTGCTGTTTACGGTGATGCCGCCTCCGGCTTTGAAAATCAATCCATCATCCGTTTTTTCGATGAAGCGGATCATCACGGCGCTATTGAGCATTTTTCCGTCGAAGAGCCCGAAAACACCGGTATAATAGCCCCTGTCGTAACCCTCGTGCTGCCCAATAATTTCGATGGTTTTCTTTTTTGGTGCGCCGGAAATGCTTCCTGCCGGAAGCAGTTGAAAGATGATATCGCCCAAATGATGCTGGTAATCATGCGGCAAAAGGCCGGAAATGTGTGAACTTGTTTGAAGCAGGCTTCCCTTTGAAGTTTCAATGGTTTCGAGGTATCTGAATCTTTCCACCCGCACCTGGCTGGCCACCATGTTCAGGTCGTTGCGCAGCAAATCCACGATGGTGTAATGCTCTGCCAGCTCTTTGGCATCGTTCATCAGCAAACTTTCGGCCTCGGGCAGTGCTGCATCCATCGTTCCTTTCATCGGAAAGGTGTGTATCATGCCTTGCTCAATGCGAACGAAAGGTTCGGGCGAAAAAACAACAAAACGTTCGTTGAACCACAGCTTAAACCGGGCTTTGCTCCGAAAAAAGACCTCCTTCAAACTCATGTTCAGTCCAATGTTAACCGGTTGCGTCAGATTGAGCAGATAAGAATCCCCCCTTTGCAAATGCCACATCACGGGGTCGAAAACACGGCAATATGCCTCGTAGGAAGGAGGCATTCGATCCAGTGCGGCATTTGTTTGGATGGTTGGGCGGCTATAAACGGCATTGCCAACTCCTTCTATTTCGTACAACACTTCCCCGCTGTTCAACGTGTCCAATGGAAAGATGAGTGGCGCCTGCATGGCAAAATCAATGATGAACAGGAAGGGTTTCGACCGGCTTCCAAAGTCGTTCATCCGTTGAACAAAGTGTTGGTGTGCGAACTTCATGCCGCAAAATTAAGCCTTAAAACCAAGAAATCGATCATTCAAAAAGGAAGCCCAATTTGGGCTATCTTTGTCCTCCAATTTTTTCGACGCATGCGCTTGTTTTTTACCTCAGTTTTTTTGATGATGATGCGACTCTGGTTGCCAGCACAGGACACCCTCACCGTCATGCAATACAACCTCTTGTATTATGGCGAAATCACCGGTTTTTGCAACAACAGCAACAACAGCCTGAGCATGAAAGACCCTTATTTACGCACCATCCTGGAGCATGTGAAACCCGACATTTTTACTGTTAACGAACTGTCGGCTGACGAAAGCATTCACGATCATTTGCTAGACAACAACCTGAATATTAACTTTATAGATTACTACAAGCGGGCAAACTCGCGCAACACTGCCGGATCGGATATTGTTAACATGCTTTATTACGATTCGCGCAAACTGCGCCTGAAAGCACAATATACAGCCCAAAACTATGTGCGCGATGTGGATGTGTATGAGTTGTATTATTATTCCAACGACCTGCCACAGGGCGACACCGCATTTATCGTTTGTGCCGTGGCACACCTCAAGGCCGGAAGCACTTCGGGCGACGCCAATCAACGCAAGGTGATGGCAGAGAACACGATGCGATTTTTAGAGACACGTTTCGAAAACACCAACACCCTGTTTATGGGCGATTTCAACTTCTATTCCGGCACCGAGTTTGCCTTTCAAACCATGCTCAACTACAGCAATGCCGCAGTGCGTTTCCTCGATCCGCTCGGGCAAATTGGTGAATGGTCGAACAACTCGTTTTACGCCGGCATCCACACCCAGTCAACCAATGTGAACTCCGATTGCAAAGCCGGGGGTGGCCTCGACGACCGTTTCGACTTTATCCTTATTTCTGACGAAGTACGCTTTGGGACGAAACACATGCGCTATGTGCAGGAGTCATTTAAGGCCGTGGGGCAAGACGGACACCGCTTCAACGGCACGGTGAATCAAGCACCTCAAAACACATCGGTGCCGGCAGCCGTGGCCGAGGCGCTTTTCAATTTTTCCGACCATTTGCCTGTTACACTGAAATTAAGTGTTGACAAAACTTTGGATATCAACGAGCACAATGCCCAGCCTTTCATGGCTGGTGTGCAGCCAAATCCGGTGAGGCAGAAAGCCAACATCCAGTTTTATATGCCTGCCAGCGGCTTGCTGCATGCGCAGTTGTTCGACCTGCAGGGTCAAGTGGTGCTTCGGCAGGAACAAGCATTCGCTCCCGGACGTCAAATGCTGGAAATGGATATGAGCCTGCTGCAGCCGGGTTTCTATGTTTTGAGCCTGACCGATGGAAACGGACGTGCAGAAAACCTGAAAATCATCAAGGAATCTGCCACTTTCTGATCATTTCCAGGTAACAAGCTCACCCCTTTCCTTGTGCAGCATTTCTTCCGGCACAGCCTGCTGAATGGCTTCGGCGAGTTTTTGTAACAAATTATATTTCACATAATTGCGCGAATAACACAAACTCACTTCCCGCAAAGGCTTGGCCCCGGCAATGCGTGCCAGATTGGCCGGCTCGCGCTGCTTCAGCTCGTTGGCAGTGAGCTCAGGAATGATGGTAAATCCCCCTTCGCGCCGAATGATGCGCATCAGCGTCTCGAGCGATCCACCCTCCAGATCAAACGGCAATTCCTGCCGGCCTTCAGGCTTGATGGCGCATAGATTAACCACCTGACTTCGAAAACAATGCCCGTCGTTGAGCAGCCAAATATCCGGAGAATTAATCTCGCCAACCTCTACCATGGGTTTTTGAAGCAACCGGTGGCCACTGTGGGCATAAATCATCATTTCTTCATAAAACAATGGCTGCTCAATGATGCCTTCATCGTTGAATGGCGTCACAAAAATGCCGGCATCCAGCAAATCGGTGCGCAACATTTCGGCAATGTGCTCCGTAATCAACTCCTCAATATGAAGCGTAACATTGGGATACATCCGCTTGAATGTGCCGGCAAACAGGGGCAAAAGGTAAGGCCCGAGCGTTGGAATGATGCCAATTTTAAGCTCGCCACTCAATTGGCCCAAATGCGTTTTTACCAATTCGTTCAGCCTGCCTGAGGCAGCCAACACGTTGCGCGCCTGGGCTATCACCTTGCCGCCAATATCAGTCGGCACAACAGGCTGCTTGCTGCGGTCGAAAATACGAACCCCCAAATCATCTTCCAGCTTTTTTACCTGCATGCTTAGGGTGGGCTGAGTCACAAAACAATGCTCTGCTGCTTTGGCAAAATGGCGGTATGTGTCCACTGCCACAATGTATTCCAACTGAACCAATGTGATCATGTCTATCTATTTTTTACAAATATAAATTAAATCTATAAACACTTATAAATTATTGATTTGACAAATGTTTGACGAAAGAATACTTTTGCATCATTGAATTAACACTTTTTTAACAAACTAAATTGAATTAAAATGGATCAAGAATTTTTCACAATGCCGAGAATCGGCGACATGGCCCCCGATTTCAAAGCCATGACAACACAGGGAATGATGCAGTTTTCGGAATACATCAAAGGAAGCTGGACCATTCTTTTCTCACATCCGGCCGACTTCACTCCGGTTTGCACCACCGAAATGTCGGGCTTTGCTTTGCTCGAAGATGAGTTTAAGGCGATGAACACCAAGTTGATTGGCTTGAGCATCGACAGCATTCACAGCCACATTGCTTGGGTGCACAATGTGAAGGAAAAGATGGGCATCCTCATGAAGTTTCCCATCATTGCTGACATCGATATGAAGGTTTCGAAATTGTATGGCATGTTGCAACCCGGCGAAAGTGAAACCGCTGCCGTGCGTGCCGTCTTTTTCATTGATCCCAATGGCAAGATTCGCCTGATCATGTATTACCCGCTCAATGTTGGACGTAATATGGACGAAATCATCCGTGCTTTGCAAGCACTGCAAGCTGCTGACAAGTTTAAAGTGGCCCTGCCATTGAACTGGAAACCTGGCGAAAAGGCCATCGTTCCTCCTCCAAAAACGATTGACGAAATGGAAGACCGCATCAAGTCGGACTATGAAATGGTGGATTTCTACCTCGCCAAAAAGAGTATTTAATGATTTTTAAAAGAGGGCAGCACAACAAACCGGCTGCCCTTTTTGTTACCTTTACAGCAAAGTAATAACACCAAAAAAAATTCAATCATGGCAAAACTAAATGCAATTGGCCTTGACCAGGATAAGGCTTCCAGACTGGCCGGTAAATTAAACGAGTTGCTCGCTAATTTTTCGATTTTCTATATGAACGTCAGGGGATTCCACTGGAACATCCGTGGAGAAAAATTCTTTGAACTGCACTTGAAATTCGAAGAAATCTACGACGACACCATTCTGAAAATTGATGAAATTGCCGAACGCATCCTCACACTCGGCCACACACCCGATCATGCTTACAGCATTTACAATAAAGTATCGCAAATCAAGGAAGTGATTGGCGTGAGTCAGGGCCGCGAAGCCGTGGGGCTGCTGCTCGATGGCTATCAAAAACTGATCGTGCTCGAACGCGAACTGCTCGACCTTTCGGCCGATGCCAACGACGAAGGTACCAATGCCCTGATGAGCGACTACATCCGCGCACAGGAAAAAACCGTGTGGATGCTCTCAGCCTGGCTGGGTTAAAATTCCATCTGATTGTTTACAAAGACCACTTTAAAGGTGGTCTTTTTTTTGCTTCTGGCAATACAATATTTCCTTTCATTTGTTACTAAACAAAAAAAACATGCCCAATCAGCTCATTCACGAAACAAGTCCTTATCTGCTTCAGCACGCCCACAACCCTGTTGATTGGCACGCCTGGAATATAGACACGCTCAGCCTCGCCCGGACCCAAAATAAGCTCATGCTGGTGAGCATCGGCTACAGCTCTTGCCACTGGTGTCATGTTATGGAACACGAATCGTTTGAAGATGAACATGTTGCAGCAATTATGAACAAGCACTTTGTGTGCATCAAAGTGGATCGTGAAGAGCGCCCCGATGTGGACCACCTGTTTATGAACGCTGTGCAACTGCTAGGCGAACGTGGCGGTTGGCCCCTCAATTGTGTAGCATTACCAGATGGCAGGCCGGTGTGGGGTGGCACATATTTTCGCAAAGAACACTGGATGAGTATTTTGCAGCAGATTGCAGATTTTTGGAATGAACGCCCTGATGAGCTGTTCGAACAAGCTTCAGAAGTAGTGCGTGCCTTGAAAGCGCAACAACAAACCGATGACACATCCGCTCAGCAAACCAGCGAACTGCTGGCTGCCATGACAGAAAATCTGCAGGCCGAATTTGATCCTCAGTGGGGTGGATCAAAAGGAGCACCAAAATTCCCACTGCCTGATAAATTGCTTTTCCTGCAACTCCTGCAAACCCACAAGCACAACCCACTTTTCGAAAAGCACATTGCCCTGACCCTTCAATGCATGCATGCAGGCGGCATCTGGGATCATGTGGGAGGCGGCTTTGCCCGCTACGCTGTTGACAAACGCTGGCACGTGCCACATTTCGAGAAAATGCTCTACGACAATGCCCAGCTCATTCAGGTTTACACCCGGGCTTTCAAAGCAACAGGAATTCAAAAATACCAATACGTTGTTGATCAAACCCTTGCCTTTCTCAATAGGGAAATGAAAGGCGATGGTCCGCTCTATTTTTCAGCCATCGATGCCGACAGTGAGGGCAAAGAAGGAAAGTTCTATGTGTGGGCTGCCGAAGAGTTTGACGCACTGGCTCCAAAAACATCGGCCTTTTGGCTCAAAGAATGGTTTGGCATGGGTAAGGAAGCTTTATGGGAACACCATCAAAACGTTTTAGTGCAGCCATTTACTAAGGACGAATTTTGCAACAGGCATCAGCTGTCCATTGCGGTGTTTGAGCAAACCCTTGCAGCATTCCGAACTGCCTTGTTCAATCACAGGTCAAAACGCATCAGACCCATGGTTGATGACAAGTGCCTGTTTTCGTGGAATTCGCTGATGTTGCGTGCGTTGAGCGAAGCAGCAATGGTTTTTGGTAGGGACGAATGGCTCGAACAGGCCATTCATATGGCAACCTTCATGCGCGACCAAATGCGTCAACCCGACGGAAGTTTTTTCAGATCCAGAAAAGGCAACCAATCCAGCATTCATGCCTTTCTGGAAGACGACGCTCTTTTTGCTCAGGCACTCATCAGCCTGTATCAGGCCACTTTTGATGAAAGCTGGATACTGCTAGCAAAAGAAGTGGTGGATTCCGCCATCATGCGCTACCATCAGCCAAACAGCATTTTGCTTTCGTTCGTGCCTGAAGCAAATAACGTGTTGGCTATCAACCCTGTTGATTGTTACGATAATGTGATGCCCTCGGCCAATGCAGCCATTTGCAAAGCCATGGTCGAAGTGGGCATCTATTTCGAGGACCTTGCATTGCTTCAGCGGGCTGAGGCCATGATTTCGACCCAAAAAGAACGCATGGCAACCTATCCGGGCAGCTTCACCCATTGGGGACAAGCCCTGCTGCTGCTCGAAAAGCAACAGCTTGTGGTTGTTACAGGCTCTGATGCAAAAAGTGCAGCACACAGCTTGGCTCACCACCTTCCGCCAGCAGTGCTAATCGCCGCTGGTGAAACCCAAAGTACGATTCCGGCCGTGCTGATCAAACTGCCAACGGAAAAAACAACCTATTGGTATTGCGATCATATGGGCTGCCGTGCGGGCATCACCGATCCCGATCAGCTGCTTCAATTGCTGGCTCCATCGGCCGAAAAGATGTAATTTTGCACAAAAAGGCATGGACGCAGGACTTTCAGGATTTGTAAAAAAATTGCCGCTCAGCTCCGAAAAGCTGATTGACATTCAACAGCTTAGCCAGGATGCCTTTGTATTGCACCTGCCGCGCCGCAGCGATTTTTTGCCCGGTCAAGTGGTAGGCATCACCCTCAGCGAATCCATTGCCCCGCGCCTTTACAGCATTTGCAGCGCCCCAACCGACGAAACCCTTCAATTGCTTTTCAGCATCAAGGCCGACGGGATGCTTACACCACTTTTGCCGAAGTTGCAGAAAGGCGATCATTTGTGGGTTTCGAAGCCATTTGGAGCATTCCTTGGCGATGATCAACCAGCCTGGTGGATCGCCTCAGGCACCGGCGTTGCTCCCTACCGCTCGATGTTGCGTGCACATTTGGGCCAAAACAAAATGCTGATCCACGGCGGCCGTTTTGCGCACAACTTTTATTTTCACAATGAGTTCGAAACCAGCCTGAAGGATAATTATGTGCGTTGTTGCTCGCAGGAATCCGGCGAAGGTTTGTATCATGGCCGCCTCACCCAGTGGTTACGCAGTCAGGAGCAACTTCCTGCAAATCAGATGTATTACCTTTGCGGAAGCGCTGAAATGGTTGTTGAGGTAAGGGACATCCTGATTGGCAAAGGCATTCAGATCGACCGCATCATGTCGGAGATTTATTTTTAAAATTGTGATTCAAAAAACCATCATGGAGAAGATCCCCTTGTTTGGAAAAACACCGGCCGAGCTCAAAACCCTCGTTAGCGAACTTGGCATGAAGCAGTTCACAGCCACACAAATAGGTGAATGGCTTTATAAAAAGCATATTGGTTCTATCGATGAAATGACAAATATTTCATTGAAGGACAGGCAATTGCTCAGCGAAAAATGCAGCATGGGACTGTCTGAATTTTCAAGTGTTCAAACTTCGGCCGATGGGACAAAAAAATACCTTTTCCCAACAGCAAAGCAGCGTTTTATCGAGTCGGCCTATATCCCCGATGACGACCGTGCCACTTTGTGTGTGTCGTCGCAGGTGGGCTGCAAAATGGGCTGCCTGTTTTGCATGACGGGCAAGCAAGGCTTTCAATCACAGCTTTCAGCTGGTGAAATTGTGAATCAGATCAGTCGTTTACCCGAAAGGGACAAACTCTCCAACATTGTGTATATGGGCATGGGCGAGCCCTTCGACAACCTTGAGCAGGTGATGAAAAGCCTCGAAATCCTCACCTCAGATTGGGGTTTTGCCATGAGTCCGCGCCGTATCACCGTATCTACCATTGGGATGATTCCGGCCATGAAGCATTTTCTGGAGCATTCTGAATGCCATCTTGCAGTGAGCATGCACACCCCATTTCACGAAGAACGAAAAAAACTGATGCCCATTGAGCATGTTTATCCCATCGCTGAAGTCATTCGCACGATTCGATCTTTCGATATGGGCAGGCAAAGAAGGGTTTCGTTCGAATACATCATGTTCAAAGGAATCAACGACAGCCCCAGGCATGTGGCCGAAATTGCCCGAATGTTGAATGGATTGCGCTGCAGAATAAACCTCATCCGCTTTCACCCCATACCCGACACCCCGCTGGAGAGTTCCGACGAAACTGTTATTCAACAGTTTAGAGAAGCTTTGGTGAAAAAAGGCATCCGTACCACGATCAGGGCTTCGAGGGGGCAAGATATCTTCGCAGCTTGCGGTTTGCTGTCAACAAAAGCCCTGGTTGAAATGCAATCGCCTGATTTTTAGGTTTCTATAAAATTATTATGTTTTTAAAAAAATATTCGGATATTTTTATCCGAAATAAAAATGTAGTATATTTGCAGTATTGAAGTGCCTGTTTTCGTGATTAAATCATAAGCAACACTTTGTGTAGCAATGTGATAAACTAATTAAGGATATACAGGTATTTTTATCTTTATTGAAACCTAAATCAAATCTTATGTTATCAAAATCGCAAGCACGCACGTTTTTCCTGGGAGGCACGGTGGTCACGTTTGCCATCTTTCTGGGATTATCGTGGAACTCGTTGAGCAACGATGTTCCGAAACAAACGAACCCGCAAAACCTGACCGAAGAGGTTGTACGCGGTAAGCACCTGTGGGAGTCGAACAACTGCATGGGTTGCCATACCATTTTTGGCGAAGGCGCTTATTATGCACCCGAGCTGACAAAGGTATTTGAGCGTCGCGGAGAGGGCTATATGAAAGCTGCGCTCATGTCGAAAACACCCTGGTCGCCCAGGGGCAGAAAAATGGTTGCTTATGGTTTTTCAGAGTCGGAAGCCAACGACCTCGTCGCATTTTTCAAATGGGTTGGGGAGGTAGATTTGAATGGATTTCCTCCAAAACCAGATGTAAGTCGTTAATTTATAATTATTTAAAAAATTCGTGAAATGAAATATCAATCACAAAAAGTTGCATACTGGTTTTTTGCTGCCTCCATCCTGTTGTTGAGTCTGCAGATTGTTTATGGCTTCATCATGGGATTTGCCCATATGGGTTACGATGGACTGCATGAAGTGATTCCTTTCAATACTGCCCGTGCTGTTCACACCAATCTGTTGGTGGTTTGGTTGCTGCTCGGGTTTATGGGCGCAGCTTATTACATTATTCCGGAGGAGGCACAACAAGAATTGGTAAACGTGAAACTGGCTTACATTCAGCTGATTTCGTTTTTGGTTGTGGG
>CAZBMR010000005.1:65597-68926 GCA_964492695.1 uncultured Lentimicrobiaceae bacterium
ATTCTGGCCTTCCTGCTGATCAAGCTCACAGGTGTTGACCGCGAAGTGATTGAAAAATGGCTCTATGTGATTGTTGGGCTCACCTTCCTTTCAGGGATATTGGGAACCGGACACCATTATTATTACATTGGGGTGGGAAAAATCTGGCTCATTATAGGCGGTATTTTTTCCATGATGGAACCCCTTGCCTTTTTGGCGATGGCCTTGTTTGCAGTGGGCATGTACAGGAAGGGGGAAAAAAAACATCCCAATAAGCTGGCCTTGTACTGGACACTGGGCACTGCCATTCTTTCGTTCACCGGCGCGGGATTGCTCGGCATGGCCCATACACTGCCCCAGGTGAATATGTACACCCACGGCACGCTTGTTACCGCCATGCATGGCCACCTTGCCTTTTGGGGTGCCTACGGCATGATCGTTTTTTCGTTCATCACCTTTGCACTGCCCAACCTCACCGGACGAAAACTCTACGACACTGTGAACGGTCAGCTGGCATTCTGGCTCTCAAACATTGGCATGCTTGGCATGACCGCAGCATTTGGTGTGGCCGGTGTGGCACAGGTGTATCTTGAGCGCAAAACAGGTCTTGAATTTGGAGCCGTTCAGCAAGAAATCGAAGTCCATTTCCTGGTGCTGGTGCTCAACGCCACCCTCTTTGCCACCGGTGTCACCTTTTATATCATCGAATTCTTCCGCTATGGTCAACCCAATAACGAAGCTATTGGGATGGAGGAAACTTTACAAATTCCGTAAAGATTTGATTCGGGGGGGCACAGTGCCATAGCTGTGCCCTTTTTTAAAAACCACTCCCATATGAATTTGGAAAACGCACCATTTTATCTTCCTGCGGCTCAGGAGAAAGAAGTTTTTTCGCATGCTTTCACCAATCGCTTGCCTGTTTTGCTGAAAGGCCCAACGGGCACAGGAAAAACACGCTTTGTTGAACATATGTCATTTGTTCTTGGCAAGCCCCACATCACCATCAGTTGCCACGAAGAAACGTCGGCCACCGACCTCATTGGCCGGTTCATCATCAAAGGATCAGAAACGGTATGGCTCGACGGACCATTGACAACAGCCGTGAAAACGGGTGCCATCATCTACCTCGACGAGGTGGCTGAAGCGCGGCCTGATGTGATTGTGGCCATCCATTCGCTCACCGATTACAGGCGGATGCTCTTCATTGACAAGCTAAACGAACACATACAGGCACATGCAGACTTTATGCTTGTTGCCTCATTCAACCCTGGATACCAAAGAGGGTTCAAAGAGTTGAAACCCTCTACCCGTCAGCGCTTTGTGGCCATTCCGTTTCACTATCCCAAAAAAGAGGCCGAAATCCAGATTCTGATGAATGAAAGTGGTGTGAGCCATGATGTGGCGGAGAAGCTTGTAAAAATTGGCCAAAAAATCCGAAATCTTGAAGAGGTAGGCCTGGCCGAAACAGTTTCGACCCGATTGCTGGTGGATGCTGCCAAACTGATTCATTCAGGACTTCCGAAGCGACTGGCAGTGCGATCGGCTGTGATTGAGCCGCTATCGGACGACGAACAAGTGCTCGAAGCCCTGTCGGATCTCAGCACCTTGATCATATAATTAATTTTTTCGCATACACAGATTTACTCTCAGCGCCTATGTCGTTAGATGAATATCTCTTTAGCAAAGCAGCCGGATTGCTCAAGAAGCGCAAAACCGACCAGACCCTGCTGGCGCGCAGGGTGGTGCTAAGCGAGGTGCAGGAACGCCTCACGGTGATGGCACGGGCACTCACCGGCGAGGCCATTGACATTGTTCCGGCCATGCAGGAAGGCGGCTACAAGGGGCTGCATTTTTTTCTGCCCGATCAGTTTGCGTTGCTGGAAGACAAGCAAGCCAATTTTCAATGGTATATTTTTAGGGTGCTCTTTCTGTCGGCACAGCGAAAACTTGGGCTAAACTGGTCAGTCAAAAACAATTACCCGCTGGCTGTTTCACGCCAAAAAGCCCGGGAAACGGCGCCCCTTGTGTTGAATGCACTGCAAATAGAATACCCTTTCGCTGCTGAGCTGCACGCACAATTGCGGTCGAAACTCTTGCTTCTGCCAAACAATCAGCACGACGAACTCACACATTGGCTTTATGGCAAGTGGATGACCTCTGAACCCGCAAACAACGGTGGACATTTGCAAGCATCGATGCCCGATGCCATGCTGAAAAAAATGGCAGACAAAGCCAACACAACTTTAAAAATAAAAGCAGTAGAAGAAATAACATTGCTCACTGCCGACAAAAAAAGCCAGGAAGATTATGTGATGACACATAATTTCGAAAAAGTTGAAACAGCTGAGGAGTATGATGGTGTTTGGCGCGACTTTGACGGGGAGGATCAATTGAAAGATCACAGCAATGCGCTCGACGAGTTGCAGATGAAATACACAGTGCGGGCCGACGATCCTGCTCACAGCGTTTACCAGTCGGAATTCTCCGAAAACACCTCCATTGCCGAGGCATCAGAGCAAACTTCAGATAAATCTTATGTTGCATATGATGAATGGGATTATAAAAAAACAGCCTACAGAAGGAATTTCTGCAAAGTGTTTCCGGAATATCCCACGGAAAGTGATCCCACCTATTATCAAAAAGTGATTGCAGGCAACCATCAAATATTAACAGCATTGCGCAAGACGCTGGCCCATGTAAACAACAAACGCGCCCAAATCAGGCATCAGACACAAGGCGAAGAATTTGATACTGATCAGGTTACGGACATGTTTGTTGATATAATCAATCACCGGACACCCAACGAAAAAATATACCTCTCCACCAAAAAAGCTGAAAAAGACATCTCCATTCTGCTTCTGCTCGACAGCTCTATGTCAACCGACAGCTATGCAGCCGGAAACCGGGTGATTGATGTGGAGAAGCAGGTATCGATCTTGTTTGGTGAAATCCTGAACGAATATGGGATTGATTTTGCCATCGCCAGTTTTTCGTCTCACACCCGCAACCATAGCCGTTTTCTCACCCTCAAACCATTTGGGGGCAGCTGGCACCAACACCGCAACAATGTTGGAGCCATCGAACCGCAGGGATACACCCGCATTGGCGCTTCCATCCGCCACGCCGGATCGTTGCTCAACCAGCGGCCTACGCGCAACAAATGGCTCATATTTGTGTCGGACGGCAAGCCAAATGACTTTGATAAATATGAGGGGCAATATGGTATTCAGGATGTTAAGCAATCTTTAAGAGAATTGTCAGCCGCCAACATCCACACATTTGCACTGGCCATCGAAGCACAGGCAAAATACTATCTGCCGCAAATGTTCGGTCAAAACCACTACCAAATT
>CAZBMR010000005.1:69026-89394 GCA_964492695.1 uncultured Lentimicrobiaceae bacterium
AGCACAGGCAAAATACTATCTGCCGCAAATGTTCGGTCAAAACCACTACCAAATTTTAACCCGCCCTGATGAACTGCTTCAGGCACTCATAAAACTCTATGCCAAAATTAAATCCCTTTAGCGATATGACCTCTGAATCGGCGCATGCCAAAAACTTCTTTTATCCACCGGGTGGTATCCTGATGTGGCTCATCATCTTTGTTGAGTTGCTCTCGTTCGGTTTTGGCCTTGCGGCTTTTTCATACTACAATCATATGGAGGCCGAAACTTTTGCACACGCAAGAAGTTTACTCAATGCACAGATGGCCACCCTCAACACCCTGCTGCTGTTAGTAAGCGGATATTTTATGGCCGGCTCAGTGAAGCAATTTCAGCTGAAAAATTATCGCAAAGCGCAACAAAACAGCATCTTGGCCATGATGGGCGGAATGTTGTTTATCCTCATCAAATCAGCAGAATATGCCGGCAAAATCGAAACCGGACATACACTGTCGTCGAATATGTTTTTCACTTTTTACTGGTTGCTCACCGGTTTTCATCTGATTCATGTGTTGGTAGGCCTTGTAATCCTGTTTTTTTTGAACAGAAAAATGGCCATGAACCCCCAACTATTGAAGCTCGAAGACCTGGAAGCCGGTGCGGCGTTCTGGCATATGTGCGATCTCATCTGGCTTTTACTTTTTCCAGTCCTCTATCTCTTTTGAAATGACTCAACACTTATTTTCTAATAATCTAAAAGTGCTGATGCTGCTTTTGTTGCTAAGCCTTGCCACGGCTGTTTCTGCCGCACAGATGGCCAATGTGGCCGCAAAACATGGGGTGCTATTGCTGCTGGCTTTTTTCAAAATCATACTGGTGGCCACTTTTTTTATGGATTTGCGCCTTGCCCACCGCTTTTGGATCATTGGACTGGCTGTGCTGCTGCTGCTCAGTTCGGCCGCCATTCTCATCGCTGGCTGAAACCTTAGCCTGCCATGTGTTGGTTTTAGGAGGTATTCGCTATTTTTGCAAGCCTAAAACCTTGAATGCCCATGAGTGAAACACCTATAAAGCCAGCAGGAATAAGAAGTTTTGCAAGCGACAACTGGTCAGGGGTTTCTCCTGAGATCATGCACGCGTTAGTGACTGTAAATCAGCACCATCACCCAGCCTATGGTGAAAATGATCCATTGATGAAGCAGGCCGAGCACATGTTTCAGGACGTGTTTGAAACTCCCTGCAAGGTGTTTTTTGTTTACAATGGCACAGGTGCTAATGTATTGTCGGTCAGTCATTTGATCAGATCGTGGCAGGCGGTTGTAGCACCCCACTCATCCCATTTGAACGAAGACGAGGGGGGTGCACCGGAAAAATTCATGGGTGGAAAAATCCTCACCGTAGAATGCCCTGATGGAAAGCTTAAAAAAGAACAGGTGATGCCCTTTTTTCACAGCATTGGTTTTCAGCATCATGTGCAACCGAAGCTGATCAGCATTTCGCAAACCACCGAAATGGGCACCATTTACAGCATCGAAGAAATCAGGGAGCTGGCAACATTTGCGCATGCGCACAATATGTTTTTGCATGTGGATGGGGCGCGTATTGCCAATGCGGCAGCGGCACTCGGATGCAGTTTCGCCGATATGATAACGCATACCGGTGTGGATGTACTCTCGTTTGGCGGAACCAAAAACGGCCTGATGTTTGGCGAGGCTGTGGTGTTTCTGAAACCCGAACTTGCTGCCGGATTTGAATACCATCGCAAACAAGGCATGCAATTGGCAAGCAAGCAGCGCTTTATCACCGCACAGTTTATGGCCTATCTCACCAACGAGCACTGGAGATTTAATGCACTGAATGCCAATGCCATGGCTCAGCTTTTGTCAAAAAAACTCGAAACAGTAACAGGTATTCGTCTCAGCAGACCAACCGATGCAAACGGCGTGTTTGCCATCATGCCTCCAAGCATGATCCGCGAGCTGCAAAAACATTATTTTTTTCATGTTTGGAACGAGGGCATCCACGAAGTGCGGCTCATGTGTTCGTTTGATACAAGCCCCGATGATGTTGAAGGTTTTGTGGCAGCTGCCCGCCAGATTGCATCAGCCTAGCCCGCGTTAAAATCCGGGGACGGTATTCACGAGAGCAATTGGTTGGATAGTACGGTATTACCTGCATTCAACTCCTTAGCCAACGATATTATTGTATTGTTTTCCAGTATCTTACGAAAAGACTCCCTCACCTCGCGATAGGCAAAATGAATGGGACAAGGGTGGCCGTCGCTGCAGGAAGTGAGGCCAAGCCCACATCCGTCGAGGGCTGCAGTGCCATCGATGGTTTCTACAATATCTATCAAACTGATGGAAGCTTGTTTGTTGGTCAGATAAAATCCGCCGTTTGGACCTTTTACCGACGAAACCAGTCCTTTTCGGCTGAGCGATTGCATAATTTTGGCGGTGAATGGCTCAGGCGAGTCGACTGCTTTCGACAAGGCTTTGATGCTGATTCTAACATCATTGCCCGACTGATTGGCTAAAAAAATCATTGCCCTGATGGCATATTTACACGCATTCGAAAGCATTCCGGATGTTGATTAGTGGCAGCAAATTTAAGGCAAAATAGTCCGGCATCAAACCTTTGGCTCAAACAGGCAATTCCTTTAACCAAAAACCATCTACCTGGCAAGGCTCTCAACTTTAACTTTTTATTATCAATTATTAAAATGCTGATGCTTGGTTATTTACTGAATAAAAAAATATTTTCTGTATTTGCACAGCTTCGCTTCGTCAAGAAATGACATAAATCAATTATTTTTGTGTTCTAAGTCTGCTACTTCAAACACCTTTTATGATCAACACAAAATTAGAAAAGTGCATTAACTGCGAAATATGCAACGAGCGATCTCCTCTTTTTAGTTTGCTCACCAGAGAAGAGCTGGCAGTGATGAATGCGGGTCGTTTTGAAGTGAAATTTGAAGCGGGCGAAACCATCGTCAAACAAGGAACCATTGCCAATCATATGATGGTGATTACCAACGGAATGGCAAAGCTTTTTTTGCAAGGTATTGACCGGCGCAACATCATACTCGATCTCATTCTACCCTGGAAGCTTTTTGGCGGACCAGGTCTTTTCAATGATATGCGTTATCACTACAGTGTTACGGCACTGGTTGATACGGCCGCCTGTTTTATTTCTGCTGACAATGTGCGGCAGGTCATTCGCTCTAATCCCGACTTTGCCGAATCTATTTTGCGCCATTGCAACCGCAACAGTGCTGCCAATTTCGACAGGCTGATCAGTCTGACACAAAAGCAAATGCCCGGACGATTGGCCGACACCTTGCTCTATCTTACCGATGAAATTTTTCACAAGCCAGCTTTCACCTTACCACTTTCGCGGCTCGAATTGGGCGAGATGTCGAATATGACAAAGGAGAGTGTAACCCGAATTTTGAAAGAGTTTGAAGCTGAGGGAATTATCAAGTTAGACAACAAATCGGTGGAAATCATCAAGCTCGAATCGCTGAAAGAGATATCGCTGCGTGGCTAAGCCTTGTGGTATCTGCCCCTGATCAAAGGTTCATTCAAAAGACCCCTGAGCAATGCAGCCTGATTTCTGGCCCGCACAAGGTTGTGTGTGGCGTAATGAACCCGGTAATAATGGTCGTTTTCAAGAAAGTCGGTCATAAAACGGAGCGCTTGCATATACACCAGCATGATGCCTCCAAAAGGAATAAGTTCCTTCTCCTCATCAGTAATATCCTTTATTTCTGCAACATAGTTATTCACGATTGCTTCCAGATAGCCGTTTTGCACGAGCACCCTCGATTCGTCAGGTTCATCTTCGGCGGCCTGTGTGCTCATGCTTCTAATCATGTCGCCGGCATCCGACAACAAGGTGCCTGGCATCATGGTGTCGGGATCGATCAGGCATTTCACACCACTCCCATCCGCATCGAAAAGCACATTGCTGATTTTGGCGTCCATGTGCACAATGCGAACGGGCAGTTTTGAAATGATGCGCGCATACACATCCGTTATCCAACGGTGGGCATCCAAAATAAGCAATGTGCGGTGTGCCTGTTTTTTTCGTTCAGAGGAGGCCTTCAACAATGCATGATCAAACTGCTGCTGCCGATAGCTAAGATCGTGAAAACGGTGCAATATTTCATGAAAATCGCCGGGATTACAATCCGACAGCCGTGCAGCAAAGTTTCCGAAAGCTTTGGCAGTCAGAGCGGCTTGCCCGATTGACTGTGCTGTTTCGACACAGCTTGTTGATTCAACAAAGTGCGACATCCTCCAATAATAGCCATTGGTGTCGATGTGAAACCATTTTCCTGCAGTGGTTGTCAGGTAATCAATCCAAAGGTAATCAGGATGATATTTATCGAAATGAGCCTTGGCTATCAACCAGTTATGCATCATTTTCTCGGGATGCGCAAACACCTGCGTATTCACTTTCTGGAGGATGAACGCATGTTCATTTTCGACGAGATAGGTTGCGTTGATGTGTCCGTTGCCATAAGGTTGTATGCTGCAGGAAGCTGACTTTAAGCCAAATGCTTCAATAATTTCGCTGAAATGCCGTTCCATGAGGGATCAATACAGGTCGCTGTTGGCAAAGATTTGTTTGCCTGTCTTCCACAAGCCGCGCGTAAAATCGGGGAATGCAATGCTGTTGCTCTGATTGGCCACCGACCATTCCGACAGCGGGGTGATGACACTCCATGCAGCTGCATCGAACACGCTGATGGGTGTTGGTTCTTCTCGTCGAATGGCCTCGAGGAAGGCGTGCACCACAAAGAAATCCATCCCGCCATGGCCAGCTCCTTCAGCATCAGCCACATATCTTTGCCACAACGGATGGTCGAATTTCGTGAGCCAATCTTTTGCTTCTTCCCATCTGTGCGGGGCTGTCATGCCTTCGATGTGCAGTGATTTGTTGATGTCCATCCACAATCCCTTGGTTCCCTGCACCCTGAAGCCAAGCGAGTAGGGTCGTGGAAGGCTGGTGTCGTGCTGCAGCAAAATGGTTTCACCCCTGGCGGTGCCGATCATGGTGGTAACCACATCACCAAGTTTAAATTCCACTTTGGAATTTGGATGATCTGGTCCGCCTGTTTTAACAATGTATTCGTGCAGTCCACGGGCCTTGGAAGCCATCGAAACGAGCGAGGTAAACCTGTTGCCGGCGTGGATGTCAATCATTTTCGACAAAGGTCCGATGCCATGCGTTGGATACAGGTCGCCATTGCGGTCAACGGAGTGTTGTGTACGCCAACGGGCTTCGGAAAAACCCTTTTCGCCGAACTCGACGCCACCGCCATAGGGCTGTTTGCCATCGTTGAACTTCACCTCGCGCAAGTCATGCTGATAACCAGCTTGCAAATGAATGAGTTCGCCAAACAAGCCTTGTCTGACCATTTGCAGCACGGCCATCACATCGCGCCGGTAGCATACATTCTCGAGCATCATGTATTGCTTTCCGGTTTCGAGCGATTTGTTCACGATGTTCCAGTGTTCGTCCACCGTGCTGCCCATCATCACTTCACAGCCAACATGTTTCCCGGCATCCATGGCATCCATGGCCATTGGATAATGCCACTCCCAGGGTGTGGCAATGATCACGGCATCAATATCTTCTTTTGAGAGCATTTCACGGTAAGCAAACGGATCGCCTGTGTAGATGGCAGGCTGTGGCTTTGAGGCGGCCTCAAACAAGGCAAGGGCATCGTTGAGCATCACTTGCTGAATGTCGCAAATGGCCACCACATGGGTATCGCTTCGCTGGAGGCTCAGGCGCAGCAGCTCCTGCCCGCGCAAGCCTGTACCAATGATGCCAATGCGCAATTTACTGTTTGGGTTTCCAAACACCGAGGTGGCCGGCAACACCGTAAATGCTGAGCCTGCGAGGGCTGTCATCTTTAAAAAAGTACTTCTGTTCATGTGTTGGGTGTATTTCTCCAATATCTTTTTTTTATCACTGAACCAGCAGGTTACATCCGCGTATCTGGCTGTGGTCGAACCTTCCGCTCACTTCAAAGCTGCCATCGCTGTGCAGTTTTCCGAGGTCCTGAATCTGAAGAAAACTGCAACTGTTCACATTAGCGAGGTCAATCACGTTGATGCCACCTGTTTTACCCTCTAAGACAGCGCTCAGCGGGTCGTTGGTGTCACGGATTAAAACTTTCATCCAGGGTGGGCAAAAAAAACGACCATTTCCCTTTGAGTAGGCCTGCGAAAGCAATTCGGTCATGCCATATTCCGAGTGAATGGACTGAAGCTGAAAGGCTTCCGACAGGATTTGATGCACTTCCTCACGCACCATTTCTTTTCTGCGCCCTTTCATGCCGCCTGTTTCCATGATGATCAGTTCGGGGAAAGGTATCGGTTGCGTGCTTGCCAGGTCGAGCAGCGCGTATGTAACACCAAGCAGCAGTGTGGCTTGTTTCCTTTCGCGGAGATGATTCAGTGTTTTGAGCAGGCCATCCGAATCGTTCAGATAAAATCCGCTCAACGGATGCCTGCTTTGCTGAATGAGGTGTTGCGCCATGTAAACCAGGCTCGATCCTCCCCGCTCAATGTAGGAGGGCAGCAGTGCCAGAATGCAATAGTTCTCGGGTGATCCGTAGAATAAGTTGAATCCCAGCGAGAAGCTTTGTTCATACAGTCCGGGATCTGTCACGTGATGGTAGCTCGTAAGGCTGCCCGTGGTTCCTGACGATTGAAAAACAAGCTGTGAGGCGTCTGCTCCTGTCACAACCCGATGGGTCTTAAAAAAAGCAACCGGCAAAAATGGAATATCTTCCAGCTGATTCACACGATCGGGACTCCGGTGCAACAAATCACAGTAGCGTTGATATAGCTTATTGTTATGATACTGATAATGAAATACTTCAAGCGTTAACTCCTTGAAGTTTTGTTCGTTATTCACCGAAAAAATGGCTGCTGAATCAGGCTTGGAGGCAAGCATAAAGTATCGTAACAGTAAAAAACACTACTTTTACGGACAGAAAATGCAGCTGAATATTTGCATAAACCACCCATGACAAAAGTAGGAATCTTTTCGATGATTGCGGCCTTGCTGCTCGTTTTTGGCCTTCATGCCTGTCGCAAGTTTGAGGAATATCCTCCTGAGCCAAGCATTGCCTTCAATGATTTTGTTTACTTGATCGAAGAAGAAACAGGCATTAGTAAAAAAGGCATACTCAGCATTACCTACCGCGATGGCGACGGCAACATCGGTTTGGAGCAATCAGACACGGTGTTCCCTTTTCAGCCGGATGGTGATTTCTATTACAACCTGCTCATTGTGCTTAGCGAGAAACAAAACGGAGTTTTTGTTGACATTCCGGTGAATTTCAACAGCCGTATTCCACTCCTCATCCCGAAGGATCAGACAAAAAGCATCAAAGGCATCATCGAAAACGAAGTGGACATTTATGATCCGGGTTCGGAATTTGACACGATCATGTTTCGCATTAAACTGATTGATAGGTCGTTGAATATCAGCAACGAAGTTTTCAGCCCCGAAATTGTGCGCATTCATCCCTGATTCGATCTTGGCTTAACTTTAAGTTAACCTAAATCTAAAGCAATCTTAAGTTTAGCTTAACGTGCTGTGCATGAGTTGCCTTGTATTTTTGCAGCATCTAATTTGAGATGCATGAAAAATATTCTATTTGGCTTTTTATTGGTTTTCTTCTTCATTAGCAGCGCTACAGTTATTGCTGAAAACGACGGTGCAAAATCTCCCGAAACCCCGGCAAGCACGCTGTCCATGTCGGGCAAGGTGTTGGATGCCACATCGGGCGAAGCCCTTGCAGGTGCACTGGTTGAAGTGGAAGGCAGCAACATCCGTGTTTTTACTGACCTCGACGGACAATTTACCATCACCAATATGCAAAGTGGAACCTACGCACTTAAAGTGAAATACATTTCGTATGAAGACAAAAAGGTGGAAGCGGTGAAAGTTGACACAAAGAACAACACGCTGAATATCAGCCTCCAATCAAAATAACTGATAGTTGATTCACAATAACATAAAGACAAACCGTCACAGTTTGTCTTTTTTGTTGTCTGTAAAAAAAGGGGCTCCCCATCGCATCATATTAATTTTTCAATCCATTGATTTCATTCCTTTCAGATGGTTTAACTTTGAAGCCACTAACAGCCCGGTTTTGTGTCGGAGAAACAAGACCTGAAAATGATTCTAAAGCTATGACAAACAGAATGAAACTAAAAAAACACCACTTCTACGCCGGAATGCTGCTCTTTTTGTTGCTGGTCAACGGTTTGGTTGGTTTTTCTCAAGGACTTGAGCAGAAAACCGACGGTTATTACAAGGATGGTGTGTTGTTTGACGGTGTTTGGAAGGATTTTCATCCCAATGGCAACGTTGCTTCGGAGCGCACCTTTATCCGTGGCCAGGAAAATGGCATTTCGGTTTATTTTGATACAACCGGCGTGGTGCTCGAACAACGCGCCTGGAGCAATGGTAAAAAACACGGCACCTGGTTCACCTACAACAGCAGCGGCCTCAAAACCGGTGAGGCCAATTATTACAACAACCTCAAACACGGAAAGTGGTTTATCTGGGACGACAAAGGCGTGTTACGCTACGAGATGAACTATGAAAACGGTAAGAAAACCGGGTCCTGGTTTATGTGGGACGAAAACGGAAAACTTATCAGCGAAAAACGGCAATAGATTTTCTTTCAGCGTTTTATAACTTTTATCACTTCGTTTGTTTCTGCTGTTTCAAGGCGGATAAGGTAGCAACCTGCGGGCCAATCCATCGTACTCACCACAATTTCGTGGTTTGTATTTTGTCCTGTCAGCACATTTTGTTTTACGCACTTACCATCTGCATTGTAAATACTGAGCAAGGCCTTCGCGCTGCCTTGCAGATCCAGCAACACTTTAATTTGATCGTGAAAAGGATTGGGGGATGCATCCAAAGCGCTTAAGATGTGGTTATTTGCCGGAACCAATACAAACAGGAAGTCGTTTCGATAGTAGCTAAAGACGCCACTATATGAACCCAGCACCAGGTCGTCGTCGCCATCATTGTCAAGGTCAGCCAAAAAGGGTGCGGCGTTTTGTTGGCCCGTTACACCAATCATCACCATATTGTTCAGTGTCCAGCTGTTGTTGTTGTTTTGCAGGTACTTCAGATCGCCGAAGAGGTTTCCGCAAAGGATGTCGGTATCGCCGTCAAAATCGAGGTCGGTGGGTGCTGCCACGCAGTTTGAACCAGCATCGAAGTTTCCGAAAAATGATGGAACCAGTTGCCATTCAGGGGATTGTGGTGTGCCGTTGTTTTGGATGTAATACAATTTGCCATCTTCAGCACCGGCCATGATATCGAGGTCGCCATCCATATCCATGTCGAGCAGGCGTGGCGACGACCATCCGCCGAGGTTTACATTCTGCAGGGCTGTTGTCACCCATTCCAGTCCCAGCCCGGTGTTTCGGTGCAGGTAGAGTTTTCCGCTCAGGTCGCCCACAACGATGTCGTTCAGGCCATCCTGGTCAATGTCGCCTGCAGCCACGGCGCTGTATATAGAATGGTCAACAGAAGCGAAAAAGCTGCTGTTTTCGGTCCATGCCGGATTCGAGGCATTTCCGGTATTTTCGTAAAAGTATATGTTGCCGAGTTGGCTGCCCGATAGCATATCCAAATCTCCATCATCATCAAAATCGACAAGACAGGGATTGCTGGCAGCACCGGGGTCGAGCACACCGCCAAAAAGGCTGTTATTCTCTGTCCAGGCGGCTACTTCGGGTGAGCCGGTGTTGACATAATACTGCAATGGGCCATCGGCTGTTCCAAACACCAGGTCGAGGGTGCCATTGCCATTCAGATCGGCAAATCCGGGTGAATTCCAATAAGTTGTTGATGCTATTTCGCCAAAAAAGTCTTCGCTGAGTATCCAAAGCGGTGTTTGTGGCGTTCCGGCATTTTTATAGAGTTGCAAAAAGTGTCCATCTGCGCCGGCAACAAGGTCGAAGTCGCCGTCGGCATCCAGATCACAGAGAGTGGGATAGGCATACAAACCCACATCAGTGACGTCGGCTGCGGCAGTTTCGCTGAAGAACGCACTGGTTGCGGTGCCCGTATTGGTATAAAATCTGATAAGACCACTTTCGCTAAAGCCGGCAATAAGGTCGCCATCGCCGTCGGCATCAAGGTCGGCCACCGCTGGAACCGGCAACGATCCGGTATTCAGCCCGTTGAAAAAGCCGTCAGCCTTTTCAAAATTTGGCACCTGAGCAGTTCCATTGTTCACAAAAAAGTTCAGCCCTGTGAAACCACCTGCAATCAAGTCAAGGTCACCATCGGCATCCAGATCGAAGAAAACGCCCATTTCAGCATCAAGTGGATCCACACCCTGCAGCACCGCCATTTCGGTAACAAACACGGGCGCATTGGCTGTTCCGTTGTTGCGCAAAAACAAGGGGCTGCCTGAAGTGCTGCCAATCACCATATCCTGATCGCCATCGGCATCCAAATCGGCAAAGCGGGGCTGAGAGAATGGTAAACTTGGCACGCCGCTCGGATTGAAAATTGCATTGTTTTGCACCCAGGGCTGGGCAAGGCTTGACGACAGCAGGCAGCAGCTGAAAGCGAGTAAGAAGATGGTTTTCATATGGTTAGTATTTGGGTGATGGACGCGCACGTTCGTGTACAAAACCGTCAAAGTTCAAAAATACGCAATCTGAAGGTGTTTGATGTGGCCTGTGATGGAAAAAACGTGTGTTTATCTGTGA
The DNA here is from genome assembly GCA_964492695.1 of uncultured Lentimicrobiaceae bacterium. Lineage (GTDB taxonomy): Bacteria > Bacteroidota > Bacteroidia > Bacteroidales > F082 > JALNZU01. The sequence goes on from CAZBMR010000005.1 coordinate 79,781, forward strand.
TTCCGGTGGAGAAGCCACAAAAAAACCCCCGGCTGAAATGCCGGGGGTTCTTGAACAAATGTGTTGAGCCAATGTTAAAGTTTTTTCGAAAGGCCGATCTTGGCACCCGAGAAGGCTGTGCCACCGCCAAATTCGAGGTTGATGCCCCAATCGCTCCAATAGTAACGGCCACCGATGGCAATATCGAGGCCCAGTGGGCTGTGATCTTTCACATCATCGCCAAGCCATGCCACAAAACCAAGATTCAAGCCTGCATAAAGGTCCCATTGCTGCGGAATGTCGAGAATGGTATTGAAATGGTAGTTGCCATTGGCAGCGATTCCCAGTGGATTAGCGCCATCGTTGAAACGATAGGACGCATTGAATCCAACAGTGATGTCTGGATGAACTCCCCAATCCATTCCAAAATAAACAGGTAATCCCCATGAAGTGAAGCCCGTTCCAAAGTTAATGTTTTTGCCACCTTTCCCGATCGGACTTTGAGCATTTGCCAGCTGGAAAATAGCCAGCAGAACCAGCATAAGAGTAAGTTTTTTCATTGTGTTGGGTTATTAAAACGCCGCAAAAATAAAATCTAATTGTTGTTTTTTTGTCACAATTTAAAAAGAATTATTTGATTGGGCTGCAGCAAGGGAGATTATTGTTCGAATTGAAGGATTGATGAATCCTGTTTGATGGATGGTTGCCCCTGGTTGAAGCAGCAACCCATCACAAGATTTGGCCTAAAAATGTTGCAATGAATCACTTTTAAGAACCTTTTCATCAGCGGGGCAATGTTTGATCGAATGATGAAACAAAAGATGCCATTGGTTCAGAAATAAGGTGTATTATTGCCTTTGGTTCGGGAAAGGAAATAGTTTTCTATGTTATAAAATGCATTCATACAACACATTTCAACAACCAGAAAAACATGACTGATCAACGTGCACTTCACCGTTCACTCGGATTCGGCTACGTGGTGATTTTTGTCATCGCCAACATTATTGGGTCGGGTATTTACAAAAAAATTGCCCCCATGGCAGCAGCGTTGCAATCGTCGGCGTGGGTGTTGATGGCATGGCTGGTGGCTGGCATCATCACACTGTTTGGAGCGCTGAGTAATGCAGAAATTGCTGGCATGCTGGCCGATACAGGTGGTGAGTTTGTTTATTTTAAAAAAATCTATAACCGGTTTTTTGCGTTTTTGTATGGCTGGTCGCTCTTCACAGTGATCCAAACAGCCACCATTTCATCGCTGGCCTATGTGTTTGCGCAGTCGCTCAACAGCATTGTTGCCATCCCTCCCATCTTATCATCACTGCACGATTTCACGATTGGGGGCGTGTTTTTTCCTTTTCAGGATTTTCAGGTTAAACTGGTTGCCATTGTCTTAATCATTCTTCTTACCCTCCTCAATATCAGTGGTTTAAAAAGTGGTGCTTCAGCCGGAAATGTGTTGTTTTGGCTGATGATGGCCGGTTTGGCATTCATCATCGTGTTTGGTCTGCTAAAAGTGGAAACATTGCCCGAAAATTTCCTTCAATTTTCTGATATTGTGCATGTTGATGTTTCTACAACTTCATTTTTTACAGCCATGTTGGGAGCTTTCTGGGCATATCAGGGGTGGATATCAGTGGGATACATTGGCGGAGAGATACAAAATCCCAACAAAAACCTTCCCACAGGCATCATAGCCGGTGTTTTTGTGGTGGTGGTGGTTTATTTGCTGGTCAACATCACGTATATGGCCCTGCTTTCGATTCCTGAGTTGAGCCAGATTCACCAATCAGAAAATCAAATTGCTGCCATTGAAGCGGTGCGTCGGTTTTGGGGTCAGGGAGGTGTGGTTATTATCTCGCTTTTAATCCTGCTTTCAACGCTGGGTTGTACCCATGCGAGCGTATTAACCGGTGCCAGGCCACAATACGCCATGGCCGGTGAAGGGTTATTTTTCAAATCGTTTGGCGCATTGAACAAGGCAGGTGTTCCGGGCATTTCACTCTTCTGGCAGGGCATCTGGTCGTCGGTGCTGGTGCTGTCAGGCACTTTCGATCAGCTCACCGATATGACCGTTTTTGCTGTATTTATCTTCTATGGGGCCTCTGCATTGGGAGTTTTCGTGTTACGCCGCCGGATGCCTGAAGCACACCGCCCCTACAAAGCCTGGGGATATCCTTTCATCCCAGCTCTTTACATCATTTTTTGTGTCGTGCTGATAATCAGCACACTCTACACCCAACCAAGGGAAGCCATCATTGGTTCAGTTTTAATATTATCTGGCATTCCAGTTTTTTTCCTGCGAAAACAGATCTTCAGCAGACATGCCTGATGGTGCATCAATAGAATGATACTGCATATTCCTGTTCATTGTCAGACACATATCACAATGCCCTATTTTTGCACCAGCTAAAGTCTTTCGCATGAAAATTGGTCCATTGCACACCGTATTTGTATTTTTCTGGTTGATATTGAGCATGTTAAATACAATACAAGCCCAGCGTTTCAAAGCCATCAACGATGCCCTCCTCACGCTGAAAAAGGAAATTGTGCCCGACAGCAGGGTGGCATTGATGCAATTTTCGCTCAGTGACACGATGAATGAGGTGCCGGTTTTGAAGGGTAAAACAGACCTGACCGAAGGCAAGGAACGCATCATTGATTTTCTGAAATCGCAGCAAGTTGATTTCATCGACTCGATTGTGGTGCTTCCGGATGGCTCGGTTGGCCATTTTCGTTGGGCACTCGCTTCGCTATCGGTTTCCACTATGCGCTCGATGCCGGATGATGCATCAGAGCTTGTGACGCAAGTGATGATGGGAACACCCCTAAAACTGCTGGAACGACACCACAACTGGTATCGGGTTCAAAGTCCTGAGGGCTATCTGGGATGGGTTGATGGAACTGGAATACAGACACTTACAGATGAGGGGCTGGAAAGCTGGAAACATTCGGAGCGGTGCTTTATCAGCCAGATGCAGGGATATGTGCTTGAAAAACCCTCGAAACATGCTGCCATCGTTAGCGATCTTGTGCTGGGCGACCTGCTGGAGTGGAAAGGCAGCCGCAGGCACTACTGGCAGGTTCAGTTGCCCGACGGCAGAATGGGTTATGTGGACAAACGCGCCGGTTTGATGTTTGACGAATGGGTCAACACACCACCGGAAGCAGAAGTGCTTGTAAGCACTGCCCTTAAAATGATGGGATATCCATATTTGTGGGGAGGCACTTCATCAAAAGCTGTTGATTGTTCGGGCTTTACGAAAATTATCTATTATAGTCAGGGCATCATTCTGGCCAGAGATGCTTCGCAGCAGGCACGCTATGGCGAACAGCTTCAACATGCAGATACGGCATCCTTGCAACCGGCTGATCTGCTGTTTTTTGGCAAATCAGCCTCGCGCATCACGCATACGGGACTCTATTTGGGGAATGGTGAGTTTGTTCATGCTTCAGGACGGGTGCAGATCAGCAGCATCAAGCCTGGAAGCAGCAAATATCTTCCAAGCCGCAATTATGTGGCAGCCCGGCGCATTTTGGGTGCATCGCACAGCGAAGGCATTGTTGCCGTGAAAGACCATCCCTGGTACATGCCTGTTGTGCAATAACACCCGTTTTTTCTCATCTCAGCTATCCTTCAGCTCCATGTCAAGCACAAAACTGAATATCAAGTCATTTCGCTCTGCCGCCGGGCGGAGAAGCCATCAGTTTTCATCCTTGATGGTTTTGATACTCATTGCCATAGCATCGTATGCATGCGAAACGAAACAGGCACATCTTCCATCAGATTCTTCCGATACCGAATCGCCCGAACTGACCGGTAATAATGGCTGGCAACCTGCCACTTCGGTGCATGTCATCCCACCTCAGCCAATTGCAGGTAAACCATTCAAGCTTGTTTCGGTTGGCGCATCGAGCATGAGCAAAGCCCTTTTAACAATTTCAGGCGGATCGAATACCATCAAAACGCATGAAAAAGCACAAGGCGACGGCATGCCTTTTTGGCGTGTTGATGATGTTGCGGGTCTTGAAGCGGGCAATTATACCGTAGTGATCAAGAGCCCCGGCAATTTTAAGCTCGATTTTCAGGTGCTTGAAAGTCAGGCTTCGCATGCGGCAGGAAAATACTGGAAAACCCAGCGCGGATGGGACAGTGGTTTGGAGGCACTGTATGCCGCCTGGATTCAGGCACTCTTTAGGGGCAGTCAGGAATCCGACAGCTGGGATGCTTTGCACAGGCTCACGCAAAACAAAGACCGCAATTTTTTATATGACGCTCTGGGTATGAATGAGGACGACTCCACAGCCAATCCAACCGTGGTTATGGAGCCAGATTGTGCCGATAATCCCTATTTTTTAAGGGCTTATTTTGCCTGGAAAATGGGTTTGCCTTTTGGTTTTCATCTTGCCGACCGGGGCTATCTGGGGAAACATCCCCAAACAGGCCAGTGGATTACAAACGAACATGCCACCAACAAATCCAACCCCATTCATGCCTTCAATATCCTGATGCGCAGGGTGATGGATGGGGTTCATTCAGGCACGGCACGCGCATCGCTCGATAATCCCCGAACGGACACCTATCCCGTTGCGCTCAGCTACGAAGGACTGCGGCCCGGAACTGTTTTTGCAGATCCCTACGGGCATACTTTTGTGCTGATCGGGTGGAAACCACAGCGAAAAAAAGAAGCCGGTCAGCTGCTGGCTGTTGATGCCCAACCCGATGGCACTGTGGCCGTAAAACGTTTCTGGAAAGGCAATTTTTTGTTCAATACACACGAAGTGGTGGGCGAACCGGGTTTTAAGGCATTCCGACCCATTTTGAACACGGCTGATGGCCTAAAACTTCTTGATAATGCGCATCTTATATCGGAAGATCGATTTGCGCCTTTTTCGCTGGAACAGAGAAATATGGATCAGGAGCACTTTTATGGGAGGATGGATAGCCTCATCAATCCCAGGCCGATGGATGCTTTTGCACAATTGAACAACCTGATTGTAGCCCTTCATGAACAATTGCTCGTGCGTGTAAGATCTGTTGCCAACGCAGAAGCATACCTGCAAAATCATCCGGGCAGCCGCATTCCCATGCCTTCCAATGCCAATGCTGTTTTTCAGACGGGCGGACTTTGGGAAGACTTCTCAACACCCAACCGCGACTTGCGACTATTGATTGCCATGGATGAGGTGCTGAATTTTCCGGATAAAGTGGCGGCAGCACCTGCGCGTTACAACATGACTGAAACAGCAGACTCCTTCGAGATCAAGGAATTGTTGTTAGAAAAGCTTCAGCAGCAATGTCTTGACCTTCATGTGACCTATGTGCGCAGCGATGGACAGGACCAACAGCTGTCGGTTTGGGAACTGTTGCAAAGGCGCACGGCTTTTGAAATGGCCTACAACCCGAATGACTGCATCGAAACACGATGGGGTGCTCCTGAAGGGAGTGCAGAGAAAGCCAGTTGCAAACGCAAATCGCCTGATAACCAATATGCTACAATGAGCAAGGTGAGGAAATGGTTTGAGCAGCGCCTGCATCCTCCCACCTGATTGGATTTTATTAATAATCCAACCAGATAAAAAGACTGTTTGCTAGTGAATGCTTAATTTAGACACCTTGGCATCCTCGAGCAGGATTTTAAAGAAATAGCCCGATCCAAGGTCCTTGTTTAATGTAACAACGCCCTCAAAAACAGCCACATCGCCCACGTTCAGCATGTCGTTGGTGGTCACTGTGAGATCGAAAAAGTCTTCATTTGCCGAACCATCCTGAATGTGTGCCCAGTTTTTTCCCATGATACCACTGTTGAATTTAGTGACCTGGCCAGCAATTTTTACGGTTTTTCCGGCAAAGGCACTGGGATTATCAAATAATTGTTGCAAAGGCAGGCTGCCTTCGACTGGTTCAATCTTGATATCTTGTTTCACGGCCGGTGTTTTTTTCTGCTGGGGCATGGCGTTGGCGTTTGGAGTCATGGGCTTTCCTTTGGCCGGAATGGGAAAGGTGCTCAGGTCGCCCACAAAGAGGATACGGTCGAAGTCGCGGTCGAGCTCTTTGCTATGGAAGTTTTGCATCTCCATCCATTCGGCAAAATAGTACGTCTTTCCGGCACTGGCTTCGGTTTTTGAGACAGCTATCCAGTATTGCTGCGATTTTTCATTGGCAAGGATGTAGGTATAGGAGCTGGTTTGCAGCACATCGCCTGCAATGATTTCGCGGTTATTCGGATCAACAACATATTCTACCTTTTGGTTGCCGCTTGAGCAGGAGGCCACCGCAAGGCTGATCATAAGGAAATAAAGGACTTTTTTCATTCTTTAAAATTTAAATGAAGTGCAAAGATGCAGCAAAAAAGGCTTGCGAAGCGTGGTTGGTGCCATACTTAGTGAGGTTCGTGCCAGCCAGTGGCCATGCTTTTGAAATTGCTGGAGGGCGAACTTCCCATCGTTGAAAAATAAACATGAATCACCAAAAACAATGACAGCAGAAAACCAACCCCACCATGTAGCAGTGCAGTCATATATATTCCGCTGAATTCCATCACTTTCTCAACAATTAGCTCGGGAAACAGCAAGGCAACGCCGGTGATGATGATGATTGGCACAAGCACATACATCGCCCCGATGTAAGTGATTTTTTGCAATGGGTTGAACTTCCGCTTTTCGTTGACCGGAAAAGGAGTTGGCTCACCCTTGAAGGTGCCTGAAACATAGTACTTTATTTGAGTTAGCACTTGCTGAACAAAGCCTTTGATTTGTAAGGCGTAAAACTTTCCGTTGCCGGTGAACAGGTTTCCAACCAGAAATATCAGATAGTTGAATGCAAGCACCACCCCACAGATGTTGTGCCATTGAACGGCCAAATCGAACCTGATGAAGGGAGCGTCAGGGTTGGAATATTGCATGCTGATGCCGGTGGCAATAAGCACCAAAAACATCAATGCGTTGACGGCGTGCCAGATACGCAGCCAAACTGGATAGAGGTATAAACGTGTTGACATGGTATTATTTTTTAATTCTGAAGAAAACATGAACCAAAATCCCCAACACAGTCAATCCAAAAATGATCAGGCTAAAGATGTTCAGGTACACATTGCGGTTGGCTCCGATCACATATGCTTCGTTGAGAAAAACTGCATTCAACGTTCCCCTGCTTTTACGCGACTCGATGTTTTGGTATTTATAGAGCGACGACATGAGCATGGTATTGGCCGAATGGCATTCGGAACACTTTTTTACGGCATGTTCTTTTTCGAGGATGTTGTGCGAAACCCAAAGTGTATCCTCAACAGGTGTATGGCACTCGATGCACCGAACAGCAGAAAAATGCAGTTTGAAATTGGGTAAAAAGCCATGAATTTGGTCGAGCGGTCTTTTTGTGCTGTCGCTGATGCGCTGAAAATTGACGTTGTTGTCGTGGCAGTTGGCACACATTTGATTGTGATAGGAAACGATTTCCGAAATTTTAAAATTCGAACGTGTCATGGCCTTGTATGCGTGTGGGTCGTGACACATCCAGCAATTAAACTGATCGCTGTGGCGGCTTGCATGCACACTTTTTCCAAACTCCTCTTCGATGGCTTCGAAGTGATAGCTGGCAAATTGCTCGTCGCCACCATGACAGTCGATGCAGGTGTACATGGGTTCGAGGCGCAACTCGGCCTGATGGGGAAACGTCTCATAATCGGGCGAGTGGCAATCGGTGCAGGCAAAATGCCTGTGTACGCCCTGATAGAATGCCACCGTGTCGTAAACAAAATTCGGGTTCATCACTTTCCGCTCTTTCAGGCCGGACACGGTGTTTTCATATTCATACACTTTGTTGGCATGGCAGCTAAAGCAGCGCACATTGTCGGCTGCTTTTGCCGGTTCGCCCGTCATATCCACATTGAGCTGTGCCCAGGCAGGCATCAAACCCGTCCACAAAAAAGCTGTGATCAGAATTGTTTTCTTCATAATTAGCAATGTATTACCTTTTTAAAAAAAGTAAAAAAAAACAGAAAGGTCCACCGAAAAGCCATTGTTTTTATCCTGACCTCAGGGTGAACCTTTCATCAATAAGCAGGAATTTGCCGGTTACTTTTTCAATGTACGGAGGTAGTTGATAATTCCCCAGCGTTCTTCCTCGTCAGTAATCTTGGTTTCAAAATTGGGCATTTCATCTCTTCCGATGAATGACATATAATACATTTCACCATCGGTGACAGTGGATTGCCATTTGGCATCGGTAAAATCACCTGGAAAGGTTTTCAGGTTTTTGGCTTTAGGCCCATCACCTGCTCCCAGATTACCATGGCACGAACGGCAATGTTTGGCATAGGCAGCCTTTCCGAGTTTTTCGGCAGCAGCATCACCTTTGTGGGGGTTGGCTTTGCTTTTATATTCGGCAGGAACCTTCCAGGGTTCACCTTTTTTTTGATCTTGCGGCAGCGTAAAAGCAAAGGCAATGAGTGCAAAGGCCATCAGGCCAAGGAAGAAAAATTTAGTTTTCATGATTATAAATAGTTGATATTAAATATAGTAAATATTAAAAACTCCAAAGTCGGGTGATCGTAAAACCAAACATCAGGTCGCCCTTGGTCCAGTCGTTTTGATTAAACATGGCATTGTGCTGTGGGATGATGCCGTCAGCCGACGACACATAAATGTGAAAAGCATGGGTGCTTGTGCTGATTTCCCATCCAATGCCAAAGTTGGGTTTCGAAGGTTTGGTAAATTCGCGGTGCTCAGCAATACCCTTCACCTTGAGGGGCACATCGTACTGGAATAAAATCGACGATTGTGGCGAAAACTGCGCCCGGCCGTTGAAACCAACCGAAATTTTGTCGTGATCAATCAACGAATCGGTGCTGTTGTAGTGGGTAAAACTCGTGTTCAGCTGCACGCTTAGCCAGTCGTTAAACTTACGTCCAACAATCAGTTGTGAGAAGTAGGAAAAGCGGTTTGTAAATTTATATTCCGTTCCGAAAGCCTTTTCATTACGGCCGTCGATAGCCATGGTGCCATAGAGTGCAACAGCCACAGGGATGGTGTTGTTGCGGGTTTGTTCAACCACCGTCCATTTCACATTAAAGTCGTTGTACATGTTTAGCCGGGTGAGGCCATAGCCAACCTGCACATTTTTATAAACCACATAGTTTAGTCCCAGGCGGATGTTTGAGCCGGGTGCATAAATACCAAACAGGTCGGAAAAACCATTGGTCATATTGCCAAATTTGTGTTGAATGGCATATTCCAATGTTTTTGGAGAAGGGATGTATGTTGTTTGGTTATCAATCAGATAACCGCTTTGAAATGGTGCTCTCACCGGCTTATCCTTTGGCTTTTCGGTGTTTGCTTCGGTTTCCTGAGCCCACAGGCTGCCAATGTAAAGGATCAATATAAATGACAACGCGTATTTTTTCATCTTGGATTGATTTTAATGGTTAATTGTTCTTAGCACCTTGTTTAATCCATTCGAGAATGAGCGTGGCATCTGCAAGCTCATATTTCTTCCAGCTGTGGGTGCTGCTCTCCGGGTGCGGAAACCAGTAAATGATGCTTGCCGCTGTATCCGTTGTGTTGATGAGAGCGGGAACAATCGCTGCATAAGCCTTTCCGACACTAAGATCAGGCGGGGTGGCTCCTGTTTTGTGACA
>CAZBMR010000005.1:89494-109056 GCA_964492695.1 uncultured Lentimicrobiaceae bacterium
CTGCATAAGCCTTTCCGACACTAAGATCAGGCGGGGTGGCTCCTGTTTTGTGACAAGCTGTGCAGTTGTTGTCGTTCGAAAAGATTGGTTCGATCTGGGTCGCAAAACTGATGGGCACTTCCGGATCAATGACAGGTGGTTTTTCAGGTACAACAAATTCATACTCACACGAAGTGAGAAAACCTGCCAGAAAAATGGTAAAAATTAAAAACAATTGCCTCATTTTCATAATGATAGATAATTTAGTGCGTTTACATTATTTCGTTCTTGTGTGTTTGAATCGAGATGCCGGCTTACAGAATGAATGGTTCGAATGTCGTGGCACCTTTTTAACAACTAAGCAGGTCCTGTAGAAACCGGACCTGCTTAATTTTAACAAAACATCACCTTACTATTCGAGTGCTGCGATCGAATTTTGGAGGAGTTTGACAGTGAATGTGGGATTGTGAACACCCAGACTACCGTCTTCCACGATCGCCCTGTAATTTACAAGTGCGCCGGCAACAACTGCAGGATAGGTGCCTGACAATGAGTTGTCGCTGCCAGGGGCTGTAATGCCTTTGGCATCAAGCTTGGCTTTGAGTTCAACAAGCAGTTCTTCAACTTGTGTTTGCAGCGCTGTTACATCAGCAGCAAGTGCGGCAGCATCGGTATGACATGTGATGCAACCTGCTGTGTTTAAAGCATTGCTGGCATTGCGCATATACATGGTGTGACCACCTGATTCAGCGCCTGTTCCGGGTGCCATGTGGCAAGTAACGCACTGATCGGTAACCATGGTGGTGTGAAGGCTGTTTGCAAGTCCGGTTCCAACATTGAATAAACCCAGACCAGAAATCATGTTGGCTTGCGGTCCATGGTGAACGCTGTAGCGGGTGTTGGTAATCGTAATATCAGGACCACCAACCACCGGGAAGTTTGAAATGGTGCGACCCTGGTGGCACGAAGCGCATTGGCTGCCTTTTCCAAAATCGAAGGATTCTGTGGAGTTGTACAGTGCTACTGGTCCGCTCATGGTGAGGGTTAAGTCAGCAGGTGTATAGGTCTCATGAATTTGGTGGCAGGTGTAGCAGTTTGGCGGATTTGGATTGTCAATCTTAGCACCGGTGGCCAACGGATCATAAGTACCATCCAGATGACCGCGGTATCCCTGACTTGTGTGACAAACGGCACATTCACCTGTGTTGCGGTTGAAAGCACCACCTGTAGCATGGAACGAGTTTTCCCATTGCATGGTGCGGGCCGAAAGCGATTGTGTATTGTCATGGCAAGTGATGCAGGTAGCTGTACCGTCTTGTCCATCAATACCATCTTCTCCATCTTTGCCATCTTTGCCATCTTTTCCGGGCAAGCCGGCAGGGCCTTCTTTGGTGCAGGAAACGAACAACATGGATGCTACGAGCATCATGCCGATCATCCAGCTAAGTTTGTTGAGCATTTTCATCGAAAATTGATTTTAAGGTTCAAAATGTTTTCTTTTCCAGGCATTGCGCCATTCTTTAATTTCATGCTGCAAGTTTACTTTCACTGCCGGAAGGCTGCAAGGCTGTTTTGGTGATATTTCCTTGCCTCCCGGGAGAGATATTATAACCCAAAGATTGATATACATCAATTAATTTCTGCACCAAGCAATTATTTGACTGATAATTAATAGGTTGATTAATTCTGCGTGAATTTCTTGCCAGTACTCTCATGACCGACGATTGTTAAAAAATGTTATCAAAACACAAATTCTCTTAACAGATTTTTTAGCACGAAACCCGTCACCGATACCCTTGTTGGTTGTACATTTGTCACAACTCTTGCAAAACCCCATGAAACCAATCGAAACGCTTAGCCTCTTTCCCGATCTGAACCAGGAACTGATTTATTTTCTTGCCGATTTGAAGGCCCACGAATGGCTTTTGCCAACCGCACTTCCCGGAAGGAACGTTAAAGATCTGGCGGCCCACCTTGTTGATGGCTCAATGCGACGTATTGCCGCGCAACGCGATCATTTTAAAATTGAAACCGATCGTGATCTGAGCAACTATAATCAATTGGTGGAACATGTTCAGGAACTAAACCGTGAGTGGATGCTGGCCATGAGGCGTCTAAGTCCGCGTTTGCTTGTTGAGATGATCAAGAAATACGACAAAGACGTGGTCGAAATTTTTTCCGACCTCAAGCCTGAGGATGAGGCCATGTGGCCTGTAGCCTGGGCATTTGTGCCATTCACCCCAAACTGGTTTGACATTGCCAGAGAATATACCGAGCGTTGGCACCATCAGATGCAAATGCGCATGGCCACATCCAGGCCTCTTTTGCTAAGCGAGCGTTTTTTGCGTCCGGTGTATGAAACTTTTCTGATAGCATTGCCGGGCCACCTCAACCGGTGCTGCTTCCCGGATGATAAAGAACACCTGCTCGAGCTTGAAATCACTGGGGAATTGAACCTGCGCAAACGTGTGCGCTACAATAATCAACAATGGGAATCTTTTGATAACCTCCTTATTCCTGCTCAAACCCATGTGAAAATACCAGCCCAGCTGGGGTGGATTTTGTTTACAAATACCGATCGGAATTTAGATAACTACTTACAGGACATTTACTTATCTGGCAATAGCGCCATTGCACACGCCCTCCTGACCCTTAAAACAGTTTTGTCCTGATCGGTTGCTTTTCGGTTTTTTCTCAATTTTTATCAGCACTGAATAATTCTATTTTTGTTTTCGGCAAACCTCCATGGTGCCTGCAACCCGTTGAACGAAATCATTGTTAATTCAGTAATTATACAATTATGTGTGGAATAGTTGGCGTTTTTGATCTCAAAACAAATGCACAGGTGCTCAGGCCCCAGGTGCTCGAAATGTCGAAAAAGATCAGGCACCGTGGTCCTGACTGGTCGGGTATTTTTCAGTGCGAGAAGGCTGTTTTGGCTCATGAACGCCTGGCGATCGTTGATCCCATTTCGGGTGGACAACCCTTATACAGCGACGACCGTAGCCTGGTGCTGGCTGTAAACGGAGAAATCTACAACCATCTGGAACTGCGCAAAACGCTGCAAAAACCCTACGCCTTTCAAACCCAGAGTGATTGTGAAATCATTTTGGCATTATACAGGGAGAAAGGTGCTGATTTTATTGATGACCTCAATGGAATTTTTGCCTTCGCCCTGTACGACAGCCAATTGGATGTGTGGCTGATCGCACGCGACCACATGGGCATTATACCTTTATATATGGGGTGGGATCAACACGGCAACTTTTATGTGGCCTCCGAACTCAAGGCCCTTGCAGCCAGCTGCCCGAAAATTCAGGAATTTCCTCCCGGTCATCTTTTTCTCAGCACCGAAGGTGCAGTGCGCAGGTGGTACACCCGCCCATGGACTGATTTTGCCAATGTGGCTGATCAAACGAGCAGCATCCCGGTTTTGCGAAAAGCCCTGGAGGAGGCAGTTCACAGGCAACTGATGTCGGATGTGCCCTATGGCGTATTGCTTTCGGGAGGCCTCGATTCGTCCATCGTATCAGCCATTGCAGCCCGTTTTGCCGACAAACGCATCGAAAGCGACGACAAACAACAAGCCTGGTGGCCCCGCTTGCACTCCTTTGCCATCGGATTGCAAGGATCTCCCGATCTGGAAGCCGCTCGCAAAGTGGCGGCACATTTGGGCACCGTGCATCACGAGGTTCACTTCACGGTGCAGGAAGGCCTTGATGCCTTACGTGATGTGATTTATCACATTGAAACATACGATGTTACAACTGTCAGGGCATCTACACCCATGTATCTCCTTGCCAGGGTCATCAAATCCATGGGCATAAAAATGGTGCTTTCGGGCGAGGGAGCTGATGAGATTTTCGGGGGCTACCTCTATTTTCATAAAGCACCCGATGCACAAGCTTTTCATGAGGAAACTGTGCGAAAGCTCAGCAAATTGCACCTTTATGACTGCCTGAGGGCCAACAAATCATTGGCGGCCTGGGGCGTTGAAGGACGGGTTCCATTTCTCGACAAGGAATTTATGGATGTGGCCATGCAACTCAATCCGGAAGATAAGCGACCCTTTGGAGGCCGCATCGAAAAATGGATTTTGCGCAAAGCATTCGAGGACTACCTGCCCGAAAGTGTGACGTGGCGGCAGAAAGAACAGTTTTCTGACGGAGTGGGCTACAATTGGATTGATAGTTTGAAAAAGATGGTAGAAGAACAGGTGAGCGATCAACAAATGGAAAACGCCCATCACCGCTTTCCGCAACAACCCCCCAAAAGCAAGGAAGAGTATTACTACCGCAGCATTTTCAGCGAACACTTCCCCTCAGATGCAGCGGCACTTTGTGTGCCTTCGGTGCCATCGGTGGCCTGCAGCACCGCCGAAGCACTTGCCTGGGATGCTTCCTTCAGCACATTGAACGACCCGTCGGGAAGAGCTGTCGCAGGCGTGCATCAGCAATCGTATCAGCAAAGCTCCCAACATTGAGGTATTAGTCTCTCATTTTCAGAGCCATTTGTGCTTTCTGAACCACCTTACCATCAGCAAGCTGATGGTTATCATGAAAAGCCAAACAACGATGTACCCATATTTGAAGCGAAGCTCCGGCATGTTTTCGAAATTCATTCCGTAAACACCAACAATGAATGTGAGCGGAATGAAGATGGTTGAAATGATGGTGAGGGTTTGCATCACCCTGCTCATGCGCAGGTTCAGGGTAGAGAGGTAGATATCTTTTAGGCCTGAAGTCAGATCGCGGTAATTTTCCACGGTTTCGTTGATGTGCATCACGTGGTCATATACATCATTGAAGTATGCTTTCTGCGAAGCGTCAATGAGATGACTTTCCGTTTTGATGAGTGTTCCCAAAGCTTCGCGCAGCGGAAACACCATTTTTCGGACTAACAGAAGGTCTTTTTTCAATTGCTGAATATCGAGCAGCACATTGTCATTCAGGTTGACCGAAAGATTGTCTTCCATGGCATCGATCACATCGGCCATGTGCTCCATGGTGTTGAAGTAATGATCCACAATCACATCAACCAGGGCATACAACAAATAATCGAGGCCACTCGACCTGAAACGGCTGTCGGCTAATTGCATACGCTGATAAACAACCTCAAACAAATCGAGCTCGCGCTCAGCAAACATCATCAGCACATCATCGCGCAGGATAAAGGTCACCTGATCGGTTGAAAAACCTCCCTCCGCATCGATATCACTTATTGCCTTCATTGTCAGAAAGATATAATCCAATCCGATTTCCACTTTCGGGCGTTGGCCTGTATTGAGAATGTCTTCGGCAAGCAGCGGATGTAGTCCAAGTTTTGTGGTCAGTTCGCCAATCACAGCAGTGTTTTGCAAACCTGTAACCCTGATCCAGTTGTTGCTTCCTGCCATCATCTTGCCGGCAATCTGATCAACCCGCAGCCGGTCGAACACCTCATAGGTTTCAGCATTGTAGCTGATCAGCGAGAGGCTTGTATCAACCGTCTTGATTTTACCAATGTGCATGAGCGTTCCGGGAGGCAAACCAGCTTTTTTTGATGCGTCGGGTTTACCGAGGTGTTTGATGCTTTTTTTTGTCTTTTTTGTTTTCGTTGTGGCCATGATGTCGCATTAGGTAAAACAAAAATACAATTTCAATCCCGTTCAAAACTTATGTTGTAAAAGTTTGTCATACTGAATGTTGCAGTTCACAAATTTTTTCCCGAACGAAGGCCCGAAAACACAATTCGTTTGCTTAAGTAAAAATACGTATTGGATTTGCATTACCCATCTGTTTTTTAGTATCTTGCAGCAAGAATCGTAAACTGAACCAAAAAACAATGTGAGGATGAAAGTTATTTGCATTGGCAATTATCCGCCCCGACAGTGCGGCATTGCAACCTTCACACAAAACCTTGTCACTTCCATACTTAGAGCAGCAGAAATCTCTCATCAACACATTGAACTCGAAGTGATTGCGATGAACGATCCGGGGCAAAGCTATGCCTACCCGCCCATCGTAACACGGCAAATCAGCGACCAAAGCCCTGCTGATTATACCACTGCTGCATCCTATATCAATGAATCCAGTGCAGAGGTATTGCTGGTTCAGCATGAATATGGCATATTTGGCGGAAACAGCGGCATTTTTCTGCTTGGGCTTTTGAGGCAGGTGCGCATTCCAGTGGTATGCACTTTTCATACGGTGCTCGAAAAACCTGCATTCCACCAGTATGAAGTGCTTCACCGCCTTGGTCAGTATGCACAAAAAGTGGTGATCATGAATGAAATCGCCATTAATTTTCTGGTGAACATTTATCAGATACCCATCGAAAAAATTGCCCTCATTGAACATGGAACACCTGATTTCGATGGGCTTACCAACGCACTGACACCGTCGCCAGCCAAATGGGACAAGCGGAAGGTGATGCTCACTTTTGGTCTGATCGGGCGCAGCAAAGGTATTGAAACCGTGTTGCGTGCCATGCCCGAAATTGTGCGTCAACATCCTGATATATTGTATGTTGTTCTGGGAAAGACCCATCCGCATGTGTTGCGTAACGCCGGTGAAGAATACCGCGATTATTTGTGGGAAATGGTTACTGAACTACAACTTGAGCAGCATGTGGTGTTTGTAAACAAATACGTTTCGGAAGAAGAGCTGATGGCCATGCTCCGTTCGGCCGATATTTATGTGACACCTTATCTCAACCGGGCACAAATCACGAGCGGCACACTTTGCTATGCAGTCAGCAGTGGCTGTGCAGTTTTCTCGACTCCCTACTGGCATGCCGAAACCCTGCTTGCAAACGATCGGGGATGGTTGTTCGATTTTGGCAACGACCGGCAGCTTGCATCACTGATCAACGATGCGCTCAACCATCCGGACGAACTTGACCGGCGTCGGCAACGGGCCCGTGACTACGGAAAAAAAATTGCATGGCCTGAAATCGGCAAAAGCTATCTGCAGTTGTTTGAATCGGTGGCCGCCTCAGCTACGGCCACTCTAGCAAGGGCAGCCTTTACCTATCCGGAGTTCGACATCTCCCACCTGTTGCGACTGACGGATGAAACCGGACTGCTTCAGCATGCCAATGGCATGTTGCCCTCCTATCAGCATGGATACAGCCTTGATGACAATGCACGTGCCATGCTGGTTGTGATAACTGCCTACAAGCACGATCCACAGCAGATTTACATTGATTTATTGGTTCGCTACTTTTCGTTTCTGCGATTGATGCTGCAAAAGAACGGACAAGTTAAAAACTACCTCAGCTACGACCGCAAACAATTTGAAGAAGATTATTCTGACGATGCCTGGGGCCGCTCCATGTGGGCGTTGGGCTATCTGATACGCTATGCGCCTAACGACGCCTTGTTTCAGTCGGCCATCGAAACCTTTCAACAGATGATTCCTGCCATCGAGCATTTGACATATGCCCGTGGTTATGCCAATGCCATGTTTGGCATCTTTCATTATATCAAACGATTTCCCGATCAGGAGCGTTTTTTGGCACGTATTGGTCAGGTTGCCGATATCCTTGTTCTACGCTTTGATCAGCATCAGCGTTCCAACTGGCATTGGTTTGAAGATGCACTTACCTATGACAACGGCATCATCCCGGCAGCCATGTATCTGGCCCATTCCGTTACGGGCAAAGCGCGCTATCTGGAGGTGGCTGAAAAAAGCCGTGCCTTCCTCGAGGATAAATGTTTCAAAAATGAATGGCTCTCGCTCATCGGCAACAAACGTTGGCTCAGATTCGACTCAGAATACGAGCTTTATGCACAGCAACCCATCGATGCCACTGCTATGATGATCATGTATAAAAGTGCCATGCTCGACCGTGATGATCCTGAGCAACAAGAAAAACTGATGCGTTGTTTTCACTGGTTTTTAGGCGAAAACGACTTGAATGTGGCTGTGTATGACCATCAAACAAAAGGCTGCAACGATGGAGTCGAAAACAATACCATCAACCGCAATCAAGGCGCCGAGAGCCTCATTGCATGGCTGTTGGCCCAACTGATTGCCAGGCCGTTTACCCACCCAAAAGCACTTTGATTGTTTTCCTGCACTTTTTTTTGAGCAGTTAACAGAAACAGCAGAAATCAGCCTATTCCATTTCAAGCAGGCGAGCCAGCCGCGCCAGCAATAAGTTGCGCTCAATGGGTTTGCGGATGTAGTCGGCAGCCCCAAGGCGCAAACCACGTGCTTCATCTTCCGGACTGGTATGGCCTGAGAGGAAGATAACGGGTATTTGGATTTCGTGTGTTTGCAGGTATTCTAGCAACTGATAGCCGTCGAAATTTGGCATGGCAATGTCAGAAAGAATGACATCGAAGTTGCCTTTCACAATTTTCATGAGTGCCACAATGCCATCTGGAGCCACCTCCACTTCATAGCCTTCCGTTTTCAGGATGCCGGCAATCACTTTTTGGTTGATCACTTCATCTTCCACCACCAGCACTTTTCCTTTGATGGGCTGGCTATCGGGCATTTTATGCTTGTTGATGTCTGAAGGCACGAGGCTTCTCAACAATTCATCCAGTGGTACGGTGGCATAGGTGGAAGCCGTGTCGGACATGGCATAGGGAATCACCAGTTCGTCGTTGCTGATGATGGAGCCACACGAATACACCACATTGGGAACATAGCCCTCGCGTTCCTCTTCATTGGGCGAAATGAGTGGTTCTGTGAGCTGTCCAATCACTTTGGTGGGGTCGTCGAGGTCGAGCAGCATGGCACTGATGGCGTATTTGCGCATGGTTCCAACACCATGTGTGATGACGAGCCAGCCATGCTCGGTTTCGATAGGTGATCCACAGTTGCCAACCTGAATAAATTCCCAGGGATACTGAGGCGATTGCAACATTTTGGTTTCGTTCCAATGGTTGATATCGTCAGAAAACATGATATAGTTGTTCACGCCATCAATGCGGGCGAGCATGGCATATTTTCCCTTAATTTTTCTTGGAAAGAGTGCCATGCCCTTGTTTTGGGCATTTTCGCCATGGATAGGCATCACTTTGAAGCGGTAGAAATCCTTGGTTTCGATGAGTTTGGGCATGATGCTGAACCCATTGTAGGCGGTATAGGTGGCATAATAACGCACACGGCCGTCGTCGTCGGTAAACTTCACAAAGCGTGCGTCTTCAATGCCGTTGCTTTCGGCTGCGGCAATGGGAAAAATCACACGGTCGGAAATGCCGGTGTCGAGTGAAAAGAAAATTTCGTAGTGTGAATCGCCCAACCAGCTGATGGTTTGAAGCATTTTTCGCTGCTTGTCATCGGGGTTCAACTCGCGCTTGGTTTCGTCGATGGCACGCAGCAGTTCGTTGTAGTCAAACTCAAAGCGCAGCTTGTCCATCGTATGTTTCACCACCGGGTCGTCGGCATGCATTTCGGAGAGTTTGGCACAAAACTCTTCTTTTTTATAAATGTAGTTTTTAATGTTTTCGGCCTCGTCGATCAGGCGGCCGGTAGGTATGAGTGTGAGGTTGTTGTTGGCGTCGAGCACACCACCTCTGAAAACGATGGATGAAATATGTCCTTCGCCAGTGGCCCTGAAACTGATGACGACTCTTTTTTCTCCTTCTGTAAGTCCCGTCTGATCAGGATCTTCGACCATCGATGGGTTGAAGAAAGCCGCCGACTCAATAGAATATTCCGAGGTGAAATAAGCACCTATGAGCAATTGTTTTGCCTGGCTCAGTTGATTTAAATCGCCAGCCCTGCCGTTGAGTATCTCCTTCACCCGCTCAAAATGCCGCTGAAAAATTTTTGAGATGTTGCGGTGCCGCGCCGAGAAGTCGCGCAAAGTTTGATGCAAACTCATGCCGGCAGCTTCTTCTGGCATGGCCACCACCTTTTCGATAATGGATTTGACCCGTGATTCTGGTCCGGGAAAAAAGAACCTGACGATGACCCTGCGCGGGTCGCTATAGAAGCGCACTGGCTTTCGGTTAATGGTTGTGCTCATGGATGAAGTGTTTGATTGAACGCATAAATATACGAAGAAAAATAGCTTTTCAACAAGCCGTACAACAAATCAAAAAAACAACATTTCAGGGGATTCATGCCTGTCCTGTCCATGACAGGGACTATCCTTTTATTTTGATCTTTTTCATTCGCAAAGCCTTGCTGATCAAATTGTAATGATCGCCTGGAAGTACCAGGTGATGGTTGCCCAGTGGTTTTTCTCTCAAGCGGGCTGCAGCATGGTTTCCGAGCTGAACTTCAAGTTGTGTGCGGCATGCATTCGGATGCCGGGGTCGGCTGATTACCTTGCCAACAGAAAGAAAGGCCTGATCGAGCCGCTCGTTGAGCCGAAACAGTGTCACTGTTTCAAAACTGAGCTCAGCCTGCAAAGCATCCGAGCGGCCTGTTTCGAAATGAGGCACAAAGGCCTGCTTGTTTGCATGCTGCAGGGGTGCTGTGCAATGGGCCAGCAAAACAGAGCTGTTTTCGATCCTCACAAGGTTGGCCATCCAGGCAATCTCTCCCGTGAGGGCTTTGAGAAGCATCAGTCCAGCCATGCTAACCACATCGCCTTCACAACCTGCCGGAATACCATTCAAATTAATGAGCGACAGTGGCAAACAAGCAGTGACACCTTTTTCCCTTACCATTTTAAAACACTGGATTGTAATGGCATTGAGGTTATGCGCAGCAATTTGCGATTTCAAAAAGCCGGCAATCGATGAAAGCTCCTGCCTGTGTATGGTATTCTGCCCAAACAACTGATCAAACTGCGGGTCGTTGGGCATACCAAGGTAGTCGGGCAAGTTTTCAAAAGGGAGTTTAATGAGCTCCACACCCAGGCGTTGGCGCAGGAGCGATTCTTCGGGACTGGAGGCCACAAGCCAATCCGAAACCTCTCCCAACAAGCCAGCCCGTTGATTTTTTAGCAGATCAAGCCCGCGCTTAACCTGCAACCACTCGAAAAGCTCCACCACAAAATGCTTGTCAAACCGTGCAATCAAGACTGCCTGAAACCCATGCAGGTCGGCATAGGCTTTCACTTCGCTTGCAGCCGCCCAGGCATTGTTTTCGGCCCCTGCAACCAACAGATTAACCGTGCCGTGACGCAGCAATCCGATGGCATGCTGCTCTGAACCGCCGCTTGCAAATAAAATGAAGGCCTTTTCGGGCGAAGCACATGGGGTCCATCCTTGTGTGAGCAAAAACAACGTCAGCTCATCTGCTGCGGTTTCTGTCACGGTTTTATCAGCGCCTGACCATGCCACGGTTGAAAACGAAGGAAGACAAGGAGGATGAGCTGTTGTATTGACCTGCACTTGCATCATGTGTTCGATTTTGCTTTGAACCGATCTGTTGAAACCCTCAAATGTACCAAAAAATAGCTACAAAGCGTGCAGCTTCTCTGGCAATCTTTTTTACAAAATGTACACATTGGAATCGTTTGCGGTTTTTTTAAGGCATTAAAAACCTGGTTTAAATGCAATTTTAACTACCTTTGCAAAATGTTTTCAGCTTAAAATCAAGATGTTAAAAAAGATACAAACTGCCTTAATTTCTGTTTATTACAAAGATCGACTGGACGAAATCGTTCAGAAATTGGCAGCAGATAATGTTCAAATTTATTCCACCGGGGGCACCTACGACTTTATCAGCCAAATGGGTGTTTCCTGCCACAAGGTGGAAGACCTCACAGGCTATCCATCCATCCTGGGAGGGCGCGTGAAAACGCTGCACCCAAAGGTGTTTGGCGGCATACTGAGCCGTTCGGCCAATGCCACCGATCAAGCTGAGCGCGAGGCCTTTGAAATACCTGCTTTCGATCTTGTGATTGTAGATTTGTATCCTTTCGAAGAAACTGTGAAACAAACCAATGATGCAGCGGCCATCATCGAAAAAATTGATATTGGTGGCATTTCCCTCATCCGGGCAGGGGCCAAAAACTTCGCCGATGTGTGCATCGTTCCTTCTTCCGACCATTACGACGCCTTACTTGAATTGTTGGAAAAGGGTGTTGCCACCACCCTGGAAGATCGTCTTAGATTTGCAGGCTATGCCTTTGCTGTGAGCTCGGCCTACGATGCCGCCATTTACAATTGGTTCTCGAAAGGCGCGGCTGAATTGCGCATTGCAAAAAAACACTTCACCCCACTGCGGTATGGAGAAAACCCACATCAGTCGGGAACTTTTTATGGCAATCTGGACGAAGTGTTCGAGAAACTACATGGCAAAGAGTTGTCCTACAACAACTTATTAGACCTCGACGCGGGCCTCAACCTGATTCGCGAGTTTGACGAACCCACTTTTGCCATTCTGAAACACAACAATGCCTGTGGGCTTGCATCGCGAAACACGCTGACAGAAGCCTGGACTACCGCCCTGGCTGGCGATCCTGTTTCGGCCTTTGGCGGTGTGTTGGTGTGCAACAGATTGGTTGATCAACACACGGCGCAGCTGATCAACGAACTCTTTTTTGAGGTAATCATTGCTCCGGGTTTCGAAGAAATTGCACTGCAAACGCTTGGTTCACGGAAAAATAGAATAATTTTGCGCTTGCGAATGGACGCGTTTCAACAGAAACAATACAGGACCATCCTGAACGGCATGCTGGCACAAGACAGGGACTTACGCACCGAAACAGCCCACAATATGGAGGTTGTCACGCAGAATGCACCCTCGGCATCCGAGCTCGAAGATCTTGTATTTGCAAATAAAATTGTGAAGCACACCCGTTCGAATGCCATCGTGCTGGCAAAAAACAAGCAGCTGGCAGGAAGCGGAATAGGACAAACGTCGCGCGTGGATGCGCTCAGGCAAGCCATTGCCAAAGCAAAAGAGTTTGGCTTTGATTTGAATGGCGCAGTGATGGCTTCGGATGCCTTTTTCCCGTTTGCCGACTCGGTGGAAATTGCTTCACACGAAGGCATTGGCGCAGTGATACAACCCGGTGGTTCGGTACGAGATGCCGACACCATCAATTTTTGTAACAGAGCCGGTATGCGCATGGTGTTTACCGGAACGAGACATTTTAAACATTGATAGTCAATAAATAACAGATAAAATGGGAGTTTTCTCTTTCCTGAACAAAGAAATTGCCATCGACCTTGGCACTGCCAACACCATTATCATTTTCAATGACAAGGTGGTGGTTGACGAACCAAGCATTGTGGCCATTGAGCGCAATACAGGTCGCATCATTGCCGTTGGCAAAAAAGCCATGATGATGCACGGCAAAACACACGAAAACATCAAGACCATCAGGCCTTTGCGTGATGGTGTGATTGCCGACTTTCAGGCAGCCGAGCACATGATGCGCGAAATGATTAAAATGATCGGCATCAAAGGCCGCTTTTTCCCACCTGCACTCAAAATGGTGATTTGCATCCCTTCGGGCATCACCGAGGTGGAAGAACGCGCTGTTAAAGATTCGGCTGAGCAGGCCGGTGCCAAGGAAGTGCGCCTGATTCACGAGCCAATGGCTGCCGCCATTGGTATTGGTATCGACGTGCTTGAACCTACGGGCAATATGATCATCGACATTGGCGGTGGCACAAGCGAAATTGCGGTGATTGCCCTGGGTGGCATTGTGAACAACAAATCCATCCGTATTGCCGGCGACGACTTCAACTCCGACATTGAAGAGTATATGCGCAAGCAGCACAACATCAACATTGGCGAGCGCACAGCAGAGCGCATCAAAATAGAAGTGGGCGCAGCCTTGCCGGTGATCGACAATCCGCCGGATGATTTTCCGGTGCATGGACGCGATATGCTGACAGGAATTCCAAAAGAAATCAAGGTGAACTACACCGAGATTGCACATTGCCTTGACAAGAGCATTTCAAAAATCGAAGCAGCGGTGCTCAATGCTTTGGAAATGACACCGCCTGAGCTCTCTGCCGATATTTTCCGCACAGGAATTTATCTGGCCGGTGGTGGCTCTTTGTTGCGTGGTCTCGACAAACGTCTGCACCAAAAAACCAAGCTTCCGGTGCATGTGGCCGAAGACCCCTTGCGTGCCGTGGCCCGTGGAACAGGAATTGCATTGAAAAACTTCGATAAATTCCCCTTCCTGATTAAGTAGTAACTTATCCGCCAGCGCTTAAAAGTTCATGTATAACCTCGTCCGCTTCCTTCAGAAACACCACTTTTTTATCCTTTTTGTGTTTCTGGAGGTGATTGCTCTGTCGATGCTTAGCCGCAGCCACAGCTTTCAGCGGGCAGCTGTCAACCACCGCACCAACAGCCTGGCAAGCAGCATCTACCACCTGCGCAGCGACATCAACAGCTATTTTTCCCTGCAGCATCAAAATATGCTTTTGCAGAAGCAAAACGCTGACCTGTTGCGTCAACTCGCCACCGTTCAGGAACGCATACCACCACCTGACAGTGCACTGCAGCAGCAAATCTATGATTACATCCCGGCACGGGTGATCAACAACACAGTGGATTTGCGCAATAATTACATCATCATCGACAAAGGCTACCGCGATGGAGTGACGCGCGATATGGGCCTCGTTTCGCCCGACGGGGTTGCGGGCATCATCATCGGTGTGAGCGAACACTATGCCACCGCCATGTCGTTGCTGCACAAACATGCAGCACTGAGTGTGCGGTTTTTAAACAACGACCAGATTGCCAACCTGCATTGGCGCGGAGGTGATTACCACATTGCCGAGGTGGTTGACATTCCATCGCATGTGATTCCAAATCAGGGTGATACGCTCGTAACCAGCGGCCATTCGTTTGTATTTCCCGAAGGCATCATGGTGGGAACAGTGGACGAACTCATCGATTCGGAAAGGGGAAACCTCAACACGGCACGCGTGCGCTTCTCCACCAATTTTGGAAAGCTCAGACATGTGTATGTGGTGAAAAACATTCACCGCAAAGAACTTGATGCACTGACAACCATTAAAACCAATGAGTAACCTGATTCTGAATTTTCTGCGCTTCACCGGTCTGACCCTTCTGCAGGTGCTCATCATCAATCATCTGGGATTGCTGGGGTACGCAAATCCCTTTGTGTATGTGCTGTTTGTGATGATGCTTCCACTTTCCACGCCCGGTTGGTTGCTCCTGGTGCTGGGCTTTGTGAATGGCTATGTGGTTGATTTGTTCATGACAGGTGCAGGCCTGCACACCGCAGCCACCGTTTTTATGGCCTTTATGCGGCCTTACGTCATTCAACTGGCCACTGGTGCCAAAGAACCTGAAACAGTTGACAGCCCGGGCCTGAAACAAATGGGTGCCCGCTGGTGGTTTAGTTACACGCTGAGTTTGGTGGTATTGCACCATACAGCGCTTTTCATTCTTGAATCGTTCAGCTTCAGCCAGTTAGGCTATACCCTCCTGCGCATTGTGCTGAGCGTTGTGGCCACCGAGCTCCTGATTCTGATGCTCAGCTATTTCTTTTCGATGAAAGCTATTCAGAAAAAATAGCAAGGTCTCATCAGAATTTTTGCGGGCAAAACAGGTTCTACTCCGGCATCTCATGATAAGGAAGTGTTAAAAACGCTCGTTTCGGAAAGACACAAAGAAAAAATAAGCTTAGTTTTGTCAGGCAAAGTAAATCCATAAAACATGAATCGTACCCTTATTTTTGCCCTGCTCCTGACGCTGGGCTTTGCAGCATGCAATACAACCGAGAAACAACTGCCGACTTTTCAATTGACCATTTCTGTGCCCAACTTCGACGGCAAACAAGTGAAGGTGCAAAAGCGGCTGAGCGACAGCTGGCAAGGCATCGACTCGGTGAAAGTTCAAAACGGCGTGGCCGTACTCAAAGGTGGCATCGCGCAGCCTGAGATGCTCTTTGTGGCCTTTGAAGGCATGCGTGGCACTGTGCCATTTTTTGCCGAAGCGGCCGAAATAACCATCAAGGCCGACCCCAACGACCTGCGCAAGGCCGAAATCAACGGTTCGGCCATCCATGAACGCTATATGGCTTTCAATGAGAAGTTTGAAGAATTTGACGAAAACATTTACCAGCAATATAAAGCCTATCAGGCTGCCGAGGAGGTAGCCAACGAAGAAGCCATGAAAGCCGCCGAAGCTGCTTACGAAGAAGCTGAAAAAGAAAAAAAACAATATTTGGTTGAATACATCCGAACCAACAACAAAGACATTGTTTCGCAGTACCTCTGCTATCGCAACAGTTATCAGTTTGAGCTGGATGAACTCGAATCGTTGGTGATCAACTTCGACGAAAGCGTGAAATCAACCTACCTTGATGAACTGATCGAACGCGTTCAGATATTGAAAAGTGTGGCTGTGGGCATGCCTTACAAAGATTTTGAGCAGACCGATCCCAACGACAGCCTGCTAAAACTGTCGCAGAAAGTGGGTGCCAAAGTGTTGCTCGTTGATTTTTGGGCTTCCTGGTGCTCACCCTGTCGTGCCGAAAACCCGAACATTGTGGCCATTTACAAGGATTTCCATGCAAAAGGTTTTGATGTATTTGGTGTTTCGTTCGACACCGACCGCGAAAAATGGCTGCAAGCCATTGCTGATGATAAATTAACCTGGACACATGTTTCGGACCTGAAAGGCTGGGGCAACGCCGCCGGAAAGCTTTATGGCGTTCAATCTATTCCGCACAGCGTTTTGCTCGATGCCAATGGGGTGATTGTGGCAAAAAACCTCCGTGGTGAGGAACTGCGCAACAAGGTGGCTGAAATGTTGAAATAAGTCTGAAGGTCTAAGAGTCTGAAAGTCTGAAAGTCTGAGTGTCTGAGAGTCTGAGTGTCTGAGAGTCGGCTTGTTCCAGCGGCTAAAAGCTAAAGGCCAAAAGCTCATCAAAATCATTTCACCCTAAAGCAGATACTATTTCAGAAAAAAAGGAGGCCGCTGTAGCAGCCTCCTTTTTTTATTCATGCAACGCGGAATTATTTTCTGAGTTTTTTACCTATCTCACTAAGCATCAATGTTGTCATGCTCTCCAGGGTGAAGGCATCGTTCAGGCCCCAATCTGCACGGGCCACACTGTCGTCGATGCTGGCCGGCCAACTGTCGGCGATGGCCTGACGAAAGTCGGGCTCGTAAGTCACTTCAAAGTCGGGCTGATGTTTGCGGATGGCTGCCACCACGTCTTTTGGAGTGAAACTCATGCCTCCCACATTGTAGCTCGAGCGCAGCGAAAGTTTCTGCGGGTCAGCTTCCATCAATTGAATGGTGGCTTTGATGGCGTCGTCCATGAACATCATTGGCAGGGCAGTGTCTTCGCGCAGGAAGCAGTTGTAGCTGTTGTTGCGTATGGCTTCGTAATAGATTTCCACTGCATAGTCGGTTGTGCCGCCGCCGGCTTCGGTTTTATAGCTGATGAGGCCTGGATAGCGCAGGCTTCTGAAATCCACACCATAGCGTTTGTGGTAATACTCGCCCCAGCGTTCACCGGCCAGCTTGCTGATACCATACACCGTATTGGGCTCCATCACAGTGAGTTGGGGTGTGTTGTGGCGGGGAGTGGTTGGGCCAAACACCGCAATGGAGCTGGGCCAAAACAGCTTCTTAGCATCAGAATCACGTGCCAGCTCAAGCGTATTCATCAAAGCACGCATATTGATTTCCCAGGCTTGCTGCGGAATTTTTTCGGCATTTCCCGAAAGCACGGCGGCCAGGTTATACACCTGTGTGATTTTGAACCGCACAGCAAAGTGCAGCAGGTTGTTATAGTCCATCACATCGAGCGTGTTGAAAGGACCACTCTCCAGGATGTCTTTGGGTGGTTGCTTGATGTCGGTAGCAAACACATTTTCATTGCCATAAATCTTTCGCAGCGCGAGGGTCAGCTCCGATCCAATCTGTCCGGAGCAGCCGATGACAAGAATTCTTTCCATAAAAAATTTTTCTGTTATTTATTTCACATTAAGTCACAAAGGTAGGGGTTTTCGTGCAAAGGCCATTCCCGGAGGGCCGCTTTGGCTGAAAATTCGTAGTTTTGCAGCCGAAAATTCCTTGTGAGATGAAAGACCACCGCAATCCGGCCACAGTATATGTTTTCAATAGCCTGAGCCGTAAAAAAGAATTGTTCGTACCCATCCATCCGATGCGTGTTGGCATGTATGTTTGCGGGCCAACGGTGTATGGCGATGCCCACCTGGGTCATGCCCGCGCCTACATCACCTTTGATTTGGTGTTCCGCTATTTTCGTCACCTGGGCTATCAGGTGCGCTATGTGCGCAACATCACCGATGTGGGACATCTGGAAAACGACGCCGACGAGGGCGAAGATAAAATTGCACAAAAAGCCCGTCTCGAGCAGCTCGAGCCCATGGAAGTAGTGCAGCATTACACCGTGGGTTTTCACAAAAACATGGATCGGCTCAATGTGTTGCGGCCCTCCATCGAACCCCATGCCTCGGGTCACCTCATCGAACAAATTGAGATGGTGAAAAAGATTATCGACGCCGGATATGCTTATGAATCTGATGGTTCGGTGTATTTTGACGTGGAAAAATACAACGCGACCCATCCCTACGGCATCCTTTCGGGTAGAAAGATTGAGGAACTGATCAGCAATACGCGGGCTTTGGCCGGACAAATTCAGAAAAAAAACAGCTTTGATTTTGCCATCTGGAAAAAGGCCGAACCTTCGCACATCATGCGCTGGCCCTCGCCCTGGGGCGATGGTTTCCCGGGCTGGCACATGGAATGTTCTGCCATGGGCTGCAAATACCTTGGCGAACAATTCGATATTCACGGCGGTGGCATGGACCTGCTCTTTCCGCACCACGAATCGGAAATTGCCCAGTCAACCATTGCCAACGGCAAAGCCCCCGTGCGTTACTGGATGCACAACAATATGATCACGCTCAACGGCCAGAAAATGGGCAAGTCGCTCGGCAATGCCATGTCGCTCAACGACGTATTCACCGGCAATCATGCGCTGCTGGAACAGGCCTACAGTCCCATGACCATCCGCTTTTTCATGCTGCAGGCACACTACCGCTCCACACTCGACTTCAGCAACGAAGCCCTTCAGGCAGCTGAAAAAGGATTGAAAAAAATGTTGATGGCTGCTGCCACACTTCCAAAGCTCAAAGCCGTGGATGGCGCAGCCGATCAAGGGGTGGATAAAATCAGCAAAGCCTGCTACGATGCCATGAACGACGATTTCAGCAGCCCCACGGCCATTGCGGCACTTTTTGATGCGGTGAAGCTCATCAATGCGGCCAACGATGGACACCTGCAAATGAATGCCGGAGAGCTGACGCAACTTCAACAGCTGATGGATACTTTTCTTTTCGACATTTTAGGCTTGCAGGCTGAAGAGGCTGGTTCGGACCAGCAATTGCTTGACGGCCTGATGCAAACCATCATTGGCCTGCGGCAGGAAGCCCGCGCCAAAAAAGATTTTGCCACCAGCGATGTGATCCGCGACAGCCTCGCCAAACTGAACATCGTGCTTAAAGACGGCAAGGAAGGCACAAGCTGGGAGGTGAAATAGTTCTAAAAAATGGCTTATTTTGATTTAGTTAATATGGGCTCAAAATAAAATGAAGAAGTCATTATCCCCCCAAGGCGATTTTATTGATAAAGTAGTTTTATTGCTTAAAAACGCTAGGCAAAACGTTGTAAGTGTTGTAAATCACACGATGGTATCTGTTTACTATGAAA
>CAZBMR010000006.1:0-50024 GCA_964492695.1 uncultured Lentimicrobiaceae bacterium
TTCCGTATAGAATGAGCCTTGCCGGTGTTTCAGACCTTAAACAACATATGCCTGAATAAATCTATGTGCTGTTGAAAGAAATGGAATTTTTCCTATTTTTGGCATTCAAAAACCGATAACGTGCAGACGCAGACACAGGATGATCAATCACTTACGAGTTTAAGTTTGCTGGCCATTGTTATCCGCTACAGGCGGACGTTTGTGGTCATTGCACTTGTTTCTGCCCTGTTGGCCATGATTTTCAGCGGGCCGGCCTTCATCACGCCCTTGTTCAGATCGACAGTGATTCTTTATCCCACCTCGTCAAACTCCATCTCAAAGGTGTTGCTGAGCACCAATTTCAGCACCAACAAAGACCTGCTCGAGATTGGCGAAGATGAGCAAACAGAGCGTATGTTGCAAATTCTGAACTCGAACAAAATCCGCGACCGCATCATTCAAAAATATGACCTGCTCAACCACTATGGCATCCGTCCCGGATCTGAATACCGCTTCACCCGCTTGTATGAGGAATATGAGAGCAAGATCAAGTTTCGGCGCACAGAATACATGGCTGTTAAAATAACGGTGCTCGACAAAGACCCGCGGCTGGCCTCATTGATTGCCAACGACATTGCCGAACTCTTCGACTCCACCATGAATATGATGCAAAAGGAAGTGGCTTTCAAGGCTTTTAAAATTGTTGAAAACGAATATTTGAAGCTCAAAGGCGAGGTAAAGGCCATGGAAGATTCGCTGAATGCCATCCGCAAACTGGGCATTCACGACTATGAGAGCCAGGCCGAGATGCTCAACCAACAGCTCGCCATCGAACTGGCCAAAAACAACAGCAAGGGCATCAAAGCACTCGAAGAAAGACTGAATGTGCTTGCCGAATACGGCGGAGCCTACGTTTCGCTGCGCGATATGCTGGAGCACGAACGCAAGCAACTCTCACAGATCAAGGCCAAATATGAAGAGGCCAAAGTGGATGCCACCCAAAACCTGCCACATAAGTTTGTGGTTACAAATGCCTACGAAGCAGAGAAAAAAGCCTATCCCATCCGTTGGCTTATTACTTTGATTGCCATCATCTCTACCCTTGCACTGGCACTCGTCACTTTGATTGCCATCGAAAGATTTTCGAATGCCGACGTAAAAAAAAAACTTCAATCCGGATCAGCTTACCAAGCAAGACACGGATCAGAAGCATACTTCAAACAATAATACCCCTTGAACAGCAAAAATGGGAAATCATGGATAACTATTTCAGCAATACTTCCTTCGTCAACCTGATGCTCAAGTGGCGCATGCATCTGGCTGTCATCACCCTTGTGGCGGCTGTGGCAGGGATGGTATTCTCGGGAGCTGCATTCATCACTCCCCTCTATAAATCAGAAGCCATTGCTTATCCTGCCAACATCAACAGCTATTCCGATGAAAGCGAAACAGAACAGATGTTGCAGATTCTCCAGTCGCAGGACATCGTGGATTCCATGATCGAAAAATTTAACCTTGCCGCACACTACGAAATTGACCCTTCCTACAAGTATTTCAAAACTGCGCTCCTTGCTGAATACCAGCAAAAAGTGAAGATTAGCAAAACCCCCTACGAAGCCATCTCCATTGCCGTTAAAGACAAAGATCCTGCGCAGGCAGCCGAAATGGCAGCTGAAATACTGAAACTTTACGACCGCAAGGTGGCTTCGCTGCACAAAACCAAATCCAGCGAGGTCATACAGATGTACACCATGCAGCTCAATGCCAAAAAGCGACTCATCGATTCGCTGCAAAACCGCCTCTATGTGCTTGGAAATGAATATGGTTTGATTGATTTCAGTGCACAGTCGCAGGAAATCATGAAAGGCTATCTGCGCACCATTTATGGCAACAATGGAAGCAACATCAACACCAAAGGCGTGCTGGAGCTGAAAAAAAACATCGAAAGCCACGGTGGCGAGCTGCTCACCATCACCGAGATGATTCAGCATGAAGCTCGTACCTATGTTGAAATGAAGACGGAGCTGGAACAGGCCGAACGCTTCTATCGTGCCAACCTCACCTACTCCAACGTCATCAGCAAGCCCTTCCCCTCCGATAAGAAAGCCTATCCTGTGCGCTGGATCGTGGTGGCGCTGTCTGCTCTGGGCGCGCTCATCCTGGCATTGTTTGTCATCTTTGTGATTGATGCCAGAAATCCTGCTGCACAGCGATCAAAAACCTAAAAACGGATTTTCGATTGACTGAGCGCATCAAAATAGCCTGGGTTTACCTTTTTACGGCTGCGTTTTTGGCAGCTAACCTGTACTTTGTGATCCAGAAAGACCTGTATCTGCTTTTTGCATTGCCGGTTGTTCTGGGGGTGTTGCTCTTGTATATTTTTTCCATTGACAGGGTGATCCTGCTCATCAGTTTTCTGACGCCGCTATCTGTCAATATCGAAGACCTTGATGTGGGTCTTGGCATCTCGCTCCCCGTGGAGCCCATGCTCTTTGGAGTGATGCTGTTGTTTTTCATCAAGTTGCTGCACGAGCGCCACTATGATGCCCGCATTGCACGCCACCCCATCGCCATTGTCATCTACCTGATGTTCATGTGGATGATCGTCACATCTATTACGAGTGAATTGCCACTCGTTTCGGTAAAATATATTGTTTCCAGGCTTTGGTTTGTTGTTCCTGCCTTTTTTGTGGGGGCCGTGGTCTTCAAAAAACAAGCCAACATCCATTGGTTCATCTGGCTCTACAATGCCGGTTTGGTGATCGTGATTGCCTATACCATCATCAACCATGCAAGCTATGGTTTCAGCGACAATTCGGCCCACTGGGTGATGTCGCCCCTCTACAACGACCACACCGCCTATGGTGCAGCCCTTGCAATGTTTTTAATTCTCACGGCAGGCTATCTGATCATGCCCGGCCTGACGGTGACACAGCGCAGCCTTGTGGCTGCAATGGTGACCGTGCTCACAATAGCTACCCTGCTTTCGCTCAGTCGTGCTGCCTGGATCAGCATTGTAGGTGCTGCTGCTGTGCTCATTCTGGTGCTTTTAAAGATCAGATTCAGGTGGATCTTGCTCTCAGTTGCCACACTCATATTTCTTTTTTACACGTTTCAGCATCAAATTATCGATACGCTCGAAAAAAACAAGCAGGATTCGTCAACCGACTTTGTTGAACATGTGCAGTCCATCTCCAACATCTCGTCGGATGCCTCCAACCTTGAGCGCATCAACCGCTGGCAGGCTGCCTTGAGGCTATTTCAAGAACGTCCGGTATTTGGTTGGGGACCAGGCACCTATCAGTTTGTTTATGGCCCTTACCAGCGTTCGAAAGAGAAAACGATCATCAGCACCAATGCCGGCGACATGGGCAATGCGCACAGCGAATACATTGGCCCGCTGGCCGAGATGGGTTTACCCGGCACCATCATCGTATTGGTGCTCGTGTCCACAATGATCCTGCGTGGGTTGAAGACCTACCAAAAAATGAAAACACGAAAGGCCAAAATCATCAGCATGTCGGCCACCCTGGCACTGATCAGCTATTTCATCCATGGTTTTCTCAACAACTTTCTTGACACCGACAAGCTTTCGATACCGGTGTGGGGCTGCATGGCCATCATTGCCGTTATGGATTTGTACGGGAACGAGATGGAATGGGACAAACCTCAAATCAAGGCAGTTACTGAAAAAAATGCATAAAAAAAAGAGGCTTCAGCCTCTTTTTTTTATTTCAACTTTGCCAGCAAGTCGGGCAGCTGTCGCACTGATGCCATTTCGCGCCATTTTTTGCGGGCTTCTTCGGCCGGTACGCCAAAATAAGTTTTGCCACCTTCGAGGCTCTTGTCAACTGCCGAAGTGGCAAGGATGACGGCGCCTTTGCCAATCACAAGGTCTTTGTTGATAGCCACCCTGCCCCAGATGAGCACATCGTCTTCAATCACCGTCACACCGGCAATGGCGGCATGTGCGCCAATGAGGCAGTTGGCGCCAATCACGGTGTCGTGACCAATCTGGCAGTGGTTGTCGAGTTTGGTGCCGCGACCAATGATGGTATCGCCTGTCACACCTTTATCAATGGAACAGAGTGCGCCCACTTCCACATGGTCGTGCAGGATGGTGCGGCCGCATGATTCAAATTTCTTGTATCCTTCGGGACGGCGCTGAAAATAATAAGCATCAGCACCAATCACACTGTTGGCATGCACAATCACATGGTCGCCAATCACACAGTGGTCGTAGATGGTGGCATTGGCATGGATGATGCAGTTTTTTCCGATCACCACATGGTTTCCGACAAAAGCACCGGGTTGAATCACAGTTCCTTCGCCAATTTGGGCTGTTGGACTAACCATGGCCGATGCTGCTTCAAAAGCCCTGAACCGCAGGATGAGCTGGTTGAAGGCATCGAAAGGTTTGTCGTGAAAAACAAGTGCTTTTCCTTCAGGCCGGTCAACCTTTTTGTTGATCAACACGGTGGTTGCCCTGGAGTTGAGGGCTTTGTCATAGTATTTCGGGTGATCGACAAAGGTGATGTCGCCCGGTTCAACCATGTGGATTTCGTTGAGGCCCGTAACTAAAAAATCAGGATCGCCATCAAACTCAGCTTGTAACAATGCAGCGAGTTCCGACAGTTTCAAAGGGGGGTTAAATTTCATGCGTCCGAATTTGTGGATGGATTACTCTTTCACGCGTTCGGAATAGGTGCCTTCGGCGGTGTTCACCTTCACCTTGTCGCCGATGTTGATAAACAGGGGCACACGGATGTTGGCACCAGTTTCAACGGTGGCATCTTTCATGGCATTGGTGGCGGTATTGCCTTTTTCGCCCGGCTCGGTATAGGTGACTTCGAGCACCACAGTGGCAGGCAATTCGCAGGTTAAAACCGACTCGGTATCCGTGTGATACATGATTTCCACTCCATTTCCTTCTTTCAGAAATTCGGGTGCATTGATGAGCTCCTTGGCGATTTGTATTTGCTCGAAAGTTTCGTTGTTCATAAAGTAATAATCCACGCCATCGTTGTAGAGGTATTGCATGGGGCGGCGTTCAACGCGCTGCACGTTGATTTTTACACCGGCAGGAAAAGTGTTGGGAAGCATCTTGCCCGTTTTGAGGTTTCTGAGGCGGGTGCGCACAAAAGCAGCGCCTTTGCCAGGTTTAACGTGCTGAAACTCAACAATCGAATACAGGTCGTTGTTAAATTCGATGATCAATCCGTTTCTAAAATCAGCAGTTGTTGCCATATAAAATCTTTTAGTTTTAAAATAAGGCGCAAAATTAGGAATTTAAGCTGAATCAGAAAGCCTTATGCTGCGAATTCAATGCCTGCAGCATCATTTTTTGTATGCTGCCATGCTGTAAACCACTTTGCAGGTTGGGGCGTTATTGCCCGCAGGCTGCGGCAAGGATGCTTTCACAAATCACCAGCTGTTGGGTTGTAAAAAAAAATCGTCCGAAGCTTCCTTTTGGTAATCGGAAGACTTCGGACTTATTTTTTTTATTTGGCGCTCAGGTCAATTGATTGAAACTGCGGGCCAGGATAACTGAATTATTGCAGCACCACCTTTTTCACTTCTTTTTTCTTTCCTGCTTCAATGCTGATCACATACATGCCTTTGGGCAGGTGGCTCAGATCGGTTTGCTTGTCGCCTCCCGTCCAGCGCATCTGCCAAACGGTATTGCCTTTCATGTCGAAAAGTTTCACCACGGCACCATCGAAAGGTTCATAACCACTGTACTTGAGGTTCAGGATGCCCGTGGTGGGATTAGGCGTCACCGAAATATCGGCCCAGCGGTAGTTCTTGTCAATGCCCACGATGGGGTTAGATGAAAAAACAACAAGGTTGGCGGCCACATCAAGGGTTGGATTGAACCCATCGTTGCAGTCGGTGCAGGTTACGCCGGTAACACAATCGGGGTGATTGGGGTGGCATAAATCCACATAGTTTTCAGCAAAATGATAACCTAAGGTCATGTTGTTGGCCACATAGGGGTTCATATTGAAGTCGAACCATGGTGCGATCGAACCTGGGCACCATCCGGCCCTGGCGTAAAACCAGGTGCCGTTTTGGGGTTGGCAGCCGTCGGGATTGGGATTGCAGTTTTGCCAGTTCACCTGTTCGAATGTGGATGCTCCGTTTACCCAAATGTGGTGTGTGGCGTTGTAAAATTCGGCAGCGTTGCCCGTATTCAGGTTGCCCCAGCCATGACCGGTCGAAACGAGCTTCAGGGTTGATGCCACTGCATTGTCGGGAAATTCAAAGTTCACGTCTTCAACGGGTTGAAGGTTGGCATAGTCGCCAAAGGGATAGATTTCTTTCCAAATCTCATATACCGAGCTGTACACATGTTCGGGACTGCCCTGATTGTAGTTGAGTGTGAGTTTGTAAACGAAGCCATTGTCAAGGGTCTGGCAGTTGAAACGGAATTTCACCTTGCCCTGGAGCAATGACATGTAGTCGGTGAGGTCGATGGTATGCTGACACGGAACGCCATAAGGGGTGATGTAGCGAATCACCTCGAACCAGCGGCCTTCGATGCCCATGGCATCAACACTGGCCACGCGGTCCCATTCACCACAACCGCCTGTGGGGCAGCTCACGGTGAGCGTGGCGGTGATTTGGTCAAAGGCCCCGACATAGCAGGGAAGTTCAGCCTCAACAGTTTCGCTGAAATTGGACGGGCTCAGCCAAACACCTTCGGCTGCCACAACAGCCATGTCGCTGGCGCTGGCTGTAACATTCACCGTAATGGTTTCGATGGCTTCAGCTCCATAGTTGTTGGTCGAAACCACGTGGATGGTGTGCGAGCCGTAGGATGGTGGAGTCCACCAGGCGGTGTAGTGGCTGTTGGCATACAGATCGTTGGCATACAAGATCTGGTTGCCTGCTTCAAAACGAAGGCCGGTCACATGAAAAAGTTCCGGATAGCCCATGGTGGCCACTGCCGCCAGCTGAATGGGTTGCAGCACTGGCATATAGATATTTCCAGCCAGGGGATTGCGGATATTGATTTCGGGAACATAGGTCGCTGGGTCTAAAACCATGAAACTGTTGATAACAGGCACTGCAGGGTCGAACTGTTCGTTGCCAGGCTGGGTGGCCTTGATGGTCACCTCGCCGGCTTCGCCTGTGAGCGAAACCAGGTTGCCATTGATGGTGGCAGGGCCCGAAAGCACCTCAAAATAAACCTGCAAGCCAGAGGTGGCCGTGGCTTCAATGGTAAAGGGCGGGTTTGAAACCAGCTTATCCGGAATCTGTGGAAATGAGATGGCCTGATAGCTCGAGTTGAGCGTGCCGTTGAAGTTGGAGGTTTCGCCGTTGAGTGCGAAGTTCATCAGTTCGGCATCCCTTTCCGGACCGCCGATTTCGCAGTCGAGGTGCGTAATGGAGGTGTTGTCGCCTCCCGGAACACCCTGATTGAACTTGTAGTACAACTGTAAATTTTCCTCTGTGCCTGTGAGTTCGTCTGCCATCATTGCTTGTATGTCGGTGGCGGTGAGGGCTTTGGTCCAGGCCGAAACTTCATCCACACGGCCGCCATACACAAAGTTGAAGCCCCCAAGCATGCTTTTGCCAATGGCAAAAGGCACAGCCTCGCCCTGGAAGATGCCCGAGGCATTGCCACTGCCTTTGAGGATGCCATTTACATACAGTTTCACGGAGCTGCCATCAAACACCCAGGCAATGTGTTGCCACACCTGAGGAATAACCGTGTTGGCAGGCGAAACATATTCATGGAGGCCGGTCGTGGATTTTAAACGACATTCAAGCACACCATTGTTGAGCTGAATGAGGTAAAACTCGGCATTGCCCGAACCGATGCGGAATCCCATATAGCCTTGTCCATAGGCCAGTGCGTCGCAATAAAACCAGCCTGCTATCGAAAGCTGGTTGGTGCCGCTGAAATACTGCGAAGCATTGTTGAGCACCACGTAGTCGTCCACTTTGTCAAAGTGCAGATACTGATTGGTTTGCGCCCTAAGGCCGGTTAAACTCGAAACCGACAGCAGGGCGGCGAGCAGAAGAAAGTAGATTTTTTTCATAAGGAAGGGTATTTGGTTACTATAATATTGATTTCCAGGCAAGAAACATTGTGTTTATAATCATTGATTCGATCTGTTATGGCATCCACCAGAGTTTGGTTGCAGGGCTGTCGCCTCCCTGTCGCTGAATGGCCTCACCCAGGTTGGCGGCATTGTATGCTGCTTCCGAGGGTGGGTAGGGCAGTCTGTAATGCTGCAGCGGTTCGTTGGTGCGTGGCGTCTTCATGGTGCGGCGCGCGAGAGCATAGGCCTGGTCGGGTTGTCTGAAAGCATCAATCCATGCCTGCGCATAGATAAACCGCAATTTTTCGTCCTCCGAGCCGGCGTTCCAGAAGCCCCATCGCCCTTGCACCGAGGCTGAATTCAGGAAGGGAGGGATGTTGATCACATCGCCAAATTCGATGCCAGAAGTGGGAAGCTCCGAATTGGAAGCCACCTGCATCCACCATTCCACTGAGGAATTGATGCCGTTGAAATATTCGATCTCGGCCATGGCCTTGTCTTCGGCCACGCCCATGCCCCTGAAATAGATTTCCGATTTCAGGAAGTGCACCTCTG
The DNA here is from genome assembly GCA_964492695.1 of uncultured Lentimicrobiaceae bacterium. Lineage (GTDB taxonomy): Bacteria > Bacteroidota > Bacteroidia > Bacteroidales > F082 > JALNZU01. The sequence continues at coordinate 8,586 of CAZBMR010000006.1, forward strand.
CTCCGGTGATAAAAATGATCGGCATCTTTGTTTCGTCGCGCACCACAAAATAATTGAAAGGCGAATAGATGTTGGTTTCGCCTTTGATGCCAAAGGCGCCCTCCTGATCGCGGTGTGTGTCGTAAGGAATTCCTCCGGCTGGAGGCGTGTCAGATGGAGCGGGTTGTGGATAAGCCACCCATTTGCCGGCATTGTTGGTTTCGAAAAAGATGTAGGCACGCGGATCGCTGATGCCGCTGCCATCGGTGCTGTCGTGATACGAAAGTTGGTGCCACATCACTTCACCCATACGGAGATTTTTATGTTCGCGAAACGACCAGTTGAGGGCCTCGTGTCTGAATCCGGCTGCGGCAGGCCACAAGCATGCGCTTTCAAGCTTGGGGGTGATGAAGTCGTAGCCATCGAAAACGGGTCTTTGGTTTTCGAGCACATCGCGGATGATGGCACCTGCCAGCTCAGGCTCTTTTTCCCACATGCGCACAGCATGCCTCAGCCGCAGCGAGTTGGCCAGCTTTCGCCATTTCAGCATATCGCCTCCAAAGAGCTTATCGAAAGGGGCAAAGCTGGTAAACGGCTCTTCGGAAACAGCTTCGGGAGTGATGATGCTGTCAGCCCAGGCCAAATCGGCGAGCAGTTGCAGGTAAATATCGCGTTGCGAATCGTAAACAGGACGCAAGCGGTCGAGGTCCTGAAATCCGTATCCAGCCTGCGTAAAGGGCATATCGCCAAAGATATCGGTGATTTTAAAAGTCTTCAATGCCAGGCTGATGCGCAGCATGGCCTGCATATTGCGCAGGGGTGCACCCGTGTCGTAGGAAGCGAATCGTTTTTCCAGCTCCCTGATTTCGGGAAGGGTGGCGTAGTAGTTTTTCCACATATCCTCTGTGCCAAGGGTGAAATTGCCCCAGGCTTCGCGTGTAAGGGCCGCCTGCTGTGTTTGCTTGTAAAGTATCTCGTTTTGAATGTAGAAAAGCTCGTTGCCGGTGGGCACAAGCGAAGCAATCACCGAGTTGAAGAGCGACCCGTCGCTGGCGGTCGTGAAACCGTGCGGGTTGGTGTTGATGGCTTCAAAATCTTTGGTACATGAGGGTTGCAATGTCATCAGAAGTGCAGCAAACGCAACGATCAACGACTTGCTAATGAATGGGTTTTGAGTGAAATATGCTGAAGTTCTCATAATGAGCATGTTGTTGGATGAAACTAAAAACCGGCAGTGATGCTGAAGGTAAACGACCTGCTTCCCGGATTGGCAGCCCACTCAAAACCCTGGGCGTTGCCTGCACCCATGATGCCTTCGGGGTTGATGTTGTCGGGCAGGGTTTTATAGATATAGAATAAGTCGCGCCCTGTTACAGCAAGGCTCAGGTTTTGAAAGATTCCTGTTTTTTGGGTGAGGTTTTGCGGCAGGGTGTAGGCAAGCGTAATCTCACGCATCTTTACCCAGGTATTTTCCACAATACCGGGTGTTGAGATGAATTTACCCCAGCCGCCGGCATTTGGAAGGTATTTGTAATAGTAGTGCACCACGGTGGTATTGGGCGTGCCGTCAGTATGAACACCTTCTAGTACGATGCCGATATTGCTGGTGTTTCCTGCCGGATCGGTGTAGGGCAGTCCGCCACCTTCACGTTCGACGAGTGTTTCTGGGCTTTGGCCGGTCTGAAGTCCAATCACATACGATCCGCTGTAGATATCACCTCCCCACTTGGTGTCGATGAGCATGCCAAAACGCAGGTTTTTCCAGCGGATGCTGCTGGTCCATCCGGCAATGAAATCGGGTGATGCGTTGCCAATAGGCACACGGCTGTCGGTGATCAGATATTTGGTTCCCGCATCATTCACAACACGGTTTCCGTTTGCATCGTAAATGTAGTCATAACCGCTGATGGTGCCATATTCGTCGCCTTCCTGCAACACCATGGCCGGTCCGTTCAATCCCCATATGTCGGCCAGCAGGTAGGTGTCGGCATCGCCTCCCAAACTTACCACCTTGTTGCGGTTGCGCCCGATGTTAAGGCCTGTTTTGATGGTCAGGTTTTTGGTGTGCAATGGAACTATATTCAGTATGAGTTCGAATCCGGTGTTGGTGAGCACGCCTTCGTTGGTCATGATGTAACTAGCTCCTGATGAGACAGGTACAGGCAAGTTGGGAATTATCTGATCGAAGGAATACAGGTAATACCAGGTGAAGTCGAGGTCGATCAGATTTTCGAAAAAGGCCATGTTCAAACCGGCTTCCCAGGCGTTCACCCGCTGCGGGCGCAAATTGAGCGGCGGGATGATGTCGGGGAAACCCGATGATTGCTGTCCGCCAAACAGGCTTGTGTTGTAGTAGAAACTCAATAAATAGGGATCGGTGTCGGTAGCTGTTTGTGCAATGCCGGCACGCAGTTTCATAAAGTTCATCCACGGAAGCTGCTGCATGAAGCCAAATGCTTCGGTTGGGATAAAGCTCACCGAGACAGAAGGATAGAAATACGAATTTTTGTCTTTTGGCAACGACGACGACCAGTCGTTGCGGCCGGTGATTTCAACAAACAGGCTTTGCCTGAGCGAAAGGTTTAAGAAAGCATAAACCGAATTGTTGCGTTTGCGCAGGATGCTTTCTGTGGGCAACATCGACGAGGCGCTGTTGCCCGGCCGGTCAACAATGGTATTGTTGTTTGGATCTGTAGTGTAGGTGGTTTCGGTGAAGTTGAAAAAGGTGTACATATTGGGATAATACCATGTGCCCGAATGCCCGTTGATGGCGTAATAGTCTTTGCTGTAGCGGCTTGCGCCGGCAGTAAGTTTCAAATCGATCGCACCTTCAAGCATGTCGTTTTTTGTGGCAGTAACGATCAGGTCGTAGTTGTCGCCACGGTTGCGAGAAAGCCCGTTGCTATAATAGCCATTGAGCAGCCCAAGCGGATCGGTGGGCTTTTTCCGGGTCTCAAACTGCTCCATGGTATAGTCGATGCCTACACGGCCCAGCACATTCAGCCAGCTGAAAGGATCGTACGACAGACTGAGTGCGCCGGTATATTTGTCGCGGTTCTGAGTGGTATTGTTATTGTAATAATCCCACCAAAGCGTGGGGCTTACATAGAAAAAAGGATAACCTTCCTGCGGGTTTTGTGAGCCATCGGCACGGGCATAGTTGAGCTTGTCGATGGCCTGATAGCTGCGCGGCCACGAATAGAGCAAGCCTTTGTTAAATGAGCTCCAGTCTTCGCCCAGCATGGGGCTGTTCAGGCGGTTGTATTGCATCACCGTCATCGTGACATCGGTACTGAGCTTGTCGCTGATCTTCAGGTTGGCACCCAGGTTCACGGTGGTTCGGTTGAATTTGCTGTTATCCACGATGGCTTTGTTGTCCTGTCGTGTAAACGACACGCGCATGGTTCCCTTGTCGCCACCGCCTGTGGCCGAAACATTGTGGGTGGTGGTATAGCCATTGTGAAAGGGAATCCGCAGGTTGTCGGGCTGTGGCGACCAGGAGCGCATTTGGCCATCCCACCATTTAATGAGCTGACCTTCCATTTTTGGCCCCCACGACACCGCCGAGCCATAATAACCAAATTCGGCCGAGGTGCTTGAGGTTTCTCCCTGCTGATTGAGGATCAGGCTTTCGTTGCCATATATGCCGGGATAAAGCAGGGTGTCGCCTGAGGTGGGGAAGGTGGGCGGTGTAAATGAAATGGGACCGCCATGTCCGTATGTGTTTTGAACATCCCTGAAAAGGTAGGGGGTGGTCACTTTGAAGTCGGCATTGTAGGTGACGCCGATGCCTTTTTGTTTGTTTCCGCGTTTGGTGGTGATATACAGCACCCCATTGGCGCCCCTCGACCCGTAAAGTGCTGAGGCAGCGCCTCCTTTCATCAGGGTCATGCTTTCAATGTCGTAGGCATTCAGGTCGTTGATCGCACTGCCCCAGTCAACACCACGGCCAATATTGGTAAGTCCGGGTGTGTTCTCCACGGGGATGTTATCAATCACAATAAGCGGCTGATTGTCGGAGCCTATGTTGTTGTTTCCGCGAATCACGATGCGGGTTGATCCTCCTTCAACGCCATCGGGTTGTGAAATCTGAACACCTGCAGCCCGCCCCGAAATGGCATTCAACACGTTCGATGCCTTTGAGTCGGTCACCACCGTAGCCTCGATCTTCTCGGTGGAATAGCCTATCTCGCGCTTCTGACGGGCAATGCCCAGGGCCGTAACCACCACTTCCTGCAGCTCTTTGCTGCTTTCAACCAGCGCAATTTCCAAAAAACGGGCCTCCTCCACCTTCAATTCCTGACTTTCATAACCCAGAAAACTGATCACCAGGGTTTGCCCTTTTGCCACCCTGATCGAAAAATGGCCATCCAAATTGGTTACGGTGCCTTTTGCCGTTCCTTTTATCAGAACACTCACCCCGGGCATTGAAATCCCGTCGGAAGCCCCGGTCACGCGGCCTTCAACCGCCAATTCCTGCGAACTGACTATCAGGCTGAAAAAAATAAAAACAAACAATAAAACAGTATGTTTCATAAACTTGGTATTGGCTAATGATGCACTGGTCAAACAAAATTAGGGATACTGCATGAAAAGTAAACCGATTTAGTCAAAATTATGCGTTTTTTTTAGTTTGGCGCAATCGTTCCCAAAACTTTGCTATTTTTGAATTGTTTATAATCAATCTAAATAATAATCTTATGTATCAGAATCCTGTGCTGGATCATTTGCCCAAACACCTGAGGGGTTTCATCATTGAACGCCCATGGACGAACTACACCGGACAGGACCATGCCATCTGGCGTTATGTGATGCGTCGGAACATTGATTTTCTGAAAGATAAAGCGCATCCTGCCTATCTGGAAGGGCTCTCGAAAACAGGCATCAGCCTTGAACATATTCCGGATATGCAAACCATGAACGACATCCTGAAGAACATCGGCTGGGGTGCCGTCACGGTGGATGGGTTCATTCCGCCTGCTGCTTTCATGGAGTTTCAGGCCTACAGGGTATTGGTTATTGCAGGCGACATCAGGCCCATTGATCAGGTGGAATACACTCCTGCACCCGACATCATTCACGAGGCGGCTGGTCATGCTCCCATCATTGCTGATGCTGATTATGCAGCTTATTTGCAACACTTTGGGGATATCGGAGCCAAGGCTTTCAGCTCGGCAGCGGATTACGAACTGTACGAAGCCATCCGTTATCTTTCCATCCTCAAAGCCGATCCCTATGCCCCCTCCGAAAAAATTGCGCTCGCTGAGCTGGCACTCGAAGCCAAAGAAAGAAGCCTTGGCATTCCTTCCGAAATGGCCTACATCCGCAATCTGCACTGGTGGACAGTGGAATACGGCCTTGTTGGCGACCTTAAAAAACCATTCATCTACGGCGCAGGCTTGCTGTCGTCCATTGGCGAAAGCGCCGGAGTAGTGAGCGAGCGGGTGAAAAAGCTCCCTTACAGCATTGATGCAGTATATTACAACTTCGACATCACCAAACCGCAGCCCCAGCTTTTTGTGACGCCTGATTTCGCCTGGCTGAGCAAGGTGCTTGATTCCTTTGCCGAACGCATGGCACTGCGCAAAGGCGGGGTGGAAGGCTTGCTCAAAGCTGTCGAATCAGGACAGGTGGCCACCTGCGTTTACAGTTCCGGTTTGCAGGTGTCGGGAAGGTTTTCGGATTTTATTCTCCACCAAAATCAGCCTGCCTACCTCCAAACAACAGGTCCTACAACACTTTGTTATGCCTCGGCCCTGATTCCTGGACATGGAACCGACACACATGCCCATGGATTTGGATCGCCCATCGGCAGCATCAAAGGCACCCTCAAACCGCCACGCTACCTGGAAACTGCCGACCTCGAGGCCGTAGGCATCAGGCTGAATGAGGCCTGCAACTTTGATTTTGAATCGGGCATCACCGTCAGCGGGGTGCTCACAGATGTCCTGCGTAAGGAAGGGAAGCTGGTGCTGATGCGTTTTCGCGAATGCACCGTCAGCTACCAGGGTCGCATATTGTTTGAGCCTGCGTGGGGCTTCTACGATATGGCTGTGGGAGAGGCACTCGTGAGTGTTTACTCAGGGCCGGCAAACCCTGATGCTTACGGACTTTCTTATCCCGAGCCAGCCGAAAAAACCCATCGCCTAGTGCACAGTGATGCCATGATGCTGCTTTTCAATCAGTATGATCAGCTCAGGCAATATCGGTCTAAATCCATTGATCGTGTAACCGCACTTCCATTTGCTGAAAATCTTCTTAAGCAGTATTCATCGGAGTGGTTGTTGTTGCTTGAGGCAGTGGAACTGGCCATCCAACTGGAAGATGCGCAACTCACCGCCCGACTTGTTGACGGGCTTACGCAGCTGAGCAAGCAAAAACCCGGCCTTGAAAGCCTGATCAAAAACGGACTCAGATTGCTGGGCAAATAAAAAAAAGCAGGGATGCAAACACCCCTGCTTTTCATAAGGTCTTGTTTCAAATTTACTTTCGAATGGTCACACGCTGCATCATCACCTGTTGTCCTGAGCTGATGCTGATCATATAAACACCTTCAGACAGATGACCCAGCTCCAGGCTTTTTGAACCGGCAAGGTGGTTCAGCTTTTCGTGATAGACCACACTGCCCAATGCATTGGTAACAGTGAGGCTTGCATTGCTGAGCGCATGGTTGATTTCGATGCTGAACGTGCCGCCCGATGGGTTGGGGAACACCCTGAAGCTATTCATGGTGTTTTCGTTCAGTCCGATGGTGCTTTGAACAATCACCTCCGACACGGGCGACCATTCGCCTTGTCCGCAATCGTTCACTGCTGCCACTTTCACCGTAGCAGTGCCAATGTAGCTTTCAGCCCAGGCAATCACTGCATCGGTGGTGTTTCCACTGATGGTTCCTGCAGCAGCAGGTTCGAGCGACCACACATAAGAGCTGGCATCGGCCACTGGCATCACCATCACGGTGCTTTGCGAATAGAAAGCATGGTCAATGGTGTCGGGAGTTGATGGTTCAAACGGTGCAACAGGGGCAAAGTTCATCGAAACAACAGCCTGGCCTTCAGCTTGGTTTGAGCAGTTGGCATCGCTGACAGCGCTCAATGAATATGTGGTTGCTGCACCGGGTGTTACGGCCATCACCCAGGGTGTTTCGGTGGCCGTCACAGCTTCCATGCCTGCAATGGTTACAGTCCAGGGTGCAGCACCTGTCAGGTTAAGTGTCAAGGTGGCTTGTTGTCCTTCGCAAACAGTCTGATCACCAACAATGGCAGCAGTTGGCAACGAATGAATGTTCAATGTTGCAGCATGCGATGCGGCAGCGCAACCTCCTTGTCCGTTGGCAGTAAGTGTAAGCTGTGCATTGCCGGCAGCAAGGTCGGCAGCACCGGGGGTGTAAACAGGATGCAGGCTGGCAGCATCGCTGAAGGTGCCGTCGCCCGAGCTTGTCCAGGTCAGGCTGCTGTAGTTGGTAGCAGTTGATGCATTGAGCTCCAGTGTATTGCCGTGGCAAATGGCAGCAGCTTCGCCTGCAAATACTTCAGGACTGTGATGAATGTAGAGGGTCATTTCACTCTCAACGGTGCTGGTGTTTCCTGTCACGGTCAGCTTGAGCATTACGCTGCCTGCTGTGATGTCGGCCTCACCTGGTGTGTAAACAGGATTGAGGATGGTAGCATTGCTGAAGGTTCCTGTTCCGCTTGTGGTCCAGAGCAGGCTGTTGTAATAAGTGGCCGTGGCATTGAGCTGGTAAGTTTCGCCAGCACAGATGTCGTCGTTGTTTCCGGCCCAGCCATTTGTGGAAATGGTTGCCGGCAGGGTGATGTAATCCACCCAGGCGCAATCGCTGCCACTCGTTACAGTGTAGTCTTTCATGTATTCCCATTTGAAAGTATGTGTGCCGGCTGTTACAGGATAAGCAACACGGCTCCAGCTTACTTCGCCTGACCATTCGCCCACCTTGGTGCCGTCAATGTAGAAGCGCATATAGTCATAACCTGATTCGGACGACACTTTGCGGAAGAAAGAAATGGTGTCGTTGGCACTCACTTCGTAGGGAAGAATCAGCACAGTGGAACCATTATCGGTGATCGTGCCTGATTTGGCGGCGAAAGTTCCTTCATAAGCCCCACTTGAGATGATCGTCCAGGGTTGTGCACTGCTGTTGTTCCAGTCGAAGGAGGTAAAATCGCCGGTTTCGAAGTCTTCAAGGATGAGACCGATTTTAGTGGTAAACGTTTTTTGAGCCTGGTAAACACCGGCGGCAACATTTACACCAAATTCAACAGCCTGACCAACGGGTGTAGCACCGCTTACAGTGATGTTGAACAGGGCTTCGATGATTTGTCCTGCATCAACGGTTGCTGCCTCAAACGTGGCTGTATTCACGGTGATGAAGCCCGATGCAAAGCTGATGGTGGACAGCGCGTCGGTTGCCTGACTGGCTCCTGTATTGGTGAAATTCACCTTGATGTCGGCGGTTTCACCCGGGTCAAGGCGTCCGTTGCCATTGCCCGATGCGTCGTTGACAGTGTAGTTTCCAATGCTGAATGATGGAGCTAATGCATTGAGGGTGAAGCTTGATTGCCAGCTGTCTTCATCAGCGGTAATCTGGAGGTTGAAGCTAAGGGGCGTATTGTTCGGTACCTCATCACTCAGGCTGAAACCAAAAGCGTTGTCGATCATCACGGCCTGGTCGGGTGTGAGTGTTCCGTAGTTTTCAGTGGCATCGGTTATTGTCACCCAGGGTGAATCGGTTGTGAGGGTAACATTGATGTTGGAAGCATTTGCCACCCCCAGATTTCTGAGTTGGATGCCCAATGAAACATCCGATCCGTAGTGCACCTGGCTTCCTGTGGCACCATTTACGGTGTTTGAGATGTAGGCGATGAATGGTCCTGAAGCAGGAATGATGTCAATTTCTTGAAGGTAAGTAACTTTGTTATAGCCAAATACGGCAACCTTCATCGTTCCCACATTGTTGAGCGGAGCAAAGCCCACAGTGGCCGATCCATTGGAAATCACGCCTGTTCCGATAATTTCGCCGTTCACTGTGAGTGCTACGGTTGCACCTTCGGCATCGGCATTCACGGTGAATTCCGACATGCCCAAAAAGATGGTTGGCATGTGGGTGATGTTCATCGCAACAGGATTGGCGGTGCGCATGGTCATCGAAGGATCACCAAACAGAATCCAGGTATCATGCGTGCTTCTGCCCGAAGTGCCATGAAGGTCAATCATGCGCATGCTGCCGTTGATGGAGTTGCCACCAAGTGTGCGTTTAATGTTGTTTTGATAGCCTTCGACCAAAATCGTCACCATTTCGTCCTGACCGGTCATGGGTGGTTGCCAGGGTTGCGAAATCCAGCTCATCATGGTTCCGATGGCGCCAGTTGGCTGTCCGTTGTTCGAAGCCCTGGTCCATGTTTCAGCAAAGCAGCTTCCGTTGGTAAATTTTCCATTGTCGCAAGCCACGGCCCAAATCACAGGCCAACGATCGGTGTTGGTGAGGGCATTCACATGCGAGGTGGTGTAACCTGCCACACTCCAGCTGTTTTGTGATCCGTGGTTGCAATAGTTTATGATGCTTGTGCCGGCATTGATGCGGGCTGAAATTTGCGCTGCAGTGGTGTTTGGTAGTCCGGGAACGCCACCGTCGTATTCGCGGTGGACGGTGCTGTAGGTATAGTTCAAAAGGCTGTCGCGGATATAATCCATGTGCACATAGTCAGCCTCGCCGCCATTGTGGCCGTTGCCTGCACCTTCGTTGCGTGCAACACCGGTTCCAATGTCAAGCCAGTTGGCGGTTTCATCCAAATCGCGCTCATAGGTGAGCACACGTTGCACCATGGTTTGCACATGTGCGACACTTTCAACAGAGAACCTGCCCACAAAAACCTCGTTGTAGGAGTCGTTTCCGGCCAGATAGCCATAATAGTTGTCGGAATAACCACCTGAGGAGGTGTTGTTATAGCTTGGCACATGCTGGTGATCGCCAACGATCAGCAGGTGGGTCAGGCCATTTGTGTTGTAATAGTTTAGTATATAATCTTTTATCACGCTAGGGGTGCTTCCAATGCTTGCCACGTCAACCATCTCGGTGGGGCGTCCAATGGTCTTTTTCCATGCAACGAATGGCTGCATGGCTTCCATAAATTGCGCGTGGGCAATGATGAGCAGTCGTCCTTGCTCTTCCAACACCGGATAGCGGTTTTGCACGTTTTCGTAGTTGACGAAGTGGTTGGCATAGAGGTGCTTAAATTCAAAGTCTTCTCTTTCATTTACGCTGCTGCGGTTCAAGACATTGCTGCCACCCGTACCAATTTTATAAAGTTCAACGGTGATGTCGTGGTAAACACGCAATGTGCGGCTCACAGGATTGTAGCTGAAGGGCATAAGCGTGATGGCCTGCCCCCTGAAATTGCGCAGGATATATGGTTCCTGCAAGGCAACAGCTGAAGCGGGGAAGAAGGCGTTTTGGCTGTAAACACTCCCATAGGTGTAGGGAACGGTAGCAGGATCGATCTGACGCGAAAAATCGCCTTTGGATGGAGCAATGTCCACATTCTGAAAGTCAGTGTATTGGGCGTCGATCACGCGCACATCCATCAGGTCGTTGTCGCCAATGATGGCTGAAACTGCGTATTTTGGCAAATCTGGGGCGCCTTTTTCGCTCAGCGACACCATTTTTGGTACGCTGATGATGGCTTGCTTGCCTTTGGGGGTTTCAACAACTGTGGTTTCGAATCCGCTGATGGCGAATTTGATGGTGGTGCCGGTTTCTCCCGACTGAACCACCTGATACTGCACCGGAGTGGGCTGATTCCGCTTGATGGCGGTCCAGTTGCCGGCAAAAGAAAACAGTGACAACAGCATCACTGTCATGATAATGGTAAAACGCTTCATAGAAAGGAATTTAAACAAAACTGCCCCAAAAGTAAGTGAAATTTACTTTCGGGGCAGCTGAAACGGAATTTAATCGTGCTTATTGAATGACAACTTTTCTTACAATTGTTTCGGATCCGCTGTGCAGCCTGAGGTAATAAATGCCTTTGGCGAATGCACTAAGATCGATACGCTGTTCGTATGTGCCGTCAATGTTGAGATTGCTGCTGCCATAAACCACCTGTCCCTGATAGTTGAGCAGGTAGAAGGATACATTTCCTGATTTGCCGTTGAGTTGGATGTTCAGTTGGTTTGTTGCGGGATTGGGATGAATGGCGAGCCTGAGGCCGGCAACATTTTCGCCAATTCCTTCGCAAATTTCAACTGTAACCATCACTGCGTCAGAAACCACACATCCATTGCTATGTGTCACAGCCACAGAAACTTCGTGTGCACCAACGCCCATTGTAGCACCATCGCAGGTGATGGTGGGGGTTGTTTCGCCGCCCGGATTCCAGAGGTATGAAACGGCACCGGCTGTGGTTGCATCCAGCACAATGCTTTGGGTGTGGCAGATAATCTGATCAGGACCAAGATTTACCGGTGCTGCCGGCATCACTGTCACCGTCACATTGCCTGAAACCTGGCCGGCACCGTCGCTCACGGTAACAGTGTAGGTGGTGGTTTCGGTTGGGTTGGCAACAGGGTTGGCGATGTTTGGATTGCTCAATCCCGTTGCAGGTGTCCAGCTGTAGGTGTAAGCACCTGATCCGCCGGAGGCATTGGCATTGAGTGCGCTGTAGCTTCCCTGGCAAATTTCGGCAGGACTGGCTGAAGGTGCAATGGAGAGCTCGCCCATGGTTTGGAAGCTTGCTGCCCAGCCTAGTTTCTGAACCGTTCCATCGGAGGTAAACTTGAAGGTGACGGCACCCGTAGCATGCGTTGAAACAATCGTGCCGGGACTTACTGTTCCCTGGAATGGGCTCCCCGGGAATGCTGGTGCTGTTGCATCGGGGCCATTGTAAATGTACAACTTGTCATAGTTGTTTTCGGTTTCAAAAGCACTGAAAACAAACTGAAGTGGTGCACCTGCCACAGCCGGCATGAAGGTCATCGTGAGCGTTTCATTGTTTTGATAGTTGCCGTTTGGACCACCTGTGTCATAAAACATACCATTCGAGGCAGTTACTGTGGTATTTGCCATGATGTATTCTGGTCCGCCTGTGGTAAACGACCATACTTCGCAACCTGTAGCTGGACCAAACTGGTTCTTTGGAACTACTTTCCAGTAATAGGTGGTGTTGGGCAACATTGTTGGGACATACTGGTTTACGTCAACATTGGTGACAAAGGCAGGATTGGGTGTGATGCCGAAATAAATGTCGTAGGAGGTGGCATCATCTGCTGTCCAGGTAAGAACACTGGCAACACCCACGTTCAATGCTCCATTGGCAGGAGATGGATTCGTTGCACAGTTTGGCACTGTGGTGGGCGCATAACAGGTGATGTTGGCCACCCAGCCATCCTTGGATACCGATCCGTCAGAATCAAACCTGAAAGTGAGCGAACCCGTTGCATTCAAAGCAGTAATAACACCCGGGCTCGTTGTGCCGTCGAACGGACTGCCTGGTACCTGGGGTGCTGAACTGTTTGGTCCGTTGTAGATATACAGATAGTCGTATCCACTTTCGGTGTCGAATGCTGTGAAGCTGGCACGAATCATGGCACCAGCGGTTGTTGGATAGAATGTGAAGGTGTAGTCTTCGTTGTTTCCATATTGTCCGCCAGGTCCGCCCGAATCATAGAATGTTCCAACGCAGGTTGTGGCTGTTCCATTGGTCATGTTGAAATCAGGAATCAATCCGATTACCACCATTGCTGTTTGCTGATCGGTGTAAACGGCTGCCGGTCCACCTGCTGCTGTGAGCGAGAGGGTTACGGGATAACCAATGGGTGAATTTGCACTGGCAGTAACGTTGAAAAGCAATTCGGCCGTTGCCTGACCTGGGAGGAGGTTGTAGTTGACGGTAGCGGTATTGACAACAAGCAGGGCGTCGCCCGAGCTCATGCCGGCCACAATATTGCTGATGGCACTGTGGCCTGTGTTGGCCAGGGTCACCCGGATATCAGCGGTTTCACCCGGGTCGAGGATGCCATCGCCGTTGCCACTTGCATTGTCAACCACCACCACGTCTTCAGCAATTTCCAGCACAGGTGCCTGAACGGTGATGCGCAGGGTGCTTTCCCAGGTGGCACTTCCGTCGGTGAGCGTCATGGGGAAACTGGCCATGTATTGATCGGGCACAAAATTGGCTGCTGCAAAGGTGAATGCATTGTTCACAGTTGCTGTTGCGTTGGGAGCAATGGCAGGGAAGGTCTGTGAGGCGGCGCTTGTGAGGCTAACATATGGGTCGGTGCCGCTAATTGTAACGGTGACAGCAGCCGATGGGTCAGCTCCCACGTTTTTGATGGTCACGTTCAATGGCAGTGCTTCGCCGTAATCGGCCAAACCATTGTTGTTGCCGGCTGCATCGTTGATCGTGTAAGAATCGAGCACCACATAAGGGCCAACGAGCGCTGCAGCTGGCACTTGAACCATGTAAGGCTTGTATTGTGGCTTGGTCACCACAATGTCAACATTGCCGGAGCTCAGAATGGGTTCGATGCTCACCTCCACCGTACCGGCAGGCCCAACAAGGGCAGAGCCATGCAACACACCATCTTTTGAGATGGCAACATATGAACCGGGAAGTGCTGTCACTTCATAGGTGTTCAGTCCGATCGGAACAATGGGCATGTGAGATACCACATTGTCATCGCCTTCTGTCATGTAAATCACAATCGACGGGTCGCCCAATACGTTGTATGCCTGCCAGTAATAGGTTGGGCTGGAATGCTGTGGATAGCCCTGAATGTCAACTTCAGTTACGGCCAGGTTGCCGATGAATACTGTTCCGCCTGCTGATACATAATCACTTACGAATGGACCATCATAGGCACCCCAGGTAGTTTCCTGGAAAGTGGGAACATAGCCATTGTTGTTTCCCTGGATGGGGAACGCACCCACCGACCAATAGAAGTCCTCAAACCAGTAGGAACTGGGCGATGAACCAATGTAGGTAACTGCGCCCTTGTTGGGAGCACGCATCCATGTTTCGCCAATACATTCTGCATAGCCAAAATCGGCTGCCAGACAGCAGTTGCCAATGGCCAACGGGTATTTATTTTGATTGGTAAAGGCATTCACAGCAGTTTGCGAAAGGCTTGGATCGCCCCAACTGGTTTCTGAACAGTGTGCGGTGTAGTTGATAAAACCAACGGCGATGCGTGTGGGATCGTAGCATCCTGCATAGCTGTTCAAATAAGCATATACATTGGTGAATCCATGGGCAGCATTGAAATAGTTTTGCGTGCCATAGTTGATGGTGGGCTGAGCAACAGCAGGATTCCAGGTTCCGTCGGCACCGGCAATAAGGGTGGTGCTGTTCAGATAGGTGGGATCAGCAAACTGATATTGCTCGTAATACATCACCTTTTCAATCTGTGGGGTAAGCTGACCGCTGTTGCGGGCTGAGAAGCGGCCGTAATACATTTCGGGGAAATAGTCTCCATCCACACTACCATAATAGAGGTCGGTCATTTTACCCGATGAAGAACCTTGTGTTGCCGGTATTTGTGGTGTATCGCCAACAAACAAAACAAAACTTGGTGCAGGATCTTCGGGCGTTCCTGCATTGTATTGTGCATGCACATAAGCCTGAATTTGGGCATAGGTGGTTCCGATCACATCGGTGTAAGCAACAATCACCTCAAAACCTTTCTTGGTTTTCCACTGGATGAATGGCTGGAGGTCGGCTTCAAACATGCGGTCTGAAACGATGAGGTATTTAACCGGATATTTTGTCAAATCGGGATGGGCTGGATAGTCTCTGCCGGCGCCATTGACCAGCTTTTGCCTGATGGGCTCAAAATAAGGTGAATAAGTAGAAGCTTTCACATATTCTGTCAAGCTGGGGTCGCTGTTGGTATAGGTCACTTCCACCTCGATGTCGTTGTAAACACGGATGATGCCCGACACCGGATTGTATTCAACCGGAGCAACGGTGAGGCGTGCCAGGCGGTAGCTGCGCAATACACCAAGCACCTCGATGGTTGCCATTTCGTGGCTAACGAATCCATCTTTCTGGTAAAGCTTGGTGTCATACTCAAATGGTACTTCTTCAACGGTCTGGTCCTTCCGGATGGAGGGTTGTGCAGGCATCAGCAGGTGGTTGATGCCGTGATCGCTGAGCTTGTATTCAGCCACACTAAAATTCACTACCTTCACCGAAACCTCGGCGCCAAACGGAATCTCCAACAGGTTTTTAGAGGCAGGTAGTTTGGGTGTTCCCAGACTTCCAACAGCATATGCGCCGGGAATCTGCAGTTCGCTGAAAATACCGCGTTCGGCCTGAACATCAAAGGCGTTGATGGTTGAATAGGTGTAAGTCAGTCTGGTCTTACTGAAATTGTCTTCAGTCACCTGAACCTGCGCCTGGGACCTTCCCAGGTCGATGGTTTGTGCAAAAGTTTTCAACCCGGCCATGGCCATGATCACGATCAGGGCAGCCATGAGTCTTCCTTTGCCAAACGCAAAAAGTACATCACTTTTTTTCATGCTTTAGAAAATTAAAAAATGGACAAATACCAATCAAGCCCGAAAGGACCTTGATTGCGTGGCCAAAATTATGTTTTTTTTAAGAGTTGGAGGCTTGTTCTTTCAACCGATGTAATTTAGAACGATTCCAAATTCATCTAAATGCCCGATGTGACTGGCTTTCGTGTTTTTTTCAAAACAATTCATCAAGCCAAATACGGCTCATTTCTTTTGTGCAAATTGTGGTTTACCGCAACTTTTGTCCTTTGGGCAACGAATGCGCCGCGCATCAAAATGAAAGCTCTGATTATCAGATATTTCGGCATTAAAGCTTCTCATTTGTAACGGCCAATAGCATGGCAAGTGCATGCACAGGGTTTCCTTGTTCAATCACCGACCTCACTCGTTCAAAAAATGCAGCCTTATCCTTTTCGAAAAGCACTGCCAGTATTGGATCGGCTTTGTATTGGCTGATCAATTCCTGATCTGGAAAAGCAGCAAGGTTGCCAAGTTGCCCCAAATCGTTGCCGCTGAGGTAGGTGCTCCATTTGATGGCTTCGGGCAGGCTGTCGATGCCAATGCCGTTGGTGGTGGTGGGTTTGGGCACAATGAAACGCGACTGCTCGTTTGTTCTCACATAAAAATCGCCTCCCATTCTACCGACAAGGTCGATCTTTGTTTGATCTATTTCGTTTTTTCCGTCAAGCACACTTGGATGGATGTGAACCAGGAGGATGTCGCAAATAACCAGATTACCTGCTCCGGGGCCATCGCCTGTGGCCACCAGCTCCCGCACGCGGCACTCGAATTGCACAGGTGATTCGGCAACCCTGAACGGCTTGACTTTTTCGGATGGCAAGGCTGTGAAGCCCGCTTTTTCAAATTCATTGACGCCTTTGGGGTATTCGCAACTGGCCAGGCTCATCTGTTGCACCATGCTGTATGTCACCACATTGATCACAACTTCCGGCACTTCAAGCAGGTTTTCGTAGGTGTGCTTGGTGGTGTTGTCGCGTCCGCGGCGCGAGGGTGAAAAAATCAAAGTGCCCGGATTGACACCAAAGGCATTGAAAAAGCTGAAAGGTGCAAGATTGGGCTGGCCATTCGCATCGATGGTGCTCGCAAAAGCAATGGGTCGTGGTGCAATGCTGCCAAGCAAAATGCGGTGCAGGTATTGTTGCGGAATGTTTGGGGTGTCGAGGGTGAGCATAGACGGGTGTATTAAGTCAAGGCAGGTAGGATGGTGGTTTCACAGCTTCCGAAACCAATCCGGAGTTTGTTGTTTTGGGCAAAACCTGTCATGATGACGGTATCGTTGTCGTGCAGAAAAATGCGCTCGCTGCCATCCGCCATGCGAAGCGGTTTTGTGCCTTTCCAGCACAACTCCAGCATCGAACCGTAAGAGCCGGGGGTTGGTCCGCTGATTGTTCCCGATCCGTACATATCGCCGGTGCGGATGTTGCAGCCCGCAACAGTCTGGTGTGCAAGCTGTTGTCGCATGCTCCAATACATGTATCTGAAATTTGACTGGCTGATGATGGTGGCCCCGGCACTGGCAGGCTTTAGCAAAACCTGAAGCTGAATGTCGAAATTGGCATCAGCCTGTTGTTTGAGATAGGGAAGAGGTTCAGGCTCCTGCAATGGCCCTGCCACCCGAAATGGCTCAAGTGCTTCCAGCGTTACCACCCAGGGCGAAATCACCGAGCCAAAACTTTTTGAGAGAAATGGTCCCAGAGGCACATATTCCCACTTCTGAATGTCGCGTGCAGATAGGTCGTTGAAGAGCACCAAACCGAAAATATGATCTTCTGCCTGCTCAACAGGGATGCTTTCGCCCAAGTTGGTTGATCCAACAGTAATGAAGGCCATTTCAAGTTCAAAATCAAGCTGTTGTGAGGATCCAAAAACAACAGGTCCATCTTCTTTGGGCTTGGTTTGTCCTTTTGGCCGGTGAATATTGGTTCCGGAAACCACGATGGAAGAGCTGCGTCCATGATAACCCACCGGCAGGTGTTTCCAATTGGGAAGCAGCGCGTTGGCAGGATCGCGAAACATGATGCCAACATTGGTGGCATGTTCTATGCTAGAATAAAAGTCGGTGTAGTCGCCCACTGCCACAGGCATCAGCATTCTGACCTCCTCCAATGGAACACAGCAGGTATCTATAATTTCCGGATGTGCATCAAGGTCTGTGCTTTCTTCGCTCAACAGCTCCTGCAGGCGATGGCGCAACGCAGTTGTGGTTGGCTTGCCAAGTTCAATAAACGGGTTTAGCACCTGTGCCTGAAAGATGTGTGACTTCTTGACCAAAGTTGGGCCTAACAAACCTGCTGTGGCGAAAGGCAGCAATTTAACCACGGTGTCGCCAACACGTGTTGCCACGTAGGTTTGTCCTTGATGCTCAGCAACACCGAAAGGGATGTTTTCGAGTGGGAAGTCGCTGTGTGGTGGTATGTGAATCCGACTTTTCATGCGGCTGGGTCAATGAATGTTTTTTTTACAGCGTGCCTCTGCTGGCCTGTTCCAGTTCGATGGCTTCGAAGAGTGCTTTGAAATTGCCCTTGCCGAAAGATTTAGCACCTTTACGTTGTATGATCTCATAGAACACCGTTGGCCTGTCCTCGACAGGCTTTGTAAAGAGTTGCAGCAGATAACCGTCCTCGTCACGATCAATCAGGATGCGCAGGTTCTTCAGTGTTTCGAGGTCTTCGTCAATGGCTTTCACACGTTCGAGCACGGTGTCGTAATAGGCATCCGGTACATGCAGAAATTCAACCCCGCGGCTTTTGAGCTGTGCAATCGTTTCAACGATGTTATTGGTGGCCATGGCCACGTGTTGTGCGCCCGCACCCCTGTAAAAGTCGATGTATTCTTCAATCTGCGACTTCTTTTTTCCTTCGGCCGGCTCATTGATGGGAAACTTGATGCGCATATTGTCATTTGCCATCACCTTGCTCATCAAAGCGGTGTATTCGGTGGATATGTCCTTGTCGTCGAATGAGATGAGCTGATCGAATCCCATCACCTTCTGATAAAAATTTACCCAGCGGTTCATCTCGCCCCAGCCCACATTGCCAACAATGTGATCCACATACAACAATCCTGTTTCGGCTGGTTTGT
Source organism: uncultured Lentimicrobiaceae bacterium (assembly GCA_964492695.1). Taxonomy (GTDB): domain Bacteria; phylum Bacteroidota; class Bacteroidia; order Bacteroidales; family F082; genus JALNZU01. The sequence goes on from CAZBMR010000006.1 coordinate 27,196, forward strand.
AAGCTGGTTCCCACTTTTTGAATCCCGGAAGAAACGGTCCGAAATAGTTTTTACGTTCCACAAACATGTGCACGGTCTCGCCGTAGGTATGGATGCCACTCATAACTACTTCGCCGTATTCGTCAATCTGAACAACTGGCTCCATATAGGATCGTGCACCTCTTTGGGTGGTTTCTTTCCATGATTTTCGGGCATCGTCAACCCACAAGGCGATCACCTTGATGCCATCGCCATGCATCTTTTGATGCTCGGCAATCGGCGATTCGGGGCCGAGTGCGGTGGTGAAAACAAAGACAATTTTACCCTGTTTCAGGGCATAGGAGGCCCTGTCTTTGAGGCCTGTTTCCAAACCTGCATATGCAAGTGGTTGAAAACCAAATGCTGTTTGGTAATAATGGGCAGCCTGTTTGGCATTTCCCACATAAAATTCAACATAGTCGGTTCCGTTGATCGGCAGGAAATCTGTTTCGCTCATGGAGGAGATATTTTTGTTAAAACAACCAGCTTTTAAAATAGTTTTTGTCTTCGATGCCCATCGCCGCGGTGGTAAGCATCAGTGGCTTAAAGGTATCCACCATCACAGCCAGTTCTTGTGTGTCTTTTTTTCCGATGCTGCGTTCGGCTGCTCCCGGATGTGGTCCGTGCGGAATGCCAATGGGGTGCAGGGTAATCATGCCTTTTTCAATATGGTTTCGGCTCATGAAGTCGCCGTCAACATAATAGAGCACCTCGTCGGAATCCACATTGCTGTGGTTGTAGGGAGCTGGAATGGCGTCGGGATGATAATCGTAGAGCCTTGGAACAAAAGCACATGTCACGAAGGCAGGGGTTTCGAAAGTTTGATGAACCGGTGGTGGCTGATGCACACGGCCTGTGATGGGCTCAAAATCGTGGATGGAGAGCGCAAAGGGATAATGGCAACCGTCCCATCCCACAGCATCAAAAGGATGAGCCGCATAGGTGTATGGAAACAGTTTGTCATCGCGTTTTATTTTCACCAGAAACTCGCCCTTCTCATCGTGTGTCACCAGCCTTTGGGGTGTTCGGATGTCGCGTTCGCAGAAAGGAGAATGTTCAAGCAGTTGCCCGTTTTTATTCAAATAACGCTTTGGGAAACGCAGAGGATGAAAGGATTCAACAATGAACAACCTGTTATCCTCTGTCTCAAAATCAATTTGATAAATCGTCCCGCGCGGGATCACAAGGTGATCACCATATTCAAAGGGAAGTTCACCGAAAATGGTTTTCAACACGCCCTTTCCGCGGTGGATGAATAGCATCTCATCGGCCTGGCTGTTTTTGTAAAAGTAACCGGTCATCGATTTCCGGGGTGCTGCAAGGCTGATATACACATCGTTGTTCACCAGCACATGCACACGGCTATCGAGAAAATCGTCAGCAGCTTTCACATCAAATCCCCTGAAGCTGCGGTGCTGCATATTCGACTTCAATGCTACTTTTGGGGCCACATCCACAGCTTCGCCTATGTGCATCACCATGGTGGGCGGCCAGGTGTGGTAGATCAAACTGTAAACATCAGAAAATCCTTCTGTCGATACCAATTCCTCGGCATACAAGCCTCCGTCTGCTTTTCTGAAAACAGTATGCCGCTTGTGAGGCACGAGGCCGCGCGTTTGAAAATGAGGCATGATTATTTAGATTGAATACAAATTAAAACACTAAACAAAAATAGCCGTTTTTTTGTTTTACCTCCACAAACTTGATAACAATCTTTGAATGAATGAAAATAAGCAGCTTCTTCTGAAGTTTGAATCACCATTTTTGCAAACTGCCAACCGCTTTGTTATGGCGCCGCTCACCCGGCAGCGGGCTGGAAGCGGGCTCGCCCCCACCAAACTGAATGCCTTGTATTATGGTCAGCGTGCCACTGCCGGGATCATTGTGAGCGAAGCTACACAAATTTCGCCCAAAGGCATGGGCTATGCCAATACCCCGGGAATCTACTCGCAGCAGCAGATTGAGGGCTGGAAACACGTTACGGATGCCGTTCACGAACAGGGAGGTAAGATTTTCTGTCAGCTGTGGCATGTCGGACGGCATAGCCATCCGCTCCTGCAGGCCGACGGTGGTTTGCCTTTTGCACCTTCGGCAGTTGCCGAACCTGGCCTGATCACCACACCTCAGGGAAAAATGCCTGCCGTGGTGCCCCATGCCATGACACGCGATGACATCCAGGAAACCATCGACGATTATGCCCGGGCAGCACGCAATGCCATGAAAGCCGGCTTCGACGGGGTGGAAATTCATGCTGCCAACGGATACCTTATTGAGCAGTTTTTAAACGACAATACCAACCTGCGCACCGATGCCTATGGAGGAAACATTCAAAACAAATGCCGCTTTGCCATCGAGGTTACACAGGCTGTGGTTCAGTCGATAGGCCACCGGCATACGGGCATCAGACTTTCTCCCTCCGGCACCAATTTTGGGTTGCGCAACACCCAACCGGTAGAGACTTTTGAATACCTGGTTCATCAGCTTAGTCCCTTGAAACTGGCCTATTTTCATATGATTGAGCCGGATCAGAATAGCATCACAGGGCTTCCGGCCTATTTGAAAAAGGTGACAGCACATTTCAGACCCATCATTGAGGGTGCTGTGATCAGTGGGGGAGGGTATGATTTTGCCCTGGCGGAAAAAATGATTGCCTCCGGCGAAGCCGACCTGATTGCATTTGGAAAACATTTTATCTCCAATCCCGATCTCGTGGCGCGCTATGCGGCAGATGCTCCCCTCAACGAAGCCGACCCTTCCACTTTTTATGGTGGCGGTGAGCGCGGCTACACCGACTACCCGTTTTTTAACCCTTAGTGCTTTGGTATGATTGGTGTGAACTTCATGACGTCGGCTGTGCCTGTAGTTTCCTCGGCCTGGTATGACGAGCGGCTTGCTGATGGCGGCCCGCATTATGCAGAATACCATCCCCATCTTTTGATTGTTGAACCCTGGAACGCATTGAGTTCGGTGGTGATGATGCTTCCTGCGGTGTTGTGGTTTGTGCGTTTGTGGCCTGCCATTTTGCAGCAGCGGTTTTTATTGTTTGCATTGTTGATGGTTTTTCTGGGTGGGTTGGGCAGTACGCTGTTTCATGCATTCAGGGCCACGCCTGTATTTTTATTTCTCGATTTCGTTCCACCGGCCATCCTCAGCCTCTCGTTATCCGTGTTTTTTTGGCTAAAGGTTTTTCCGCGATGGTGGCAGGTGCTGTTGCTGTTCGTGCCGTTTATTGTGGTTCGTTTTTTGTTTTTTCAACAGTTGCCACCGCACATGGGCATCAATGTTTCCTACGCTTTTTCGGGCATCATGGTGATCGTGCCTTTGTTCCTTTTTCTTTATCGCAACCACTTTCAATTTGCCTCTGATGTGGTTATGACGATCGTTTTATTTTCTATATCTTTGCTTTTCAGGCAACTGGATACGGTTAGCCAGGATGTAATTCCACAAGGAACACATTTTCTGTGGCATCTGTTCAGTGCAGGAGGTTCATGGTTTTTGATCCGGTATCTGTTCAGGATTCACCAAACGGCACCTTTAGCAGGCTGATAATACATCATTAAACATCCGCTATTGGCTTCGCGAAGCCAGCCGAAACTTGTTACTTTTGCATCATGAAATCAGGCAACATATCACGCATTCTGGTGATTCAAACTGCATCCATTGGAGATGTGATCCTGATCACACCGGTGCTCGAAGCCTTGCATCAGACCTACCCGACTGCTTCCATTGACGTGCTCCTGCGCCATGGGTATGCATCGCTGTTTGATGCACATCCTTACATCCGACAACTTCTTGTTTGGGACAAGCGGAAAGACAAGTATGCCCATTTATGGCAATTGATGAAGCAGATACGTAAGGAGCGATACAACCTGGTTATCAATGCGCAACGTTTTTTTTCAACGGGAATCCTAACGGCATTCAGCAAGGCTGAAACAAGCATTGGATTTGATAAAAACCCGCTGAGTCCCTTGTTTACCATCAGCGTTCCTCATCATATCTCCAACGAAATCACCCAAGTGCACGAAGTTGATCGCAACCTCTCGCTCTTGGGCAGCCTGGTTGAAAATCCTGAACGAAAAATCAAGCTTTATCCCTCGCCAAAAGACGAACAGGCTGTTGACCGGTTCAAAACTCATCCTTATATATGTATTGCACCGGCTTCGTTGTGGTACACCAAACAATATCCGGTTGAGCGGTGGATCTCATTTTTAAAGAAAGTTGACACAGCTGCACAGGTTTACCTGCTCGGAGCGCAAAATGACGCACCGCTCTGCGAAGAGATCATCAAAGCTGCACAACATCCAAAGGCCGTATCGCTTTGCGGACAGCTTTCGCTGCTCGAATCGGCCGCACTGATGCGCGATGCACACATGAATTTTGTAAATGATTCAGCCCCTATGCATCTTTGCAGCGCGGTGAATGCACCCACTACAGTGGTTTATTGTTCCACTGTTCCGGCCTTTGGCTTTGGTCCGCTTTCGGATAATGCAGTAGTTGTTGAAACCAAAAAGCCACTCAAATGCCGGCCGTGCGGATTGCACGGACATCAGGCCTGCCCCGAAAAACACTTTGAGTGTGCGAGCACCATCGACGAACAAGCCTTGACCGATCGTTTATGAATGTGTTTGAAAACGAAGTGCGACTGGCCTCAGAAGCTTTGCGCAAAGGCAGGGTGATTCTGTATCCTACTGATACCGTGTGGGGTTTGGGCTGCGATGCAACCAACAGCAGGGCGGTTGAACGCATGTTCAGGATAAAACGCAGGAAAGAACAAAACAGCCTCATCGCCCTGATTGAAAGCACTGCACGCCTTGGCTCCTATTTGAAAGAGGTGCCCCCCATGGCACTCGACCTGATCGCCTATGCTGCAAATCCCATCAGCATCGTTTATCCGGGAGCTAAAAATCTTGCAAAGAATGTGTTGGGGAAAGATGGCAGCATCTGTTTCAGGGTGACGAACGATCCTTTTTGCACGGCACTTGTGAAACACTTTGGCAAACCCATTGCCTCCACCTCGGCAAATATCAGCGGTGAGCCGACACCCTTGTTCTTCGGGCAAATATCCGATGAGGTGAAACAACGCGCCGACCACATCGTTGGCCTTCATCAGGATGAGATTAAAGCAGCCAAAGCAACTTCGATCATCCGGCTCGAAGAAAACGGACAGTTTACAATTCTGCGAAGATAATTTGCTGAATCACAGGTTTGGGAACGATTTTTTCGATTTGAATTGAACCACACGGCCAACTGTGCGTTTACTCATTTAACAAAAGCTGTCGCAATGCTTTGCAGCAGTGAAAATGATGGGCAGCTTATTTAGATTTGATTTAAATTGAACATTTTTTAGTACTTTTGCACCCTCAAAAAAGGGCCTCTTCACATAAATTTTCCGACAAATGACACAAAAAAGAAAGTTTACACTCGAAACAACCGATAAAGAAACGCTGAAAAAATGGTATAGCTTGATGACACTTGGTCGTCAGATCGACGAGAAAGCGCCGAATTACCTCAAGCAAGCGCTGGGTTGGTCTTACCATGCACCATATGCTGGTCATGATGGTATCCAACTGGCGATCGGTCAGGTGTTCAGACGCAACGAAGACTTCCTGTTTCCATATTACCGCGATATGCTCACAGCCATCTCTGCCGGACTGACAGCAGAAGAAATCATTCTTAACGGCATTTCAAAGGGCAGCGACATTGCCAGCGGGGGCCGCCATATGTCAAACCATTTTGCCAAACCTGAGTGGAACATCCAAAACGTCTCATCTGCAACGGGCAATCACACGCTGCACGCTGTGGGTGTGGCAAGGGGCATCAAGCAATATGGTGCGAAAGGTATTGCCATCAGTTCACAAGGAGAATCGTCCACTTCAGAAGGTTATGTGTTTGAGGCCATCAACGGTGCTTCGAATGAGAAACTTCCGGTGATGTTTGTTTTTCAGGACAACCAGTTTGGCATCTCTGTGCCGCAGCGCGACCAGTCGGCCAACCGCAGGGCTGCTGAAAACTACCGCGGCATTAAGAACCTGAAAATCATGTATTGCGACGGCAAAAATGTGTTTGATTCGATGAACACCATTTTTGCAGCAAGGGAATACATCGAGCAGCATGGCGAACCTGTGATTGTGCATGCCAACTGTGTGCGCATTCATTCGCACTCCAACAGCGACAAACATGAGCTCTACCGCGACGACAATGAGCGTCACTGTGTCAGACTTTCCGACCCGCTCGAACGTTTCAAGGTGCAACTGATTCATTCTGGCAAGTTTACTGCCGAAGAAATTGCAGCCCTCGACGAAGAAGCAAAAAAAATGATTTCGGCAGCCCACAAAAAAGCCATTGTAGCCCCTGATCCAACACCCGAATCCATTCACAACTTTGTAATCCCCGAACCATACATTTCGTCAAAATACCCCACAGGCGAACATGACGGCAGCACCGGAAACAAACTCAAATTTATCCAGGCGCTCAACGAAACCCTCAAAGCTGAATTCCGCCACAATCCCGATACTTATATCTGGGGTCAGGATGTGGCTAACAAGGATAAGGGCGGCATCTTCAACGTGACCAAAGGCATGCAGCAGGAGTTTGGCAAAAACAGGGTGTTCAATGCCCCCATTGCCGAAGATTACATCACCGGCACAGCCAATGGCATGAGCCGTTTCAACGATAAAATCCGCATTGTGATCGAAGGCGCTGAATTTGCCGATTATTTCTGGCCTGCCATGGAACAGCTGCTCGAAACATCGCACGACTATTGGAGAAGCAATGGTGCTTTTGCACCCAATGTTACAATTCGTCTGGCATCGGGGGGGTATATCGGTGGAGGTTTGTACCACAGCCAAACCATTGAGGGTGCGCTTACTACGCTCCCCGGTTTAAGGGTGGTGTATCCCTCGTTTGCAGATGATGCTGCCGGATTGCTACGTACAGCCATGCGCTCAAAAGGACCAACTGTTTTTCTTGAGCCCAAGGCACTTTACAATGATCCTTTGGCCGAAACCGTTGTTCCCGATGATTTTGAGGTGCCTTTCGGGAAAGCCCGCGTACGCCGCGAAGGAAAGCACCTGAGCATCATCACTTATGGCAACACCACACATATGGCCCTGCAGGTAGCCGAGAAAATTGAAAAAGAAAAAGGCTTGAGTGTGGAAGTGGTGGATATCCGGTCGCTGGTTCCGCTTGACAAAGAAACCATTCTTAACTCGGTGAAGAAAACTTCCCGTGTGCTGGTTGTTCACGAAGACAAGGTGTTTGGCGGTTTTGGTGGCGAACTCTCTGCCATGATTGCCGATGAAGCATTCCAATACCTGGATGCTCCTGTAAAACGCGTAGGCTCAACCTTCACACCCGTTGGGTTCAACCGCATACTCGAAAAAGCCATCCTTCCAAACGCTGAAAAAATCTACGCTGCTGCGCTTGAAGTGTTGGCGTTTTAAAATGCATGGCGCAGTTAGTACTGCAGTATCCAGCCTACAGGTGCAAAGCGTTGTAACTGCACTTTGGTGGCTCAACCTCTTTAAAAAACATTAACAAAAAGGGCCGTCATGCGACGGCCCTTTTTCCTGAATATCCTTACTTTTGGCGACTTATCTTAAAAAAAGGGGTTTCATGAAAAAATATTGGTTGAAATTGTTGGCTGCGGTCATTGTTTTGATCGCTGCAAACGAAGGAGTTTTTGCACAAACCTTGAAAAGCGATCCAAAGGAAACAAGTCAAAAATTGGCTGCGGCCCTGTTTTATATCGAAAACTTTTATGTTGACAGCACACAACCGGCCAAACTCACTGAAGATGCCATTGTGAGCATGCTCAAGGAGCTTGATCCACACTCGGCCTATATTTCTAAAGAGGAACTGGCTGCAGCCAACGAGCCGCTCGAAGGCAGCTTCGAAGGCATCGGAGTGACTTTCCAGCTCAGCAAAGATACCATCCTGGTCGTTTCTCCTGTACCAGGAGGCCCTTCGGATAAACTGGGAATCATGGCAGGCGACAAAATTGTGAAGATCAATGGTGAAGATGCATTCGGAAACAAGGTCAACAACAAATGGGTGATGGATCGTCTTCGGGGTAAAAAAGGAACTACAGTGCATGTTGATATCCTACGCTCTGGTCGCAAAGACCTCATTGCCTACGACATCGTTCGTGACAAAATACCCATCAACAGCATCGATGCTGCTTTTATGTTGCCTGAAAAAACAGGCTATATCAGGCTGAACCGCTTCTCGAAAACTTCGATGGAGGAATTTTATGCCGCAATGGAACAGCTCAACAAAAAGGGAATGAAAAACCTCATACTCGATTTACGCGGCAATTCAGGTGGTTATTTGAATACAGCCGTTGAGCTATCCGACGAGTTTCTGCACAATGGCAAAATGATTGTCTATACCGAAGGGAAAAATTCGCCGCGACAAGACTATAAAGCGACTGCAAAAGGTATTTTTGAGGAAGGTAAACTCATTGTGCTTATCAATGAAGCATCCGCCTCGGCCAGCGAAATTGTGTCGGGTGCCATTCAGGACTGGGATCGCGGGCTTGTGATCGGACGGCGCTCATTTGGCAAAGGCCTCGTGCAGCGGCCCTTCAACCTGCCCGATGGCTCCGTGATCAGGCTTACAAACGCACGATACTACACACCAACGGGTCGGTGCATCCAGCGCCCATACGACGAAGGCGTCGAAAAATATTACAAAGACCTGTACGAACGTCACGAACGCGGTGAATTTGTGCATGCCGACAGCATTCAGTTTCCAGATTCACTGAAATACTACACCCCTGGCAAACGGCTTGTTTATGGCGGTGGAGGCATCATGCCCGATGTGTTTGTGGCTTGGGATTCAACACAATACACCAATTTTTATTCCGACCTGATCAGAAAAGGTGTGCTGAATACCTACACACTCCAGTTTACAAACGCCCGCAGGCAGCAGCTTTTAAACACATACAATGACATTGCCACATTTAAAAGGAAATTTCAGGTAGATGATGCCATGATCAGTGACCTGAACAAGCAAGCCGAGGCAGATGGCCTTAGCTGGGACAAGGAGGCTTGGGAGCGTTCGCAAGAGCTCATCAAATACCAGGTTAAAGCGTTGATTGCACGCAACCTTTGGGATTTGGGGGCTTATTACGAAGTGGTTGCCGACTATGACGAAACCCTTTTGAAAGCCCTCGACATCTTAAAGAAAGACGACATCTTTTCCTACCTGCATCCGCAAGGTCAATAGTCGAGGTAGCGCGGCGAGAGATAGAGCTTTGCCGGCTTCTGGATGCGCAGCAACACCAGAAATTCGTGCGTGCCACTGTTGAATCCGGCAAGCTTGTTGATGCCGATATCGTAACTATAGTGTAGCTCCACATTGTCAGTGGCCCTGATGCCTGCCTTGATGATGAAGGCATCCAGGTGACGCCAGCCTATTCCGGCTTGAAGCACGCCCAAAAAAGCTTGGGCATCCAATTGAAGATAACCCACCTTTCCTTGCTGGTGATAGGATGCACCGGCCCTTAACCGGTATGCATCGTTCAGTGCGATCAGGTAAGTGCCATACACATGATGGTGCATGGGGATGCGGCTGATGGAGGCATCGCGTTGCCATTCGCCCAGATGATTCAACGAATAGCCCGCTTCAAGATTACCAGCACTGAAATGCATCCCAAGTTCAAAGTCAGGACGCAGGTATTTCTCGTCAGGACGTATCAATGGTTCGTTTCCTTCGTAATATACAAGCTTGGAATATAAGATGTTGCGTTGATAAATGCCTGCGCCAAGTCCGAAATTCAAAAACGTCTTGTCGCTGAAATAGACCCTGTACACATAGGCTGCCATCAGCCTTTGCGTCACTTCCTTTCCTGTGGTTTGCGACAAAGCCTTCAGCTTCAGGCCCATATGATGTGCATCAAAGAAATGCTCCCCGATAAATTGCATGGCTGATGGTGCGTCGGGAAATCCAACCCATTGCTGCCTGCCCGACAATTGCAGATTGATCATGTCGTTGCTTTCGATGGCTGCCGGGTTGTAAACGCTGATCGAGCGCATGCTGTTGCTGAATAAAAGGTCAGACTGCGCCCAAGCACCTGCCGAAAACAGCATCAAGCTGCAAATGAGAAATGTTTTGATCACTTTCATGGCTGGAACTCCCTGGCTTGCTGAATGGTAACTCTTTGTCCGTCGATGTAGGGAACGATGAAGCAATCGGCGAATCCGGCAGACCGGATGAGGTTTCGCAAAGCCTCCGCCTCGCTGAGCTGGTATCTGTCGCCGGCTTCATATCTGAAAAGCTGTTCCTGAGGCTGCACATAAAATTTCAGATCAGGAATGGTGGTGCGCAATGCGGAGAAGTAAAGTTCCGGATCGTATTTGAAAGAAGAAACGAGTACTTGCACCCTGAAGATCAAACGGGTGTTGACACTTTCTTGTGCACCCCTATCCGTTAACTCATCTGTTTCATTTTGAGTTTGTTGGTCATAGGCAGTCACCTGAAATGTCGTTCTGCGATTGGCCTGATGCTGTCCTTCGTCGCTTGCATTTCTAAAAATGGGTTGTTGTTCCCCAAAGCCTTTGGCAATGAGGCGTGAGGCTTGGATGCCGCTGGCAATCAAATAATCAACCACGGCCTGGGCTCTTTCCTGCGACAGTTTGTCGTTGTAGGCTGAGGTTCCACGTTCGTCAGTATGGGAGGCAATCTGCACTTTCACACCCGGCGTTTCACGCAACATGGAGGCCAGTTTTTGCAATTCAGTTTTGGATGCCTCCCGCAGGCTGGCCTTGTCAAAGTCGTAATAAATGTCGTTGAGTATGATTTCCTCTTTTTCCTTGATGCGTGTGAGTTCAAAATCAAGGTCATAGCCGTTACTTTTTTCCAAAACAAGGTTTTGTTGCAAGGCAGGAACGCGTATCACACGCGACTCGGTGAAGAAACCCGCGTCACTTACTTTGAAGGTATAGATTCTGTCGTGCTGCAAGGTGTCGAATCCATACAATCCATTGCGGTCGGTCAGGGTTGTGGCCAGATAACCTCCTGGACCATAGAGGCTTACTTTTTCGCCTTCCATCGGTAAGCCACTGCCGCGTTCAGTCACCCTGCCGCGGGCCTCGGCGGCATACACCATGGGCTGCAACAGGATTTGAAGTTCATTTTCCTGCGCGGATTGTTCCTGAGGCAGCCTTATTCTTTCGGGATAATAGCCTGAATGTGTGGCTGTGATGATGCCTTGCAGCGTTTCGGGCAACGACAATTGAAAGATTCCTTCCTGATTGGTATATGTTGACTGTGTTTCATCCCCGGATGAACAGACAACCAGAGCGGAGTCAATGCCTTTTAAGCTATTATTATCCAACACTTTACCTGTAACAAGTTGCCGCAATGGCCAGCCCTCGAAAAAGTAAAGGTCGTCTTTTTGATCTGTTTGACGGTTGGAACTAAAAATTCCTTTTGTTTGTCCTTTCCGCAGACTGAGTGAAAAATCGTCAGCCGTTGAATTGTATGGAGGCAACAACACGCGCACATTTTCAAAACCATTGGTGGTGATGTTCGCAGCATACATGTCCAACCCGCCGAAACCTTGCAGGTGGCCCGAGCTCGAAAAAATTAAAACACTGTCGCCCAATGTGGTAGGAAATACTTCGTCGAATGCCGTATTCACTTCAGGACCAGCATTCACGGGCAAACCAAACGAACCGTCGGGCAGGATGGTAATGGTGTAGATATCGTTTCCGCCATAGCCTCCCGGAAGTTTTGCGCTGAAAAACAGTGTATTTCCATCCTCACTCAGAAAAGGATGTCCGTAGTGGTATTTTTTATTTACAAATGCTGCTGCCTTGCCTTTGTTGAAAGTGAAGTTTTGATTGTCGAAATGACTTGTTTCGATGAAGCAACGTTTTTTTCTGTTGGAACACCGGGTATAGTAAACTGTCTTACGTTGTGAATCCCAGGTAAATACACCAACATTTTTATTGTTGCTCAAGGGCAGGGGCAGGGCAGGGCCGAAATCACCATACAGGTTTTCGATGGTAAGAAACAAGCCTGAATAATTTTCTGAGGTGCGGCCGTCTCTTTGGAGCGTTTGACGCTGTGGACGCGAAGACGAAATCACCAGGTCGCTGTTTAACCAGGAGGCAGCATAATCACTCGAAGAAGTATTGATTTTAACAGCACTGAAAATAACGGGATATTGCAATGATGGCTGTGCTTCGCTGTGCGCGATAAGTGTCATCAGTTGCTTTGCTTCCTGGGAATATGGGTCGGTTTCGAGCACCTTTTCCACTGAAGCTTTGGCATCTTTCAGCTTTCCTGATTTTAGCAGTACCTCCGACTGTGCCAAAAGCCATTCTGTGGGCGCATCCTGATTGGCAATGGCCACTGCATACCATTGAAGGCTTTCGTCCAGATGGTTCATGCGCTGATAGGCCATGCCAATATTGAATGCAATTGTTCTGCGGCTGTGCTCATCTGCAGTCTTTTCAAAGGCCTGTTTCCAAAGCTGCGCTGCCTTTACAAAATTATGGGCGGCATAGTGTTTGGCAGCCTGCCTTTCTGCGGCTTTTTGTGCCATGGAAGTTGTGATGAACAACAGGAACACTGCCAGGAATATGTGACGGAGGCTGATCATTCGGTGATAATTGTTACACTTCCTTTTTCGGTTCTGACGACCAGGCCGTTGAGGTCGCGTATTTCCATAATATAATAATAGGTGCCGTCAGCCACCCGTGCACCGTTGTAACGCCCATCCCAGCCATCAGCACCTGCATACAGTTCCACTCCCCACCGGTTAAAAATCCGGATGTTGTAACCAGCAAGAAACTTGTCGTTGATCTGATCACCGTTGGGTGAAAAGGCATTGATGGTGATTTCGTTGGTGCTTCCCTGCAAAACTATCCAGGCTTTCTGGATGCATCCAAACTGACTTTCAGCTTCCACAGTAATGGTATCGCTGGGCAATAATCCATACCCATAGGTGTAGGTTGTTTCGGGGCCTTCTGAAAGCAATTGCCCCGCAACGTAAAACCTGTATTGCGGATAAACCGCATTGGCTTCGATGAAAACGCTGCGGCTTTCTGTATCTTCAAACACTTCAAAAACGGGAAGTTCTTGAACTTCAATGCTGTGAGAGGTGGTGTCGCTGCAACCAAAGCTGTTGGTGGCAATCAGCCCGATCTCCACCGACGATTCTGGCTGAAGCGTAAGGCTTTGTGTTGATGCCGGCGGATCGGTGAGCCATATATACGTATCGGCACCACTGGCCGTAAGGGTGACATGCGATCCAAGGCAAACCGAATCCGGTCCGTCTATCATCACTTCCGGAAGGGGATAATACAATGCCGTTGCCGATCCTGCCATAGGGCGTTCGCAATTGCCCGACTCATATGTTGCCAGCATGCTGTAGTTCCCCGAAAGGGGTGGTGCGGCAAAACTGATGGGTTGACCGGTTCCATTATACACGGCTGCCGTTTCTTCGTTGTTATAGAGTAAGCGGTACACCACTCCGGCCTGCGATCCGCTGAGCATCATGCCTGCGCTGCGATCCCCCTCACACCACACGCCTCCTCCCGTCAGTGTGAATGTTGCCGGGGCTTGCTGCTGATTCAAAACAGCACTGCCTTCCATCATTTGCTCACATCCATGTGAGTTTGTTGCGACAAGGGTGTAGGTGCCATTTCCTGCGTTTACGTTCAGGTTCAGTGAGTTGCCCGTTCCGGTAAATGACTGCCCTGTGTAAATGCCATCTCTGAACAGCGCATACAACTGACCGGCTTCGCTTCCGGATAAGTGTATCAACGGGACTTCTGATCCAGCGCACCAACTTCCACCACCGCTAAGTACATAGTTGGCCGGTTTCTCAAATACCTGAATGAAAACGGAATCCGAAACAGAGCTTAAACCATCACTAACTGTAACACGCAGCCATACACTGGTTTGCGGAAAGATGGTGGTGGTTGCATTTCCTGAATTCATCCCGGCTGGCCCGCTGGTCCACCACCAGCTGTAATTGCCTGTTCCGCCCTGCACCAGGGCCGTGCAGCTTACACCCGTGCCCGGACACACCGCATCATCCGAGAGCTCCAATTGAAGGCTCAACTGGTTTCCTGCCACGAATACATAGGTCTGGTCCGAAGCCCCACATCCGGTGATGTTATCCGTCACATCAACACTGAACAATACGCTGTTTTCCAGTGGTTTGCTTGTTGGATTCGGGATGGTGTGATCCCAGAGCATGTCGGCAGGCTGCCACTGATAGGCATAGTTGCCCGATCCGTTGAAAACGATGCTGCTTAATTGAGCGGTTTGGCCTGCAAACACCACCTGATCATCGCCTGCAATAATTTCAGGTGCGTTGTGCTCCTGAATCAATGCCGATCCTGCCATCATTGCTGCGCATTGTGCCTCTGGCGCAATAGCTTCCACGGTGTAGATTCCTTCCTGTGCAAAATTTCCAAAATTGATGGGATCGCCCTGTCCGACTACCGTGAGAAGGGCCTGCTGTAAATCGCGCTGCAAGGTGTACAAAACACCTTCCTCACTCGTTTCCAGTCCCACTGGAAGACCGGCATTACCAGGGCAGAGCCCGCCACCTCCCGTGACGTGGTAGATTTGCGGCAATGCCCTCACAATGATGTCTGCTGATGCTGTCTGGCTTTGTCCTCCATTGGCAATCTCAACAGTCACTTGCGTCGTTTGTGGCGGAATAAAGCTCAAAATACTTTCATTCCCAATAACTTGACCAGCTTCATTGCGCCATACAAAGCTGTAGTTTCCGGTTCCTCCTCCCGGAACAGCCGTGAGTAAAACCGATTGGCCAGCGCAAACTGTGGTGCTGTTGGGATAAATGCCCACCGTCAAACTGCCGCCTGTGACGATGACGATGGTGGTATCAACCTGGCTTGCACAACCGCTCACCAAATCGTTTCCGTAAAACAGAAACAAAGTAGATTGGTTGAGGGGTAAAGTGTAAGTGCTTGACTGATATGGTGATAGCGTGAGATAGGACGGATTCCAAAAATAATTGTAATTGCCCGAGCCTCCGTTCAGTGTGCCCGTGAGGAGGGCTGCCTGCCCTGAAGCAATTTGTTGGTCAGGTCCGGCAAAGGCCGTGGGTGGGGTGAAGCTTTCTACTGTGGCACTTCCTTCCATTACACTGCTGCAACCACTTATGCCCGTTTGCCCGGTAATGGTATAAGCACCGGCTTGCGCGATGCCTGCAAATGACAGGGCCTGACCGTTTCCTGTCAACGACTGACCTGTTGCGGTTCCGTTTCGCCACAAATCATAGGTGGTGCTTGATTCCGAATTGGAAAGCAGAATTGCCGTTGTGCTGTTGCCACTGCAAACGATTCCTCCGCCGGAAACCTCAAAACGCGCAGGTGCCGGCTTGAGAGTGATTTGGATGCTGTCCGTCATGGTGGTTATTCCATCCGTTACACTTATGTAGTATGTTGTTGGAACAATCGGACTTACCACTGGATTATAAACATTTGACTGGAATCCTGCCGGATTGCTTGTCCATGAATAACTGATGGTTCCGTTTCCTCCACTGGCAAGGGCATACAAGGTGGTTTGTTCTTCCGGACAGAGGGATGTGCTTTGTGCCACAAGCTCGAGTCCAATGGTGTTGTTGTTAACCAGAACAAAGCTTTGGGTTGTGGCAGAACATCCTGTCACCAAATCACTGACATTGAAGGTAAAACCGGTGTTTGTGGTCAAGGGCAGCGTTTGTGTGACGGCACTATTGGGCGAAATAACCAATGCGGCAGGCGACCATTGAAATGCAAAGTTGCCCGATCCCCCAACTACTGTTGCCTCAAGGGTTGCTTGCTGACCATGCCAGATAGTTTGAAAAACAGGGGTTTGAATAATGATGGAATCAGTTTCGGTCACATTGATCAAACCGGTCATTTCGGCCATGCAGCCGCTGGTCGGGTTAATGGCCTTTGCGCTGTAACTACCTTCGGATTGCAAGGCATTGAACTGCAGAGGAGATCCTGTTCCATAGAGTATGGCTGTGGTTATCAGTTCATTCCATTGCAATCTGTATTCTATTCCCAATTCCGATCCCGACAACATCGCTGGCAACCCAGATCCGCCTGTACACAGAAATCCGCCACCATTCAAAGTAAATACTTCGGGCAGGGGATGGATGGCCAGATCAACCGATGCGCTGGCTACATTGCTGCCGTCCAGCACATTGAGTGTGTATGTCCCAGCTTTTGTGGCGTTGATGATCAGGTTTGCACCACTGCCAATGATGGCATCATCGGGGTCTTTCCATATGTAGGTGTATGTTCCGCTGCCACCGCTCGGCAGGGCCGAAAAAATCACCATTGACCCTGAACAAACCGCTTGGGATGAGACGCTTATATCGGCCGATAGTGGCACTCCGCCAACAAACACATAGGTGCTGTCGGCTTTGCTGATGCAGCCTGTTGCAAGATCGGTGGCCTGCACCTGAAAAAGCGTAGTAGAGCTGAGTGCAACAGTAGAGGTGGTGGCAGATTGCGGGTTGGTCACCAGATTGCCCGGAACCCATTTGAAGCTGTAGGTGTCCGATCCTCCGCTGGCTGTGGCCGAAATGATTGCAGCAGTTCCTCCAGGGATGGTTTGATCGGCGGAGGACAGCACCAGCGGCCTTGCGTGATAGCCTACTGCGGCACTTCCTTCCATGGTTTTTGTGCATTGCGCTTGCGTTGCTGCCACAACGGTATAGGTGCCTGCGGCTTGCTGCGAACCAAAATTCAATGCCTGACCGTTTCCATACAACACGGTCCCTGTTGGGCTGTTGTTAAACATTAGCCGGTATTCAACACCTGTTTCAGATCCGGAAAGGCCAACTGCTGTCGTTTCGGTGGAATCGCAAAACATTCCGCCCCCTTCAACGAAAAAGGCTGCAGGCTGCGCATTCATGCCAATCTCGATGGAAGCACTGGCAGTTTGCGATCCATCACTAACGGTTACGAAAAAGATGGTTGGTACCTCAGGATAAAAGGTTGGGTTAAAGACATTGGATGTGAAACCAGCAGGCAACGAGGTCCAGTTGTATGTGAAGTTACCATTTCCACCATTGGCCAGGGCAATCAGGTGAACCGCTTCGCCAGGGCAAACATGCAGAAAATCAGTAGTAATGATCAGTTGAATGGGTTGTCCCTGCACAAAAATGGTTACTTCATCCACCGAGGCCTGGCATCCACTGCCGGCGCTCCCAGCCGTAAGTCTGAAGACGGTGGTTTCATTCAGCGCGATTGTAGTGGGCTGCAAGGCAGTGGGATTTTGCAGCTTGTTTGCGGGATTCCAGTTAAAAACGGTGTTGCTTCCATTCCCTATCAGCTGAGCTTCAAGCAATACGACACCTCCAGTCAAAATCGTTTTATCTGGTCCGGCATCGGCAATCACCTGGTTTTCGATGGTGATGGTGGCGGTTCCTTCCATCCACGATTGACAGCCCTGTCCCGGTGATTGGGCCAAGACCCGGTAAACGCCCCCCTCGCTGAACATGCCAAAAGTAAGTGCATTACCTGTTCCGCTGAGCATGATCAAAGGCGTTTCATCTAAAAAAAGTTGATAATAATGCCCGGGTTGTGAGCCGCTTAATCCTATTGGAAGCTCGTTTTCGGGATGGCATAAATTGCCACCGCCTGTGATGCTGAATGGCTGAGGCAGTGGATTGACCGTAACCATAAAAGCGGCACCCACCGTCTGAAGCCCGTCGCTTACCATCACATGGTAGGTGGTGGTTTCGTCTGGTGATACCTCAATGACGGCACTGCCTGCATAAAAACCTGCAGGATCTGACGTCCAGTAATAATCATAACTTCCTGTGCCACCGCTTGCAAGTGCTTCTAGCCTGATGGTTTCGCCCCTGCATACGCTGTTGCCTTCGGTTAGTATTTCCACTTGCATGGCTGTGCCACTCACATACACCGTCTTTTGGTCGGCAATGCTCACACAGCCGCTTTCGTTATCGGTTAACACAACGCTGAATTGTGTTGTTGTTGTAAGTGGTAAAGTGTACGAAGTCAATGCGTTGGGTTGCTGTATAAGGTTTGCCGGGCTCCATTGCACCGAAAAATTTGTAGTGCCGCTTCCGGGGATCGCTTGAAGCAGGTGCGTGGCATTGTAGGCAATGGTTGCATCTGCACCGGCATCCACTACTGGCAGCGGAATCATTGTCACGGCTGCCGTTCCGTCCATCATGGCTTCACACAAATGGACAGGACTGAATCCTTTGATCTGATATTGCCCCTCTGCCTGCTGGGGTCCAAAACTCAATGCCTCGCCTGTTCCTTGTCTGAGAATTCCTGTTTCTGTTCCATTTTTCAGTAAACTGTAATAAACCATGGGTTCAGAATCAGTCAGGCTTATTTCAGGTCCTTGATTGCCAGTGCAATAACCTCCTCCTCCTTCAATCGCATATGATTGAGGCTTCGGCCTGACGGTAATCGTAAATTGGTCTGTCGCGTTTAAAAAGCCGTCACTCACGGTGACCTTGTAAGTTGTTGTGGCCTGCGGTGTTACATCCGGATTGAAGATGTTTGAAACAAAGCCCTCCGGCACCGATTGCCAGGCATAGGTGTAGTTGCCACTGCCGCCACTGGCAAGTGCTGTGAGTTGTACCACTTCACCCGGACAAATGTTGTAGCTTCCGGCCGTGGCTTCAACCTGCAGGACCGGACTGCCCGAAACAAATACAACGGTCTGGTCGGGGGTGCTGATGCAGCCGGAAACCTGATCACTTACCTGCAATTGAAATTGCCTGGTCGCTGTCAGTGGAACGGTGGCTGCAATGGCCGAATTGGGATTGATGAGGTAGGTTGCAGGCGACCATGAAAATTGATAAGTTCCTGATCCGGAAGAAGCTGTGCCCTGCAACAGGGCCGATTCTCCCTGATCAATCATCTGCTCCGGTCCTGCATCTGCAATGGGCTTAAGGAATGCGTTAATCTGAGCTACCCCTGCCATCTCAGCCTGGCATCCTTCAGGACTGGAAACAGCTAATACACTGTATTGTCCGGCTTCGGTAAAGTTTCCAAATGTCAGAGCACTGCCTGTTCCGTTTTTTGAAAGCAATAACTGCCCGTTGTTACGCAACTGATACTGAACACCTGTTTGCGAGCCTGACAAACCAACAATCAATCCCTCGTTGCCCTGACAGTAATTTCCTCCGCCGGTCACCACCTGGCTTGCAGGCAAGGGATGTACAACAATGGTAAGCGATTTCATCAAAGTGCCGTTGCCGTCGTTGATGCTCAGGCTGTATGTGGTTGTTTCTGCAGGTTGAACAGTTATGTTGGGATTCGATGATGTGAAACCTGGCGGATTCGATGTCCATGCATAGCTGTAGGTTCCACTGCCACCACTTACACTGGAACTGATGCTCACCTCATTGCCCGGACAAACATTGTTGCTTGTGGTAGTGAGTGTGAGCTGAAGTGGTCCGCCGGTTACAATCACTTTCAGGCTGTCAGTCAGGCTTTGGCACTGAGAGATGAGGTCGGTGGCCATCACTGTGAACGACCTGCTTTGATAAAGCGGGATGGTGGGTGTGGAGGTTTGTTGTGGATGTTGAACATAGGCTGACGGCTGCCATTGAACCATATAGTTGTTGCTGCCATTTACTTGCGCCGAAAGACTGGCCGTTTCGCCCTGTCCGATGGTTTGATCAGCACTTGCAAAAATCTGTGGTAGCTGATTCTTTATAACCTGCACATTACCAGTCATTTGCGACATGCATTCGGTGGCAGGATTACGGGCTGTCACAGTGTAAAAGCCCGTTTCAGATACCGGACCAAACGACAGCGTGAATCCGGTTCCTGAAACCTGATTGCCGGTCGAAGTACCGTTGCGAAACAGTTCGTAGGTAATGCCTTGCTGCGACGAAGCCAAAAAAACCTCCGGTGGTGCCTGGCCATCGCAATAACTGCCACCACCAATCAACTGCTGCTGCACGGGCAGCGGGTGAACAACCACTTCAACGGCATTGAGCATAGGAATGGCACAACTTGTTGAACCATTGATGGCTATGACATTGTATGTGCCTGGTTGTGTGAAGATTCCAAAGCTAATGGCCTCGCCCGTTCCGGTGATCACCACACCTGTTGCAACCCCGTTGCGGTACATATGATAGGCAATTCCTGCCTCGCTGTCGGTCAGGCCAATGCTCACCCCACTGCCTCCAAAACAAAATGAGCCACCTCCTGTTACAGTTTGCAGGGTGGGAGTAGGATTCACAAAAAGCATCCCAAATGAAGTTGTGTCGGGACAGCTGCCATTGACGATCCTGCAACGGTATCGAAATCCATTCATACCCGTGGTGGTGAAAACCATCAGGTTCGGCTCTGTTACACCTGAATAAAAGGCATTGTTGGTGATGTCGATCCAGCCTGCTCCAACACTTTCCTGCCACTGATAACTATCTGCATACAAAGCAGCTGTGTTGAAATAGGCCACTTCATTCTTACACACCGTTGCATCCATCGGATTGATGGTGATCACCGGAGGTTCGTTCACCCCCAGTGTGGCATGGTCAGAGGTAACTGAGATATTGTCTCCATCTGTTACGACACATCTGTACTGATATCCATTCAAGCCCAGATTGGCGTCGCTGATTGTCAGCACCGGGGTGGTGAAACCTTGCGCATAGGTGATGGATCCGTCAATGTTGTACCAGCCAACACCGTCATTCTCCTGCCACTGATAGGCAACGGTATTGACAGCAAGCACATAAAAGGCCGCATGACCACCGTTGCAAACAGCTGTATCAGCCGGTTGTCCTATTACAACGGGCTGAGCCAGTGCTTCCTCCGGTATCAGGCACGCCAGCCATAACATCCATATGGTCAACAGTTTGGCAATGCGCATGTGTACTGTTTGGTTTCTTCGTTAATACTGACCTGTGATCGGAATGCTCTGCCAAAACCTCACACAAGTCTGTCTGTCAGGCACAATGTTTATTCCCTGAATATTTCTTTCCCTATTGTTTGTTGAAACACAATTGGTGGTGCAATCAGCACTCAAAAGTAAGGCATTTCAAAGAGGTGTAAGTGTGGTTACTTACTTATTTGCTAACAAGATCTTGTTAAAAACTTTACCATTGAAACTTATTTTAAGATGCACATTTGCAGGCAAATATGAATAAACCGAAGAAGTGAACATCGGTCGGAGTCCTGTCCTGTTTTTTTTAATTTAGAATCGCTCTGAATTGGGGATACGCGAATTGGTGAGGTGAAAATATCCTAATTTTACACATTCAACTTTCAATTTTCAGGACATGGTTCAATTGCAAACCACCTATATGGGTCTGAAGCTGCGTAATCCAATCATTGTGGGCAGTTCAGGTTTGACCAACTCAGTCGAAAACATCAAGGAGGCTGCTTCGTTTGGTGCGGCTGCCGTGGTGCTCAAGTCGCTTTTTGAGGAGCAGATTGCACATCATGCCAGTCACTTGCTCACGCAAAATGAATCTGCCAATGGCTATCCCGAAGCAGAAGATTATATCCGCAACTATACCCAGGTAAATGATGTGGATGCTTACCTGAAGTTGATACGTGATTGCAAAAAGGCGGTTGATATTCCGGTTATTGCAAGCATCAACTGCGTCTCATCCGCTGAGTGGATTGATTTTGCCCGCCGGGTGGAGCAGGCAGGTGCCGATGCCATTGAGTTGAATGTTTTTGTGCTTCCTTCAAACACAAAAATGAATGCTGCTCAAAATGAAGCAGTTTATTTTGATATCATTCAAAAGATTCTGAAAACTGTAAAAATACCTATAGGTGTTAAAATCAGTTACTATTTTTCTGGTTTGGCTGGTATGATTCAAAAACTCTCCTGGACCGGAATCTCTGGTTTGGTACTTTTCAATCGGTTTTATTCGCCCGACATTGATATTGAGCGCTTTGAGCTGAAAGCTTCCAATGTTTTCAGCAGTCCGGCCGAACTGGCCATTTCTCTCAGGTGGATAGCAATGCTTTCGGGGCAGGTGCACTGCGACCTGGCGGCATCCACCGGCATACACGACGGCAAGGCTGTGATCAAACAGTTATTAGCCGGTGCAAAGGCTGTTCAGGTAGCCTCGGTGTTGTATAAAAAAGGCTTCAGAGAGATTGAGGTGATGCTTGATGAAATGACCACCTGGATGGAACGGCATCATTTCAAAAACACCGATGCTTTTATCGGTCGCATGAGCATCAGGGAAACCGATAACCCTGCCGCCTATGAACGTGTTCAGTTCATGAAGCATTTCAGTGGAATTGAATAAGTGTGGTTTACTTCAGCTTGACGCGTGTGATGCCATGCCCGCCGGTTTCGAGCGAGGCATCCTCGAAACGGCTCACCTCTTTTTGCTTTGACAAATATTCCCGGATGATTCTGCGAAGAATGCCGTTTCCCTTGCCGTGCAGGATGCTCACTTCCTTGATGCTCAAGAGCATGGCCTCATCGAGGTATTTCGATACTAGCTCCAGCGCCTCATCGGCGCGTTTGCCCCTCACATCGATTGTGATTTTGAACTGGGCCACCTTTTCATTCAGATCGTCAGCAATGCTGCCCGTGCTTTTGCGCTGCTGATGGCGCGCTTCTTTTCGTTGTTCTTTTTTGCTGAGCGCCGTCAGTTTTTCAGGCGAGGTGCGCAAACGCACACTGTTGAAAACCACTACCGCTTCGTGCTCGCTCAACGAAACGAGCTCTCCTGTAATGTCCATTTCTTCGATGCGGACAAGCATTCCTGGCTTTAGTTCTGTTGTATTTTCTTGATCATCAATGGTTTCAACTATAAGGACTTCGGCCAGTTTTCCAGCTTCGGCTTCAAGAGCCGGCTTCATTTGCTG
>CAZBMR010000006.1:50124-91704 GCA_964492695.1 uncultured Lentimicrobiaceae bacterium
TAAGGACTTCGGCCAGTTTTCCAGCTTCGGCTTCAAGAGCCGGCTTCATTTGCTGTAGGTTCTCGCGCAAGGCCTTGGTTTTTTCTTTTTCGGCATTGGCCTCCCTGATTTCCTTGATTGTGAGCTCGATTTGCCTGTTTGCTTTTTCGATCAGTTGCCTTGCTTCGCGTCCTGCCTCCTGGAGCAAGCCTTTCTTTTTGTCTTCCAGTTGCTTAAGCAGACGCTTGTATTTTTCAATCACTTCGTTAAGCAGGCTGTCGGCCACACGCAATTCGGCTTGTTTGCGCGCAACTTCCAGCTTTTCGAGTTCGAGTTGCTGCAACTGCTGTTCAAAATTGAGTTGTGAAAAGCCCGTGATGCCGGCCGCCTTTTCAAGCACATGATCCGGAATGCCTGTTTTGCGTGCAATTTCAAAGGCAAAGCTGCTGCCAGGTTTGCCGGTTTGGAGCATGTAGAGGGGTTGTAATTGCTTGGTATCAAATAGCATGGCGCCATTCACAATACCTGGGTGCTTGTCTGCAAGCAGTTTTAGATTTGCATAGTGTGTGGTTACGAGGCCAAAGGCTTTTTTTTCGTTTAGCGACTCAAGCACGGCTTCGGCTATGGCGCCTCCTGACTGGGGTTCGGTGCCAGTGCCAAATTCGTCGATCAGAAAAAGGGTTGTCGGGTTGGCATGTTTCAAAAACCAGGCCATGTGCAGCAGGTGCGAGCTGTAGGTGCTCAGGTCGTTTTCGAGCGACTGCTCGTCGCCAATGTCAATGAAGAGTTGTGTAAACAAACCGCAGCGCGAGTCGGGGTGCATGGGCACCATCAATCCGCACTGAAGCATGTATTGCAGCAGGCCTGCTGTTTTAAGACAAACAGATTTTCCACCCGCATTCGGACCTGAAATAACCAGAATCCGCTGGTTATCATCCATTTGCAAATCGAGGGGGACCACCGATTTTTTTTGTTCGCGCAGGCTGAGCTCCAATAACGGATGCACAGCTTGTTTCCAGCCAAATGCAGGATAGGGTAAAATTTCAGGCTGTGTCCCATGTATTTTGTTGGCTAGCAAAGCTTTGGCATGTATCAGGTCCAATTCGCCCAACACTTCCCAGGCCTGGAGCATATCAGGCAAAAAAGGGCGGAGCATTTGGCTGAAAGTAGCCAGGATTCGCATGATTTCTCTTTTTTCGGCATACTCCAACTCCCTGATTTCGTTGTTGGTGTCAAACACTTCGGCAGGTTCGATGTACACGGTCTGCCCGGTGGCAGAGGCGTCGTGAACAAATCCCTTCAACTTGCGTTTGTCGGCTGCCCGCACCGGTATCACCATTCTGCCATTTCGGATGGTGGCTTCAACATCGCTGTCGGCCCAACCTTCACTTTTGGCCTCAGTCAGCAGCTGCCTGATTTTTCGGTCTATCGTACCCAGCTTCCTCCGTATATCCTGCCGAATGCTTGCCAGTGCCTCGGATGCCCTGTCGGGAATCTCGCCACGATCATCCATAATGCGGTCCATTTCGCGCAAAATAAGCTTGTCGATGCTGAGTGCTCCAACCACATTGCGCAAGGGCTGAAAATCGCGGCTGGCCTCACTTTTTGAGAACAGGATGATCTGTTGAACAATTGAAAGGGCGGTTTTGAAAGAAAACAACACCTCCTGTTCCATCACTGTGCCTTCGATGCGCAGATGATGCAGTTGAGCGCGCACATCGGCATAATCAACCATCGGAAATGGCATTCCCTGGTTCATCAAACGCATCATTGCATCGGTTTGATCCAGACTAACACGGATGAAACTTAAATCATCACTAAAACTAATGGCGCGGGCTTTCTCAATGCCCATATTGCTGATGCACAGCTTCTCCAGCATCCTGCGAATGGTGGCGAAACCTGTCTTTTCCTCAAAATTGTGTGGATAAATCACATGATTCTTTTGTGCAGCAAAATTAATCAATTGCTGCCAACGTTTTGTGTTCTCATTTCAGCTGTTGATAGCAGCTTTTTCAATCCGTTTCGCCTTGCTCATTTTTTACCATCTTTGCACTTTGAATTCTGTTTGCTGATGCGCTTCAACTTACGTCTTGTTTTATTTCTGGCCAGCGGTCTGTTGCTGCTCATGCAGTGTGCCAATCCGGTGATGCCAACAGGTGGATTGAAAGATACCCTTCCACCACAGGTCATCAGTTCGGTTCCCGAGCCAAATGCAGTTAATTTCGCCGGCACAACCGTCGAGATTACCTTCAACGAGTTTATCAAGCTGGATAAAATCAACCAACAGGCCCTTATTTCGCCTCCTCCGAATGAAAATCCGGAATTCAGGTTAAAGGGTAAAACATTGCAAATCAGGTTTAAAGAAGAGCTCAAGCCCGAAACCACCTATACGCTGTTCTTTGGCAACGCCATTGTTGATCTCACCGAAGGCAACCCACTTGCCGGATATACTTTTGTGTTTTCCACTGGTCCGGTGCTCGATTCTATGGCATTCAGAGGCCGGGCTACGCTGGCGTTCGACGAAAAACCGGCAGAATCGGTCTATGTATTGCTCTACCGCATTGAGGATGATACAATTCCGGTAGATTCTTTGCCGTTTTTCAAGAAACCCTATTATGTTGCAAGGGCCGATAAGAAAGGTTTTTACCGCTTTAGCAACCTTCGAAACGAGTCTTACAGGATGTTTGCCCTCGAGGACAAAAACAGCAACCTGTTGTATGACAAGGGTGGCGAGGCCATCGGTTTTGCCGGAAGCATCGTCCAGCCTCAGTGGCTTCCATTGATTGCCGACACCCTCAGCCCTTCCGAATCCTCGCCTGCGCAGGATAGTCTTGGAAAGATGAAGTCTTCGGCAAAACTGGGTGCTGAGATGATCCGCAAGCGCGACAGCATGGCTTATGCACGCAAATTGTTGGAAGATTCACTTCGCTTTTCGAACATCACGGCGCAAAACCTGCGTTTGTTTTATGAAGTGGATTCAACCCAGAAATTGTTGAGGGCTGAAGTGATTCAAAATGGGCATTTGCGTTTTGCTTTTAGGTATCCTGCTCAAAATGTGACTGTTAGAGAAATGGATAGTCTTCCTCAAGCACTTGGCCTGCTTAAAACATACAGCCGTGCCTCCGACACCTTGCACTGGTATTATCGTGATAGCGTGCTTGATAGCATCAGGGTTGTCGTGAAGCTCGATACACTCATTCACGACACCTTGCAACTGTCGCTATACCCCAAAGCCCAGGCTTCAAGGCGGGGGGGTAAGAAGAAAGAAACCGTAAACGGATTGACTTACGTAGCGCCGGTTTCTGGCCGTAAACTTGAGCCCGGCCAGGCTTTCACGCTCAGCTTTCCCGAGCCTGTGGTGCATTACCAGATGCGCGATACCAACAGGTTGATTGCCAAAGGCGATACGCTCTTCGGTAAAATACGGTTTAGCAAGGCTGATGAAATTGGTTTGCGCTATGTGCTTGATTCAGTTGTATTTGAACCTGAAGGCGACTACCAGCTTCGCATACCCGATTCGGTCTTCGTGGGCCTGAGCGGGAAACACAACGATACCATCGATCTGCAGTTTCGCATTCCTGCCTTGAGCGAATATGGCAATTTGCTGCTCAGCATCGTGGCCAACGAAGGGGAGGTGTGGCTCGTTCAATTGCTGCAGGGAAAAGAGGAGGTGTTGTCGGAAAAACAGAGCATCGGTTCCTCCAAACTCGTTTGGGAGCGTCTCAAACCGGGTAAACTAAAGGTGAAAGCCATCCTCGATCGCAACAACAATGGGCGGTGGGATACTGGTGATCTGGTGAAAGGTATTCAGCCTGAACAGGTTACCTATCTTGAGAAGGAATTGGAGATACGTGCAAACTGGGATCTCGAAGAGGAATGGCGAATCACATTAAAATGATGCCCTGTGGCCACAGCCAACAGACTGTGTGCATATCAATCCTTTGAGGCAGCAGCTTTTCAGCCACAGTCTTTGCAACGGTTTACGCATCGCATCACCTCAGCCAGCGCTTCATTCTGAAGGGAATAGAATATTTTCTTGCCCTCTCTGCGCGAATTGAGGATGCCTTTGTTTTTCATGATGTTCAGATGATGCGAAGCGGCAGCCTGCTCTATATCAAGCAGCAGGTATATCTCAGTGACGCTCAAGCACTTGTTTCCTGAGAGCATCTCGATGATGGCTATGCGGGTGGGATGCGCAATGGCTTTCAGCTTGGCAGCCATTTGTTCCAGTTTTACAGCACTCAGTGTGATCGTTTCCATCTTTCAATCAAATTTGTGCAAAAATACATATTACTGTTTATTTATTAACAGTTAACATATGTAAATATCTCCATTGGGGCATAAATTAGAGCGAGTCTAAATTAGCGGGGGATTGATGATGGTTTTAGGTGTTAGAAACGAACGTCAGATGATTCCACCTGAAGCTTTGTAAACTGGAAGCTGGCCCCATCAAACAAGCCTTTGTCGCTCAGTTTAAGTTGCGGAATCACAAGCAGTGCCATAAACGAGAGGGTCATGAATGGTGCGTGGAGCTGTGTGCCGGTTTTCCTGGCAAGCGCATTGGCGGCTTCGTATGCTGCTGCCACCTTTTTGCCCTCTGCGGGCGACATCAAACCTGCTACTGGCAGTGGCAACAAAACACTTTCGTCGCCACAAACCACAGCGATTCCTCCTTTTGCAGCAATGAGCATGTTCACGGCTTGCACCATACTTTGGTCGTCGGCGCCCACGGCAATGATGTTGTGCGAGTCGTGCGCCACGGTCGAGGCCATTGCTCCTTTTTTGAGCCCGAAAGAATGAATGAATGCCAGCGATGGCGTCGATTCCTGGTAGCGGTTGAGCACCATCATTTTGAGGTAGTCACGTCTGGTGTCGCTCACCATCTTACCTTCCACAACGAGGGGAGTATCCACTATGGTCTTTGTAATCAACTGACCCTCAATGGCATCGATAATGCGGATGCTGCCATCTTGTGCAGGCATCTCCAAATCATCGCAATAGATGGGTGAAGCTTCAAATTTGTTGGGCAGCGCAGTTTGCGGCAGACTGATCAAACTTTTTCCATTCGCAGCCACCTGATTGCCGTTGATGTAGGTTGCCAGCACCTGCAAGTTTTGCAGGTTATCCACAACGATAAAATCAGCAGCATCACCCACCTGTAACAATCCCACATCGAGCTTGTAGTGTTCGATGGGGTTGATGATACAGCTTTGAAACACTTTCATGGGATCGTAACCAAGACTGATGGCTTTCTTTACCAGCTCGTTGATGTGGCCTTTCACAAGGTCGTCGGGGTGTTTATCATCGCTGCAAAATAGCACCTTGTCGGCATGGTTTTCAAGAAGTGGTATAAGGGCATCAAAATTTTTGGCTGCGCTGCCTTCACGGATTTGGATTTTCATTCCATGGCCGATCTTATCCAATGCTTCTTCCATCGTAAAGCATTCGTGATCAGTAGTGATGCCGGCCTCAATGTAGTTTTTCGCGTCTTCACCTTTCAATCCTGGTGCATGTCCGTCGATGGGCTTTCCGTGTTTTTTTGCAACGTCGAGCTTGGCCATCACCTCGGGGTCGCGAAACAGAACCCCGGGATAGTTCATCATCTCGGCCATGTAGTGAATTTCGGGCATAGCCATCAGCTCTTCCATGGCATCCACTCCAAGCACCGATCCTGCACTTTCGAAACCGGTGGCAGGCACACAGCTGGGGGCGCCAAAATAGAACTTGAATGGAACTTGCTTTCCGTTTTGAATCATAAAACGCACGCCTTCAATTCCCAGCACATTGGCTATCTCGTGCGGATCCGAAACCGTGGCCACCGTCCCGTGAACCACTGCCACTTGAGCAAAGGCTGCAGGCGTGAGCATCGAACTTTCGATATGAATGTGCGCGTCAATAAAACCTGGCATAATGAAGGTTTGTTCGGCAACCTCCGCTCTCCGAATCTCAGAAATTCGTCCGTTTTCTACAACAACTGTTCCTGAAAATATCTCAGCATTTTTCACATCCACGATGCGGCCATTCAGGCTGAATTTGTTTTCCGAATGCATCTTTTTGTTTTTATAGCAAAGATACAGGATTCATTCAAATTGGTCAACAAGCCACCGAATAACATGCTTTGATTATCTTTACGAATGAAAATGATTTTTTTTATAGTGTGGTTGTGTGGTTTGAAAATTATTTAAAACATTGTAAATCATTTAAATGAACATCAATTCTCATGAAGTTAGCAACAAGTAGGTACTTTGATTGTTTTTTGGTCGGCGCAGTGTTTTCATTGCAGGTTGGTAAGCAGGGGTAAATGTTTCATATTTATCATAAATTTATTATATTCAATTAATTATGGGACTTTTTTCAGCATTAATGGGAAACGCTGGTGCCATACAGCCTGAGCATCTGCGTAAAGATTATGCCCAGCTTTTTATTGATCAGGAAGAAATAGAGCTGGGTTTTAAACTGATCAGGGATGTTTTCATTTTTACGAACAAACGCCTGATCCTTGTTCAAAAGCAGGGCATCACCGGTTCGAAAATCGACTATCTGAGCGTGGCATACCGAAGCATAACACGTTTCAGCATCGAAACCGCCGGTCCGTTCGACCTTGAAGCCGAGCTGAAAATCTGGATTTCGAGCGAACAATCGCCCTCTATTGTGATGCAGTTTAACCGGTCGGTGAATGTGTACGACGTACAGAAAGTGTTGGCTACGTACGTTTTATGATATGAAATTATCGTTGTTTGCTTTTTGTAACCCCCCATTTTCGAAAGGAAAGGCAGCCGATCAAGCAGCATTTTAATATTTTCGTGGCTCAACTAATTGCACACGAAAATAAAAAAATGAAAACTTCTCAATCGACTCCTATTCTTTTTTTTGCGGTGATGATTTCCTTATTGCTTCAGGCATGTTCGTCGGGGCAGCAAGGTGGAACACCAACCACCCCTGCCGAAGCTGTAGTTGTGGAAAATGCTGTGATGGACGAGCAAAAGTGGGTGGTTGATGAACACCACATCAATGAGGTGCCTGTAACCAGTCATCCAACTGCCAAACCCCGCGTAAAGAAGCACACGCAAGGAACCATTCAAAAAATGGAGGCACAACCAGCCGAATCCGTTGATTATTCTGTTCGATCTGCTGAGGAGCTGCATCTTGCAGTTAAGCAGTATGAGAATATTGAACCAATTACCATAGCCGAGGTACAGGAGTTGGTCATCCCGCTGGAGGAAACCCAAACAGTGACTGCTTATGGAAAGAAAGAAAAATATGAAGGGGCAGCCATGGTGGTTACAAACCTGCAAACAGGTGAGATTGACCACATTATCTTCGATAATAAGCACCATCACAGTGATTATTATGACGTGCATGCCGGGATGAAAGCCAGTGAAGTGCGAAAACTTCGGCGCGAGATGAAACATCTGGCCCACAAGGGACGCGTTTATTTCTATGCTGACGGATCGAATGTGATGTATGTGCTGGATATAAAATATGCAGACGGACAGGAAGTTACAGAAGAAATGATTGATAATAGTTTTGTATCGGCTGTTGTTTGGAAGGACAACAAACATCCTGAACACCCCCAAAACCTCGCTCAAAAAATCTGAGATAATGCTTGATTGATATGAAAGGGCCTGACTGCATCTGCAGCAGGTCTTTTTTTTTGCGTGATTCATCCAAAGGCCACCCTCATTTTTGCAATGCGTATCTTTGCACCCAGTTATGTTTGAAATATGTCCCGGGTTTTAAACTTACGACCGCTGGCCGAAAAAATTGCCTTTACGTTCAGGGCGCTGCAAAGCAGAAATTTCAGGCTTTTCTTTTGGGCTGGCTTGCTTAGCCTGATGGGAACCTGGATACAAAATCTTGCGCTGGGCTGGCTGGTTTACCGCTTAACTGATTCTGCCTTTTACCTTGGATTGGTGGGCTTTGCAGGTCAGATTCCGGGTTTGTTTCTGACGCCGGTTGCAGGCGTTTATGCCGACAGGCTGCACAGGCGCAGGGTGCTGCTGATCACCCAAACCATTCCAATGCTACTTGCCTTTTTATTGGCTTTGCTTGCCTTCACCGAACACATTAATGTGATAACCATTGTCTTGATTGTGGTTGTGAATGGTATTGCCCTGTCATTCGATACTCCTTTCCGGCATGCTTTCCTTCTCGAGATGATTGGCGACAAGCGATTGATATCCAATGCAGTGGCCCTGAATTCTACCCTTGTAAACACGGCGCGCTTTCTTGGTCCTTCGCTTGGGGGTGTGCTGGTGGCGCTCTATGGTGAGGCCGTTTGCTTTTTCATCAATGGATTTTCGTTTCTGGCCATGATCTTTGCATTGCTGATGATGCGCATCGAACAAAAAGAAATCAAAAGGACAGAGCGGTCGGTTTTGGAAGACCTGCAGCAGGGTTTTCGGTTCACATGGAATTTAAAGCCGGCCAGGTATATGATTCAGCTTGTGATCGTTACGAGTATATTTGGCTTGTCATTTCAGTCATTCCTGCCTGTTTTTGCCCGCGATGTCCTTCAGGGCGAAAGCCGTTTGCTTGGCTGGCTCACCGGCGCAGTGGGTGCTGGTGCACTCACAGGTGCTTTGTTTCTTGCCACACGCGAACGCGTTCAGGTGCTGCCCTCCATCATTCGTGTCTCTGCATTCACTTTTGCAATAGGGCTACTGTTTTTTAGTCTGTCCCGCTGGCCGGTGGTGTCTGTCATTCTGCTGTTTCTCAGTGGTTTTGGCATGATTACGCAATTTTCAGCTACCAATACGCTTTTGCAAACCACGGTTGACGAACGAATGCGGGGACGGGTGCTTTCGCTCTACAGCATGTCATTCATGGGTTTTACGCCCCTAGGAAATCTCATGTTGGGGCTTGTGAGCGATCGTTTTGGTGTAACAATCACCTTCGTGATGGCGGCACTGATTTTGTTGCTGGCCGCAGTCTTGTTTTCGTTCAGGCTTTCCACCGTGAAAACCATATTCAAAGTCAGGGAGTGATGCCGCCTTCATGGGACATGGTTTTGCAAAGGGTTTTTGTATATTTACCGACTTAAAAAATGTGATTATGACTGAAGCAAAAACCATCTATGTGCTTGATGCCGGTGGTACTGGATTCAAGTTTACCGCCGTTCGCGAAGGAAAGGAAATCATCGCTCCGTTTACCATTCCGGCAGCAGGTGCATCGCTCGACGAGGTGTTACAAAAAATGATCGATGGTTTTGCCACTATCCAGGAGCAAACGGGTCTTTTGCCCGCTGCCATCAGCTTTTGCTTTCCTGGCCCGGCCGACTATGCCAATGGCATCATAGGTGATTTGGAAAATCTGCCTCACTTCAAGGGGGGGGTGGCGCTCAAAGCCATGTTGGAAGCCCATTTCAAATGCCCGGTCTATATCAACAACGACGGTGATTTGTTTGCTTATGGCGAGGCTTTGTCAGGTTTATTGCCCGAGGTAAATTTTCTGCTGGAGCAACAAGGCAATCCAAAGCGGTATAAAAACCTGTTGGGCGTCACGCTTGGAACGGGATTTGGAGGTGGTATCGTGCTCGATGGCAACTTGTTGCGAGGCGACAACAGCGCCGGAGGCGAGATCAACCGCATGCGAAATTTCATCTATCCCGAAACAAGTGCCGAAGACAGCATCTCGATCAGGGGCGTGAAACGTGTTTTTGCCCGCGAGGCTGGCATCGACCCGGCTGCATGCCCCGATCCATTTGGTATCTACGAAATTGCAATGGGGCGCAAAGATGGCAACCAGCAAGCAGCCATCAAAGCATGGGACGAGCTGGCACGCGTTTTGGCCGATGCCATTGCCAATGCTTCGACACTAATTGATGGAATTGTGGTGATTGGCGGAGGCTTGTCGGGTGCCTGGCCTGTGTTCATGGAGCGCCTCGTGGGATACCTGAACAGCGCATTTACCGACCTACAAGGAAGAAAGGTTGACCGCATGGAAATCAAGGCATTCAATCTGCAAGACCCGCATGATGTGATTGCTTTCTCCGAAAAGACGGGAACCATGGTCAAAGTGCCAAAAATTGACCGCGACGTTTGGCTTTGGTACGATGCCTCCAAAAAAATTGGTGTCGGCATCAGCAAGCTGGGTACTTCTTCAGCGGTTGCCATCGGAGCATACGCCTATGCGATTGATCAACTGGAAAAAGGAAATTTTTAAGCGCAATGTTGGGGCTTAATCCTTTTTAAATAGCTCGAAGTCAATCAATTCGTCGGCCTCGGTGGTGCCTCCCACCGACCTGAGTTTTTTGGCTACTCCCTTGATCTTCAATGCATCGCCTTTGCGCCAAATAACTGCCGAAAATTGGCGCATCGGCCCGGGTATTTCAATGTAATACTGGTTGTTGTAGCTGCCTGTTACGCGGATCGAAAAAAGGTTGACAATGCCGGTATTCACCTCCAGCAGACCGTTGTCTTCACTTAACAAAGCCCATGCATCTTTTTCCTTTTCAACAGTATAAGTCGAATCATTCACATAATCATAATAAGTTGCCTTGCCTTCGTAGTTTCCAACAATTTGGTCGAGGCTGCAGTTGTTGCACCACACCCACAATTGATCTTCTTCTTTTTTGCAGCCACCCAACATGAAAATGGCGAGCAAGACCAATGTCGAAAGCGGCTTATGTGGTTTGCGCCGGATTGATTTCATCATGGTTTGATTTCAAAATGTTTGAGGGCTTCTCGTTTGCTCAAGTTCGAAATGGGCTGCTGCTCAATAAAATACCAAACACGCTGGGGCTGGCTTTTGGCATATTCTCTGAGCGCCCATCCAATGGCTTTGCGAATGAAAAAATCTTTGTGGGCGTGCAACTGGCCAATCAGGGTGAATAAAAGCAGTTCATCTGTTTTGTCTTTTGCCTTCAGCTGAAAAATGAGACAGCTTCGTTGGAGCCATAAATTGCCAGATTGCATCCAACGCTGAACGGTGGCATCGCGTTGTTCGGGAAACCGGATGAAGTGTTGATAAACGAGGTGCGGAGCAATGTAATCAACTGTATCCCACCAGGAAGTGGTGGTAAGCATTTTCTCATACAAATCAATCTGATCGGGTCGTTCTGCTTTTTTCACCTTGTTCAGCAGCTCCATAGCGGCATAGTGCCATTCTCGCCGGGGCTGATGCCAGGCAGAGAGGATAATGGTTTCGAGCATTTCTTTTGGGGGAAGACCATTTGCTTTGATAAAATGCTGCAGCAGCTCTCTGCGCATGGGGGCTTTGATGCCATAGAACGGGGCAATGTGTTTCATATAGGCCGCTGCCTGTGCTGCAACGGCTGGATCAGCCGCTTGTTCAAAAGCTTCTGACAGGGGTGCCCAATAAGGATGGAGAACAGGGCTCATTGCACAATGAATTTGGTAAATCCGCTCAGCAGGCCTTTTTCATTTCTCAACTCGCTGTAATACCAGCCTTTGGCCCAATTTTGCAAATTG
Source organism: uncultured Lentimicrobiaceae bacterium (assembly GCA_964492695.1). GTDB lineage: Bacteria > Bacteroidota > Bacteroidia > Bacteroidales > F082 > JALNZU01. Next base: position 61,536 of record CAZBMR010000006.1, read on the forward strand.
ATTGAGAGCCTTTGACCACCAATTCGGTCCTGATTGAAAACAATCTTGCCAGTGCTGTCAACCACATTCACCGACATGTTTTCCGCTGCATTCCAGCTTAGCGTAATGCTTTGGCTGGCCGGATTGGGTTCGGCTTTGATGGTCAGATTGGTATGAGGTTTGGTATCAGCTTTCAAACCAACTAGTTGGGTGTCGAGCACAGCCAGGGTATATTGCCCCGGAAGAAAATCATCGATGATGATATATCCGATATTCCAGAATCCTTCACGCGTTTGCGGTAAGACGCTCCAATCCTGTGCTGCCGATGGGCGGTAGAGCATGACCACCGAATCTTGTTCGCTGGTGATCAGCGAACCATCCAGCGTGTTGGTGTTGCTGTAGAAAAATCTGCCACGCATCTGCGTTCCTTCAGGAAAAACACCGGCCATTTCCCAGTGTCGGTAAGGCGACAAACGCAATCCACTTACGGGGTTTTGAAGGCTGTCGGGTGCAACCCAGTGATGGGTCATGCGATAATAGGCCGAATCGGTGAGGGCATCAACATACAGCCTGAAGTTGATCGAGGCCATGCTCACCTCGCCGGTTTCGCGCAGAATGCCTGATAAATCTGTTGTGGCATCGGCGGTTTTATCATATGGGTCGGCCAACACCAGTAATGGCTCAAAATCAAGTGCTTTTGTACAAATAGCCAGCGGTCCGTCGAAGTGAACGGTATCAGTATGGATTTGCCAGTTTTCGTCCAAAAAGCCCAGCTCCAGGATATTGTTGCTGGCAATGTGTTGTCCGCCTTTGTGACGCTGCTTGATGTGAATATCTGCCTGATATTGATTTCCCTGGGGGCTGATGACGACTGAATCCAGGCCAAAATGTGGTGTTCCGGGTGTGAAAACCCAGGTGTCGAAAAAGGGTTGCATTGGCCGGCCGGTGTATTCCGTTAAAAACTCCATCATATTTGTGGAGCTTGCATGCTGAAAGGCAAATTGTTGGAGATAGGCTTTCACGGCATCAAAGAACAGGTCTTGTCCGAGATAATTCATCAGGGTGTGCACCACTGTTGCGCCTTTGTCATAAACGGTGGTTCCGTAAGTGTAAGCAGTTGGAACGTTGTGCAGCGAAAGGTAGGAGCCGTCGGTGATGTGTGCATTTTTGAGAACGTCAAGGTGGTTGGCATTCATTTCGTTGCGGTAAACCTCAGGTCCGTAGAGGTCGTGTTTGTAAAACATCTGGCAAAAGGTAGCCCATCCTTCGTTGAGCCACATATCACCTGCATCGGCACACGTAACTTTGTTGCCAAACCACATATGCGACAGTTCGTGAGCAAGCAGGTATTCCGAGTTGAGGTTTCCGTTGATGGCAAAGTGCGGATATGCAATGTTCGTCACATGTTCCATGGCACCGATGGCTGTGCCGGTGTATCCGATGCGATCGAAGGGATAGGAGCCGTAGCGGCTTTCGAAGATGGCGGCAATTTGATGCAGGTGTTCAAAAGATCCTTCCACTTTGTTTGTATCAATTGGTCTGGTATAGATTGTGATTGGCAGATTGTTTTCAATACCTTGATATTCATCGGTATAAGATGAATATGGACCAACTGCCACCGATGCCAGATAGGTGGGTATGGGCTGGTGAATCTGCCAATGCCATGTGATCTCGCCATTAGCATGATGAATGGTATCGGTGAGCAAGCCTCCTCCTATGCCGGTCATTTCTGCGGGAAGCCTTACGCTGAGCGCATAGGTTGCCCTGTCCTGAAAATCGTCAACGCAGGGAAACCAGGCTTTACCCAGGTTGTGTGGGTCGCTTTCGAAACCAACACCCAGATTAAACGCGTAGTTGCCGCTGAAATGAAAACCACCCCAACCCTCGTGAAAGGGCTGGCCCTGATAGGCAACCTCAACCTGAATGGTATCGCTTGGCTGGATGGTCTGAGCTGCAAAAATTCTGAGAATATCTCCCGACTGTATCCACGCAACAGCTTGCTGATCAATCGAAACTGCTGTTGCCTGCAATGCTTTCAATTCAAGTGGAATCACTGCTGTGGCAACTTTGGGATGTAGCCGGACCAGCGTATGCGCCTTGATGGTTTTTGCGGTGAAGTTGATGCTGTCGATCTGAATGTGATAGTGAATGGCATCCACCGTATCAGCAACAGCCGATTTTTCAAATCCCAGCCTGTGATTGCATTGTGCGTGTGCAATAAGGGACAGGATGCTCATCAGAAAAGAAATGGAGAGGGCCTTCATCTGCTTGAATTTGAAACAAAAATAAACTATTTAGCACATTCGAACGTTATACTTCTGTTGGGCTGGTGAATGGTGCTGGCTAGTCGGGTTAGGCGAGTGTCCGAATCTGAACAAGCTTTGTTGATTAGCGTACACCACATTCCGGCAGATGATCAAGGTATCCAAACATAAAAATTTGCCATACAGCAACATACATTTGTGGCATGTTTTTGGTAAGCCAAGTCCATATTCGTTTAAAGTGAAATGTATGAACACACAAAAGAAAGTCACGAACCCGCGTTTTGCCCTGGCCAGTTTGATGGTAGGTTTTGTTTTTTTGATTGCCGGCGCCAATCTTGCAGCTCAAAAAGTATATACCCTCGAGGAGTGTATCAACCTGGCAATCGAGAAAAACATCCGGATAAAACAAAGCAAACTTGCTGTTGAAACAGCTGATATGGATGCCCTTCAGAGCAAACTCGACCTGCTTCCATCGCTAAACGCAAGCACTTCCTATTCGATTGGTTGGGGCCGGTCACTCGATCAGGCTACCTATGAGTTTGTAAATCAGACCTCCAAGTCGAACTATTTTAACGTTAGTTCAGATCTTTCGCTGTTTTCGGGTTTTCAAAAGCTCAACACTATCAAGCAGCGCAGGGCCGATTATTTGGCGGCCAAATATGAAGCCGACAAAATGCAGAATGACATTTCGCTGACGGTAGCTGGTGCTTACCTGCAGATTTTATTCAACAGGGAACTGTTGCAAAACGCCCGTTCGCAAGCAGAGGTGACCAAGCAGCAGGTGGAACGCACCAAAAAGCTCGTCGATGCGGGCACACTTGCCAAGGGAAGTTTGCTCGAGATTCAGGCGCAGTCGGCCAACGAAGAGGTGGCTGTTATTCAGGCCGAAAACCAGTTGAACCTGGCCTATCTGGATTTGTTGCAACTTCTTGAAATGGAGGCTGGAACTCCTTTTCAGATTGATGTTCCCAGCATCAGGATCGGCCAGCAGTCGGGGCTCTTGCCTGTGGATATGATCTACAACAAAGCCATTGAGGTGATGCCCGAGATCAAGGGTGCCGAACAGAATTATGAAAGCAGCCGCAGGGCGATGTTTATTGCCCAGGGAAGCCGCAGTCCCAGTTTGAATATGTCGGCTGCGCTCGGAACAAGCTATTCCGATCAGATCAGGGTGAGCAACAATCCCCTGGATCCTGACTACGACAAAATCAAACCTTTTGGCGATCAATGGAGCGACAACCGCAACGCCACCTTATCCTTCAGGCTGAGCATACCCATCTTCAACGGATATCAGATCAGCACCTATGTCGGCAAATCGAAAGTTGGTGTGATGAACGCCGATTACAACCTTCAACTGGCTAAAAACACGATGCGTAAAAATGTTGAAACTGCCTATGCCGATGCATTGTCAGCACATTCAACCTATATTGCACGCGAAAGGTCGATGGAGAGTTTGCGCGAATCGTTCAACTATACCGAGCAAAAGTTCAATGTGGGCATGGTGAATGCCATCGACTACAATGTGGCAAAAAACCAGCTCAGCAAATCGGAATCAGAGCTGCTTTCAGCAAAGTTTGATTATGTTTTCAAGCTCAAGGTTTTGGATTTTTATCTCGGACGGTCGCTCTCGTTGGCTGACATCAAGGAATTTACCGAATAACACGCGACCCCGGTTTCAGCCGGGGTTTTGTTTTGGCACAAAAACATTATAAATCAAACCTTATCTTTATTTTTGGATTTTTATTTGGCTTATCATCAAACCCACACAACCCATGAGTAAACTTTCAAAATCAACCCGAACATGGATCATCGCCATTTCTGCATTTGTTGTGGTGATTGTCGGTGCTCTTCTTTTTGCCAAACAGCGCAACCAGCAGGAACTGGAGGTGAGCGCTGAGAAAGCTGCCTACAGGAGCATCATCGAAACGGTTGCTGCCAATGGCAAGATACAGCCGGCACTTGAGGTTAAAATTAGTCCGTATATTTCCGGCGAAGTTGTTGAATTGTACGTCAGGGAAGGAAATTTTGTTAAAAAAGGCGATTTATTGGCAAAGATTGACGCAACCCTTTATATATCAGCATTTGAGCAGGTGGAAGCCTCGCTCAATACTGCAAAAGCCAATATGGCCAACACAAAGGCGCGGGTGGCGCAGGCCGAAGCACAATTCCTGAAAGCAAAACTTGATCGCGACCGAAACGAAAAACTTTGGAATGAAAAGGTGATCAGCGATGCCGATTGGGATGCAGTGAAAGCTTCCTATCAGGTGAGCAATGCTGAGTTCGAAGCCAGCAAGGAAAGCCTGAAAGCCACACAGTTTCAGGTGCAGAACGCCGAAGCCTCGCTCAAGGAGGCGCGTGAAAACCTCAACAGAACCAATATCTATGCTCCGGCCGATGGCACCATTTCAAAACTCAGTGTCGAAGTGGGCGAACGCGTCACGGGGGCTTCGCAATTTTCGTCGGGTACCGAAATCATGCGCATTGCCAACCTCGAAAACATGGAGGTGAAAGTGGAGGTGAGCGAAAACGATATCCCGAGGGTCAAACTCAACGATACCTGCCTGATCGAAGTGGATGCCTATCTCAACCGGAAATTCAAAGGATTTGTAACGGAAATTGCTACCTCGGCCAACAGCGCGACGGTGAGTGTGGATCAGGTAACCAATTTCGAGGTGAAAGTGATGCTGCTGAAGGAATCATATTCGGATCTTGTGAAAAGCGACAGCGCCATTAAATCGCCATTCCGTCCGGGTATGTCGGCCACAGTGGATATCCAGACAAAAATCGTTTCGAACGTCTTGACCGTTCCAATTCAGGCAGTTACAACAAGGGAAGATACCAGCTCAGTGTCAGGGCGGAAAAAGGACAGCAACCAGCAGCCTCCGTCAGAAACAAAACTGCAGGAGTATGTTTTTGTTGCTGAAAATCAAACCGCCAAAATCAAAGCCGTTAAAACCGGTATCCAGGACAATACCTACATCGAAATTTTGGAAGGAATTACCGATTCGGATGAAGTTATTACAGGTCCTTATCGACTGGTTTCCAAAACCTTGAAGAACAATGACAAGGTAAAGGTGGTTGACAAAAGCAAATTGTTCGAAACGACCAAAAAGAAGTAGATGAGCAATATTTTATTGCTGGAAACATCCACTGCAGTCTGTTCGGTTGGAATGGTTCAAAACGGTCGGCTGGTAGCCCTGCGCGAAACAGTTGATCAGCAGTCGCACAGCGAATTGCTCACAAGTTACATCGCCGAAGTGATGCAGGTGGCTGGTTTGAGCTTCGACCGGCTCGATGCTGTGGCAGTGAGCAAAGGTCCAGGCTCCTATACGGGTTTACGCATTGGCGTTTCAACGGCCAAGGGCATTTGCTACGCACGCGATATACCACTCATTGCTGTTGATACCTTGCATGCCATGGCTTATGGAATGAAACACTTGGCAGCCTCAACGGCAGGCAACCGGCAACAGTTTTTTTGCCCAATGATTGATGCCCGCAGGATGGAGGTTTACCTTGCTGTTTACAATGATCAGCTCGAACAGTTGGAGCCGGTTCACGCGCAAGTGATTGACAGCCAGAGTATGCAACATTGGTTTGAACAGGGCGATGTGTGGTTTGCAGGCGATGGGGCAAAAAAATGCATGCAAATGTGGCCCGAACAGCCCGCTGCCCACCTGCTTCAACAGACATTTCCATCAGCACAATGGATGACTGCAGCAGCATGGCATCATTTTCAATCCGGGATGTTTGAGAATGTGGCCTATTTCGAGCCTTTCTATCTTAAGGATTTCATCGCAGGAATACCGCGTGTGAAAGGGCTTTCTTCCTGGAATTAGCAATTCATCATCTTTTTTTTGAATTTTCATACTTCAAAACCCATCCAATTTGTAAATTGTTGGGCTGAAACGATGAAATTTGGTTTGTTTTTAATCATGTTCATTCATAAGCCTGTAGAATTTCTGAAAATGATAATAATTGTTTAAATAGCAGAATGCCAGTTATATACGAGCAATAATCAACGGAGATTCTATTATTATTCTCTCATAATTAATATTTATTTAAAAAAAAGTGATAATTATTGTGTTTTTTTTTAAAACCTTTTACTTTTGTTAAAAATAATAAGATGATGAAATTCTCCCCTAAATTAAACGAGTTTGATGTGCTTGATCTGCTGAATGAATACCATTCCGAACAAAGAAAATTAAAGAGCAAGCTAAGCTTTGTTAAACAACGTATTTCGGAGCTTGAAGAGGAATATGAACGCATATTAAAACGCAAAACAAAGACTTCCTCAACGGGTTTAGGTGCTGAAATTGACGAGATGGAGCATGCATTGCAGCAAGATACGGATGAAGCATTTGAAGAAATGCCAAATAATGTGCCCGACGTACAGGCTGAACCAGTTGTTGCCAACGAAAAACCAAAACGGGCTAAAAAGTCTGATTCTGCTGTGAAGGAGAAGAAGACCAGAAAGAAGAAATCCAAGGCAGGAAGAAAGCAGCAGCCCCTTTCACTCTGGGATCAAATGATTGTTGACAGTATTAAAGCCAAGGGAAAACCTGCTATCAACAAAGATATTCTGTCATATATCACCACCAAGGCAATTGAGCATGGTGTGTATGAAAATGAGGAAAAAACACGTGTCAAACTGAATCAATGCCTGATTAAACTTACTGCCGATAACCGCAAGGCAGTTGTTAAAGTGCCTTACGAAGGACGTGGCCATGCTTATGCCTTGCCCAAATGGGTGAATAAAGAAGGCGAACTGCTTGAAGCTTACAGGTAGGCATAACGAGAAATTAAAAAAAAGCCCTCCGGACGTGAGGGCTTTTTTTTATCATTATCCAATTCCGTAGTAATCGCCACCGCCCTTTTCTGCCCTTCTGATGGCAGTGTTTTCCAGTACTTTGATTTTCATTTCATCGCTGTAGCGATCCCAATTGGCCACCTCATCGGCAGTACGGTAACAGCCAACACACACTTTATCAGCATCATAGGTGCAAATCAACTGACAGGGTGATTTGATTTTCTTTTTATTAAACATAACTTATTTTGGCTAACAAACAGCGCAGGTGAATAAAATGTTCAGTTTATGCCGCTATTTACGCTTTAAAACAGCAATGCCGCGTGTCTTGGTTCCAAACCAAATGTTGTTTTCGGCATCCACCAAAATACTCGTAACCCATTGGTCGGGAAGGCCATTGCCTTCGGTATAAGATTGCCATTGTGTTCCATTATAGGATGACACGCCAAAGGGTGTTGCAAACCACATGGTGCCTTCGTTGTCTTTTGCAATGGCGTCAACTCGGTTGTAAACCAGTCCGTTGGACATGGAATAGTCGTAGAAGTTATTTTGAAAGAAATTGGTCACTCCGGCCAGCGAACCAATCCACAGTCCATCAGACTGGTCATAGAAGAGCGAGACCACAAAACCTGCCTGGTTGTTTTCGGCTAAAAAGGTTTCCCAGTTCAGGTCGTCGAAATGTGAAATTCCGTATTCAGTGCCAAACCATTTATCGTTGGATTCATCAATCACCACCGATCTGACGATATTGTAAACCAGGGTGCTGCCACCTTCCTTTACGTGATGCGTCCAGTTGCTCCCGTCATAGTTGCTCACACCCATTCCTGTTGCGAACCAGGGGTGGTTGTTGCGGTCCACTGCTATGTCATACACATAATTATAACCCAGTCCATCGTTTGTGTTGAAGTTGCGCCAGCTGTTTCCATCAAAGGAGGAAACGCCAAAAGGGGTGCCAAACCACACTTTCTGATCAGCACCAATGGCAACAGTGTTCACCTGGTGATGAATGAGGCCCTGAGGTGTATTGTATTTTGTCCAGCTGGTGCCGTCAAATTTCGACACTCCAAACTCAGTAGCTACCCATATGTTCCCGGAGATATCCATGGCCATGTCATTGATGTTGTTGTCAATGAGGCCATCTTTTGTGGCATAATAGGTCCAGGTCCAGTTGCTCACGGGTTCGTTTTGCTTGTTGCAGGCAAGCAGCAGCGTGAGAGATGTAAAAGAGAGGAGCAGCCAAATTGGTTTCATGATGGGAAGTTTTTATTTATCAAGGTTCATGCGGATGCGTGAAGCCACGATATCGATCGCCACCTGATTTGCGCCTCCCTGTGGTATGATGATGTCAGCAAAGCGCTTGGTTGGGTCGATAAACTGCATATGCATGGGTTTGACAAAGGTTTCGTAATGTTTCAATACTTCCAGAAAGGTTCTTCCGCGTTCTTCGATATCGCGTTGAATGATACGCATCAGGCGGTCGTCGCCATCGGCATCCACATATATTTTGATGTCCATCCGCTCGCGCAGCTCGGCATTGGTCAGCACGAGGATGCCCTCCACAATGATCACCCTGGTGGGTTTAACAGGAATGGTTTCGTGCGACCTGGCGCAGGTAACGTAGGAATAAATCGGCATTTGGATGATTTCACCTTTTTTAAGGGCGTCGATTTGCGCAATCAGCAATTCAAACTCGATGGAAGATGGATGATCAAAATTGATTTTTTTCCGGTCTTCAGCACTCAGGTGGCCATTGTCTTTGTAATAAGAATCCTGTGAAATCACCGATACGGAACTGTTTGGCAGTGCCCTGATAATTTTTTTTACGACCGTTGTTTTGCCTGAGCCCGATCCTCCGGCTATTCCTATGACCAGCATATAAACGTATTCAATAAAAAACCGGGAACACCTGATGGCTTTCCCGGCTGTAAATATAATGAATAATTATCCCTACGATAAAAATCCGAGTAAAATACCAGCTGCAACAGCGCTGCCTATCACACCTGCAACATTTGGTCCCATGGCATGCATGAGCAAGTGGTTTGATTTATCATATTGAAGACCAACTACTTGAGAAACCCTTGCGCTATCAGGAACGGCCGAAACTCCAGCGTTGCCGATAAGAGGATTGAGCTTTTGACCTTCTTTGAGGAAAAGATTCAAAAACTTTACAAACAGCACACCACCGGTTGTAGCTATGACAAACGAAGCTGCACCCAACACAAAAATCCCAACCGATTTGAGTGTTAAAAAGGTGGTGGCCTGGGTGGAAGCGCCCACCGTGAGACCGATGAGGATCGTGACAATATCAATCATAGGCCCTTTGGCTGTGTCAGCCAGTCGTTTGGTTACGGTGCTTTCTTTCAACAAGTTACCAAAGAAAAGCATGCCCAGCAACGACAAGGCGGATGGTACAATGAAAGCAGTTAGCAACAATCCGATGATCGGAAACATGATCTTTTCTGTTTTCGATACTGCCCTTGGCGGTTTCATTCTGATCAGGCGCTCTTTATCGGTGGTAAGCAGTTTCATCACCGGGGGCTGAATCACCGGCACGAGGGCCATATAGGAATAGGCCGAGATGGCGATGGCTCCCAACAGGTCGGGTGCAAGTTTCGAGCTGAGGAAAATGGCCGTTGGACCATCGGCACCGCCAATAATGCCAATGGCACCGGCTTCTGAGGGGCTGAAACCTAAAAACAAGGCGATGGCATAGGCACCAAAAATGCCCAACTGCGCTGCAGCACCCACCAGCATCAGCTTGGGATTGCTGATGAGGGCCGAGAAGTCGGTCATTGCACCAATGCCCAGAAAGATAAGTGGTGGATAAACACCTTGCAAAACACCGAAATACAGGTAATTAAATACACTGCCGGTTTCGTAAACGCCTATTTGAAAGCCAGGTTTAAAAGGAATGTTTCCGACAATAATGCCAAACCCGATGGGCACGAGCAGCAATGGTTCATATTCTTTGCTGATGGCCAGGTAAATGAAGAACAGGCCAACGGCAATCATAATGACATGGCCGGGTGTGAAATGCGCAAAGGAGGTGTAGCTCAGAAACTGTTCCAGATGCTTGACGACAAAGTCTAAATAACTGTGTGTGGTATCCATATCAATCACCAATAACCATGAGTACTTCACCTTCCATCACATTATCGCCTTTGCGGGTGTTGATGGTTTGCACCTTGCCCTGCTTGTCGGCGTAGAGTGTGTTTTCCATCTTCATGGCTTCGAGCATCAGTAGCTTTTGTCCGATTTTCACCTGATCGCCTTCCCTGACAAAAATATCGAGAATGGTGCCAGGAAGTGGCGATTTGATGCTGCCTGTTCCTTTAGGTGCATCGGGAGCTGCAAACTTGGCAGTGCTCGGGGCCACATCGGTGCTCGGCACGCTCATGGTGCGCACCAATCGGGGCGTTTTGGTAGGTTGAATCTGTTTGTCAACCTCCACCTTATAGCTAGTGCCATTCACTTCTACTTCGGCAAGGTTTCCATCAATGTTTTGAATTTCAACATCATAAACATTGCCGTTGATCGTAAACTTAAATCTTTTCATGAATTATATGCTGAGATGATGGGTTATTTTTTATTTCGGATGTGTTCGGAGGCCATAAATTTTTGAACTCCAGGGCGAATAGGTGCGTGCTACCTTCTTAATCGTCAAAACCGCTGTTTCATTGTCGTGCAGCTCGTTTCGATAGAGGTACAGGGCCATGGCAATGGCTGCATTCACTTCGCCTGTGAGGTCGGCTACCGGCTCTGCAGATGCTGCCTGTCTTCTTTTATTGAACACGTCCTTCAACTTTATGCTGTAGAGTTTGCGCGTGTGTTTGAAAAGGAGGTAAAGCATGAGCAACGAAACAAATACAACTGACATGGCGATGAAGGCCATTCCCACACCAAATGGATCATATTTGATGAATTCGTCACCCGGATTGGGTGGATCTCCTGTGAAATTGTTTGAGCGGGGTGTGGTCTTGTCCAGAACAACCCATGGCATATTGCCATCGGACTCACGTCCGAACGAAACGTTTGGCTCCAGTTTTGGCAGGTATATTTCGTCAATCAATGTGCTGCCGTTTACATCATACAAAGCCACATAGTTACTCGACGAAAGATCGAAATTCAGGTGTAAGATGCCCCGTGTAGGATGATTGTCAGCAAAGAATACCAGATAGTTACGTGCAGGAATGCGGGTTGACGGGTCGCCCTTTGGAATCTTGTATTTCTGAGGGTTGGCCGGATCGTTTGTCAGATACATGCCAGCCACGTTCACGCTGTTGTATGCAGTGTTAAACAACTCAATCCAGGCATTTCTCTGACCAAAGTCATCAATATAGTTTGAGTCGTTCAGAACAAGTATCTCGTTGAGTCGAATATCGGTGCCACTTTGGGCGCCAACCGCGTTGGGTAAGAAAAGCCAAAGCACAAGCATGTGCTTCCAGCCTATCATCTTGCTGAGGTGCTTCATAATCATTTATTTATAAAGGAAGGTTGGAGTGCTTTTTTGGCAAATTGGTGTCCTTTTTGGTGGCCAGTGCCTGAAAAGCGCGAATCACCCTGAAGCGTGTATTGCGTGGTTCGATCACGTCGTCGATGTAGCCATATTTGGCAGCATTGTATGGATTGGCAAATTTTTCGCGGTATTCTTCTTCGTTTTTTGCAATAAATGCTTCTTTTTCAGCTGGATCGGTAATTTCGGCCAGTTTTCTGTTGTGCAGCACCTCAATCGCGCCTTTGGCACCCATCACGGCAATTTCGGCGCCTGGCCATGCGTAGTTGATATCGCCACGCAGGTGTTTTGAGCTCATCACGCAATAGGCACCCCCATAGGCCTTTCGCAGGATGACTGTTACTTTTGGCACAGTTGCCTCGCCATAGGCATAGAGTAGTTTTGCACCATGAATGATAATGCCGCCATACTCCTGTGCAGTACCAGGCAGGAATCCGGGAACATCAACAAGGGTTAGAATGGGGATATTGAAAGCATCGCAGAAGCGCACAAAGCGCGCCGCCTTGCGCGATGCGTTGATGTCGAGTACGCCGGCCAGGTAGTTGGGTTGATTGGCCACAATGCCAACCGGCATGCCATTGAAGCGGGCAAAGCCTGTGACAATGTTGGAGGCATAATAGCGCTGAATTTCCAAAAATTCGTTGATATCGACGATGGCATGGATCACATCCTTCACATCGTAAGGCTTGTTGGGGTTGTCGGGAATGATATAGTTGAGGCTGTCTTCCAGGCGGTTAATGGGATCGGAACAAACATTCAACGGAGGATCTTCGAGGTTGTTTTGAGGAATGTAGCTGATAATTTTTCGGATCAACTGGATGCCTTCCTGTTCGTCCTCGGCAACAAAATGGGTTATGCCCGATTTGGAAGCATGCACCATGGCACCACCCAATTGATCTTCAGTAACGCTCTCGCCTGTGACTGTTTTCACGACTTTTGGGCCCGTGACAAACATGTTCGACTGATCTTTGCTCATGATAATGAAATCGGTGAGTGCAGGAGAATAAACCGCCCCACCAGCACAAGGACCAAAAATGGCAGAGATTTGCGGAATGACACCGGAAGCCATGATGTTGCGCTGAAAAATTTCAGCGTAGCCGGCCAGGCTGTTCACACCTTCCTGAATGCGCGCACCACCCGAATCGTTGATGCCAATCACGGGTGCTCCCACCTTCATGGCCTGATCCATTACCTTACATATCTTGTTGGCATACGCTTCGGAAAGCGAGCCGCCAAAAACGGTGAAGTCCTGCGAGTAAACATATACTACCCTTCCGTCGATCGTGCCGTGACCCGTAACTACACCATCCGACAGAATTTCCTGCTTGTCGAGGTTGAAATTGTTGCAGCGGTGCGTAACGAACATATCAAACTCTTCAAAACTGGCTTCATCCAGCAAAAGCTCAATGCGTTCGCGGGCAGTGAGCTTGCCCTTGGCATGCTGGGCCTCAATTTTTTTATCACCGCCTCCCTTTTTTGCTTCAACACGCTTGTTGAGCAATTCCTGAATCTTTGATTCGAATGACATACCCCTCTTATTATGCTTGTTTGTTTTTGTCTTCACAAAGCTCGGTGAGCACACCAAAGGTTGATTTGGGATGCAAAAAAGCGATGTGCAGACCTTCGGCTCCTTTGCGCGGTGCTGCATCTATCAGCTGGATTCCATGCGCTTTTGCCTCTTCCAATGCACCTTCCAACCCATTGACTGCGAATGCGATATGATGTATTCCCTCGCCCTTCTTTTCAATGAATTTCCCAACAGGTCCTTCGCTGTCGGTGCTCTCAAGCAACTCAATTTTGGTTTGTCCAATCTTGAAAAAAGCAGTCTTCACACGTTGGTCGGCCACTTCTTCAATGGCATAGCAGGGTGTACCCAACAAGCGCTCATAATAGGGGATGGCATCGCTTAATGATTTCACTGCAATGCCAATGTGTTCAATATGAGTAGGTTTCATAAAATTATTATTGTGAAATTTTTCACAAAAGTAGGCATTTTTCCGGCACTGTTCCATCCGAACTGTAATAATTTGAAGCATTTTTGATGCCTGACATATATTTAGAACCATTCTATTGACAGGAAAATCGTAATATTGCCATGAAAACCTCTGAATCATGGCCAGTTTGCGAAAAATTTTGGTGTTTTTTGGCATCATGCTTTCCCTCTTGCACACAGGTGCACAAACATTCACTGACATACAGGCCGGACTAAAAGGCGTGGCCGAATCTTCTGCCGGCTGGATTGATCCCGACCGCGACGGCGATCCCGATGTGTTTGCAGCAGGCGAATTTTATAAATCATCCAACCCTGTGATAGAGTCGCGGGTGTATGCCAATCAACGCAATGATAAATTTGCCCTCACTCCCAAAGGCTTGCCTGATTTTTACCGGGGCGATTTTGCGCAGGCCGACCTTGACCTGGACGGCATCATCGATCTTGTATTGATGGGCGAAACCAAGGATGGGCAACGTTTTGTGTGGTTTATGAAGGGCACTGCCAATGGTTCTTATCAGCGTATTGCAGTCGAGGTGAGCGGATTCAGGGATGGTGGAATAGATTGTGCGGACATTGACGGTGATGGCGACCCCGACGTGGTGATTACCGGAGAAACTTCATCCGGCCTGCAAACAGTCATTTTGCGAAACGACCGCAATTGGAAGCTTAGTCCCCTTAAGCACAATTTGCCGGGAACCAAACGGGGTGATGTCGTTTTCAGCGATTTTAACCTCGACGGACTTCCGGATATTTTCCTCACTGGAATCAATGCAGGAGGCAAGCCGATGTGTAGCCTCTACCAAAACACAGGCACAGGATTCAGGCAGCATGGTTCTGTTTTTAAAGGCTTGAAAAACAGTCATATGTCATTTGCTGATGCCGATAACGACGGGGATGATGATTTGCTGCTTACAGGTGAAAATGCCTCAGGCAGTCCGTTTACGCAGCTGTATATCAATCAAAGAAATGGGTTTTGGTTGTCGAAAGCTACATTTATAGCTGTAACTGATGGCTTTTCCGACTGGGGAGACCTTGATCTGGATGGTGATATGGATGTGCTGCTGAGTGGTATGTCGGCAAAAGGGCCCGTTTCGCGGGTGTATATCAACGACCGAAACGAAACTTTCAGAGACGCACGCGCAGGCATCATACCGCTCTACAACAGTTCAGGACAATGGGGCGATTACGATTTGGACGGCGATCTCGATTTTGTGATTGCAGGCCTTGCCGAAGGCTGCGAACCGATCACACGGATTTATTCCAATGGTGTGATTGGCAAGCGGCATGCAGGCGCTCAAAAAATTCTGACAACCGACCTCGTGCTTTCTTCACCCAACCCAACCCGTGCAACACCAGTTTGGTTTTACGTTTATTCATCCAGCTATTCCGATCTCTATCAAACCGGAAAGAAGGATTATTACTTTTTTGTGAGCCCTGTTAAAAAGGTCAACAAAGCCTATGTTCTGGAAGAAAAATTTCAGGCATTGCTCATTCAAAATTTTCCCACCTGGCCAAAGACGGATCAGGGAAACATTGTTCAGAATGGTTTTGCCACCAAAAGTGAGGCCGACAAATCACGGGCGAGGATGATTCACGAATACGAAGTGAAAGGCTTCAAGCTCACCGAAATCAATTGGTAGTCTCCGCGATTATTTGTGCACCTTTCTAACGAACCCTTCAACCTCAGGAACACCTCCCTGGTAAACGAGGTATCCATTGTAAGGCTCGCGTTGCGTGATTTCGTCATTTACTGCTGTGAGCATCAGTCGTTTCACTTCGATGGGATCATCGGTTTGACCCAACACCCAGCTTAGTTTCACCCATGCCACCTCGGGCAGCATGTTTCCTGCAGGAATGATGCCTTTGGCCATCATATCCCTTCCGGTGTCGTAAACAAACATGTGCACATAGCCCCAGATGGTTTGCAGGGTCATAAACATATGCACACCTTTTGCATGCGCCCGCTCAATGGCCGGGTAGAGCTCCTTGTTCACATGGCCCAGGCCTGTTCCAACGATGATAATACCCCTGTAACCTGCATCCACCAGGGCATCGAGCACATCGGGCTTCATACCCGGGTAGTAATACAACATCGTTACTTCATCACTGAAATAGGGGAGGATTTGCACCTGCTTGTCGTTTCTGCGTTTGTTGTAGGTTTTGTGAATGGGCGTCACTTGCTGTCTGTTTACCATGGCCAGAGGGGTGTCGCCAATGGTTCGGAAGGTGCTTCGGTAGCTGGAGTGCATTTTGCGCACACGGGTTCCTTTGTGCAGCAGGCCATATTCGTCGGATGTGGGTCCGAACATACAAACCATCACTTCGGCGATGTCGGAAGTTCCTGCGGCTTTCATGGCGTGCATGAGGTTGAGCGCTGCGTCGGAGCTGGGTCTGTCGCTCGAGCGCTGTGAGCCAACCAGCACCACAGGCACAGGCAGGTTTTGGCACATAAATGTGAGGGCAGCTCCCGTGTGGTGCAGCGTGTCGGTGCCATGGCCAATCACGATGCCATCAACGCCCTGCTCGATCTCCTTGCCAATGGCCTTGGCGAGCGCGATGTATTGTTTAGGTCCCATGTTTTCGCTGAAAACTGCAAAAAGTTTTTCTGTTTCCAGGTTGCAGATGTCGGCCAATTCAGGCACAGCTCCATACAATTCGCCCGGAGAAAAGGCTGGAATCACCGCACCGGTACGATAATCAAGCCGCGATGCAATGGTGCCCCCAGTGCCAAACAGCTTCACCCGTGGCAGGCCCGGCGTGATGGGAAACTGTTTCTCCGGAATCTTGTAGTTTGCCTTTTTATATCCGGTTTCCTTCATGCTCAGAATGGTGGAAACATCAATGCCAACATTGTATCCGGTGGCTATTTTCATCACAATGTGCTGGTCGTCGTCGTTTTCTGCACGCGGCAACACGGTCCCAACAAAGGTGCCCCTGGTGGTTTGCACCTCGGCTTGCCCCCATACCCTGGTGCTGAATTTTTTCAGCACTTCGAGTGCTGTTCCTTTGTAACCCTGAAAAATATCCTCACTCATAAAACAGATGTTTTGATCAAGTTTGCAAGTTCTGTAAGATTCACATTGCCGGTGGCTGTTTTTCGCATTTGCCCCATCATCCAATTGAGCTTGTGTTTGGTATCTTCTTTTCCTTTTCGGGCTTTAAACTTTTCGCCAAGTACCGGCAGTTTGCCAATGATATCGTCGCTTGCCACACGTTTAAATTTCATTAGTGTGAGGGCTGATTCGAACTCGATGCGCGGATGATCCATCAAAATGGGCAACATATGCCATGCCATTTGCGGGTCGAGTTTTTCCTGCTTCAGAAAGGCCAGCAAAGGATAAACCATGCTCGCCTTGAAACGCGTCTGCGGGTTTTTCCCCAACAGGTTTTTCAGGCGGTGACCCAGCAGGGTGGCGGCAAATACAGGGCTGATATTGAGTCCGTTAACGATGTTGGAAAGCAATGGAAACAAGTTTTTTGAGAAGATAAAGGTGTAGGTGTCGGCAGGCACATTCCACTGAGCAAGTTGCTCGTAACGCGCGATGATGTCGGTTGGCAGATTTGCACCGAGCCGCTGAATGGTGGCATCTTCGAGCGGAATAGGCGCAGAATCGGTGTCGGGATACATGCGGTCGGCACCCGGTAAAACACGTTCAAAAACGGTTGTGCCGTCCTGAAACGATTTGCGTGTTTCGGGCGGGATGCCTTCAAAAGCCATTTTGCACCTTTCTTCAATGGTTTCGAGAGCTGTGGCCATGTCGGCTTCAGGTCCCCATATCAGCACAAGTGCATCATCCTGACCTGATGCGAGCAGCTTTCCTGTTTTCTTCCATTCTTCGGGGCTGATTTCAGCAGCAAGCGACTCGCTGTGAAGCATATTGGGTTTTTCCAAACAAGCGATCACTTTCAGACGGTCGGACAACTCATTGGCAAAGCATTTGCCGGGCTGCGTAAAATGGCTGAGTGCGCCCTTGAATCCGGGTAGCTTAACAAGTAACACCGCTTGTTTTAATGCAATGGCCTGTGCCAGTGGAGGGTACATCAGCTGATCGTGTTCGGGGCTAATGCGTGTTGCACTGATTTTCCATTGCTGATATTGAGGTATTTTGCGTTTCAGCTCGTCGCGCAGGAGCAAGAGGGACCACTGCCTGAAGGCTTCGTTGTGTGTGAGTTCAGGAATCCAGCGGGTATGTGCCACACCTTTAATTTCTACACGACTGCCACCGCGGCAGCTCACATTCACGTCCTGACGCCCGCTTCCGATGCCCGTTCGAACCTTGCCTGTGCTTCGGTTTAAAAAGCGGATATAGTCGCAGGCCTCTTTCACCTCGTTCGGGTTCACACAATCGGGATAGGTGACGGTCTCGATCAGTGGCATGCCCAACCGGTCGGTCTTATAAATACGCGTGTGGCCGATGTCGGATATTTCGCGACATGAATCTTCTTCGATACTCAGCTGTATGAGTCTGATTTTCTTATGCCTGATTGCAATTTCGCCTTCAACCCCAATGATGGCAGTACGCTGAAAACCGGTGGGGATGCTTCCGTCGAGGTATTGCTTTCGGGTGATGTGCACCTCGCCCACAATGTTCAGCTTCGAAAGCAGTGAAATTTCGATGGCTATTTCCAAAGCTTCGCGGTTGATAGGGAAGGGGGGAGTATCGTCCACCTCGTATGTGCAGGCGGTTTCGTTTTTGATGCGGTAGATGATCTCTTTCCGCGTTTTAAATTCCATCAGGGCAGTGCCGTCGTACTCACCTAACTCGCTGAGCGTTGGCCGCATATGCCGGATTAGTTCGGCATCATACGCATCATGGCGGTTGTAAACACCTGCCGGACAATGACAGAAAAGTTTTTCGCGCGTGAGCAGTTGTTGATGAACCTCGAGCCCCGACATGAATCCAATACGATTGTATGTTTCCTGCGAGGCTTGCCTGCGATCCACATAGCCGGCCTTTCGTTTGGTAGCTTCGTAATTGGCGTGTGCATTAAATAAGGTATCCATAGCCTGAAAAATAAAATCAAACGTCAAGTTTAAAGTATTGATGAGCAATGAGTTTAAAGAGGAATTCAATCACAGGTGCGGCCTTTAGTTGCCATGAGTTTGCTCAGGAGGTAAAATTAGGTTTTTAGGCCTTTCAACGAACATCATAATCATTCTAAATTAGGCCAGCGGCACTTTCTCGACTTCAAACGGAGGCATTTGCGGCAGGGTGTGGGTATTCGTCTTATTTTTGCAGTGAAAATGCTCCCTATGTTGCGGTCCTTTATGTCTTTTATGCTTTTGTTTTTGTTCGTTTCGCTAACCGCTTCAGCGCAACAGCGAACGGTTATCCATATTGAAAGGGCCAGGCAGCAGCTTTATGATAAAAACCTCGGTCCGGATATTGAGCGACTGATAGGGAATGTGGTGCTTCGGCAGGATTCAACATGGTTTTATTGCGACAGTGCTTACCTAAACGAAAAGAACAGAAATTTTGATGCCTTTGGTCATGTGCACATCAAGGTGAGCGATACCTTGAACATTTACAGCGACAAGCTTAAATACAACGGCGAAAAGCGCGAAGCCGAATTGTTTGATCATGTGAAACTGGTGGACGATTCCACGGTACTCGAAACGGAATACATGATCTACTACCGCATGCAGCAGTTGGCTGTTTATCCTGACAAAGGGGTTATCACCAGCGGCGAAAACATCCTCAAAAGCAAAAAAGGTTATTACCGGAGCAATTTAAAATCCTTTTATTTTAGCGAGGATGTTGAACTGATCAATCCCGAATATACCACCTACACGGATACTATGATGTATAACACCCGCACAGAAACTGCGTGGTTTTACAGTCCTACCGTCATCCGGGGCGAAAAAAACATGATTTATTCCGAATATGGCTGGTACAACACACGTTTGGATCATGCACAGCTCGAAAAAAACAACCGGCTCAGCTCCGAAGGACAGCAGGTTGAATCAGACTGGATGTTTTACGACCGCAACACAGGTTTTGGCGATGCGAGAGGGAATGTGGTGATTCAGGACACGGCCCGGCGTGCACTCGTCAAAGGACGCATTGGTCGCATCTGGGAGGATGAAGGCCGTTCGTTTGTAACTGACAGTGCCACTGCGATTAACTACGATAACAACGACAGTCTTTTCATGCATGCCGACACCCTGTTTATGTATTTCGATTCGGCCAGGCAAGCCCGTGAAATGCGCGCCTATCATGGTGTTCGCTTTTTCAGAGATGATATTCAAGGTGTTTGCGACTCGTTGACCTACCTGATGGCTGATTCCACCATGCGCATGTACAAGAAGCCTGTGCTGTGGTCGGGGAAGAATCAGCTGACGGCCGACTCCATTTTCATTGTCATTGCCCGGCAAGCACTCGATACACTGGTGATGTATAACAGCGCATTTATTGCCTCTAAAGACACCCTCAAGGGTTTCAATCAAATCAAGGGGAAAAACATGATTGGCTATTTTGTTGACAATGAACTGGATAAAATATTTGTGGATGGCAACGCCCAAACAGTTTATTGGGTGCGTGAAGACGATGGAAACCTGGTGGGTGTCAACCTTGCGCAATCGAGCACGATGGCCATCCGCCTCGAACAAAAAGCCATCAAGGGCATTTCATATTTCAGCAGCCCAAGCGAAGTGATGTATCCCGAAAAGGAGCTGCCCGAAGATCAGTCGGTGCTCAAGGGTTTTCAATGGCTTGATGAGGCCCGTCCCAAAAGCAGACAGGATATCTACAGAAAGACAACACCATTGAAGGAGGAAGCCGAAAGTGGTGCCAAAGATGGCAAACCCGCTGAGTCTGCTAAAACAAACTAAACTTCACGTAGCGTTTTGGGTTGAGGCGCACATCTTCAAGCAGCTTGTTGAGCTGTTCGGCCGATTTTTCCAGTTGATAATATAAGGTGTCGTTGGTCATGATTTTTCCAACCGAACCTTGCCCGCTGTTGATGGTAGCCAGCATAAAGTTGAGCTCGGCCAGCGATGCGTTCACGCTGCGCACGGTGCCCACCACATCGGCTTCGACAAGGGTATCAGAAAAGCGCGCTGCATTGGCCAAAATCCTGCTGATTTCTCCATTGTTTTGCTCCAGATTGCGGGTAATCAGCTCGATATTGTTTAAGATCGATGCCAGTCGCGATTGTTCTGTTGTGACGATGTTATCAATGGTTCCTGTGGTCTTTTCAAGGTTTTCAATGGTACGGGCAATACCTTTCAAACTTTCAATGATGTTGCCTTGAGTGTTTTCGTTCAGCATGGTTTGCACCACAATGACCAGCGAATCGAGGGAAGAAATGAGTCCTTCGGCCTTATTTTTCAAGGGTAGAACCTGTGCATTCACCTCATCCATCAGGCTGGCTTCGATGGCTGGCAAAAGGGTGTCGTTGGCCTGGGCAAGTTTTGTTGCATTTCCAAGTTGAATCTCAATGGCTTTCGACCCCATGAGGTCGGAGCTAAAGATACGGGCAACACTGTTCGAAGGGATGGGGAAATCGGTGGTGACTGACAGCTCAACAACCAGGCTGCCTGACATATTGGGGTGAAAATAGATGTCTTTCACCTGCCCAACACGCAGGCCATTGAGCATGACAGGATTGCTCGTTACAAGCCCGTTGATGCTGCGGTAGTTCACATAAAAGATGGTTTCTTTATTAAATATGTCTTTGCCTTTCAGGAAGTTGAATCCCCAAACAAAGAGAAACAAGGCGGCAATAAAAAGGAATGCCACCAGGTATACTTTTTTATTTTTCATAAGTCCACATTGAGCAATTTCACATCGAAGTCATTAAAAGACACACGTCAAGGGGACATGGTTGCACCCGACTGCGGTCTATGTTGTTTGAGCGGCAAAGATAATGCAAATCGGGGGCATGGCAGTGAAACAATCTTTGTTTCAGTTTCGGCGCATATTGGGTGTGATTTCGGTTCGTACACCGTTTTGGAATGCCACCACAAATGCATCTTCATAGCCCAGCTTGCGCATTTTTGCCTGATGTCGGGTGGCCTGTTGAAAGCTGGAGAACTTTCCGGAGGTGTATTTGTAAATGCCATTGTGAAAATACACTCCGGTTTCGTCGATGCCGGCAAAGCGCTTGTCGTTTAGAGGAATTTCCCTTGGAAAAGTTGCAAATTGCACTTTGAAGACAATGTCAGTTTTTTCTGCTGGTGGAGCTTCGGTCTGGGGATTCACCGCGGGTGTTTGCACCTTTTCTTCTTTGGTTTCGGTGTTGGTTGACTTTGTTTCCTGCAAAGCTTCATTGGCTGCCTTGTCTTTTTTTTGGGCTTTTGCGGCATCAGGGGCCAAAATTTCTTTCCATTCCTCCGGGATGTCGGGGGCCATAGTATTGTCGCGCTCGTAGCGTGTTTTATAGTCTCTGAAAGCACGGTAAATGGCTGATGCCATGTATGTTTTGCCTTCGTCCGACATTAAAAATTTTTCTTCGGCCGGATTGGTGATGAATCCCAGCTCGATCAGGATGCTGGGCATGGCAGTTTTGTAAAGTACCAAAAAACCAGCCTGTTGCACACTGCGGTCTTTTCTTCCAACACGACGGGTAAATTGTTCCTGAACCTTCTGAGCGAGCTCGAGGCTTTGTTGTTTGTTTTCCGACTGAAATAGAGAAAGTGCGATGTAAGCCGCAGCACTGTTGGGGTCGAAGTCGCCATATGCTTCACTGGCGTTGTCTTCGAGCAGGATGGCGGCATTTTCGAGCCGGGCTACTTCGAGGTTGGCTTCGGTTTTGTGCTCACCCATCACAAACGTCTCGGCACCATAAACCTGCTTATCTGTGGAGGCGTTGCAGTGAATCGAAATGAACAGGTCTGCATTGTTTTCGTTGGCAATGGCGGCCCGCCTGTGCAGTTCGATAAATTCGTCCTTCGAGCGGGTGAAAACTACCTGCACATCGGGCAGGTTTTGACGAATGTATGTTCCGGTGAGCAGGGCCACATCCAGCACGATGTGCTTTTCCTTGCTCTTACTTCCCAAGGCACCGGGGTCGCGCCCGCCATGACCTGCATCGATCACAACAGTCCTGATTTTGTTGCCTTTTTGCGCCATCATGCCTGCCGGCAACAAGATGAAAGCCAGCAGCACAACAAAGTAAACGGGCATACGTTGATACACAGTGGATGCAGCAATCATTTTTTGAAACTATATTTGCAGTCCGAAATCGTCATCACATTCGCGTACAAAATTAACCGAAACTGCTTTGACTCACACGATGTTTCCATCAAAATACAGGCTTATCGCGATTGTGCTGTTGACGTTGGCATTTTTTGAAACGCAGGCTGCTTCGATGCCTGAAAGTTCTGGTTGGCGAGTTGATAATGTTAAATCATTGATAATAAATAATATAATCAGTGACTACGTTTTTCGGGAACCAGATAGTTTGTTGCAGCGAAATCCCGATTCCACAGCATTAGCCGATACGCTTCAGAAAAAAGCCAAAACCATGCTCGAAACAAAAGTGGAACGTACTGCCAGGGATTCGATTGTTCAAGACCTCAAAAACAAGAAGGTTTATCTTTATGGGGGCGCCAAGGTGACATATGGTGACATTCAGCTTGAGGCAGATTACATCGAATTTAGTTTCGAAACCAACCAGGTGTATGCAAAAGGCCTGCCAGATACAACCGGAAAAATGATCGGTACACCCAAATTCACAGAAAAAGATCAGACCTTCGAATCCAAAGAAATCAGATACAACTTCGACACAAAGAAAGGCATCATCAACAATGTGGTGACCGAAGACGACATTGGCTTTTTGCATGGGTCGTATGTGAAGAAAATGAACGACAATACTGTTAACATCCGGTCGGGGGGATACACCACCTGTAACAACAAAGAGCATCCGCATTTCGAATTTCGGTTCCGGAAGTCGAAGGTCATTCCTGATAATAAGATCGTTACAGGCCCTGCCTATCTCGTTATCGAAGAAATGCCCACACCGGTTGCTATTCCGTTTGGCATGTTTCCCAATAAAAGCGGGCAACGGTCGGGCATACGCATACCCACCTATGGCGAAGCAGACAAGCGTGGTTTCTATTTCGAAAACGGGGGTTATTACTGGGCCATCAATGAATACATGGATCTCGACATTTTGGGTGATATCTACACACGCGGCAGCTGGGCCATCAAGCCGACCCTGCGCTATACCAAACGCTATAAATACAGTGGCAACCTCAACACCAGCTATGCAATAAACATTACCGGTGTAGAAGGTGCTTCTGATTATCAAAAGAGCCGCGACTTCCGCATCAGATGGACACATCAGCAGGATGCCAAGGCACATCCCAGCAGGCGTTTCAGTGCCAATGTAAACATTGTAAGCAGCAATTTCAACACTTTCAACCCGGTGAATACCGAAAGCTACCTGAGCAACGAGTTTCAATCGTCCATTGCCTACCAAACCAACTGGAACAACAAGTATTTTCTAACGCTGAATGCCAGCCACAGGCAAAACACCAAAACCAAAATCGTGAACATCACCCTGCCGTCGCTCACATTTAACACCAACAAGATCAATCCATTAAAGCGGAAAAAAGCCGTCGGCCGTCCAAAGTGGTACGAGGAATTGAACCTTGGTTACACCATGAAAGCCGAAAACACCATCAGTCTGCCCGACAGTGTCCTTTTTGAAGCGGGATCGCTCAGCAAAATGCGAAACGGTATTCAGCATACCATTCCGGTGAATTTGCCCCTGAAGGTGCTGAAATATTTCTCGCTCACCAATTCGGTGAACATCACTGATAAGATGTATTTTGACTACCGGCGTAAATATTGGGTAAACGACACACTGTTCCAAAGCAACGATACCATTGTGGGCTATGAAAAAACCGACACGATCTCCGGGTTTGGTAACGTGCTGGAATACAATCTTTCCACCAACCTCAGCACAAAGGTTTATGGCATGGTGATGTTTAAAAAAGGTCCGGTGAGGGCTGTGCGGCATGTATTGACACCACGGGTAGGCTTCACCTATACCCCCGATTTTTCTGACTCAAAATGGGGCTACTACGACCGGTATATCAATGATGAGGGCGAAGAAGTGGTGTATTCACGTTATGAAGGTGCAATATACGGCTCACCCTCAGCTGGAAAATCAGGACGCATTAATTTTGGAATCAGCAACAACCTTGAAATAAAGGTGCGCTCGAAAAAAGATACAATCACCGGGATGAAAAAGGTGGCGCTCATTGATGATTTTTCTATCTCCGGCAGTTACGATTTGGCACGCGATTCATTGAAGATGAGCTATATCACCATGAGCGGTCGTACAAAACTTTTCAAGAATCTGAATTTAAACTATTCCAGCAGTTGGGATCCGTATGTGCTTGACTCTGCAGGGAAGCAAATCAATAAATTTGAATGGGATGTGAACAAGCGTTTGCTACGTCCAACACAATCCACCTGGACTTTTGGTGCCTCATGGCGCTTGAGTCAGAAAGATTTTGCCAAAAAATCTGATAAAAAAACCGAAGAGCCACCCGCCATGGCTTCGCAGGCTGAGCTGGATGATATTAACCGCAACCCGGATGATTATGTGGATTGGTCCATCCCCTGGTCTTTAAACATCAACTATAACCTTCGCTATTCCAATAACATAGCCTATCGTGACTACGCCCGTACCGACACGCGAAAGGTGGTGCAGACGCTTGGTGTTTCAGGTGATATTAACATCACACCCAAATGGAAGTTCTCGGCCCAAACAGGTTGGGATTTCGAAAACAAAGGCCTCGCGTATACCAGCGTGAACATCTACCGCGACCTGCATTGTTGGGAAATGCGCTTCAGTTGGGTGCCAATAGGTCCGAGAAAAAGCTGGAACTTCTCGCTCAACGTGAAATCAACGGTGTTGCAGGATTTGAAACTCACAAAGAAGAAAGATTTTAGGGATATATGAGGCAATAGTGCTTAACTTTGTAAACAATCAACAAAAACTGTTTACAATGAAAAAAGTTATTGCAACAACCTCTGCACCCGGTGCGATTGGCCCCTACAGCCAGGCGATTGAAGCCAATGGCATGTTGTTTATTTCGGGCCAGGTGCCGATCGATCCGGCAACAGGTAAAATCGTTGAAGGCGACATCACCGCTCAAACCGAACAGGTGATGAAAAATATTGGCGCTATTCTGGAAGCTGCCGGTTACACTTTTGCCCATGTTGTGAAGTCAACCTGCCTGTTGAGCGATATGTCCAACTTTGCCGCCATGAACGCGGTGTATGGCAAGTACTATCCCAACGAGGCGCCAGCAAGGGCAGCCTTTGCCGTCAAAGGCTTGCCACTGGGTGCTTTGATCGAAATTGAAACGATTGCGGTGAAATAATTCACTCCCTTCACGCAGGCCAGTGGATGGCTGTCAGGAACTAATTAATCCTGATTTGTTTTGTAAGTTACCTATTTACAGGCAGATCAGGATTTTTTTATTTTCTTTACCGAAGCCGGTGAGAACCAAACTGTGTTTTAATTGTTCATAAACTGCCAGCCATCTCCAGAAAGCATATTCCGCATTTAACACGAATTAACAAAAACTTAGGAAACTTTTTAAACAAAAAAAGTTTCCGATCGTTTAGGAGTTGTAATTTTGCCGCACTTTTTAACAAGCAATTTTATTAAACACATGAATAAACTAAAATTGATTCTGACCACAGCGGGCATCAGCCTGCTGATGTTTCAGGCGGGGGCACAACAAGCAGTGAGCCTCAGCCTGGATCAAGCCAGGGCTTTTGCCCGGCAATACAACTACAGCCTGCGCAATGCCAAACTCGACATCGAAACTGCCGATGCCAAAGTGAACGAAACCATCGCAACTGGTTTGCCACAGGTGAACATGAGTATTGGTTACAACGACAACATTGGCTTGCCTGTGCAGCTTGTGCCGGGCGACTTTTTTGGCCAACCCGGAAAAGACATCGAGGTGCAATTTGGCACCCGGTATAGTGGCAATGCAGCGGTTTCGGCCAGTCAACTTCTGTTCAGCGGAAGCTATATCGTTGGATTACAGGCTGCAGAAGCCTATGTGGAGCAAAGTAAGAAAAGCTATTTCAAAACCGAAACCGAAGTAAACAAAGCAGTTTCGGAAGCTTACTTTCTGGTGCTTGCAACGGCAGAAGCCATCAATGTGATTGATACCAATCTGGCGATCACCTCCCGTTTGGCAGAGCAAACCAAAATCATCGTTGAGAATGGCTTTGGCGAAGAAACCGACTACGACCAACTGCATTTGCTGATTGCCGACCTCGAAGTGAGCCGTGCCAATACGCTGAGCCGCCTCGAATCGACCAAGGCCATGCTGAAATACCACCTGGGAATGGAATCGGGACAGGAGGTGATTCTAACCGAGACCATGGAATCCCTTACGGCAAAATTGTCGGCCGAGCAAATGCTGATCAAGCCATTTTCGGTGGCCTCCAATGTTGACTATCAGATTCTGAAGAACCAGCAGGAACTTGCTCAGCTTCAGCTGAAACTGGAAAAAAGTGCATTTTTACCCACGCTTTCAGCCTTTTTAAATTATCAAACCACCGCACAACGCAACGCATGGGATTTTTTCGATTCAAAAGGAAAATGGTATAGCAGCTCGGTGTGGGGCATCAATATGCAAATTCCCATCTTGAGCAGCGGTGAGCGGCTTGCACGTGTGAAACAAGCCAGGTTTCAGCTCGAAAAAACAAAAGTTTCGGAAGATCTGGTGACTACAAGCCTCTTGCTTCAGCACCAAACCACCCGCGATGAGCTTGCCAATGCCCTGAGCACCCTGAAGAATACGCAAGCAAATAAAGAAATTGCCGAGAAGATTTTCAGACGAACCAGCATCAAATACACCGAAGGTATTGCCTCAAGCCTCGATTTGTTGAATACCCATCAGCAATATCTCACCTCCGAATCGCAATACATCAACGCTGCTTTGAACCTTTTAAACAAAACCGTGGCAATGGAAGCATTGCTGGCCGAAAGCAATGAATAGTACCTCAGTTATGGACAATAAAGCCCTCGAAATCATTCAGGAAGCCACCCAGCTATTCCAGCGATACGGCATCAAAAGTATCAGCATGGAAGAACTGTCGCGACAGCTTGGGATCTCTAAAAAGACTTTATATCAATACTTTGAGGACAAAACAGCCTTGGTTGACAAGGTGGTTGAGCAGATTATTGAAAAGAAAAATTGCGATTTTCTGAAGCTCACCAACGAGGGAGTGAATGCCCTTGAAGAGCTTTTTGAGGTTTACAGAATGGCGCGTGAAATGGTGCGCGACCACAATCCCGGACTTGAATTCGATTTGCAAAAGTTTTATCCGACCATCTTTAAAAGAATTCGGGAAAACTTCAGGCAAATGATGTATGCATCAACGGTTCGAAACCTCGACAAAGGCAAGGCTGAAGGATTGTACCGACAGAATTTCGACACCACCGTGGTTGCAAAGCTGCATGTCATTCGCATCGAAAACCTCATGAACAGCGACATGGTTACGCTTGAAGAAATACACTCAGATCATTTCTTCAAGGAAGTTTTCAACTACCATTTGCATGGCATCATCTCCAGAAAAGGTTACCAATATATAGAAACACATCATCCCGAATTTATTGAAAATGAATAATTTTAATCCAATGAAACACATACTTTTCATCAGCTTCGCCGCAGTGGCGATGGCCTTTGCATCGTGCAGCGAAGGCAACAAAACCCAGGACCCCGCACTTCAGCTCGAAGATTACCGGAAACAACAATCCGAACTCAATGCAAAGATTGAGGCTCTGCAGCAACAATTGGCCAACAACGGAAACGCTGAACACAAAAACCAGATTCCGGTTGTGACTAAAACCATCACACCCACCACTTTTCATCATTACTTTGATGCAAGCGGCACTGTGGTGGCCGTGCAGGAAGCCATGGTGGCTCCCGAAACCGTTGGTCAGATCAGAGAAATCAATGTGAAAGATGGCGACAGGGTTTCGAAAGGACAGGTGCTCGTTCGTCTGACAACCGAAATCACCGAAAAAAGCATCCAGGAGGTGAAGACACAGCTGGAGCTGGCCACCGATGTTTATATTCGCCAACAGCGCCTTTGGGAGCAGAAAGTAGGATCGGAAATGCAATACCTGCAAGCCAAAAACAACAAAAGTAGCCTCGAAGACCGCCTTGCTACCCTTCAGGCTCAGTTGGATATGGCCATCATCAGGGCACCTTTTGATGGGGTGGTTGAAAAGGTGAACCTTAAAAAAGGCGAAATGGCCAGTCCTCAGGGTCCGGCCGTTTTGCACCTCGTCAACCTCAGTCGGATGTATGTAAGGGCCGATGTGTCAGAGAAATACATATCCAGCGTTCGCAAAGGTGACAGCGTTGTCCTCACCATTCCATCTTACCCCGAGTTCAGCAAAAAGGTAACCATTAGCCGTATTGGGAATGTCGTCAATAAAAACAACCGAACTTTTGAAGTGGAGATCACGATCGACAACAAAGATCAGTTGCTGAAACCCAATATGGTGGCTGTGATCAATATCAACGACTTTTCGGCTCCCAACAGCCTTGTTGTGCCTTCGAAGGTGCTGCGCGAAGACCTCAAGGGGAAATACCTCTACGTTGCCACCAACAAAGGCGATGGGCTGGTAGCCATGAAGAAATACATCACCACCGGACATACCTATCTTGAAGAAACCGTTGTGAGCAGTGGCATCGAAGCCAATGAAACGGTGATCGTTGAAGGCTACAACCGCGTGAGTGATGGAGTGAGTATCAAACAAATGAATTAAGCTTTTCCAATGGAAACAAAATCAGACCCGCAGTTGGAACAGGAAATCAGGGAGTTTGCTCCCACCACCTGGGCCCTGAAAAATACAAACACAGTCTTTCTGTCCATCCTCATCCTGGCCTTGTTTGGCTTTTATGCCTACCGCTCAATGCCTAAGGAGCTGTTTCCCGACATTGTCATCCCAACCATCATGGTGCAGACCATCTATCCGGGAAACCCGCCCCTAGATGTGGAAAACCTGATCACCCGTGAGCTTGAAAAGGAAATTGAGTCGGTGACCGGGATTAAAAAAATGACCTCACTATCCAGCCAGGACGTATCAAGCATCTTCGTCGAATTTAACACGAACGTCGGTATTAAATCAGCCTTGCAGGATGTGAAAGATGCCGTTGATAAGGCCAAAAACAACCTGCCCGATAACCTCATCGACGACCCCATGGTCACTGATATCGATTTTTCGGAATTTCCAATCATCAACATCAATCTTTCGGGCGATTATAGTATGAACGAGCTGAAAGGTTTTGCCGAGTTTCTGGAAGACGAAATCGAGACCTACACCGAGGTGTCGAAAGTTGAAATTACTGGTATCACAGAAAAAGAGGTCAAAATCAATGTTGATCCCCATAAACTCGATGCTTATAAGTTGAGTTTCAACGACATTGATGGAGCTATTCGAAACGAAAACATATCAGTTTCTGGTGGAGAGCTCAAGGCTGGCAGCACACGCCGCACCGTGCGGGTTGCCGGAGAGTTCACCTCGGTGAAAGAAATCGAAGACATCATCATCAAGCACGAAGACCAGCGCATTGTGTATCTGCGCGATGTGGCCGATGTGGTGTATGGCTTTGAAGA
>CAZBMR010000006.1:91804-106991 GCA_964492695.1 uncultured Lentimicrobiaceae bacterium
CATATGACACTACCCTGCATATTGCCATCAGGGGCAAAAACTCGCTGTGGGTGGTACTTGGTACTTTTATCCTCATGATTTTATCGATTGGGTTCTATTTTAGTACGAATCCCAAAGTGGAGTTCTTCCCATCGGGCGATCCAAAGTACATCAATATTTCGGCTGAACTTCCTATTGGAACCGACATCACAGCAACCGATTCGGTGGTGAAAGTGATCGAGTCGCATGTGAACCAGATTCTCCAGCCGTATAAGCCGCTCGTAAAATCGGTGTTGACAAATGTGGGTAAGGGCGCTGTGGGCGAAAACGAGGGTTTCACCGGCAGGGGTGGCACACCCAACAAGGGTCTGATCACTGTAACCTTTGTCGATTTTCAGGACCGTGGCAAGGTGAGCACCGTTGACATTATGAAAGAACTGTCACAGGGCCTCATCGGGAAATACCCCGGAGTGACCATGACTGTTGAAAAGCAAAATGTAGGCCCACCGGTGGGAAAACCCATCAACATCGAAATTAGCGGGCGCGACTTCGACAAATTGCTCGTGCTCACCGATACGATCATCAATGAAATTAATAAGGCCTATATCCCTGGTATCGAAGGGCTTCAAATTGACCTTGACCTCGGAAAACCCGAAATCAATGTGGTGATCGACCGCGAAAGGGCACGCCGTTTCGGCCTCTCTACCGGACAGATTGGAAGCACCTTGCGTACCGCACTATTTGGTTCGGAGATTTCAAACTACAAGGTGGGAGAGGATGATTATCCCATTCAGCTGCGCATGAAAGATGAATACCGCTATAACATCGCTTCACTGATGAACCAGAACATCACCTTCAGGGATCAGGCCAGCGGAAAAATTGTATCCATTCCCATTTCGGCTGTGGCCGACGTAACGCTCAGCTCCACTTATGGTGCTGTGTCGCGCATCGACCGCAACAGGGTGATTACCATTTATTCCAATGTGCTCGAGGGTTACAACGCCACCGAGATTATCTCGCGCCTGAAACCCATTCTGGCTGGGATGGAAATGCCCGAAGGCTATCGCTATGCGTTCACCGGCGAACAACAAGAGCAGGAGGCATCGATGGGCTTTCTTATGAATGCACTTCTGATTGCTGTTGCCATCATCGTGCTGATTTTGGTGGCTCAATTCAACTCCGTTGTTAAGCCCGTAATCATCATGATGACGGTGCTGTTCAGCACCATTGGCGTGTTTGGCGGTCTTGCCACGTTCAGAATGGACTTTGTGGTGATCATGACGGGCATCGGCATCGTTTCGCTGGCCGGTGTGGTTGTTAACAACGGCATCGTGCTCATAGACTATATCAGCTATCTGAAGAAAAACCGCAAGATCGAGATGGGTATCGATCCGGAACATGGCGATCTCCCTGAAAAAGAATCACTTGAGATTGTGGCCATTGCCGGAAAAACACGATTGCGCCCAGTTTTGCTTACTGCCATCACCACGGTTTTAGGCCTTGTGCCACTGGCGGTCGGGTTGAATATCGACTTCATTGGCTTGTTCGAAAACTTTGACCCTGATATCTATTTTGGGGGTAACAATGCACTCTTCTGGGGGCCTATGTCATGGACGGTGATCTTTGGATTGTCGTTTGCCACCTTCCTCACACTTGTGGTGGTGCCGGCTATGTATCACCTGCTTTACCTGACAAGGTACAGGTTCAGAAACCGGAAAGCGAAAACGGCTTAATATCAATGAAAAGGCTGACTTTTTAACGAGTCAGCCTTTTTTTTATTCATCCAGCCTGCTGAAAACATAGCCGTGCGCCTGGCCAAATTTCAAAGTGGCTTCCAGTGCCGGCAACATGTTTTTCAAGGCTTTTTTACTGTCGTGAAACACAATCACAGCGCCATCGTGCAGGTTGTTGAGCACATTGTCAGTGCATTGTTGCACAGAGGTTTCGTGGTCAAAGTCGTAGCTCAGAATGCTCCACATCACAATGCGAAAATCTTTTTTCAGGGCCTGAATTTGAGCCGGCGTGATGCGTCCGTACGGAGGCCTGAACCAGTTTGAATCAATGTATTCCCGTGCATGGGTCACATTTTCGTAATAGGTGCTCAGCTTGCTTTTCCAACCATTCAGGTGGTTAAAGCTGTGATTGCCGGTGAGATGCCCGGCTGCAAGCACCTGGTTGTAGGTGTCGGGATGCTTGCGCACATTGTCGCCCACACAAAAAAACGTGGCTTTGGCATTGTATGCCTCCAACAGCCTGAGCACCCGTGGCGTCACCTCGGGATTAGGGCCATCATCAAAAGTTAGATAAAGCCGGTTGCGGCCTTCTGGCATCTGCCACAGCAAAGAGGGATAAAACATCCTCAGAAACGCAGGTATCGTAGTAGGTTTCATGCTGCAAAAATAATAGCCTGTGATGCGAAAAAGCGTAATTTTGTAAAATATTCTATATCTGATCAGGTATTCTTTTAACTCATTGATACATAATAAAATATAGTTTTATGAAAAGAATGGTATTGATCCGTCATGGCGAAAGCACCTGGAATAAATTGAATGTTTTCACAGGTTGGACGGATGTTCAGCTCTCCGAAACCGGCGTTGAGGAAGCAAAAAAAGGTGGCCGCCTGCTCAAGGAAAACGGCTTTGACTTCAAGATGGCCTATACCTCCTACCTGACACGGGCTATCAAGACCTTGTGGCTTGTGCTGGAAGAAATGGACCTGATGTACATTCCTGAAGTCAAATCGTGGCGATTGAATGAAAAACATTACGGTGAACTTCAGGGACTAAACAAAGCCGAAACAGCTGCCAAATATGGCGATGAACAAGTGCTGCTGTGGCGCCGCAGTTTTGATGTGCCTCCCCAGCCACTCGCAGAAAGCGACAGCCGCAACCCGCGCACCGACAAACGGTATGCCGATGTTGATCCTGCTTTGCTCCCCCTCACCGAATCGTTGAAGGAAGTGATCGAACGCATGTTGCCTTATTGGAACAGCGACATCAAACCTTCGGTTGAAAAACACGGCGAAATCCTTGTTGCTGCGCATGGCAACAGCTTGCGTGCCCTCGTCATGCACCTCAAAGGCATGAGCGAAGAGGAGATTCTTGCATTTAACATCCCAACGGCTGTGCCCTATGTGTTTGAATTTGACGACAACATGGTGCTGCAAAAAGACTACTTCCTCGGCGATCCAGAAGAAATCAAAAAACTGATGGAAGCAGTGGCCAATCAAGGTAAGAAGAAGTAAATCTCATTTTTTCTCAGATACAAAGGTTTGATAACAAACGTGTTGTCAAGCCTTTTTATTTTCTCCGGCAAATATTCAAAATCGATGTGGTTGGTTCGTATTAATTTTTAAACCGCAAAAGCCGATCGCTCAACATTTCCTATCTTTGCCCAAAGCATTGAAAAACACCCGCCGATGAGCGCAAAAAGATGGATCATACCCGATATTCATGGTTGCAGCAAAACCCTGAAAAGTTTGATCGACACCCAGATTAAACCTGGAAGTCGCGACGAGCTGATCTTTTTAGGAGATTATATCGACCGTGGTCCCGACAGCAAGGGGGTGATTGACTACATCATGCAACTCCAAAAAAAAGAATATAACATCCGGCTGCTCAAAGGCAATCACGAGGAGTATTGCGTGAAAGCATGGGACGAAGACCGCAGCAAAAAACGGTTTTTAGGCCTTTCTTTTAAAACCAAAACACAAAAGATGTGGGAGTTGCATGGCGGCAAAGAAACACTCGAAAGCTTTGGCGTTGACTTTGCCTCCGAAATACCTCCACACTACATCGACTGGATGCGACAGCTCAGGCTTTTCATCGAAACGGAAAAACACTTGTTGGTGCATGCAGGCCTGAATTTTAAAATCGACGACCCGCTCACCGACAGCTTTGCCATGTTATGGAGTAAAGAGTTTACGGTGGTTCCCGAAAAAATCCGGTTTAAAAAAGTGGTGCACGGCCACACTCCGGTTGATCTGGAATTCATGAACCATGTCATTCAATCAGACGCCTATCATTTTATCGACCTCGATAATGGCGTATATATCCAAAACAGAGCCGGTTACGGAAATCTGATCGGTTTTGAGCTCAACACAGCCACTTATGTGGTTCAGCCCAACATCGACCTTTAGGCTCATTCGGGCAAAAACAAACAACTGTCGCCATAACTCAGAAACCTGAAACCGCTTCCCAATGCATAGTCATAGGCGGTGCGCCATGTGTCGCCAACGAGGGCGGCAACCAACAATAGCAGGGTGCTTTTGGGCTGGTGAAAATTGGTAATGAGACCATTGGCAATCCGAAAGCGATAGCCAGGTGCAATCATCAGGGCGGTGGAGGCCTCCAGAAATGATTGGTTTGTCTGGTTTAAAAAATCAATAATGGCTTGAAGGGCAGTATCTGATGGCACATCGATGGCCTGATTTTCGAGGGCATGCCATTGGTCAATATGAAACTCCTCTTTTTTGGCAGGATTCTTAATTAGGTCACAACCAATCCAATACAAACTTTCGAGTGTGCGCATGCTGGTTGTTCCCACCGGGATAATGCTTCTGTCTGACTGAGTAATCAGCGTTTGGATGGTTTGTTTGCTCACTACAATCTTTTCGGCATGCATGGCGTGTTCGCCGATGGTTTGTGCCGAAACGGGTTTAAAGGTGCCTGCTCCCACGTGCAGGGTCACATGCGTAAACTGATGTCCTTCGCTGATTAGCTTGTGCATCAGCGTTTCGGTGAAATGCAGTCCGGCTGTTGGAGCGGCAACAGAGCCCTCGTCGCGGGCAAAAACCGTCTGATAACGAATCAGATCGCTCTCTTCAGCCTTGCGGTGCAGATAGGGTGGCAAGGGCAACTCGCCGGCCAGGGCAATCACATCGCCAAAAGTTTGATCGGCTTTGTCCCAACGAAACCTGATGAGCGAATGATCATTCTTCTTCTCGAGCCGTTCGGCTGTAAGTGTCATCCGGCCGTCAGGATGCGGCAGGCTCAGCTCGAGCATTCCGCTTTTCCATCGTTTCGAGTTGCCCACCAGGCAGTTCCACATCACAGGCGATGTGGCTGCCATGGGATGACCGTGGTTGAACGACACGTTGGCCGGCTCAAGACAAAACACTTCGATGGATGCACCATTGACGTTTGTGAAATGCAGCCGTGCTTTGATAACACGCGTTTGATTGGTCACCAGCAGTGCTTTTTGTGGCAGGTGTTGGCCCAGGTTGAAAAACCAATCTTGTGAAAGCTGCCTGTCTTTTAAAATAAGCAATTTCGATTGTGTGCGGTCATCTGCCGGGAATTTGGCAATTTGATGATCCTGCAGGGGATAGTCGAATTCGTCGATGGAACGCAGCCGAATAGGAGGCGGAGTGTGTGGCTTCATAAGCTTTTGGCTGACTGCCATTTGGGCAGTTATCAACCGGGCCGCAAAGTTAAGGTTTTCATGGCAACAGAAAAGTATTGGCAAATCAAATTGATCAGCAGCGATCCCCTTGTTCAATCTTGTTTAAAAGCACTGTATCTTTGTCAAAAAATAATAAAACCATGAGCTTCATCAGGCACATTCCCAACACCATCACCTTGCTAAACCTTCTGTGTGGCGTTTTGTCCATTGTTTTTTTTGCCGGAAATCAGCTGGATATGGCGGCATACATGGTGTTTCTGGCCGCAGTGTTTGATTTCTTTGATGGTTTTTCAGCACGTTTGCTCAAAGCCTATTCTCCGCTGGGCGCGCAACTTGATTCGCTGGCTGATGTGGTATCGTTTGGCGTGGCACCCTCGCTGATTCTTTTCGCGCTCATCAGGATCAGCCATGGTTTACCGCATGTTATGGCGGGCGACGTGAATCTTTTGCCGTTTGTAGCACTCATCGTTCCGCTGTTCACGGCGCTGCGTCTGGCAAAATTCAACATCGACGACCGTCAGACAGACTCTTTTATTGGGTTGCCTTCGCCTGCTTCGGGCTTGCTGCTGGCTTCGCTGGCGCTCATCCGCGAACAACTTTACGAAAGTCAGTCACTATTGTATATGGTGCTCACAAACTCCTATTTTTACCTCACCATGGCCATCCTGATGAGCCTCTTGATGGTTTCGGAGCTCCCTTTGTTTGGGCTTAAATTCAAATCTTTCCGCCTTAAGGGCAACGAGGTTCGCTTTTTCTTTTTGCTATCAGCCTTGGCGATGGTGCTTGCTATGCAATTTTTAGCAGTTCCTTTCATCATCCTGCTTTATTTGCTGCTGTCGCTCGTTGTTTACCTAACAGACATTTAAAAAACAATCTATCAATGTTTTACATAGATTAGAGCGGTTCAGGCACAAATTAAAAAAAGCTTTTTTGTGGTTATTTTTTCCTGAGTTCGAAGTTCTGACCCAGATACACTTTGCGCACATGCTCATCCGAAGCCAATTCTTCGGAAGTACCTGCTTTGAGGATCGATCCTTCGAAGAGCAAATAGGCCCTGTCAGTAATCGACAAGGTTTCATGCACATTGTGGTCGGTGATGAGGATGCCGATGTTTTTATTTTTCAGGGTTGCCACAATCGCTTGAATGTCCTCCACAGCTATGGGGTCGACACCGGCAAAGGGTTCGTCGAGCAGGATAAAGCCGGGATCAACTGCCAGTGCGCGGGCAATCTCGGTGCGGCGGCGCTCTCCGCCCGAAAGCTGTATGCCTTTGCTTCGGCGGATGTGCTGCAGGCCAAATTCATCAAGCAGCGATTCGAGTTTTTCCTGCTGCTGTTGACGACTATACTTTTTAAATTGCATCACTGACAGGATGTTGTCTTCAACCGACATTTGCCTGAAAACACTGGCTTCCTGCGCCAGATATCCAATCCCTCTCTGTGCCCTGCGATACATGGGTTCGTTGGTCACATCCAGATCGTCGAGGTAAACATGGCCTGACAAGGGCTTGATGAGGCCTACAATCATGTAGAAAGTGGTGGTTTTTCCAGCACCATTCGGGCCAAGCAATCCCACAATTTCTCCCTGATTCACTTCAACAGACACATTGTTGACAACGGTTCGCTGTTTGTATTTCTTGAAAAGATGGGAAGTTTTGAGTTGCATGAGAACAGCTGTGTATATTCTTGATTGCGGCAAAGTTAGTGAGTTTTATCCATGCTCTGTTTGACAGAAAGCATTTTAACGCGTTGCTTGTTGATGAAGAGGATCTTCCACTTGATCGATATGGCAGAAATGTGTCTTATCCCGGACTGACTGCGGAGAGGGCTTTATTGGAGCTTATCAGGCAGCTGATCAGTGTTTTAAAAATTAAACTGCAATGAAACAAACACGGCAAATGGGCTCGATCCGGCATTGTCATTGTGCGACAAACGCCAGATGCCATCCACCCGAATGATTTTGAAAATATTTTCAATACCGGCACCGGCCTCAAAATAGGGTTTGTCGAGCATGAAGGTAGCTTGCGGGAGCTTGTTCAGTTGCAGGTTTTCATCGGAAATGGTTCCAACCAAACCTTTCACAAACAACACTTCGCGCCATTTGAGCTTGCGTAGCAATGGAACCCTGTTAAAGAAAAAGCCATCAAAGTGGTGCGTATAATAAATACTGGCATAGCGGTCGGAGATGAATTCGTAGTAATTCATCAGGTTAAAGGCATACTGATCAAACACAAAAGTCTCGTTTCCAGGGTGCAACACCAACAATGGGAAAGGTACTTCGCCATACACACGGCCAGCTTCCACAATGTATTTCGACCAGCCAAAACTGCCCACATTGAACCATTGCGACAAGCTGGCCTGCAAGCGGTGATAGCCATAATCACCGTTGATAAGTCCCGGAATACCAACTGCATACCTGAAGTTGAACACTGGATAGGGTGTCCCCAGATTGATACGATCGAACGATCTCACCACCACTTTTTCCCTGAAAGCAAAGCGCCCTTCAATGGCCAGCTCGGTGGTGATGAGCGAGCTGTGGGTGACGGAATCGCCTGCGGGCGTATAGGTTTTCAACTGAAAGCTGCCAACAGGAAATAGCTCCCGGTGAAGGAGTTCCAATTTATTCGACAGCCCGATAAACCACTCATGATCATAGTAAACCTTGAATTCGCCTGTCAGGTTGAGCTTATCAGCAGGCTGCCGCCTGAACAGCGAACCAATGAGGTTGTCTTCGCTAAAAGCGTTGAAACTTGAACCCAGCTGCTCCATATCATACTTGAAGCTAATGCCGGCAGCGCGCAGCGGATTTTTTGCAAAGGTATAATACAGGCCTGCGCCGTATTTCAGGCGTTCGTCGCGGAAACCATAAGCCAAATGTCCTTCAAGACGAAGGTTTTCGCTGAAAAGCGTACTCGTCCGGCCGCCAATGCGAAGACGGTGACCTTCGACTGAGTTGAAACTGATGAGCTTATTCAACGGACCCAGCTCCAGCTTTTTATAGGGGAGATAGCCATATATAAAGGTGTAAACGGCGTCGGAATAGGTGCGGAAAATGGGCACGTTTTCGATGCTGTCGATCATTTGATACACACCGGCCTCTCGCTCGCTAAGCGATAGATGTCGGTTTTCTTCCCAAAAGGCATCGCTTCGCTGCATGCTCGTCTCATCGATCTGCAGGTTGTTGGTCTGATTGTAAAAGGCCTCGTCCCTGGGTTGGTTGATCACAAAATTTTTCCAGCTTGTGGTGCGCTGCCCGTAAAAACCCGGCAGCCTTTTGTTGTTTTCCGTAATGGTAAAATCCGCCACCATGTAGTCCGATACCAAAAACCAGTACTTGTTGTCGATCAGGGCAAATTCCTGTCTGATGGATAAGTCGTTAACAAAATTCAGATTGGCATCGGCAGCCACATCGAACTCGAGTTTCTGAACTGCAAAGCTGCTGTCCTGTACCCAAAAACTGCCGGTAAAGGTCAGCTCCTGCTTTCTTCGGGGTTTAAACATGAGCTTATATTGCTTCTTTCCGGCTTCAAAAGTGCTGTCAACCAAATAGAAACGATAATATCCAAAAGTGAAATCGGCAAGCGGACTAACAAAATTCTTCTCAAAAATGCCGATATAATTATCATACACATTCACATCCTGGTACATGGTTCCCATAAACTGTGCGATGGTGGGATTTTCTACGCCACTGGCCTGAGATGCCTTGATCCGTTCAATTTTCTTTTTGGGTTCTTTCTTTACGTAAACATCTGACAGTGTTTCTGAAATAAAGACCGGGAGGTAGGTTTTGCCATTCACTGTTGATGTGTCGATGTAGTCGAAAACAAAGGAAAATTGCCGCAGCAAGCGTTTATCCTTCAGCTTTTCGTCGATGTTGTTGGCGTCGAACTGCATTTTGTTATACACCTCACATTCGTAGCTGACGATGTCTTTGTTTTGATTTTTTTCCTTGGCAGCCAACACCTTACGCATGAGAATGTCGGCCGGATTCTCCCCGGCCACCACCACCACCTCCTCCAGCTGAAACTGATCGGGCTGAAGGTTGAATGCAAGCTCCTGATAGCGGTTTGGCCTGATTTTCATGGCTTGTCGTTTGTATCCTACAAACGAAGCAGCAATCGAATCGGCCGGTGTTCGGGTTTCGAAATAAAAGTTGCCGTCGAAATCGGAAGTTGTTCCGATGGTGGTGCCCACGAGGAAAACATTGACAAAAGGAATGGGTTCAGAAGTGGAAGCGTCCGTAACTTTACCCCTGATTTTTGTGATCTGGCCTGACATAAAGAGCGGCAGCAAGCTGATTATTGCTGCCAAAAGCCATGTTTTCATCCTTCTGAACCCATCGGTTTGTTTACGCTCCCTGTTCGCAAAGCTCCTGCCAAAACTCCAGTGCTCGCCGTGTATGAGGAATCACGATGGTACCTCCCACAAGGTTTGCCACCCCAAAAATCTCCATCATTTCCTCGGTGCGCACGCCCAGTTCGTGACATTTTTGCAAATGGTAATAGATGCAGTCATCGCATTTGAGCACCATCGAAGCCACCAAACCCAGCATTTCTTTGGTTTGAGCACTCAGGGCGCCGGGTTCGTACGTCAGGGTGTCGAGGCTGTAGATGCGTTTCATGATTTTGTTGTTGGGCGCCGCCATCAACCGTTCGTTCATCATTTGCCTGTAGGCATTGAATGATTCTTTCTTGCTCATAGTCAATAGTTTATTTAAATGATTCCTTCTTTAATGATGTCGTGCAGGTGAATGACCCCCATATAACGGCCTTGCTCAACCACCGGAAGTTGCGTGATGTTGTACTGTCGCATTTTTTCCAGTGCATGTACCAGCAGTGCATCCGGTTCGGTTGATTTGGGGTTGGGTGTCATGATGTCAACTGCTTTGATCTGATCAAGCCGTGGTTGTTTCATAAGCATGCGACGGAGGTCACCATCAGTGATAATACCAAGTATTTGTTCACCGTCCATCACTGCCGTTGCACCGAGGCGTTTCGACGAAATTTCATCGATAATCCTTGCCAGATCATCCTGGGCATTTACCATGGGCACGGCATTGCGCGAAAAAACATCTTTCACCCTCAGGTGCAGTTGTTTGCCCAACGAACCACCGGGATGCACACGCGCAAAATCTTCGGGTGTAAATCCACGGCACTCGAGCAGGGCCACTGCAAGGGCATCGCCAATCACCAGCTGCGCGGTAGTGCTGGTGGTTGGGGCCAGGTTGTTTGGGCATGCTTCCCTCGGAACAGTGGCATCTATCACCACATCGGCCTGTTCGGCAAGATAGGATGCTGTGTTTCCGACAATGGAAATCAGCTTGTTTTGGCGTGCTTTGAGCAGTGGAATCAACACCTTGATTTCGGGTGTTTCACCACTCTTTGATAGTAAGAGCAATACGTCCTCCTCGTTGATGATGCCCAGATCGCCATGTATGGCATCTCCGGCATGCATAAAAACTGCCGTTGTTCCTGTGCTGTTGAGTGTTGCAACTATTTTTTGCCCGATGATGGCACTTTTGCCAACACCTGTAACAACGACTTTGCCCTCCGAATGAAAGATCATTTCAACAGCTCGCGAAATTTCCGCATCAATGCGATCCATCATGGCTTGAAGCGCAGCTATTTCGGCTGATATTACCCCAAGTGCAATCTTTTTTATCTCTTCTGTGGTTTTCAAAAGCAACTATTTAAGTTGTTAGTTTAATAGACGTTGATTTTGTATGGAAAAAACGTTGTAAAAATAAGCATATTGCGACACCGGTTGCCTCCAACTACGCTTTGCGTTGCAGCGTGGCATCAGGTATTTTTTCCGGTGAGACGGTGAAAAGATTCCTCCATCCGGATGTGCTTTCGGCTGAGACTTAAAATGCTGTACCCGTTTTCTTTTGCCCAAAGGTTGAGATTGTCCCGAATATCGATGCCTGCCTCTGAGCTTAACACCC
Source organism: uncultured Lentimicrobiaceae bacterium (assembly GCA_964492695.1). Lineage (GTDB taxonomy): Bacteria > Bacteroidota > Bacteroidia > Bacteroidales > F082 > JALNZU01. Next base: position 103,130 of record CAZBMR010000006.1, read on the forward strand.
ACACATCGTCCTGCTGGAAACAATCCTTGATTCCTTTGATGGTCAACAGGGATTCCCTGCGGGGCTGTGGTTTGAATTCCACGCTCAAATGCACCTCCTCCGACTCAGTCATCAGTTGATCAATGGGCTTGTAAGCCACCAGTTTGCCTTTATTTAAAATGGCCACACGGCTGCACAGTGCTTCAACTTCCTGCATGATATGCGTTGACAAAATAACGGTTTTATCTTTGCCAATATCCCTGATAAGCTGCCGAATGTCAACCAGTTGGTTTGGATCGAGACCCGAAGTGGGCTCATCAAGGATCAGTACCCTGGGATCATGAATCAGGGCCTGAGCCAAACCAACACGCTGTTTGTAGCCTTTGCTCAGCATGCGGATTTTTTTGTGCATTTCGTCGCCAAGACCTGTAAGCTCAATCATCTGATTCACCCTTGCCGCTGCTTGCGACCCAAGTCCGTGGACACCTGCCACAAACATGAGGTACTCCTTAATATACATGTCGAGGTAGAGCGGGTTGTTTTCCGGCAGATAGCCAATCAGCCGGCGCACCTCAACCGAAGCCTGCTGCACATCGTAACCCATCACAGTGGCAACGCCCGATGTGGGTGGAATAAAGCAACTGATGATCTTCATCAAGGTTGATTTACCCGCACCATTCGGGCCAAGCAGGCCAACAATCTCTCCGCTTTCAACAGATAAACTGATTGCATCAAGTGCTTTTTGATCGCCATATAGCTTCGAAAGCTGTTTAATTTGAACCGACATGGGTTGAACGCAATGATTATGACGGCAAAAATAGAAAAGAAACCAATGCAAGCCTTTTGGACGGTCTTTTGAGGGGGAAGCAGGCAGCGATGAGAAGCTGATTGACAGATCCGCCAGACATTTTGGTTTATGACGCTGTTTCAAAAAGTTACATAAAAAAATATCAACAATTTGATGTTCGTAAATTTGGTCAGATGAAAAAAAGTTTCTATTTTTGCACCCCGTTTTAGAAAAATAAGTTTCTGAAACGCAAGATGAAATCTATAAGTCAATGAATACACTGAGTTACAAAACAATTAGCGTCAATAAAGAGAACGCTAACAAAAAGTGGATGGTAATTGATGCCGAAGGACTGGTATTGGGTAGATTGGCTTCTACCGTTGCACAGGTGCTTCGCGGCAAACACAAGCCATCTTACACTCCCCACAGTGATTGTGGCGACAATGTGATTGTGATCAATGCTGAAAAGATCGCGCTCACCGGAAACAAAATGGAGACCAAATACTATGTGCGCCATACGGGATATCCGGGCGGACAACGTATTCGTCCCGTGAAGGAGCAACTGAAACGCAAACCCATTGCAGTGGTTGAGCATGCCGTGAAGGGAATGCTGCCCAAGACCAAGCTGGGTGCAGAGTTGTTTCGCAACCTTCACGTGTATGCCGGTCCTGAGCACAAGCATCAGGCTCAGCAACCTACTGAATTAACTTTAAATTCAATTAAATAACTATCATGGAAGTAATCAACGCCTTAGGCAGGAGGAAAACAGCTGTTGCCCGTGTGTATGTTAAAAGCGGAAGCGGCAGCATCGTTGTAAACAAAAGGGATTACAAGGAATATTTCCCGACAGGCATTCTGCAGTTTGTGGTTGAGCAACCCCTGGCACTCACCGGCAACGTAGGCAACTACGATATTAAGGTGAACCTCAACGGTGGTGGCATCAACGGACAAGCCGAAGCTTTGAGTCTGGCAGTAAGCCGCGCCCTTTGCGAAATCAACCCCGAATTCCGTCCTGTTCTGAAAGCAAAAGGCCTCCTTCGCCGCGACCCGCGTATGGTGGAACGCAAGAAGCCAGGTCGTCCAAAAGCACGTAAGAAGTTCCAATTCAGCAAGCGTTAGTCTTACGGGCAAACGATTGTGTTTAGTATCCAAACCATTGCGATGTCTTTTGTGGCCTACCCAATGGTTGTGTTCGTGAATGTAAACATTTTAAAATTATTTTATGTCAAGAGTATCATTTGAAGAATTGTTAGATGCAGGTGTTCACTTCGGACATCTTCGCAGAAAGTGGAATCCCAGCATGGCGCCTTACATTTTTATGGAGCGCAATGGCATCCACATCATTGACTTATACAAAACGCAGGCAAAAATGGAAGAAGCCGCCAATGCGCTGCGTCAATTGGCCCGCTCAGGAAAAAAAGTTCTGTTCGTTGCCACAAAAAAACAGGCTAAAAGTATTGTAGCCGAGGAAGTTGCCAAAATCGGAATGCCTTACGTAACCGAACGCTGGCCCGGTGGAATGCTGACCAACTTTGCTACCATCCGCAAAGCGGTGAGAAAAATGTCGAACATCGACAAACTCATGGTAAGTGATTCATACATGAACCTTTCCAAAAGAGAACGTCTCCAGATCCAGCGCGAACGCGAAAAACTCGAAAAGAACCTCGGCAGTATCGCCGACCTGAGCCGGCTGCCTTCGGCACTTTTCGTGGTTGACGTGATCAAGGAACACATTGCTGTGGCTGAAGCCCGCAAACTCAACATCCCTACCTTCGCTATCTGCGACACCAACGCCAATCCAAACATCATCGATTTTCCTATCCCTGGTAATGATGATGCCAGTAAGTCTATCGCACTCATCGTGAAAACCATGGCACAGGCCATCGAAGAAGGCTTGAGCGAACGTAAACTGGCAAAAGACAAAGGACAGGAAGACGACAGCGATGGCGATGACTTTGTCGAAGAAAACGAAAAGTCATTCGAGCCTGCTGACGAAGACGCTAAAGGCGATGCCCGCAAAGGTGGAAATGACGAAGGCCGCGGAAAAAGACCACGTCGTCCGGCTGCCAGAAAATAACAGAATCGCATTTTTAAGATACACACAAGCATTATGAATATTACTGCTGCTCAAGTAAACGATTTAAGAAAGCTCACAGGAGCCGGAATGATGGACTGCAAAAAGGCCCTCGTCGAAAGCGAAGGCGATATGGAAAAAGCAGTCGATTACCTCAGAAAAAAAGGACAAAAAGTGGCTGCAAATCGTGCCGATCGCGCTGCTACTGAAGGAGTTATCATTTCAAAAACCAGCGCCGACGCTAGCTACGCTGCCGTGGTGATGGTGAACTGCGAAACCGACTTCGTGGCTAAGAACGAAGATTTCGTGAAATATGCCCACAGCATCCTGGATCTGGCCATCGCTAACAAGGTTCAAAGCATTGATGAGCTCAAGAAACTCAACCTCAATGGCCGTACAGTGGAAGAAACTATCGTTGACCAAACAGGTGTGATTGGCGAAAAGATTGATTTAGGTGCTTTCTATAAGATTGAAGCTCCTGTAACAGCTGCCTATATCCACCCCGGAAACAGGCTGTCAACCATCATCGGATTAAACAAACCCGAAGTGGCCAATGTTCAGCAACTGGGTCGTGAACTTGCCATGCAGGTGGCCGCAATGGATCCCGTGGCTGTTGACGAAGCCGATGTTCCGCAGGAAGTCATCCAGCGCGAAATTGAAATCGGAATGGAACAGGCCCGCAATGAAGGTAAAGCTGAAGAAATGCTCGAAAAAATTGCACGTGGTAAACTGAACAAATTCTACCGCGAGAGCACCCTGCTCAACCAGGATTTTGTACGCGACAATAAGAAAACCGTGAAACAATATCTGGCCGAGACAGACAAAGCGCTTACCGTAACAGCCTTTAAACGTGTAGCTTTGGGATAACAAAGTTGCAACAGACAAATTAAAAAAAGGAGCTTTTAGCTCCTTTTTTTATTCTCCCCCCAAATAATTTGGAATGTCACAGAGGCATTCCTTTCAATATTAATTAACCAATCATCGACTTGACAATGGCTGCTATGGTCTGATTGTCAGCACGA
>CAZBMR010000007.1:0-78444 GCA_964492695.1 uncultured Lentimicrobiaceae bacterium
GCCGCCCCTTACTAAAACCCCTTACACATTCGTGAGGGGTTTTTTAGTTTTTTTTCTTCAAACCAATAATATTTCGATTGAAATCACCGTTATGCATCCAATTGTATAACTAATGTGATTCTATGAAGAATAACTTTACCCCTGTACCATCATTTTATCAAGGCGAAACGGAAGAAAATTCCGAATTCGTTCGTTTGATTAGCTCGTCTATTAAAAGAAATGTTTCAAGATCTGCAAAAAAAGCAACGATTCAATCGCTGCTGTGGTATGCATCTTCTCTCGAAGTAAGAGCAACCAAATGTGGTTGTGCAGCTGAAATGGTTTTAAATTAGGTTTTTCTTAAAGGCTTGAAAATCAAAGATAAATTCGATGCTTTTGTGAGGCATTTCGAAGCGAATATGCCTGTGGCTGAAACAGAGCTGCTGTTTGAGTCGCCTTATCAGTTGCTCGTTGCAGTGATCCTTTCAGCCCAATGTACTGACAAAAGGGTGAATCAGATTACACCTGCTTTTTTTCAGAAATTTCCGGATGTAGTGTCGCTGGGGAACAGCTCACCTGAAGCAGTGTTCGAGTTGATTAAATCCTGTTCATACCCAAACAATAAAGCAAAGCACCTTGTGGGAATGGCAATCAAGCTTCAGAATGATTTTGGAGGAGTGGTTCCTGACGATATTGAATTGCTTCAAACCTTACCTGGTGTAGGTCGTAAAACTGCAAATGTGATAGCTTCGGTTGTTTTTGACAAGCCTGCAATGGCTGTAGATACACATGTGTTTAGAGTTGCCGCCCGTATTGGTTTGGTGAAGAATGCCAAAACTCCCCTGGCAACTGAACTACAACTTGTGAAGCATTTGCCCGAACACATCATTCCAAAGGCCCATCACTGGCTGATACTGCACGGGCGTTATGTGTGCAAAGCCCGTACACCACTTTGCTCACAATGTGGCATCACCTCTATTTGTGATTGGTACAAAAAACATCTTGCCTAAGCCCGAAACAAATTTCTCTTTATGGTGTTTCAGAGGAATTAATTCGTATTTTTGTTTAACCTCAAAAAACACCCAATATGTTAAAGGAAGGAGATGCAGCACCTCATTTTTCTGGTGTTGATCAATTTGGAAATCAAATAGATAGTAAGAATTTTTTCGGAAAGAAGATCGTATTGTACTTTTACCCGAAAGACGACACTCCCGGCTGCACAAAAGAAGCATGCAACCTCAGAGACAATTACGAGTTGTTGATTAGCAAAGGTTATCTTGTTGTTGGAGTTAGTCCGGATGACCTGCATTCTCATCAAAAGTTCTCAGCCAAGTATTCATTACCATTTCCATTGCTTGCCGACCCCGATCTTCGCATCATCAAAGCATATGGGGCTTGGGGAACAAAAAACATGTATGGCAAGATGTATGAGGGCCTTCTGAGAACTACCTTCGTTATTGACGAGAAGGGCAAAATTGAAGAGGTGATAAAGAAAGTGAAAACAGATGATCATACCCAACAAATAATTCATTAATACCACTTGAAACCATGACAACAGAAAAATCGAAAGAAAACGTTGATAAGCTGCGTTTGGAAAAACTGAAGGCACTTGAGTCAACACTTGGAAACATCGAAAAAACCTATGGCAAGGGAAGCATCATGAAACTAGGTGATGATGCAGTTGAAAAGATTGAATCCATCTCTACCGGGTCGATTGCCCTTGATTTTGCCCTGGGAGTTGGCGGCCTGCCAAAGGGAAGGGTTATTGAGATTTATGGCCCGGAGAGTTCGGGAAAGACTACGCTTGCATTGCACGTTATCGCTGAAGCGCAAAAAATGGGAGGAATAGCTGCATTTATTGACGCTGAGCATGCTTTCGACAGGTTTTATGCGCAGAAATTGGGTGTTGACATCCAAAACCTGCTTGTTTCGCAACCCGATTTTGGAGAGCAAGCACTCGAAATAACTGAAAATTTGATTCGATCAGGCGCTATCGATGTGATTGTGATCGACTCGGTGGCAGCACTCACACCCAAAAGCGAGATAGAAGGAGAGATGGGTGACTCCAAGATGGGACTGCAAGCACGGTTGATGTCGCAGGCATTGCGAAAATTGACTGCTACAATCAGCAAGACTGGCGCGGTTTGTATCTTCATCAATCAGTTGCGTGACAAAATTGGGGTTATGTTTGGCAATCCTGAAACGACAACTGGCGGTAATGCTCTCAAGTTTTACAGTTCGGTGCGTATCGACATTAGGAAGGTGAATCAATTGAAAGAAGGTGAGAATGTTACGGGAAACCGTGTAAAGGTGAAGGTTGTGAAAAACAAGGTTGCTCCACCTTTTCGTAAAGCTGAATTTGATATTGTTTATGGTGAAGGTATTTCAAAAACCGGTGAAATTATTGACCTGGGCGTTGAATACAATATCATTAAAAAAAGTGGATCATGGTTTAGCTATGGTGAAACAAGGCTGGGTCAGGGTCGCGATGCGGTGAAGAACCTCATCATCGAAAACCCCGAGCTTGCCGAAGAACTGGAAGCTAAAATCAGAGAAGCACTTGAAAAAAGTGCGTGAAAGTAATTTTGAAATGTTATCAGCCGCTTTCTCTTATGGGAAGGCGGTTGTTTTATTCTATGTGAATTCATGAATCATCTTTTTGTAAGGATAGCACACTGCCACCTCATTTTGCTCTTTGTTTCGGTTTCGATCCTGTTTGCATGTTCGTCGCCAAAAACGGACAACAAGCGTGAAGAGAATCAAAATCAGACCATTGAATCGCTCACTGCAAGCATTGCCAACGATTCAACAAACAGCGGGTTGTATCATCAGAGGGCAATGCAGTATTTGGCTGATGGTAAGTTTGAGCCTGCGCTCAGCGATTTGAACAGGGCTTTGCAACTTGATGGTAGAAATCAGGATTTCTTCCTTACACTTGCCGAGGTTTATTTGAGAATGGGTCAGCCGGAAGCTTGCAACAATGCCTTGCAACAAGCGATCAACCTGGATGCCACAAATCCTGTCCCTTTGTTTAAAATGGCCGAATTATATTACCTGATGGGCGACAGATCAACTGCGATGATGTATGCCGACCGGTCGCTGCATGCTCAGGAAAACAATCCGGATGCACTGTTTGTGAAAGCGATGATATATCTTGCAAATGCTGATACGTTGAATGCCATCAAGTCATTTCAGCTATCGCTCAATCAAAAAGAGGCTTTTTTTGAACCTTTGATGCAGTTGGGCATCGTTTATAGTGCCCAACGTAATGCACTGGCCGAGCAATACTTAACAAAAGCAATCCGCTTGTTTCCAGAGGAATACAAAGCAAGATATCAGCTGGCGCTTTTTCTGCAGGAGAATAATAAGGTGAACGAGGCGCTGCTGCACTACGATACTTTGTTGCAAAAAGTGCCGGAAAACAAGTTTGTTTTATTCAATATGGGCTATCTGCATCTGGTTTACCTGGCTTCTTATGAAAAAGCCATTCAGTATTTTGATGAAGCGCTGCTGAGCGATCCCAATTACGTTGATGCGTTGTATAACAAAGGCAGGGCGATGGAAGAATTGGGTCAGTTTGAGAATGCGCGCGAGGTGTATCAGGAGGTTTTGCGACGTCAGGCAAACCACCAACTGGCCATCGATGCGCTTAATCGTCTGGATATCAGGAGGTAGATTTATGCTATTCGATGGGCCTGAGCTGCGACTTTGAAAGTACCCATTCCACGTCATTACCGCCAGTGCTATTCTTGATCTTGTATTTGATCAGCCCAAAATTCTTTGCAATCATGAATTCGCGTGTTGTTGCGCTGTCAGTGTTGGGATAAGAAGTTACACGGGTTTCGTACACATCCGTGTAAGAAACTTCGTTTACGAAGACACTTGAGTGGAAAGCGGTGTTCGAATAATCGCCCTCGATGCCTCCAAGGTGGACGATGCTGTCAGGTTTGATGTGCGGCATTAATATGGTATAATATTTACCGTCAATAGTATAAAGTCGTAAGTTTTCGTCGAGCTGTGAATTCTCATAGGCCGACCCTGCGGTAATTTCGAGTTTGGAGAAGGCGGTACCGCCTGACGAGGCAAGGTTCATTTCAATGGCATCATAGAAGAATCCTGTTTCGTTGGATGTGCTGTGAAATCGCCTGTCGAATTTTACCTTGTTTACCTGAACAGTATCAATGAAGATGGTATCGTAAATGTACCGGTGATAAACCCAGTAGCTGGCACTGTCGAAAGCAGCGTATGCCTTGAAGTCAGTATTGATTTTATGATAGCCGAATTCAGAAGTGATTTCGCCTTTTGAACAGGCATGAAGCAAAAACGTTGCCAGCAAGGCGGAAAACAGAATTCGTTTCAATTTGAAAAATCGTTTCATTTAGTTATTTAGGTTTTGAATAATCTGTGAATAACTTGCCTTTTAAATGATCTATTTCGTGTTGAAAAATGCGTGCCACGTAACCACTTACTGTTTCGCGGTGAAAAGTTCCGGTCAGATCGTGATATTCAACAACTATTTGCCAGGGCCGGCTGACGATATCGCGTGTATCAGGAACCGAAAGGCAGCCTTCGTTTGCACTGCAGGTTGAATCGGAAAAAGATATGATAACTGGGTTGATGATGGCCTGGAAAGGTTTTCCCTGCTGATCGAGGCGCTGAACCAGCATCAATTGCCTGTTGATGCCCACTTGCGGCGCTGCTATTCCAACACCCTGATTTCCTGGATGCTGAACAGTGGTTAACATATTGTCTGCAAGTCGTTTCCATAAGCGTTTATGCTTCAGGTCGATTGGCTTTGAGGGTTTGTGCAGCAATTCCAAATCAGCTGGATTGTTGGATTGCAACACATACATGGGCGATTTGGCCAAGGCATTTTTGATCAGTCTGCGTTCGGCCAGGTTGAGAGGCTGAGCCACTGAACCGAAAAACAACAAGAGAAAAAAAGCGATTGCAACGATTCTTTGCATCAGCAATGGTTATTTGGCGCGCAAAAATAGTCTATCTTTACTGATTGAATTTGGATTTTTTTCAGAAAAATTCATTTCTGGCCAAGTGCTTCAAGCAGTGTATTTGTTATAACTGGAGCGGAGGACAGCTGAGGAAACTCTAAAACACCTACGTAAATGATTTGTTTATGGCGTCAAACACTTTTGGGTTATTATACAGGCTGACCTCATTTGGTGAGTCGCATGGAAAAGGAATCGGCGGTATCATTGACGGACTTCCGTCGGGATGGAAGCCTGATATGGATAGGATTCAGTATGAGCTAAACCGCCGCAGGCCAGGACAATCGCGGCTCACCACTCCGCGGAATGAGGCTGACAAAGTGGAGATTTTGTCGGGTATGATGGATGGTTTCATCACAGGAACGCCGCTGGCCTTTGTTGTCTGGAACACCGATCAGCGCTCGGGCGATTATGGTAATCTTGAAAAGCTTTTCAGGCCATCGCATGCAGATTATACCTATCAACAGAAGTATGGCATCCGTGATCACAGGGGAGGAGGGAGGTCTTCGGCACGCGAAACCATCGCGCGTGTGGTTGCAGGTAGCTTTGCTAAGCAATACCTTGCCCAGCAAGGCATTCGTGTTCAGGGATATGTGAATGCTATAGGTACGGTTGAGATGACAAGTAAACCGGGTTTTATTCCAGATGAAGACCAGGTTGAATCTTCTATCGTGAGATGTCCGGATGAAATGGTTTCCAAAGAGATGGAGCGACTCATTGACGAAGCCAGGGCCGAAGGTGATACACTTGGCGGGGTGGTGCGATGCCACATATTTGGTTTACCTGTTGGCCTGGGCGAGCCAGTTTTTGATAAGCTGCATGCCGATTTAGGAAAAGCCATGCTCAGCATCAATGCAGTAAAAGGGTTCGAGTATGGATCAGGTTTTGAAGGATCAAGGCGACGCGGATCGGTTGAAAATGACCCTTTTCTGCGTAAAGACGGAGCGATCCATACGGCAAGCAACCACTCAGGCGGAATTCAGGGTGGCATTTCGAACGGGGAGGAGGTGTACATGAATGTGGGTTTCAAGCCGGTTGCTACAATCATGAAATCGCAAAATACGGTGGATCAGGCGGGTAATGAAATTGTGATGCAGGCCAAAGGCCGGCATGATGTGTGTGTAGTTCCCCGTGCTGTGGTTATTGTTGAGGCGATGGCTGCCATGGTTGTTATGGATCATCTGCTACGCTGGAACGCCTATCGTTTCTGAGTTAAGTAGCTTTTTATTCAACTTTTTTTTAGAATTCAGCAATCATCAGCACCTTAATAATTTGTAAGTTTGTAGGCTGCTTTGCTATCCCTACTCTATTTCTCTAATCCGATAAGATTTTTGGTAAAAATATGACCAATTCCACCCCTGTTCCATTTGACGGGCTGATGAATCTCGTAGCACATCCTGTGCTGGCGGTTGATCAGGAGGGAAACCTGTTGCATTTTAACCAAAGCTTTTGTGATACTTTCCAACTTGAACCAAACATGCTGGAGCATGCCCGTGTGGAGGGCATCGAGGAGTTGTATAACAAACAACAAGAGATACCCGAAAAACAAATCTTGTTTGGACTCTTGGGTCTGAAGTCGAACGATGGGCTCCTTTGCCGGATGATGTGTCAAGTGCAAAAGACTGCCCCCTCTCAATACAAATGCCATTATATCGTCACAGCTCAGCCATATAATCGCCAGGGTGCAGAGCCTGAGGCGAAGTTTGATGATTATGTCACGCTGTTTAACAGCATACCATTTGGGATGGTTTTGGTAGATTCGGAAAATCAGGTGCTGGATGTAAATCAGCATTTCGTAAGCATGTTTGGCTACAGCCGTGATGTCATTGTTGGCAGGAGGTTGCGCGATATGATCATGCCAGGCGATCGGGCCCATGAGTCGGGTGTGCTGATGTCCAGTGTGTTAAGTGGGCAAAAAGTGACTGTTGAAACCGTGAGGATGACAGCAGACAACACCCTGTTGGATGTATCGATCACGGCTGTTCCGGTGCTGACATCGGATGGAAAAACAAGGGTTTTTGGAATCTATCAGGACATATCTGAACGAAGGCAAATGCAGCGAAGTCTTGCAGAGCAAGAGCGTGAACTCGCCCATATTGTGGCCTGCCTGCCGGGGATGGTGTATCGCAGTGATTTTACGAAAGCTTACCGTCTCTCGCTTGCCAGCCAAGGCTCAGTGCGCGTGACGGGCTATGAGCCTGAGGTCTTTACCCATGACGGAATGCCTTTTGATGCCATTATACAACCTGCGTTTAAAGAGCAGATTTGGAAACAATGGGACAGATGTGTTGCCGAAAAAACTGACTTTGAGGCAGAATATAAGATCACAGCAGCAGATGGCTCTGAGCGTTGGTTGTGGGAACGAGGGCGGCCTATTTTTTCGGAGGACGGACAAATAAGGTTTTTAGAGGGTTATCTTGAAGACATCACAGCCCAGAAAAGAACACAGGATGAATTGCGGCGAGAGCGGGATCTTTTGCAAGCGCTGATGGATAATATTCCCGACACCATTTATTTCAAAGATTTGGAAAGCAGGTTTATCCGCGTGAACAAAGCACAGGCACGCACCCTCGGGTTGAGCGATCCTGCTGAAGCGATTGGTGGCACCGATGCAGATTTCTTTGATGCCGCACATGCCGCGTCAGCCTTTGCCGACGAACAGCGGTTAATGCAAACAGGAATACCCGTCATCAACAAGCAGGAACACCTTCGTGCAGCCACGGGATGGAAATGGTTTACATCGAGCAAGGTGCCATTGCGCAATGCAAAAGGCAAAATCGTAGGTCTAGTTGGGATTTCGAGAGATATCACCGAGATCAAACGATTGGAAAATACGCTGTTAGAGAAGGAGGCCAATCTCAGAAGGCTCAACTCCGAAAAGGATAAGTTGTTTTCGGTGATTGCACACGATCTCAGAAGTCCGTTCAACTCTTTTCTTTTACTAACAGAGATTTTGGCAGAAGAAGCCTATGATTTCGATCCAATTGAGTTGAAAAACCTCAGCACCTCAATGCACCGTGCTGCAAAAAGTGTGGCTGAATTGCTGGAAAATCTTTTATCCTGGTCGCGGATTCAACGTGAAATGATAGAGCCGAATCCTGAGTTTGTTGAACTTGAAACGCTCATCGACAAAAACGTGGCTTACTTTCAGGCACAAACGCAGTCAAAATCGCTTGAGGTGCAAGTGCGCATTGAGCCAAATTTAGCTTTATATACTGATCCCGGTATGTTGAGCGTCATTTTGCGGAACCTTTATTCCAATGCACTCAAATTTACCCCACAGGGTGGCAGCATTCAATTGGAAGCCCTGCTCGAAAATCAACAAGTTTTGCTAAAGGTTCAGGATTCGGGCATCGGCATTCCTGCTCCGATGCTGGAAACCATATTTGAACTTGAAAATAAAGGCCGTAAGGGCACCGATGGAGAGCCAAGCAGTGGGTTGGGACTCATTCTGGTTAGTGAGTTTGTACACCGGCTTGGTGGCGAGCTGCACATCGAAAGTTTTGAAAACAAGGGTACAACGTTTACGGTAAGGTTGCCGGTTCATTTCAGGACGGAAGATTAGTTTTGGATATTGAATGGACCAGGTAATATTTGTTAATTCCCCGGGCTGAGCAAAGCAAAGACACAAACATTGCAAACTTAAATGTATTTTTGCGCACATTTTTATGCATATTCATCTGGAAATACATTAAATCATTGATTATATGAATTTTAAAAAACTCAACGACATCACTGGCTGGGTTGTTTTTGCCATAGCAACACTGGTGTATTTTTTAACGCTGGAACCCACCGCCAGCTGGTGGGACTGTGGTGAGTATATTTCCACAGCCTACAAGTTGCAGGTTGGCCATCCTCCGGGAGCACCACTTTTTCAAATGTTGGGCAGGTTTTTTAGCTTGTTTGCCTTTGGCGACACCAGTAAAGTGGCCTTGATGATCAACGCCATGTCGGCTTTATCAAGTAGCTTTACGATTCTTTTCCTGTTTTGGACAATCACATTGTTGGCGCGCAAGTTCATGATGCATGGCGATCAGGCTGAGGATAAAGGCCGTCAGATTGCCGTGCTTGCAGCAGGAGCAGTGGGTGCATTGGCCTACACTTTCAGCGATTCTTTCTGGTTTTCGGCTGTTGAAGGCGAGGTGTATGCGATGTCATCGTTTTTTACCGCGCTTGTATTCTGGGCAATTTTGCGGTGGGAACAGGTGGCCGATGAGCCGCATCATTACCGTTGGTTGATCTTCATTGCATACCTGATCGGGCTTTCCATCGGGGTGCATTTGCTCAACCTGCTTGCCCTTCCTGCCATTGTTTACGTTTACTATTTCAAGAAATATACCCCCAATTGGAAAGGTATTGTGATAGCAGGTGTCTCATCCCTAATGATTCTTGGGTTTATTATGAGTTTTCTTGTTCCCCAGATTGTCAATCTGGCAAGCAAATTTGAGCTCTTCTTTGTCAATACGCTCGGTTTACCCTTCAACACAGGAACCATACTCTATTTTGCACTGATCATTGCCGCCATTGTTTTTGGGCTGGATTATACGCGCAAAAAAGGGAAGGTGGTTTGGAACACGGTAATTCTTGCCCTGATGTTTATCATGATTGGTTATTCGAGCTTTTTTATGATTGTAATCAGGGCTAATGCCAACACGCCCATCAATGAAAATGAACCCAGCGATGCCATTTCGTTGTTGTCGTATCTCAACAGGGAGCAGTACGGAGATTGGCCGCTTTTGCACGGGCAATATTATTCTGCTCCTGTTGTGGATTATGAGGATGGCAGCCCGGTGTATGTCAAAGACAAGAAGGCAGGAAAATATGTGATTACTGACGAAAGAAACAACACCAAGCCCATTTACGATGAACGATTTACGACTGTTTTTCCGAGGATGTGGAGCAATCAAAAGCCCAGTCATATCAATATTTACAAGCAATATGGCGAAGTGAAGGGAACTCCCATTCGGGTTACAAAAAATGATGGCAGTACCGAAACACTCATCAGGCCGACCTTTGGTGAGAACCTCAAGTTCTTTTTCAGCTATCAGCTATCACATATGTATGTGAGGTATTTTATGTGGAATTTTGTTGGTCGCCAGAATGATGTTGAAAGTCAGGGCGAGATCGAAGCCGGAAACTGGCTGAGTGGCATTGGTTTTATTGACAATATGCGGCTTGGCGATCAAGGCAAATTACCTGACAGTATGAAGAATCCGGCCAGGGCGCGTTTCTATTTTCTTCCGCTCCTGCTAGGCCTTGCAGGATTGTTTTATCACATTGTAAAACATCCGCGCGACACCTGGGTAGTTTTCCTCTTGTTTGTAATGACGGGCGTTGCCATCATCGTGTATTTGAATCAAACTCCCTACCAACCACGTGAGCGGGATTATGCTTATGCCGGCTCGTTCTACGCCTTCGCCATCTGGATTGGTTTTGGTGTTTTGTGGCTCTACGACCTTGCCTCGAAATATCTCAGCAACAAACAAATGGCAGCCGGTGCTGTGGCGGCCCTCAGTCTTGTGGCTGTTCCGGGTATCATGGCTGTTGAGGGATGGGAAGGTCACGACCGCTCAGGCAAGTATGCTGCCCGCGATTTTGCCATGAACTATATGGCACAATGCGACCAGGGTTCCATCCTTTTTACAAATGGCGACAATGATACATTCCCCTTATGGTATGTGCAGGAGGTGGAAAATTTCAGGACCGATATGCGTGTGGTTAACTACATGCTGGCCTCGGGTGATTGGTATGTTCATCAATTGGGCAAGAAGGTGTATGAATCCAATCCATTGCCATTAACGCTCAAACCTGAGCAATACAACAAAGGAGTGAACGAATACATCCCTGTTTTTGAGCGCATTAGCGGACCTGTGGAGTTGAAGGAAGCGATAGCTTTCATTGCCGACGACAGTGAGCAGACAAAAGTTCCGCTGCAATCAGGTGAAAAGATCAATTATCTGCCTACCACCAAACTGAAACTCACAGTTGACAAGGCTGCCGTGATCCGCAGTGGGATCGTTCCAAAAGAACTTGAAGATAAGATTGTTGATGTAATTGAATGGGAAGTGACCCAAAACGGTTTGTATAAAAACGACCTCATGTTGCTCGATCTGATCGCAAGCAACAATTGGGAGCGGGCTATTTATTTTGCCAACCCAAGCTCGGTAAGCAAGGTTTTCAATGTGGATAAATATTGCCACATGGAAGGCGTTGTGTTCAAATTTATGCCGGTATTAGCCCCTGAATACTACCGTGGAATGGGAGGTGTGTATGCAAAGGGGTCGTATGATTTGCTCATCAACAAAGCCAGATGGGGCAATCTGAATAGCCCAAAAGTGACGATCGACCGCGAAAGTTTCAGAAATGCAGCTTTGGCCAAGCAGAGCTATATGCGTCTTGCTCAGGCCTTGATGAATGAAGGTAAAAACGACTCAGCCATTATCGCACTTGATAAAAGTCTCGAGTTTTTCCCGCACTCAAAAGTGCCTTTCGACTATTACATGTTGCCTTGGATTGATATCTATTTCCAGGCCGGAGATCAGGTGAAGGCAATGGATGTGATGGATAAACTCGCCACCAGGTATCTTGACGATTTGAACTACTACACACGTCAGGGCAGCCAGATCAGCAGGTATTACGACCAACAGATGCAGGAGGCCATGGCTGTCATTCAGCGGCTTTCGGAAATCGCCGACAAACGGTCGATGCCCGAGTTTAAAAAACGTATGGAAGATGCGCTCAGTGCCAATTTGAAATTTTTCGGCATGGAATAGCATCGGATAGCAACTTTTTTTGAAAATTAGCCCGGAACAACCAATCCGGGCTTTTTTTATTTGGCTCCAACAGCGGCCTGATTGCCTAAAGTGAAGGTGATCTGTTGTCTGATCACAGAATGTTTCTTACTATTGCACTTTATATCCATCCATCAATGAAGCTTATTCAACTTAGAATCCATTTGCTCACTTTTTATTTTCTTTTCAATTCAATGCTTAGCTACAGCTGGACAGAGCATCCGCTGCTAACCACACCAGCCTTGTCGATGCATCCCGTGTGGTCAGGTTTGAAACCTGTGGAGGCAAAAACACTCAGCACTTTTTTACTGGCCCATGAAATGGAGATGGAGGTTTTTCTGGCTGAACAGGAAAGATGGTCGCGGGAGCATTTGCCAAATTATTATCCACGTCCTGAGGCACTTGCCTTTCGTGCAACCGGAAACAGAGAAGATGTGAAAGCAAGGTTTTTACGTGCCATACGCATCAACCCCGCGGCAAAAATTCCCCTTTATCTGCATCACCTTCCAGGACAGGCTTTCGATACAATGCGCATTGCCGATCCGGCGCTTATCACCACCCTGAGCGACCTCTCTGTAATGGTTTATGCGCACTATACCTGGCTCGACGAAGGCGAACAGGTTTGGCCATTGCAAGTGTTGTCTACAGCTTCGGACGAAGTGGATTATGGCTTTGATCTGGGTCTCTTCGAGGACAACGAAACAGCGCAAGGGAAGATCTATTCGTTTGGAAAACAGGCATTTGGGAATCCTGCCCTGGAATACAGCAGTCAGGCACCCTTTCACATGGGCTTTTACCATGAGTCGCGCATCGTATATGCGCTTGCACCTTTTATAAAAAATACCTTCGTTGATTACCGCATACACCTTTACAGGATGTTGGCCGAATTTGCATTTACGCACAACGAACCCTATTGGGGATGGCGTTTCACGGGCTGGGCCATGCACTATATCGGTGACCTCAGCATGCCTTATCATTGCCAGCCCTTGCCCGGTGTCAGCTTGCTGAAGATGCTGTGGATCAATCTCAAAGCCATGTTGGGTTGGGAACAGGACAAGCGCGATGCCATTCAGCTCGTTTCGAACAAGCACGGGGTGATGGAAAAATATCAATGGGCTGTATTGACAAAGGCCCATCTTGAACAGGACTTCAATCATCCCATGCTAAGAGCGCTCCGTGAACCATATCCCATTCAAAAATGGGACGACCGGTTTGTGTATGATGTTGTTTCCAAAAAATCGGTTGAAATGGCTGTGTCATGCAACGATGTATTGTTGGCAAGTTTTCCTGCCAGACTGGTTTCCGATCCAAAGGTGGAAGCCATGAACATGAAAGAGATGGAAGCGCTTCCGGCAGTGGTGATCAATGAAAAAGGCAAAGAGGCGGCAGCAGCACTCGATGAAATGATTGCAGAGCGGTTTCGTTCATTCTCGATGGCCATGCACGCATTTTTGGAATATATGATTCCGTATGTCACAATCAATCAAACTGATAAAGGTGAGTCTAAACCAAATTCCTGAACATCATGAAAACATTTAAGCGTGTTGGAATCATTTTTTTGATTATCGTAGCAGCGCTCGCTGCTGCAATTTGGTTTACCATTTATTATGTCTCGGTAAGGGCATTGCCCGATTACGACGCATCGCTCAAATTGCAGGGTTTGACGGCTGAGGTGACAATATTACGTGATGGGAATGCCATGCCACATATCTATGCCTCTAATGAACACGATTTGTATTTCGCCACAGGATTTGTGATGGCTCAGGATCGTTTATGGCAAATGGATTTGCTGCGTCGTGTGACGATGGGCCGTCTGTCGGAGATTTTCGGAGCTGACATGGTTAAAACTGACCACTTGCTGAGGGCACTCAGGATGAGCGAGAAGTCGCAAATGGTGCTCGAACGAACCGAGGATTCCATACGGAGGTGCCTGGATGCATTTGCTGATGGAGTGAATGCTTTTGTTGCACGGCAGGGATCGTCATTGCCACCGGAATTTACCATTCTCAGCTACGAACCCGAGCCATGGGAAGCATATCATACTGTAAATCTGATTGGTTACATGGCCTGGGATCTCTCAGGCTCGTGGCAAAATGAGGTAATGCTTCATCAACTTCAATCCAAACTTCCGGATTCATTGTGGAGACAGCTATTTCCGGACATGAATGCTCAAACAAGCACCGTACACACAGCACGTAACGGAGGTGCACAGCCGTTCGCCTTACTGGAGGGTAACGAAGCTTTGCAAACTCTTGGTCTTGAAATTTTTCACGGCAGCAATAACTGGGCTGTGAGCAGTAGGAAAAGCATTGATGGGAATGCGCTCATGGCCAACGACATGCATCTTGCATTTGGTGCGCCGGGCATCTGGTACCAAATGCATCAGGTGATCGAAGGACAGCTCAATGTGACTGGAGTGGCTTTGCCGGGCGCACCTTGTGTGATCAGCGGACACAACGACAGCATTGGTTGGGGTATGACAAATTTGTATGTTGATGAGATGGATTTTTTCATTGAGAAAGTGGATGACAGTCACCCTGATCAATATTTCTATCAAGGAGCATGGCTGCCCATGAAGGTGGTGAATGAAAAGATAGCTGTGAAAGGTGGAGATACCATCGAAAAAGTTAACCGTTTTACACATCACGGACCTGTTGTTTCTGGCTTTAAGGGTATTGAAAATGAAGTGCTTACTATGCGCTGGACTGGAAATGACTACAGCAATGAACTCAGGACGGTTTACCTGTTGAATCATGCCGACAACTGGACTGATTTCAGGGATGCACTCACCACGTTTCAGGCAGTGAGCCAGAATGTGGTGTATGCCGACGCCAAAGGCAACATCGGGCTGCAAACGGCCGGTGGTGTGCCGGTGAGAAGAGAAGGTAACGGCATTCAGCCAGTGCCGGGAGATACCGACCGGTTTGAGTGGGTGGGACAGCTTCCTTTTGATTCCCTGCCTTTTACCTTCAATCCTGAGGAGGGGTATGTTTCCTCTGCCAATAACAAAACCACTGATTCGGCCTATCCATACTATATCGGATATTGGTTCGACAATTCGAGCCGCATCGATCGCATCAGGCAGATGATCGAAAGCAAGGCAGCACTGGGCTCAGGTGATTTTATGATGATGCACGGAGATCAAATTTCTTTATTTGTACAAAAATACACACCCGGCCTCCTGCAAGTGTTGGATCAGGAAAAGACGCTTTCATATAATGAGCAAAAAGCAGCAAAGCTGCTCCAGGAGTGGGACGGACATCTTTCGTCATCGGGATCGCAAGCTGCGATTTTTGAGTCGTTTTTTCTGCATTTCATGCATGCTGCCATGGCCGATGAATTGGGTGCAGATTCATATGCAAATTTCACGGGTGGATTGATGCGGCATATCTTTGATTATTTTTGGATGCACCCCGGATCGAATTGGTTAGATGACACGCAAACCAAAGAAAAAGAGACATTTAATCAAATTGTTTTAAAGGCATTCAGGCAGGCAGTGGCCGAGTTGGAAACGAAAATGGGTACCGATCCCGCGCTTTGGGAGTGGGGAAAGCTGCATCAGCTCACGCTTCGGCATCCGCTGGGCAAGGTGAGTGCGTTGGATAAGTTGTTCGATTTCAATCGTGGACCCTATGCAGTTGGTGGTAGTTTTCACACGGTGAACCCCATGGCCTACAACTTCCACAAACCCTATGAGGTGGTTCATGGCGCATCGCAGCGGCACATTTTCAACCTTGGAAATCCCGAAGACAGTTATATGGTCGTGCCCACCGGTATCTCAGGCATTCCGGCAAGCGACTATTATTGCAGTCAGACAACCGATTTTCTGAACGTGACTTATTCAAAGGACCTGTTTACGCGCCAAGCGGTTGAATCGGGAGAAAAGTATCGCACCGTACTTTTACCGGAATAACCAACTTCAGATGGGGAGCATGAAGAGGAATGCCAGAAAATGAAGGATGCTGCCGGCAAGCACGAAGAGGTGAAAAATGAAATGAAACAATTTTTGGCCTTTTTTGAGGTAGAACAATGCGCCTGCGCTATAGCTCAGCCCTCCGGCAAACAGCAACCAGAGCGATCTTTCGGGTAGTTTCTCAACCACCGGCCCGATCACGATGATCACCAGCCAGCCCATGGCAACATAAAGCCAGGTTGAAAGTTTACGGAAGCGAGGCGTATAGAACCAAATTTTGTAGGCGATGCCTCCCAATGCCAAGGCCCATACCAGTCCGAACAAAGTCCAGCCGATTGGTCCTCGCAAGGTAGTGAGCGCCAGGGGTGTATATGACCCGGCAATGAGTACATAAATGGCGCTGTGGTCGAGTTTGTTCAGGAAATATTTCAGTCGAGGGTTGCTAACGGCATGAAACACGGTAGAGGCAATATAGAGGATCAGCATCGAAGTGCCAAAGATGCTGAAGCTGACGATGTGCCAAACGTTGCCATACAATGCCGAGAACACTGCGAGCAAGGCAATCACCGCCACCGAAACGGGTATGCCGGCGGCATGCGAAAGGGTGTTGGCAATTTCTTCTTTTCTTTTTTCGCGCTTGCTGAAAACGTTGTGCTTCCGGGCTTTTCGAATGGTCTTTTTTGGCATGAGTTTACTTTTCAAACGTAAAACTTCATTATCCTATTGCAAGTGTTAGAAAAGAAATTAGACGAGGTTAGCTGAATACTTCCTGATCTGCTTTAAGGTGAGTAGCCACCTGATTAAAAATCATTATTCGCTAAAATAATCATTATCAATACGTTTGATTTCAAAAATGCTATTTGTTGAAACAGCTAAATTGTAATCAATCATTAAATTAGCTAATTGATCGCCATCAATTAACACAATTTTGGTTTCATTCTTTGGTTGATAGGCTTTGGCATCGGCTGAGAATTTTGAAGTTGTAATGAAGACTCCCTTTTTTGCACCTTGTCCTGCTAAAGCTCCCACAAACTTTTGGATCTCTGGCCTCCCAACCACGTTTTCCCATTTTTTTGCCTGAATATAAATCACATCCAGTCCTAACTTATCTTCTTTTATAATACCGTCAATTCCCTCATCTCCTGAGCGCCCAATTGATTTCCCTGCATCTTTAACCGATCCGCCATACCCCATTTTTACTAATAAATCAACTACCAATGTTTCGAAAAAGACAGGGCTACTAGTTTTGATTTTTGATAATAATTCTTCGGCTAGATTCTTCCTGATGGTCAAGTAACTGCTCTCCATTAATTCTTCAGGAGTCAATTCCAATACGTTAACTACATTGTCGGATCCAGGTTCGTCATTTTTATTTTTTCCTGTTTTGTCAAGATATGGAGAAAATGATTTCAAGGTCCTTACACTTACCTCTGTTGGGTTTGTTGCAATGAAACGATATCCGGCTTCAGTGATTTGAGAAGCACTTCTGCGAGTGCTCTCAACCAGACCAGCCATTTTAAGGTGCGCTTTGGCCCATGCAACACGATTGGAGAAAACCTTTGTGGAGCCACTTGGAAGCAATTGGTTCAATTCAGCCGGACTCAGATTGAAGAATTTTCCAAGCCTCTCATTGATTTCAAAGTTTGTGTGTTCTTTTTTGTCGGAAAGTAGTTGCAAAAGTGGCAACATTATGCTTTGAAAATCAGGTATCATTGTGTTAGTAATTTGATCGCTTTACCCTTCAAAGTATCAAACATTTTACTTTATTCCATCAATCCCCGCCCTGTTTTAACGATTTGGCCATTGGCTTTCATATCGGCGATGAGCTTGTCGAGGATGCCGTTTACAAAGACCTTGCTGCGTGCAGTGCTGAAATATTTCGAAATGTCGATATACTCATTCATGCTTACCTTGATTGGAATTGACTTAAAGGTAACGAGTTCGGTGAGTGCCATTTTGAGAATAAGCACATCCATCACGGCAATGCGTTCCAATTCCCAGTTCGAGGTGCTGGCGGCAATCATGCTGCCCCATGCTTCGCTGTGTAAAATGGTTTCGCGGAAAAGAATCTTCACAAAGTCGAGGTCTTCGTTTTCGTCGTCCTGCTCTGTTTTTAAAAGGTCGGGCAGTGCTGCATTGTCATCGAATGTTTTGTCCATGAATTTGACAAACTTCATCAAGAGGTAGCTAACGAGGTGGTAATCGTCCACAAAAAAGATACTTTTTTCCTCGTAATAGCTTTGAAGCAGGTCGAATTCGGTAAACATTTCCTCGATCATATAAAGTACCAGCTTGCGGTCGTCGTCGAAGGTGTTTTTGGGTTTCGACATATACTGTTCATATGCCTCTGATTCCCTTAATGTTACATAAAATTTACGAACAAGTTCACGATCGTCGGCCCAATTGATTTTGTAGAGCATTTCCTTTTTCAAAAAGTCGCGGTTGTTGGCGATGGCATTTAACACCTTGTTTTGTACAAACCGCATATTGGGATTCAAATCTTCTGCTGTAGGCAGATGCTTTCCTTTGTTTTCCTCGATCCTGAATTCGGCAAACCGGGCTACCTCCACCAAAAACGACAATTGGTAGATGAACAGCTCATATAATTTGTTGATACTAAGGAGGAGTTGTTTTTCGCCCTGATCGATGCGGGCATTGCCCGATTGGAAATAAGCATAAAGTGCTTGAAGAACTTTTACGCGAAGATGGCGTCTGCTGAGCATAATGGCTATGAACCTTAATTTTACAAGGCTGCAAAGTTACTACTTTTTGTCAAGCAGCCGCTTTATTGTTTGTGGTCAGTCATTTTTCTTCCGGCTTTGCGAAAGGCACGGGCCAGGATATTTACATCTTTCAAAACTGTATAGTCTCTGGCGTACAATAAGTTGATGTGGTTGAGTAACTCCTTGTCGGTGAGTGGCTGACTGAAAATGTCTTGTGGACACAAAACACCTTTTTTAATACCCGGAAGGTGGTTCAGGGCCGAAGCGGTTGGACAATAACCTACCCACGATACTTTTCCGCTGAATACCCTCAGGGCATTGAGTAAAATACCGGCATTGCCCGAAAGCAACCAGGCTAATGGAAACAGCAGCAGGACGCCCGCTGACGAAATGAGGTCGAACACGCGTTTGTTGCGCTTGTTGCTCAGGCTGCCAATGCCCTCAATGGCAACGGTGTAAAGGTCGCCCCGCGTGTTGATCGAATTGCTGCCGATGATCGAAAGACTGTCTTCGGGAGCGATTTTATAGTTGATACCGCTGGCCTGCCAGGCTGCCATTTTATCGATAATCGTTTGATGGCTAAGGTCTTTCGAACAAAAAATTACTTCGTTGATTTGATAGATGGTGATGATGTCGGGCACCTGATCGAGCGTGCCAATGCACTGAGGGCAGTGATCGGTATTGTTTCCGATGGATATCAGTCCCACGAAATCGGTTTTCAGGGCAGTACTCTGGAGGATGGATTCCACACGTCTGGCTTCGGCAGGACTTCCAATAATGAGAAACCGTTTTTTCTCTTTGCCTCCCAACACAAATCCATCCAGATGGAGTAAAAATCCTAGCAAGCGGTTAAATGCCAAAACGGCTGCAAACCAGCCTGCACTCAGGAAGATGAGCGCCCTGGAAAATCTGTAACTTTCGGGCAGCAATCCATAAAAAACGAGGATGAGGAAGGTGCCAATGAGGTTTCCCCGCATGCTCTTCATCAATTTGTATGGTTTGTCGTAACCACCACTCAGCAATACGGTGATGAGCCAGATGATCATGTAAGCCGGTATTACAACCGACACAAGTTCAGTCGGATATGCGCCACCTTCCTTATAGATGGTCAATTCGCCCCAATATTTTTTAATGAGCAGTATGCCTGCCACTGTAAAAACAGTATCGAAAAAGGGCAGGGCCAACTGCTTGAAAAATCGGGAAAGAATGGCTAAAAATGCCCTGAAATAAATGGCGATGTTGATGAGAAAGGTGAAGGTTTGTGCGCGTTGCTGACTAAAGTGTTTTTTTGCGAAAATGATCATCGCGTTGTAGAAAACGAACACATAATTGACACTGCTTTTTTTTGTGCTCTCGCCTTTGTAGTGGATGATGCGTGTTTCGGGAAAATAGTAGTTTTTAAAGCCTGCTTGCGTGATGCGGTAGGATAAATCGATATCCTCGCCGTACATGAAAAAAGTTTCGTCGAGCAAGCCCGTTTTGTCGAGCGCTGTGCGCCTCAGAAGCATAAAGGCTCCTGCCAAAACATCTACTTCATGTGTTTGATTTTCATCAAGATAGCCAAGGTGATACTTTGCAAACCGCCTTGAGTGGGGGAATATTTTCGATAGTCCAAATATTTTGTAAAAAGCAGTAAGGGGAGTTGGCAAACCCCTCTTCGATTCGGGAAGAAACTTGCCTTGTCCATCCACCATTTTCACGCCAAGGCCGCCAGCATCGGGATGGGCATCCATGAAAGCGACTATTTTCGAAAAGGTGTCGTCCTCAACCACTGTATCGGGATTCAACAAGAGAATGTACGCTCCTTTGGCCTGAAGAATGGCCTGATTGTTGGCTTTGCTGAAACCGGTGTTTTCGTTGTTGGCAATGACAATTACTTCTGGAAAACGTTCACGCAGCATGCGCAGCGATCCGTCAACCGAGTTGTTGTCAACAACAAACACCTCGCCCGTGATGCCGCGCATGGCTTTTCGCACCGAATACAAACATTGCTCCAGAAAGTATTCAACGTTGTAGTTGACAATCACAACAGAAAGTTTCACCATAAAAGGCATGTTTTGCATGGGTTGGAACGGGATGCAAATGGCAAAAATAAGCATTTGAATGGCAACCCTGAAATCACCATGCGAATAAAACCCATCCCGATCCATCAGGGTAGGCTGTTATCATCAATTGATAACGCATGTTGATATGGATTGCGTATCTTTGAACCAAAACGATCAAGATGCAGAAGTGTTGTTATGTGATTATTTTGTTGCTGTTGTCCATGTCAGTTTTTTCGGGCAACCCACCGGATATCAATGCCTTAAGCGGATTGCCTGCTGTTGCGGTGTTGAATAATCTCATCGAACTGAAAGTGTTTGCCACCACTGAAGCCATCAATAAATATGATTATGACGCGGTAGCACTCTCTGCTGTATTTAGTACGCCCTCCGGCGAGATGCGACAGGTGGATGGGTTTTATTATCAGCACTTTACCGACGCCGGAAATGGATTATTGGTGGCAGAAGGCGACCCATACTGGAAGATCAGATTCACGCCTGATCAGGCTGGCACGTGGGGATTGTCAGTGCAACTCGCTGACAGCAATGGTGTTGACAACATCACTGGCTTGACTTTTGAGGTTCCTGCTTCAGTTGCACCGGGCTTTCTGCGCATACCGGAAGGTGGACGCTATTTTGAGGTGGAAAATCAATCGCCCGTTTTTTTGGTGGGAGAAAACATTGCCTGGGCCAATCAGCCCGATGGGAGCGATGCTATGACATATTACCTTAACAAATTGGCAGCCAACTACATGAATTTTGCCAAGCTGATGATGACGCCCTGGGGATATCAGATTGAATGGGGGCAAGGCGGATTGCGCAACTACGGAAACAGGCAAAAAGAAGCTTTTTTGATGGACAGTATCTTCAATCAGGCCCACAACCTTGGTATTTACCTGCAGCTGGCCTTTTCCATTCACAACGAGTTGGGGATTGGTTATCCGGCAGAAGACTGGACATCAAACCCCTACAATGTTTCTAATGGTGGCGTATGCGTCGAAGCCCATGAGTTTTTCACGAATACCAATGCAAGGGATGCGTTCAAAAACAGGTTGCGCTATTTAAATGCGCGCTGGGGCTATTCCACCAATCTGATGGGCTGGGAGTTGTTGTCGGAGGCAGATAACTTTCCATGGTACAGCGATCACAAAGCTGACATTGCCGACTGGGCAAACACCATGGCTTCCTATCTGAAAAGCATCGACATCAACAACCATTTAATTTCAGTAGGCTGGGCACTCACCGAAAGCAACCCAACGGTGTGGCAGCACCCCGCCATCGGTTTCACACAAATGCACATTTACAACCAGGTGGCTGATATTGAGGGTAATGTGTTCAGACAGATACAGTTATATCAGGATTTGTATGACAAGCCCATGGTGGTGGGCGAATTTGGCCTTGGCCACGAAGGAGATTCGTTGGTGGTATGGGATCCAATGGGTTTGGCCATTCATAATGCTTTGTGGACTTCGGCCATGTCAGGAGCTGCCGTGGCCGTGGTGCCCTGGTTTTGGGAAAACTATATCGATCTCATGAACCTGTATGGCATCTTTATGCCGGTATCCCAGTTTCTGCAAAACAAAATTTCAAACTATTGGCCAATCACAAGCCTGCATCTGCGAACAACAGGTGAATCCTACTCAGAATGGTTGATTGAACCGAAATACACAAACTTAACTGCACGATCTCCGTCACATGCTTTTCGTCTGCATGCCACAGGGCAAATGGTTCCTGCAGCCGACAGCATGACCCAGACCCTGTTTGGCCCTGCCTCCTTGTTTGCAAGTTTGAGGCAACCACCCGAAATCAGTGGTTTTTGGGAGCATGAGGCGCTTTTCCATGTAGAAACAGGTGCGCAGGCCATTGCTTCGGTCATTCAAATAAGTGTGGATGATGTTGTCGTTTTGCAGGAAACAGCCTCAGCCTATGCTACCTACACGATCAATGTTCCTCAGGGACAGCACCTCGTTAAGATCGACAATGTAGGTGCGGGATTTCTGTCACTGCTGGAAATCAGCGAGCTTCGTTTTGAAAACTTCCTGCCTCCGGTGAGGGCTTTTGGGATGGTGACGAACAATGGAACAGGCATGGCATGGGTGCACAACCGTCAGCATCATTGGAAATATTTGCATGACCAACAGACATTGCCAGTGCCGGCAAGCGGAACAGTGCATCTGCCTGTTGGGTCGGGGGCATATGCGGTGGAATGGTATAACGCGTGGGATGTGACCATGATTGATAGCAGTGCAATGATAGTCGCTACCGATTCGGTTTTGGTGCTGCCTGTGAATAACCTGCAGCGCGATGTTGTTGTGCGGGTTTCCCGCGTTTTGGGCGATCAAGGCCTTGCAGATCAGACACTGGACGTCCATGTTTTCCCAAATCCATCGGCAGAAGCTGTCCGGTTTAGCATTCCGTTGAATGATGGATCGAATATCCATATGGAGCTGTTTGATGCTATGGGAAAGAAAGCCTGGGCAGGAACACTTTATCCTTCGGCATTTGGTGGACAGATTTATGAATGGAATGGAAGGGATAACAATGGTTTATATTGTAAATCAGGAATTTATCTTTACAAACTCACAACATCATCCGGACAAACCTGGTCGGGGCGGATCCTTCGTGAGACACATTGAGAAAGCCAAAGTTTTTATGCGTTGGCATCCATTTAAAATGTTTAAATTTGCAGTAAAAGCTTGATTTAATTGTTATTATATTAACAAAAGACACAAACAAAAATTATCAGGATGAAGGTATTTGATTTAGACATGATTAAGGCAGTTTATGCCGGATTGCCCGCCAAAGTGGATGCGGCCCGTCAATTGCTGGGGAGGCCATTAACGTTCACAGAAAAGATTTTATACGCACATTTGGCAGATGCTTTGCCACAGGAAGCATTCCAGAGGGGTGTTTCGTACGTTGATTTCAATCCTGACAGGGTGGCCATGCAGGATGCCACCGCCCAGATGGCTTTGCTGCAGTTTATGCAAGCCGGAAAGAAAAAGGTTTCGGTGCCATCCACGGTGCATTGCGATCACCTCATTCAGGCGAAGCTCGGAGCGCAGGAAGACTTGAAAACTGCCAATGATGCCAACAAAGAGGTATATGATTTTCTGGCCAGTATTTCAAACAAGTATGGGATTGGTTTTTGGAAACCCGGCGCAGGCATCATTCACCAGGTAGTGCTGGAAAATTATGCATTTCCTGGCGGAATGATGATCGGAACAGACTCACATACGGTGAATGCCGGAGGATTGGGTATGGTTGCCATTGGCGTCGGCGGTGCCGATGCAGTTGATGTGATGGCAGGTATGCCGTGGGAGCTGAAGTTTCCGAAACTCATAGGGGTAAAGCTAACAGGCAAGCTAAGTGGCTGGGCATCAGCTAAGGATGTGATTTTAAAAGTGGCCGGCATTCTTACCGTGAAAGGTGGTACCGGAGCTATTGTTGAGTATTTTGGACCGGGGGCAGAAGCCATTTCGTGCACAGGGAAGGGAACCATCTGCAACATGGGTGCCGAAATTGGTGCAACAACATCCATTTTTGGCTATGGCGAGAAGATGGAAGCTTATCTGCGTGGTACAAACAGGGCAGAGGTTGCCGACGAAGCCAATAAGATCAAAGCATATCTGACTGCCGATCCTGAGGTGTATGAACAGCCAGCGCTTTATTTCGACCAGCTGATCGAAATCAACTTGTCTGAACTGGAACCACACATCAACGGGCCATTTACGCCCGATCTCGCAACACCGCTGTCAAAATTCAAAGAAGCAGCCAAAGCCAACAACTGGCCACTCAAACTGGAGGTGGGTCTCATCGGTTCGTGCACCAACTCATCCTACGAAGATATTTCACGTGCTGCTTCGGTAGCAAAGCAAGCGCTCGATAAGAACCTCGAGGTGAAGTCGGAATATACCGTGACACCTGGTTCGGAAATGGTGCGCTATACTGTTGAACGTGATGGCTTTCTGGAAACATTCGAAAAAATCGGCGGAGTGGTGCTGGCCAATGCCTGCGGACCTTGTATTGGTCAGTGGGCCAGGCACAATGCTGACAAAGGTGAGCGCAATTCCATCATGACCTCATTCAACCGCAATTTTGCCAAACGCAACGACGGCAATCCCAACACCCATGGATTTGTAGCTTCCCCCGAAATTGTGACGGCCTTTTCCATTGCTGGCACGCTCGATTTTAATCCGGTGACAGATGCATTGCCTAACAAGGATGGTGAGATGGTGAAACTTACTGAACCCATGGGACTTGATTTGCCTCCCCATGGTTTTGCAGTGGAAGACAATGGCTATCAGGAGCCAGCCGAGGATGGAAGCAAGGTGGAGGTGTTGGTGGCACCCGATTCGAACCGCCTGCAATTGCTCGCGCCTTTTGCCACATGGAATGGTAATGATTATGAGAAAATGTACCTGCTCATCAAGGCAAAAGGCAAATGTACCACCGACCACATCTCGATGGCCGGACCATGGCTCAAATACAGGGGGCATCTCGAAAATATTTCTCAAAACCTGTTGATAGGAGCAGTGAATTATTTCGGCGAAAAAACCAATGCCGTTGTGAACCAGCTGACCGGCCAGACAGATACCGTTCCGGGCGCAGCCAAAGCATACAAAGACAGTGGCTTCGGCTCGGTGATTGTTGGTGACGAAAACTATGGCGAAGGTTCTTCCCGCGAACACGCTGCCATGGAACCGCGCTTTTTGGGTGCAAAAGTGGTGCTGGTTAAATCTTTCGCCCGCATTCATGAAACCAATCTCAAAAAGCAAGGTATGTTGGCTGTTACTTTTGCAGACAAATCTGATTATGACAAAATCCGGGAGGATGACCGCATTTCGGTGCTTGGCCTCACCAGCTTCCAGCCGGGCAAACAGTTGACAGTCAAGCTTGATCATGCTGATGGCACCTCAGAGCAATTTGCAGTGAACCATACCTACAATGCCAATCAGATTGAATGGTTCAGGGCCGGAAGTGCGCTCAACCTCATCAAGGAAAAGCAGAAATAAGACACGACCCAACGTTGATGATTCGGGCCACGATTGTTTCATTCGTGGCCTGTTTTTTTTTATTTTTGAAACAAAACCCATTGCATGAAATCGAAATACTGCACAGTACTATTCCTTATTTGGGCCCTTTTTCGGGCTGGTCAGCTTCATGCTCAGGCTGATTTGCGTAGCTATGTGAATGATCCAGCAGCTTACATCCCGGAGAAACTTGTTGATATTGAGCATATTGATGCAAGCTTATCCATCAATCCCTATAAAAGGCTCGTGGATGCAGAGGTGGTTTTCGATTTCTACGAATTGAGGAATGACGTCGATTCGGTTGTTTTTTTTAGTCCGGGCATACAGGTGACAAACCTTTTTGTGGATGAGCAACCGACAAAATGGTATTCGGAAGGCACTTCGCTGATAGTTTTCTTCGGGTCAAAAACCAATGGTGAGGCTCCTCATCGGTTGAAAATGAGCTATCAGGTGTCCGACGCTGCCGAACTTCATTTTGTTGGATGGGATGACGAAAGCGGCATCAGGCGCAAGCAAATCTGGGCACATCGCCCCTTCGGATGGCTTCCATATGTGAGCGACCGGCTGACGATGGACTTAAAAATCACTTTCGATCAGCGTTTTAAAGTTTTCTCGAACGGCACACGTATGTCGGCGGAAACAAACCAAGATGCTGAAACCACCACCTGGCACTACCGCCTTTCGAAACCACACCCCTTTTTCTCAACTGCCCTTGTGATTGGTGATTATGAATGGAAAACCATTCATTCCAATTCTGGTTTGCCCGTCGAACTTTGGTACTATCCCGATCAAGAGCAACATCTTGAACCAACTTATCAGTTTATGACAGAAATGGTCGATTTCTGCGAAGCCGAATTCGGACTGCCCTATCCGTACGAAAGCTACCGCCAGGTGCCTGTGACCGACTACCTTTATGGTGGCATGGAAACAACCACCTCTACTGTTTTTGGCGATTTCATGTTCATCGACGGCAGGGCTTTCTGGGAGCGTAACTACTTGAATGTGAATGTGCACGAGCTTTCACACAACTGGTTTGGAAACGATATTTCTCATCTGAGGGGCAAAGATGTCTGGTTGACCGAAAGTTTTGCAACCTATTATGCCAAACGCTTTGAACGAATGATTTTTGGTGAAGATCACTACCAGTGGGAGCGGCAAAAAGAACTCGAACGTGTGTTGGCGGCGGCCCGGAAGGACGACTTTCCGGTTGGCAGCAGTCTTGGTGGGGTTGATCGATGGTACCCGAAAGGATCGCTGGTGTTGGATATGTTGCGGCACGAAATGGGTGATGCAAATTTTAAGAAAGCCATTACCCATTACCTGAAAAAGCACCAACAATCAGAGGTGTGGACACCCGATTTGCAAAAAGCCATTTACGAATCAACAGGTATGTCGCTCGATTGGTTTTTTGATCAGTGGATCGAAAGGGGAGGCGAGCCTCACTACCGTATCCGCTACGAAGATAACGGTCCTGGTATCTTACTGAAAGTGGAACAGATTCAGGAAATTAACCCATTAAAACCGGTTTTCAGGGCCAGGCTTACCTTTGAAGTGGGCTATGTGGATGGCAGCCGAAAACACTACAGCTTCTACAACGACCAAAAGGAACAACTTTATATCATTCCGAAAGACATGCCGCACCTTTATGTATTGTTCGATCCGGGCAATATGCTGCTCAAGCAGGAAACTTTCGAACGTTCAGACAATGAGGTGTTTGATCAGCTTTTGAATACGCCGAACATGATCGACCGCTACAGGGCACTTGTTGCAATGAGGCAAATACCGGCCGATCGCAAAAATGAGGTTTTGCAGATGGCCTGGCAGCAAAACAGCTTTCACCTGATCCGTGCCGAAATCCTCAGCCAACTTAGGGATGATGCCAACCCGGCATCCATCGAACTGTTTAGGGTGGCACTCAATCAAGAAGATGTGCTTGTGAGAAGGGCCGCAATCACCCATTTCAACCAAATTCACATGCCCTTGGTTGAAAGCCTCGAACATTGTCTTACCGATACATCCTACTCGAACATTGTGCTAAGCTTACGTAAACTTGCCACACTGAGGCCACAAAAGCTGAATCACTATTTGCACCTCACCCGTGCCGAAACCGGCTTCCCTGGTCTGAACGTTCGGATTGCCTGGCTCGAAACGGCCATTGCACATCAAAAGTTGTCGCACCTTAAAGAATTGAAGCGGTATTTAGGCCCATCGTATGATTTCAAAACCCGCATCAACGCCATTGAAGCGATTGGACGCCTCAACCTTTTGGATGCTGAAATTGCCAGTCAGCTTGTGCAAGCAGCCTTACATTGGAATTTCAGGCTGAGTCCCGTGGCACAAGACGCCTTGCAACACTTTCTGGACTTGCCTGCTCAAAAAAGCATCGTTGTGGCAGCAATAGACAAGGCGGGAAGCAGTGCCGCAGAATTACGCAAGAAGCTGTCGCTTTAACAAAATCCTCAAAAGCGGGGCTATCAGGCGGACAAATGAAATCACGAAATCGTTTGCAGAGTGAATGATGGCATTGATAAGCACAATCCATGTTGGAATCCATTCTCATTTTTTATCTTTGTTCATCATTCACTAACCGCTAAAATATTGATAATGAGTATTAAACAAAAGTTGTTTGAATTATGGAGGCAGTTGTATCCTGCACATGATGAGAAAAAACTCGATGATTTTTTGCAGACACTTGAAGTTCAGCAGGTTCAAGAGACAGGCAATGCCGATTGGTATAAAGATGCCGTTGTTTACTCCCTCTACGTGGACCTTTACGCCAAAAACTTCGAGGGACTTACAGCCAAGCTCGACTATCTGCAAGGTTTGGGCGTTTCGTGTTTATGGCTGCTGCCCATTCTCGACAGCCCCATGCGCGATGCGGGTTTCGACATCCGCAACTACGACCTGATACGTCATGATTTGTTGGGACTTGAGCCCGGTTTTACACGTGAACAGCAAGAGCAGGTTTTCGGACAGTTCCTCAAGGAGGCGCATAGCCGTGGCATCAAGGTGATTTTCGATATTGCAATTAATCACTGTTCAGAAGAACATCCCTGGTTTGTGGAAGCCCGAAAATCAGCCGATAACCCCTATCGGGATTATTTTATCTGGTCTGACGACACAAGCCTCTACAGCGATGCACGCATTATCTTCAAAGGTATGGAAAGCAGCAACTGGGAACCATTGGGAGAAAGCAACTTCTTCCACCGTTTCTTTAATTTCCAGCCCGACCTCAATTACAAAAACCCGGATGTGCTGTTGGCCATGATGCGCAACTTTCTGTACTGGCAAAAAATGGGAGTGGATGGTTTCAGGGCCGATGCCATTCCTTATCTGTGGAAGGAGGAAGGAACTGATTGCGAGAACCTGCCGCAAACGCATATGGTTGTTAAGTTTTTCAGGGCCGTGCTGGATTATGTGAAACCAGGAACATTGTTGCTGGCAGAGGCATGTCAAAAACCAGCCACAGTGGTGGAATACATGGGAAATGGCGATGAATGCCATGCGGCCTATCATTTTCCGGTGATGCCCATGTTTTACAAAGCCATTGCCGAGCAAAACAACCGTTCCATTCAAGGCATCATGCATCCTGCAGTAACGCCAGCCTTGCCTGATAACGGCCAGTGGTTCACATTCTTAAGGTGTCATGATGAGCTTAGTCTGGAGCTTGTATATGTGTCAGAAGATGACAGAAAATATATTCATCAAAACTATTGTCACGAGCCTGAGTGGGATTTTCGTTTGGGCGAAGGTATTTCGGCCCGTCTGGCAAACCTTTTTCAGTTCGACGACCGAAAGATTGGCCTGGCCTATTCGATGATGCTGAGTTTGCCTGGAACCCCGGTCATTTATTATGGTGATGAGTTTGGCAAAGAAAATGACGTGGAGTTTTACAAGGAAATGGCAGCTTTCGTAGGAAAGGATGATACACGTTTTCTTGTAAGGGGTAAGATCAGGTGGGAGCTGCGCCAACGCCAGCTGTCCGATCCCGAAACATTTCAGGCTAAAGTGTTTGGACGCATTCAAACCATGTTGCACGCACGCAAGGGTAAGAAAGCTTTTGGCCGGGGCGATATCCAATTTGTGGAAGCGAAAGGACTTGAAAATGAACCCAATAAGCATATCCTTGCCTATGAGCGCCGCTATGCTGACGAAAGACTGCTGATCGTTCAAAACTTGTCAGATCAACCTCAGTCGCTTGTTTTTGCTGGTTATGAAGGAACCTATCAGGAACTACTGAGTGGCAAATCGCTTCAGCTATCATCCCTCGCCATGCCGGCATATGCTTATTCCTGGTTCGTTATTAATTAGTTATTAAACAGTAATTCAGAGCATTATGAGCAATAGAAACTTTGATGCCGTTATCTTCGACCTTGACGGTGTCATCACAAAAACAGCACTGGTGCATAGCGCAGCCTGGAAAAAAATGTTTGACGAATTTTTACAGGAACATGCTTCAAAAACAGGCACATCGTTCAGGGAATTTAGCCACAAAGATGATTACTTGCCCTATGTTGACGGAAAACCACGCTACAAAGGGGTGGCAGATTTTCTTGCCTCACGGGGAATTGAGTTGCCCTTTGGCGATCCCTCGGATTTGCCTTCGACAGACACCGTTTGCGGTTTGGGCAATTTGAAAAACGAAGCCTTCAATGATGTGTTGCGACGCGATGGGGTGGAGGTGTATCCTTCCACAGTGGCGCTCATGCAGCAACTTCGCCACGAGGGCTACCGGGTTGGGGTAGCTTCGTCGAGCAAAAATTGTGAAGCCGTGCTTGCTGCTGCCGGCTTGCTGCATCTCGTTGAAACCCGTGTTGATGGCGTGGTTTCAGCCGAATTGGGTTTGAAAGGAAAGCCCGAAGCTGACATTTTCACCACCGCTGCTGCCAATCTTGGCTGCTCTTCCGAAAGGTCGGTGGTGGTTGAAGACGCCGTGTCGGGCGTTCAAGCTGGCCGAAATGGTGGGTTTGGACTTGTGTTGGGCATCGCACGTGAAGAAAATCACCAGGAATTGCTTATCAACGGAGCGGATATGGTGGTAGATGACCTTGAAGAATGTGGGCTGCAGTGCATCGCCGAATGGTTTGACAAAGGACTGGAAGCAGATGCATGGGCCATCACCTACCACGACTATGATCAGAAAAAGGAACGCTCGCGTGAGGCGCTGCTTGCCGTTGGCAATGGCTATTTTGGAACACGGGGTGCCATGGAAGAAATGGTTGCCAATGCAGTGAATTATCCCGGAACCTATATGGCCGGAATGTATAACCGTTTGATAACCAAAGTTGCAGGCCGGGATGTGGAAAATGAAGATTTTGTAAACCTCCCAAACTGGTTGCCGGTTACTTTTCGTATTGATGACGGTGAGTGGCTGGATATCAATCAATTGGAAATATTACGCATTCGAAGAACCATCCATTTCGACAAGGGTTTGTTGTCGCGTGAAATGGTTGTTGAGGATAAGCTTGGCCGGCTCACAAAAATCGTTTCGGAGCGCTTTGCCAGCATGGACAACCCCTTGCTGGCTGCCATGCGTTATGTTTTGCAGCCGCTCAATTATACTGGAAAGATAAGCCTGCGAAGTGGCCTCGACGGTGATTTGATCAATGCCGGCGTTGAACGCTATAAGTCATTGAATCAGCAACATATCAAGGTGCTGGAATGTGGTGCAGTGGATGGAAAGTTGTTTCTGGTGGCACAGACTACCCAGTCGGCTTACCACATTGCTGAAGCTGCCCAACATCAGGTGCATTTGGATGGAGCGCAGCTTGGCGGAACAATTGTTGAAAAGCCTGCGGGCATTTGGCAACAATACGACTGTCATGCGACACCCGGCCAGCATGTTGTGCTGGAAAAGTTGGTGGCCATTGGCTCTGATAAAGAGGACTTTGTGACAAATGCAAAGGTTTCGGTTACAGAGGCATTAAGTCACGACATGACATTTGATAAGCTGCTCGCAGCCAGTGCCAGGCAATGGGCTTCGTTGTGGCAACGTTTCGATATAAAGATTGGTGGCGACAGAATGTCGCAGAAATTGTTGCGGTTGCATACCTATCACTTGTTGGTTTCGATGTCGCCGTTTAATGCCCGTCTCGATGCCAGCATCACGGCAAGGGGTCTGCATGGTGAGGCCTACCGTGGCCACATTTTCTGGGATGAGTTGTTTATCCTTCCGCTCTACGACCTTCATCTGCCTGAAGTGGCCAAATCAATGCTCATGTATCGCTTCAGAAGGTTGACCAAAGCAAGAGAATATGCTGCTGAGCATGGTTTTAAAGGAGCGATGTTTCCGTGGCAAAGTGGCAGTGATGGACGTGAAGAAACTCAGGTGGTTCACCTCAACCCTTTAACTGGCGAGTGGGGTGACGACCACAGCGCACTGCAACGCCATGTTTCACTTGCAATTGCCTACAATATCTGGGATTATTACTGGATCACCCTCGATGCCGAATTTTTGCGTTCGTACGGAATGGAAATGTTCTTTGAGATTTGCCGGTTCTGGGCCAGCAAATCCACTTTCGATGCTGCCACGGGCCGCTATTCTATTTCGGGCGTCATGGGGCCGGATGAGTTTCATGAGCACATGCCCAACTCGCATGCCGGTGGTTTGAAAGACAATGCCTACACCAACCTGATGGTGGCATGGATGTTTGGAAAAGCAGCCGAAATTGCTGCCATTGCAGGTGTGGATCGTTTGCAAACTATTGGGTTTAGCAACGAAGAAGTGCAAAACTGGAAGCAGATTGCAACGGCATTGATGCTCGTTATCAACGAGGATGGCATTCTGGCTCAGTATGATGGCTATTTCAGTCTGGAAGAACTGGATTGGAATTACTACCGTCAAAAATACGGAAATGTTTACCGGATGGACCGCATTCTTAAAGCAGAAGGAAAATCGCCCGATGCCTACAAGGTTGCAAAACAAGCTGACACCCTGATGACTTTCTATAACCTGAATAAATCAGAAGTGGACGATTTGCTCCATCATCTCGGTTATCAGCTTCCGGCTGATTACCTCGAAAAGAACCTGCACTATTATCTGGCACGCACTTCTCATGGTTCTACACTAAGCCGTGTTGTGCATGCCCGTTTGGCAGCCATGATAGGCAACAAGGCACTTAGCCAGGAACTCTATCAGGATGCGCTAGGGAGTGATTATGTTGATATACAAGGTGGTACAACAGGGGAGGGCATCCATGCCGGTGTGATGGCAGGCACGATTCTTATTGCATTAAACACCTTTGCCGGCATCAATTTCCGTGGTGAGCTGCTGAGTGTATCCCCCGATTTACCAGAAAATTGGCAAAGCATGTCGTTTGAAATCAATTTCAGAAAGGTACATTATTCTTTCAAGCTGAATAAAAATGCTTGTCAGGTAAAAGCAGATCAGATGGTTAGCATCGTTTTCAATGGAAAAACAGTTCAGCTTGATCCGGATGCCTGGCATGAGTTGTCAATTTCTTGATTTCCCGCAAGCAAAATGGTTATTTTTGAAATCGAAATGAATTATTGAACACAGGCGATGTTAAACGATAAAATTACAGTAACGAAAAAACACCTGGAGGCAGCTGAACTGGTTGCTGAATACCTTCAACAGGTTCTTCAGCCGAAGTTTATTATCGCCATCGGTGGAGAGGTAGGTTCCGGAAAGTCAACCCTGGCTTATGCCATTGCCCAAAAAATAAAAAAGCAGGGAATCAACAGCAAAATCATCGACCTCGACGACTTTTACCTTGTTCCGCCTAAAGAGCGAAAAGCCTGGCGCCGGCAGCATGGTATCGAGAGTGTGGGTCCGGATGAATACGACTGGTTGCGTATTAACAGGGTGATTGATGATTTTTACCATGACCGTGAATCGACCATGCCGTGTGTTGACCTGATTACAGATGAGGTAGATACATTGATCACGCATTTTGAGGGTGTTGATGTGCTTATTATCAATGGTTTGTATGCAACTAAACTGAATCAGGCCAATTTCAGGGTCTTCATCGAGCTCACCTACGACGAAACCCGCGATGCCCAGCTTTATAGCGGTAAGGAGGAAATGACGGCTTTCAGAAAACAGATACTCGAACGTGAACACCAAATGGTGCAAATGTTGAAGCACAAGATCGACCTGTTTTTTGATTTTGATGCAACACTCGATAAGTATCATTTATAACGAAAAGCAAAATAAATATTTATAATTCAATAAATTATGTTAGGAGATGTATTGTTGATTGCTGAAAAGCACCAAAAGGCAGGAGAAGCCATTCTGGAAATGATTCTTGCCAACAGAAAGCCTAAAATGATGGTGGCCATCTCGGGCGAATCGGGCTCCGGTAAGTCGGAACTGGCCCATGTGATTGCAAAAGGCCTGCGCAAGCATGGCATCATGGCCAAACCGCTGCATATTGATAATTACTATCGCATTCACCCACTCGAACGTACCGAATGGCGAAAAACCAATGGCATTCAGCAGGTGGTGGGGCCGGGTGAATATGATTGGGATACCATTCTGCGCAATGTGGCCGAGTTCAAGGCAGGTTCGGTGTCAACCGGCCCATGTGTCGACCTCGTTACCGAGCAGATCGACCAGCTCACCACCGATTACAGTGGCATCGACATGATCATTATTGATGGTCTGTATGCCATCAAAGTGCCGGATGTTGACCTGCGTGTTTTCATTGAGCTAACATACCACGAAACTAAAAAGGCCCAGGTAGTTCGGGGCAAAGAACCACAGAATGAATACCGTATGCAGGTGCTCGAGAAAGAACATCAGGAGGTGCAGGCCCTCAAACCCACTGCCGACGTGTTTGTTGGGATGGATTACGAGGTGCGAAAGGCATAGCGCCTTACAATCTTTTAAAGACCGGCATCTTTGATGGCCGGTTTTTTTTGCGAGATACAACAGAAGAAAATGCCCTGAACCAGCCCCTGTGCCCGTAAATCTGTCTTACATTTGCAAGAATAAACCTCAGGCATGATCAATATTTACCAGCTTTTTCCCCGGCTTTTTGGAAATAAAAATCAGTCCACTGCTTTCAATGGAAGCATTGTGGACAACGGTTGCGGTAAGTTTGATGATGTTAATGTGAAGGCTGTTCAAGCTCTGAAAGAACTGGGAATCACGCATGTATGGCTCACTGGGGTGATTCGGCATGCCAAGCTCACCGACTATACTCATATCGGTATTCCAAAAAGTCATCCTGCGGTGGTGAAAGGGAGAGCCGGCTCGCCCTATGCAATCTCAGATTATTATGACGTAGATCCAGATTTGGCTATGGATCCCAGCTGCAGAATGCAGGAGTTCGGGCATTTGCTTAACCGCATTCATGCTGCTGGTCTCAAGATTCTTCTTGATTTTGTTCCAAACCACCTCGCCAGGGAATACCGCTCTGTTGCCAGGCCTGATGGCGTGGTCGATTTTGGGACAGACGACCGTCCTGAACGCGCCTTCGACCGCGACAACAACTTTTATTACATTCCTAATCAAAGCTTTGTGCCACCTTACCGGCCAGAAGCCCTTTATCAGTCGGAACATCCATATCTGGAACAGCCTGCCCGTGCCACAGGCAACGATTGTTTCAGTGCCATGCCCGGACTCAACGACTGGTTCGAAACCGTGAAGCTGAATTACGGGATAGACTATCAAAACGATTGGCAGAAAAACTTTGATCCTGTGCCGGATACCTGGAAAAAAATGTTGCACATCGTACTTTTTTGGGCCTCAAAAGGGATTGACGGTTTTCGTGTTGACATGGCTGAGATGGTTCCGGTAGCTTTCTGGGAGTGGCTCATCAGCAAGGTCAGGGCAGTATTCCCGAAAATCATTTTTATTGCAGAAATTTATCAGCCAGGCTTGTATGCTGATTATGTTGCCGCCGGATTCGATTACCTGTATGATAAGGTGGGCCTCTACAACCGCCTCGAAGGGGTGTTGGTTCATGGCCAGTCAGTGGAGTATCTGAGCCAAAACTGGTTGCCGGCTCATCATCTGAACAGCCACATGCTGCGTTTCATGGAAAACCATGATGAGCCACGCCTGGCTTCGCCCCGGTTTTATGGCTTTCCCTTTGCCGCCTTGCCAGCTGTAGCAATGAGTGCATGGATGCACCCCAATGCTTTCCTCATATACAATGGTCAGGAAAGTGGCGAAACTGCCCTTGGTAGTCCCGGTTTTAGTGGCGATGACGGCCGAACCAGCATTTTCGACTACTGTCATATGCCTGAGCATCAGCGTTGGATGAACAACGGCCTGTTTGATGGCGGCCAACTTGACTATGATCAGCGCAAGCTCAGAAAAGCATATCAGGCCATTCTCCAACTAAGGATAACACAAGATGCTTTACTCCATGGCGAATTTTACGACCTCATGTGGGCAAATCCATGGTACACAGATTTTGATCCCTGGCATGTGTTTGTTTTTCTGAGATTTACAAAAAACCAAAGACTACTCATAGTGCTGAACTTTCATCGGTTCGAACAACGGACCATGCGCATCAATATGCATCAGGATGTGATGCAGCGCATGGGAATGGTGGATGATGAATTGATTGAATGGCAAGCTGTTGATCTGCTCGAACAATTAGAACCAATTTTCTTTAAACCAGCCTTTTTGCCCGACAAAGGCTTGAATTTGAGTCTTGGGCCTTCGCAATTTGTTGTCCTTCAGCTCGAACCAATAGTACAAACCACCAAAAAAGACCACATATCATGAAAGAGAAAAAATTACCCCTTGTTTTGGAAGACAGCTGGCTCGAACCTGTAAATCAGGCTGTAAACGAACGACACGATAGGTTCACTGACAAATTAAACCACATCAGGGAGTATTGGGGAAGCCTGAAAGCGTTTGCCACGGCCGATCATTTGTTTGGTTTCAATTACGACCCTTCACGAAAAGGTTGGTGGTTCAGAGAATGGGCGCCGGCTGCTTCTGCCATCTTTATTTTCGGTGATTTTAACGCGTGGAACCGCTACGATCATCCATTGATAAACAATGGAAAAGGAATCTGGGAGATTTTTTTCGAAGATAAAACATACAAGGATAAACTGAAGCACACCTCTTTGGTAAAGCTGATAGTTCAAAGCAGCATCGGCGAGATGGAACGCATACCGGTTTATATAAAGCGTGTGGTACAGGATGAAATGACCAAAGATTTTAGCGGACAATTGTGGGCACCCAACGAGCCTTATCAATTTAAAGCCAAAACACCCAGACACAAGCGCGTTGAGCCTTTGCTCATTTACGAATCACATGTTGGTATGGCTCAGGAAGTGCCAGGCGTTGGTACATACAATGATTTTAGAATCAATATTTTACCAAAAATTGTTGAAGCTGGCTATAATGCCGTTCAGTTGATGGCAGTGGCCGAACATCCTTATTATGGTTCCTTTGGGTATCATGTTTCCAGCTTTTTTGCGCCAAGCTCACGTTTTGGTACGCCTGAAGAATTAAAGGAACTCATTGATGAAGCACATCGGCTGGGCTTGTTTGTGATTATGGATCTTGTTCATTCTCATACAGTTAAAAACACCCGCGAAGGATTGAATCTTTTTGATGGAACCGATTATCAATACACCCATGCCGGGGGAAGGGGCGATCATCCGCAATGGGATTCAAAACTTTTTAATTATGGCAAAGATGAGGTGCTGCAGTTTTTGCTTTCAAACGTGCGTTATTGGATAGAGGAATTCAAGTTTGATGGCTACCGGTTTGACGGTGTAACATCGATGCTTTATTTTCATCACGGGAATGGAATTACTTTTGATAGTCCTTACAAATATTTTACCGAAGGCGTTGAATACGATGCTGTTACATATTTGCAGTTGGCCAATACACTCATTCACGAGCTGAATCCTCATGCAGTGAGCATTGCCGAGGAGGTTTCGGGAATGCCCGGCCTGTGTCACGCCATTCAGGATGGCGGAATGGGTTTCGACTATCGGCTGGGCATGGGTTTGCCTGATTTTTGGATCAAAATGTTGAAGGAAAAATCTGACGAAGACTGGAATTGTCATGAATTGTATCATACCATGACAAACCGCTTGTTTACGGTGAAAACCGTGGCCTATGCAGAGTCGCACGATCAGGCTTTGGTTGGCGACAAAACATTGGCATTCAGGTTGATGGATAAGGAGATGTATGACTTTATGTCGAAAGACCGCGAAAGCCTGATCATTGACAGGGGTATTGCGCTGCACAAAATGATCCGGCTATTTACGATCAGCCTGGGAGGAGAAGCCTGGCTCAATTTCATGGGAAATGAATTTGGCCATCCGGAATGGATTGATTTTCCACGGGCCGGCAATCAATGGAGCTATCATTATGCACGGAGACAATGGTCGCTGGTCGAGAAAAAATTCCTGAAATACCATTGGCTCGCCGATTTTGATCGGGCAATGATCGCATTTGTGAAACATTCAAACGTGATGCTGAGTCTTCCACCCTGGTTATTGCAGGTGGATGATGCCAACAAAACAATTGTATATGAGCGAAACAACTACATCTTTGTGTTCAACTGGCATCCTGCCAATGCCTTGCCAGACTATGAAATCAGCCTGAAAGAGGGAGGCAACTACCGATTGGTACTCACCACCGATGATGCCGAATTTGGTGGCTTCGGCAGGATTGACAAAAAATTGATTTATCCAGCTTACGAAAAGCCCGATGGCCAGCCCGCATTGAAAATTTATAATGTAAACAGAAGTGCTTGTATTCTTGAAAGGATAGAAGAATGAAAATCAAGTAGATGCATTGAATGTCAAACCAAACTCTCCTTCAAGCCTGGATCGATAAAAAAGCCTCGGGCCGTTTGAATGCCTCGTTTCAAAGGGAAACAATCCTGCAATTAAAACGCTGGAACAGGTTGCCTGAAAAGAAACTGAATGAGCAGGCCAACGCGGTACATGATGCTGTTTTTGAGAAGATTGACTGTCTTCAATGCGCCAATTGCTGCAAAAGCATACCACCAATTCTTAACGATGCTGATATTCAGCGTCTTGCCAGGGCCTTGCGGATTAAGGTGTCGGTGTTCAAACAACAATACACACGTGTGGATGAGGATGGGGACACTGTGATGAACCAATCGCCTTGCCCCTTTTTGGGTCATGACCATTACTGCAGTGTTTATGAACATCGCCCCCGTGCATGTCGTGCCTATCCGCACACCAATGATTTTGAATTTAAGCAAAATATGCGGCTACATGCCGTCAATGCTACCTATTGTCCGGCCGTCTATCACATCATCGAGCAGTTGAAGGCATTGATCTAGTGTTGTTTAGGTTTTGTATTTTCTTCATATCTGTCAATGAGCCATAAATAGGCATCGTGCGTATGGTGGCAGAATATTTGATCAGGCTGATGCGGAAATTTCTCAAGGTAAGCCTGATTTGCCACCAAAACAATGGTTGCCCCTGTGCGCACATAGTGATTGGAGGGATAATAGGCCGGAGGTTCAAAACCAGGCAAGTGCTGTTTGATGATCTTTGAGGTCATTTTGCCTAGGTATTTCTCGTAATTGCGTTGGGCTTTTCGGGTTGGTTTATCAAGTTGGTTGAAGATATGTCTGGCAGCCAGGTTTTTAGGAAACTTCTGTTTTTTTATAAGTTGCTTTGCGTTTGCAAAAGGGTTCACCTGGTTGAAATCGTTGAGGGTTTGGATGGAAACCGGGACTTCGGGAACCCAATCGGCCGTGTTCACCACATTAAAAGCCCAGCCTTCGCGAAAGCGGTTTTCAAAATCATAAGCGAAATAAAGGTTTCCGGGTTTTGGACCGGCACTGATGTAGGTTTTAAATCTGGCACCTTTTGCCCAGGCAGAATCAGATTGCAAATGCGCCAAATGGCTGGCTAACAGATAACTGATGCCACCTCCCTGACTGTGGCCCATGATTAAAAAATCGCGTGTTCCTGCAGTGTAGCAGCTATCGATTGCCGGTATGATTTCTTCGGCCAGATGGGCCAGGCTGAGCAACCAACCAACATGCACAGCTGCGCGCGGATCATCGGACAGCTTGTAGTGAAAAGTATAGTCATCACGCACTTTGAGCTGTCCTTCGGCAGAAGTCATGGCTGCATAAAAGTTGGCCAACCAGCTTTCAGCTTTCATGGTGGTACCCCGCAGGCTGATGACCACACGTCCATTTTCGTTCGTCCACAGATCCCAGCTGTTGTCCAAACCCATTGGTTTTGATTGATAAACCATATGAAATTCAGTAGGTTTGTCGAATTTTCTGGCGTAGGCCGAATCAGTTGCTGTTACAACAGAAATGCGCAGAAGTTCGCGGTATTCGTT
The DNA here is from genome assembly GCA_964492695.1 of uncultured Lentimicrobiaceae bacterium. Taxonomy (GTDB): domain Bacteria; phylum Bacteroidota; class Bacteroidia; order Bacteroidales; family F082; genus JALNZU01. Next base: position 39,766 of record CAZBMR010000007.1, read on the forward strand.
GCCACTGAAGCCGGGCTGAAGTGGTTGTGCATAGCTGAGCTGCAGGCTTAGCAAACCCAGCAAGATCGTAATAAGTGTTTTCATAACAAAAGGATGGTTTTTTATTTACAAGGTGGTCTGCCAGAGGGCGTCACAAACTTATAAAAAAAGGGCATTCGCTCAAGAATGCCCTGTAAATTGCTTGTTATGTGATCCGGGCGGGATTCGAACCCACGACCAGCAGCTTAGAAGGCTGCTGCTCTATCCAGCTGAGCTACCGGACCATTGCCGGATATTTAATATCCGCTTTGGGGGTGCAAAGATAGTAAATCAACCGAAAACCACCAAGATGGCTCGAAATAAAAAAAGGCGGTTTTGAAAAACCGCCTTTTGTATCAATCCATTGCTGATTAGTATCTGTTTCTGAATCCGCCGCTTTCGCCTCTGTCGTTGCTGCGGTATCCACCGCCGCCTTCTTTGCGGAAGCCGCCTTCTTTGCGGTATCCACCTTCGCTGCGGTATCCACCGCCGCCTTCGCTACGGAAGCCGCCTTCGCGACGTTTGAAGCCACCGCCACCTGCGCCGCCTTGTCCTTCTTCTTTCGGACGGGCTTTCTTAACAATAATGGTGCTGCCGTCGAGTTGGGTTTCGTTCAGTTCGTTGATGGCTGCATAGCCTTCGGTTTCATCGGGCATTTCAACAAAGCCGTAACCCTTTGAACGGTTGGTCAGCTTGTCGATGATAACTTTGGCACTGGTTACTTCACCAAATTGTTTGAAGGTTTCTTCCAGTTGCTCGCTGGTTGTTTTGAAATTGAGTTTTGCAACAAAAATGTTCATGATAGAATTAAAAAAAAGAATTGATAATTTGTTTTTAAAAAGAAAGATAACTAACGACTCACAGAATGAATCATTCTGAAAATTGTGAATTTGCCCTGCTTTTCAAAGAACGATAAAACTAAACTGGGGCAAAAATACAACTTTATCTATATGAATCTCAAATATTTATTTTTTTTTATATTTTTTTCTTTCAAACTGATGTTGACTGATATGTGGCTGAATGCTCATCGCGTTTCATTCCGGATTTGGTGAAAGATGAAGCAAAAAAAAGCCATCCCAAAACGTGGGATGGCTTTTTTTATTTGTGAACTTTATTGATGTATAATTTTAATCATGAATGACTTATGGTGCTCAATATCAATGTATTGAACAAGGAGCAGGCCGGCTGGGAAGCTTGAGATGTCCAGCTTAAGCTCATTTGTGTTGAGGGTAAAACTACTGAGCAGCTGGCCGTTAGCCGACATTATGCGGAGGCTGTTTCCAGGTTTAAGATTGCTCAGTGTGAGCAGGTCAGTTGCAGGATTGGGGGAGGCTGAAAATCCTTCAACAAATTGAGGCTCTTTCAGGTCGGTGAGGTTGATGACCACATAGCCGGTTTTGATCATGGTATTGCTCCCGTAAACATTGGTTGCGGTGAGTGACACGTCAAAAGTTCCATCGGTGGTATAGGTCACGAGCGGATTTTGAAGTCCGGAAACTGATGGATTGCCTCCTTCGAAAGTCCATGCCCAAAGGTTAGGTGTGTTGGAAGATGCGTCGCTAAACTGGTACTCGACACGGTCAACAAAACTTTCGTAGGTTGCGTCAAAGTCGGCCACAGGTGCATAGCCCGCGTTGATGTAATCTGCCGAGGTTTTGGTATGTGATCCAAATTCGTTGGCCACGGTCAGGCTCACATCGAACAGGCCAGCGTTGTTGTAGAAAACTGGCTCAGGAGTTTGGGCAGTGCTGCTGGCCGGAAATCCTCCTTCAAAGCTCCAGTTCCAGCTGTTAATTTGGCCGGTTGAGAGGTCGGAAAAGCTCACTGAATGCCCAACCTCAACATAGGTTTGGTCAAAGCTTGAGAAGTTGGCAACGGGTGGATAGCCGGCCGTAATGAAGTTGGGCATTGTTTTGGTGTTGCTGCCGTTGGCATTGGTTACGGTGAGGGCCACATCAAACGAACCTGCAGTATTGTAGGTGATTGCAGGAGGGTTTTGTCCATTGAAGGTGGCAGGCGTGCCGCCTTCAAATGTCCAGGCCCAGCTGGTAATATTGCCGGTAGAGGTGTTGGTAAAGTTTACACTGCTGCCCACGGCGGGGGTGGTGTCGTCTGCGGTGAAATTTGCAGTCGGAAGGGTTGTAACCGTAATATATTCTGTTTTGGTAATGGTATGGGTTCCAAATTCCGTAGTTACAGTGAGTGAAACATCGTATTCCCCTGTATTATTGTATGTTACACTCGGGTTTTGACTGGTTGATGTGGCAGGGGTGCCGCCCTGAAATATCCAATTCCACGCAGTGGGAGTGCCGGGTGTCAGGTCGGTAAATTGCACCTGCGTTCCTGGTATGACATTGGTAGCACTTGCAACAAAATCGGGGCTTTTGGTGATGAGCAAGGCATCGGGACCGGCAGTTGGGTTCACCGTGCTAATGCCATAGGGCCAGTTTCCATTGGAGGAGGTGACTGTCTCGGAAGGAATGATTGCTCCATTGCTGAGCTGCCTTATTTCCACGCGCCTCAGACCGTTTGGAAGGTTGTTGGGGATGATGCTGCCCCAGGACGAAGCCTGACCTTCTACAAGTGTCTGGTAGAATGGTGGGTAGGCTGTGCCGCCTGTTGTGCCATCGTCTTCGATATAGGTGGCTGCCAATGGCCTGCCTGTGCCAGTTGTGTTATCGTATAGTACCGCAAAGTTTTTGGCTTGTGAGAAGAGTTTGCCATAAACGCCGCTGCCACTCAGCGCGTCGGGGGTGCTCGTCATGCCAATCGCCAGCGTCGAGTCGCTGGTTGTCAGATAGTTTACGGCTGTTGTGCCTCCTTGTCCGTCGTTGAGTCGGATGCGCATGAACACATAGTTTCCAGGGGTGAAACGTGCATTGCCTGTGGGTTCGGTGACAAACCAACCGGTAAATGTGCCATTGCCATCAGTGGAGAACTCACCATAATTGCCTGGCGAGGTGAAGCTTGGCGAACTGCTTCGGGTGAAGGTGCCATCGGCAGCAACGAAAACAATGTTGCCAGCCCCACTGGTAGTAGCCCCATCAGCACTTGTAACCACTTGATTGATAAACTTATAAGTGGTATTTGGCAATAAATTTGCGATGGTAGCCCTGAATGCAAACGGAACGCGATGGTTGGTTGGATTGTTTCCCACAATAAAGGCAGGCAGCAGAGAGGTGGTCATGGTGGGTGGCTGCATGATGATTACAACAGGGCTGGTGGCACTGCTCAAACCCGCAGCGGTGGCTTGCAGGGTATAGCTGCCTGTTGTGCCGAAGATGATATCGTCGAAGGTAGCGATGCCGGCAACAGCCTGTTTGGTGAGTGTTCCGGTGATGCTGCCACTGCCGCTGGCTTTGGCAATTGTTATCAGGCCATTATAATTACCATCGACTGTTTGATCGGGCCTGCGCGCTTCCACAGTGAAGGCAGTAAGAGGTGTTCCTGTCTGTCCATAACTCGGAAAAGCATTGAATGCCAGATTGGTGGCTACTGACATCACTTGGAATGCGGCGCTGGTTGCCGGTTCGAGAATCATGCCGGATGTGGCCTCAGCCATCAGTTGCACGCCCGATTCGGCAACATTGTAGATCAGGTTGTCAAAGGTTACACTACTTTGGCCAGCCTCGATGATGCCTGTAAGCGTGCCACTCAGTAATCCTGATCCATTGGCGAGGCTGATGCTTACAGTCGTGTTTTGGTAAGCGGTGGCAGGCGTGTTGCTGCTGCTAAGGCACTGCACTGTAGCACTGAAAGGGCTGTTGAGGTTGGGTGCAATGCCATTGTTGATGTTTTCGAATGCCAGTTTCACTGGTGGGTCGCCCGAAATCATCTCACCGGAGATGGTAACGTTTTGGAAGCGCCAGTTGCCATCTCCGCTGTATGGATCACCGCCGGAAACCCTTGCGCGGTGATAAGCGGTGTTGGCGGCGAAATTGTTACCCAATCCGTCCTCGAATGCAACAGGAGAAAATATGGAAACGATGCGCAAACCAAACTGTGGGTTATTCGAGATGCCGGGTATCAGAGAAAGGTCAAAAGTGAAGTCGTAGTATGTGTCGTGGGGTGACAGGCCTCCGGCATTGTTTTCGACCACATTCCATGAAGCACCACCATTGGCGGTGTATTGGATTTCTGCCCAGCGCGACATCGTCCCGGATGAACGTTGGCTAAAGGTGAGCGTGGTGGGTTGATATCCAACAGTGCTCAGCATCAATTGCAAACCAGCTGTGCCAGAGGCTGTTGATTGAGCGGGGAAGCCGGTGATGCGCAGTGCATCATCCTGTGCCACCTGACTTACGCCGCCAATGAGGCTGGCTGTACCGCTGCCGACTGTCGGGTTCAGGTCGCCGGCATTGGTGAATGCCCATTGGGTGATGATGCCGGACTGGGTGGCAGTAATCTGCACATTATCCACTTGCCAGAGGCGGTAGAAATTCACATCATAATGATAGCGCAGTGCCAGGTAAATATTGTCGCCATTCAGGCCATTGAGGTCGATGCTGCCCGAGCTTGTCCACACCTGCTCTTCGGTGGGTTGAGTGAAAGCAAGCTCTGTCCAGCTTGCAGATGTAGGATCACCAAGGCCGGCGTAGTTTGTAGAGTAATAAAGTTTGAAATAGTTGTTATCATCCTCAGAACCATAGCGTTTCCAGGTTTCGAAGCTCAAAGTGATGTCGTCGTAGAGGCTTCTGTTGAAAGCGGGGAAAATAAGCCAGTCATCTTCGAGTACGCCGGTGTTGAAGCCATTCATGGCCACAAAACCGCTTGAATTGTAATACCATGCCTTGTCGTTGCCTGTTGCACTGAAAGCATATACTTCACCAAAACCTGTGTCGAAGGTTTCTGAGTAGGGCAGGGTGGTGGTGGCAGGATCGTTCACAACATAGCTTTGTTGAGCTGAAAGTTTGGTGCCTCCGGCGTTGTCCTGTGCGAATACTACAAAATACACGGTTGTTCCATCGGCTTGGGCAGGAATGCTGGAAGTGGTGTTGTAAACGCCGCCACCTGTTGTGTTCATGCTGATGGTGTTGGGATAATTACCGGAAGTGGTTCCCCATCGCAACTCGACCAGGCTCACTGTGCCATCGCTGTCGGTAACATTGGCGCTGACTGCCACCGTATTGGAAGAGTTGATTTCGCCGGCAGGTGTTCTGACAATATTGGTTATTACAGGGGGTATGTTTCCTCCTCCAGTATAGTTGGTTAGCTCGATGTCGTCGATGTTCAGCCTGCGGTTGACGCTGCCCGGATTGGTGGTCAGAATGCGAACTCTGACGTTTCCAGCAGCGTTCACGGTTTCGGAGAAAAGGGTCACATCGTTGGAGGCAGGAGCTGTGAAAGCAGCACCTATTTGTGTCCATGTTCCGCCTCCGTCGGTGCTGTACTCAGCCTTCCATTCCACCTGAGCATCAGTACCATAGCGTCTGTAGGAAAACGACAAGGTGCCTAGTCCGTCTGATTTATCGGCCAGCATGGTCATCACAGAAGTGCCATAGCCACGCAGTCGGGCCGACTTCAGTCCAATTTTCCAATCAGAATCGGATGTGCCGATTAAGGCCTCGGTCATGTCCCAATCGATGCCCGAAAGGTTGACGGTGCCTGAGGCGTAGCTTGTTTTTACCTCGAGTTCGCCCTCAAAGTTGACCAGATATTGCCCTGAAACCGTCAGATGAATGGCGAATAGCAGGGACAAGGTCAATAGAAAATAGTTAACTTTTTTCATTTTGGTTATTTTTGAATGTTTAGGTCAAACTAAAAAGCAATATCACATCAAGGTCATTGGCATGGCAGCTGGCAGCGTCAGGCACCCGCAAGAATGAAAGGTGCTAGCCGGCAATGAAAGAACCTTGGTGCGCCGAATTTACAAGGCCGCCATACGTGCGGTGGCACTTCTAAAAGGCCGTGCAAGGTAGTAAAAAAGATGAAATTCGAGATTGCCTTTTTGTTAATTCTTTGGATCAACCGTTGTTGGCTTGGTTAAACGGGTAGCTTTTCCATTTGAATGATGCCGCTGCGGTTGAGGGTGAGTCTGAAGCGTTCGTAATGGGTTGTTTCCTCAGATTTCATTTGCATGATCAGGTTGAGATAATATATTTTATCACCGTTAACCAGGTTGTAGGATTTGTTTTTATCGGTGACAAATAGCTGAAATTCAGGATCATCCATCTTCTGCAAAAAACCATTGATGCTAAAGCGGATGATTTCGTTGATACCAGAAAAAAAGTAGTCGCCCGAACCATCGAGTTTATGGCGATTTAATCTGATCAGTTTTCTGTAGAGCATGATTTTTTCTGACTGAAAGCGGTTATTGGCTTCCAAAATATCCGATCGGTTTCGGATGCGACGTACCTCGTCCGGAATTTGATTTTCGGAGATGAAGTCCATGGCTTCTTTGCTCCAGCCTAAAACATTGCTTTTCAGACTAATAATGGTATTATGATCAAAATAGCTTCTGCCAAGCCGGTGTGCAAAATAGTAACGGGCCAGGTCCTTGATGCGGTCTTTGAGCATATAGCTCACAACCAGTGCTACGAAGAGTGGCATGGTGAAGTTGCCGTATTTTTGTTGAAAAGAGAAAGCAATGGCTGTAGCAAACACCATGCTTATGCCTGCAGCAAGGCTATAATACACCTGCTCGGTGATGATTCCATCCTTCTTTTTGCGTGTGTAAAGAAACAACACATCCTCCATGTATTTTTTTAAGCTACCCAGCCGGTGAATCATTTCGCGGTTGTGACTGTTTTTTTCGGCAAGGAGGTAGGTTTTCTCTTTCTTGTATTTTTGGATATTACGAATAAACTGATACAGGTTTTTAGCTGGCTCGCCCTGTATTGGTTCGCCCAAAGGTGTGTGATGAGCCAATAGCCTAAAACAATGTTGTTCAGATATATTGCACAGGAACTCGTCGCCAAATCTGTAGAAACTGAGTAATTTTTGGCTCACGGTTGGGGTATGAATGATGGCTTGCAACTGTCGGTAGGAGCTGAGAATGAGCTCCAAATTTGAGATGAGGTTGTTGATGAGGCTGGGGTGGTCTGCTTCTGCCGCTTGTTGCAGAATGTAGTTTGTTTCGTTGCGCAAGGCACTTTTTACGATGGAATTGAACATCTTGATCTGATATTCAAATTCAGCGCTGTTGGTTCTGGTAGGTTCAGAAGCAAGCCTGTTGAAAGCTTTCTCGAGTTGTTTCAGTGGGCCGTTTTCGGCTGATACGATGTCGCGAAGCAGAAAAACAGGGGTAATCAGGCGGATGTTAGACTTAAGGTCGCGGTAAAAATCATTTTTTGAATAGTTGGAAGGGTTGATATCCAGGCTATTGGGAACGAAAATCCAGGTGTTAACGGCAAATTCGCTCACTTTTTTCTTTTTGCGTGCCAGAAAACTGTATTTGATTTCCAGCGAAAAGCGGTTGTGGATGCTAACCTTAGATTCGATCATGGTAGAGGTTGCTGCAAATTAAAAAAGTCCGCCGGGGGTGATGCCAAGCCAGCTGAACCAGGTTTGACCGGCAAGAATAATAAACAGCCAGGCAATCAGCATCATGGTTAAGCCATATTTTGCCGTGTCGCCATAGGTGTAGTGGTCCGTTTCGTAGAGCAGTGCCGCCGGCTTGCTGTTGTATGGAAGCACATACACATGTTCGATCATAAAAGCAACCGGAAGAGCAAGGCTTATGATGCTGTATCCAAACTGATTGGCAACGCCAATGGCGATGGGCACGAAAATCATGGTGCGCATTGTTTTCGACTGAAAGAGCAGTGCGCTGAATGTCATTACCCCGGTGAGCAACACATAAAGCAGCCAAAATGGGGTGTTTTCGGAGATGCCGAGGTGATTGAACAGGGCATTTACACTAATGGCCGGCAAATCAGTCACCTGTAAACCAGACCCCAGGGCATAGGCGCCAGCCGAAAAAAGCATGAGGTGCCAGGGTATGTCCACGTCGTTCCATTTTACAACTCCAATGCCGGGAAGCAGGGCAATGATGGCCCCCACAAAAGCTACCGCTGTTGCGCTGATGCCATGCCATTTGTCGGTAGCCCAAAATGCAAGAATCAAAACAAAGATGATGACGGATTTCACTTCGTCGGTTTTCACCCTTCCAAGCCTGGCATATTCTAATTTCAGTCTTTCCATGCCACCTTCAATTTGTGGAATACGTTGATTGGCAGGCAGAGGAAACCATATCTTCATGGCAATGAAATAGCCCGAAAACATCATCAGGATCACCATCGGAAACATGGCTGTCATCCAGTCGGAGAAAAAAATGGTGTGACCAACAGCACCCCCAATAAGCGCTGCCGCCAGCAGATTGGCACCCGAACCTGTTACAAAAGCCGCTGCACCAATGTTGATATAGAGGAGGTTTTGCAACACGATGCTTCTTCCAAAGTTGTTTTTATCTTGTCCGCCCCTTGCACCGTAGATGGCTGCTATCACCATGAAAATGGGCAGGAGAATGGCTGCTTTGGCTGTTGTGGCCGAGATAAAGGCGCTGAGTATGAGGTTGATGATTAAAAAACTAATGAATACCGATGAGGCATTTTTTCCAAATTTCAGGATAAACCAGATCGCAAACCGTTTGGCAACTCCTGTGCTTACAAGCATGCTGGCCAAGACGAACGACATGATGTTGAGCCACATGACCGGATGACCCAGTTCGGCATATGCTTTTTTTTCGGGCAACACGCCCGTGAGCACCAGACTAATGATCAGGATGAGGGAGGTTAAATAGTTTGGAATCGACTCGGTGATCCACAAGATGATGGCAGCCAAAAAGATACCTAACATCAGGTGGTTGTTGCGCGAAAAAAGCACAGCCCCTTTGTCCTCGAAAACTTTTTTTGCTTCTGAAGAAAGAATGCCTGCATCGAATTGTTTTAAAAAATCGAGTTCGGCAAAAAAGCCAAAATAGATGAAAGCGATGACCGACAATGGGATGCCTGCAATGGCAAGCGCCCGGGCCATCTTCGACTTTTCGCGTTTGGGCAGTTTTTCAATACGGTAGTTGTGCATGTCGAGCGGGTCGAAAGCCACGGATTCGTCCATCATCTTATTCATCGTTCTTTGCTTTTAAGGGGTAACATTTTGAATCATACGGTTGGCAAGTTACAACAAAAAGCCAGCGGCATATGCTGGTTTCATATGCCGCCGGCAGTTGCTGATCCTACCAGCTTTTGAAAGGTTTCTTCATGAGCATGGAATTGTAGTATTTCACGTCGCCGGTCACTTCTTCGCCCAGCCATTCGGGCTTTTCGAAGGATTCGTCTTCGGCCGAAAGCTCAACTTCTGCCACAGTGAGGCCTTCGTTTTCGCCATAAAACTCATCCACCTCAAAGGTGTGCGGACCAGCTTTGACCAAAAAGCGGGTCTTGTCGATCACGCCTGGTTCGCAAATGGCCAGCAGCTCTTCCACTTCAGCCACCGGGATTTCTTTTTCCCATTCGTAACGACTTGCTCCTGAGCCACTTCCGATGCCTTTGATGGTGATATAGCCTTTGTCACCTTTGATGCGGACACGTACTGTACGTTCAGGCACTGATGAAAGATAGCCTTGTGTGATGCGGGTGGCTTTCACGGCAGCGCTCTTAAAATCAGCGCATACCAAAAATTTGCGTTCGATTTCCTGTGCCATGTTGTTAGTTTGCTAATGGTTTATCAATCATGCCAATCACACGCTTGATTGCCTGCAGGTAGTTGATGTTTTCAACGCCTTCAAGACCAACATCTTGCATCGTTTTGAGGATGTCTTCAACTTCGGTAGATTCCGAGTTGATGGTAACGAGGCGGGCGCCATTGATGAGCACCTCGCCATATTCGCAAATGGTGTTGTTCACCATATAGCCCAGGCGTTGCTTGTGCACACGCACAGCAGCCAGATCGGGGTGGTTTTTCACCATATTGATAAACTCATCATAGCTCACCTCTTCAGTTGTGATGCTGGGCATGTCAACCATGAATGCCGGAAATACCTCATTGCGAAGTACTTCTGTTTTAATGGGAAATTCACCTTTCATCAAAGGGTTCCATTGTTCCAAACCTTGAACGGTTTGCACATAGGTTTTGATGTCCATCTTACCATCGCGGATTTTGGTGTTATTGATGTCGTTTTTGGCTGACAGGATGTATATCTCGTCGGAATGACGTTCCCACACCTTTTCAGGAACCGGTGCCGAAAGCCGTGCCATCCTGAAATGGGCCTTGTCAAAATTTTGCCCGAAGGAGCGAAACTCAAAACGTGGTTTCGAGATTTCGCCAATTTGCATTTTTTCTTGTGTCATTTTAATGTAAAAGTTGGGGCGGCGCATCGCCGCCCGGTTATAAATGTGCTGTTATTTCTTTTTGGAACCATTGTTTGATGTGCCACGTGTGATGGTGTTGAGCAAGGTCCAGTTTTCTGATCCGTCAGGTTGACGGCCATAGGATTGGGTGACTTCCATGGCAGGAATAACCACATGGTCAATCACGGTGCCATCGGCTTTTTCGAACCACACCTCATCTCCACCACTGGAAAGTCCGAAGCCGGATGCATCGGCATCATCCACAACAATCACATAGAAACCTTTGGAAGGAATGATCGTTCCAGCCGGGAATTCTTTTTTGGGTTTGGTGCCGCTGTATCCACCGGCATCGTAGATTTTATATCCGGTCAAATCAACATCCACCTCACTGTCGTTGTAGATTTCAATCCAGTCAGGATCTTCGGTTGTGCCCCTCGAATAGGTCTCATTCATCAGCACGATGATGGTTGCGCTTCCGCCGGTTTGGTTGGCTGCACCTTTTGTAACGGTTGTCATCACCTGTAAGTTTTGGCTTCCGTCGGGATAGCGTCCAAATGAGGTGTTTTCTTCCAAAGCCGGAAATTCAAGGCTGTCGGCAAGCATTCCTTCCGGTTTTTCGAGCCATACTTTTTCACCGCCCGACGAGAGCCCGAAACCGCTTTCTGACCCATCATCCACCACGATCACAACGAATCCTTTGGCGGGAATCACCGTTCCGGAGGGGAATTCTTTTTTTGGCTTTGTTCCGGCCTGTCCGCCGGCGTCATAAATTTTCCATCCCGTCATGTCGAAATCTGCGTTGGCGTCGTTGTAAATTTCGATCCAATCGGGGTCGGACACGATGCCTCTCGAATACACCTCGTTGATATACAGGGCTGCAAGCTGAGGAACGCTGTTGTCGTTTGGCAGTCCCTTGGTAACGGTTGCAAGCACCTGAAGGTTGGTGCTGCCATCCGGATAGCGACCATATGACTGTGTTTCTTCGAGTGCAGGAAATTCGACACTGTCAGCAGGCATGGTGGCATTGTCGAGCCATACCTTTTCGCCTCCGCTTGACAGGCCAAAGCCGCTGGCACTTCCGTCGTCAACAGTCACCACCAAAAAGCCTTTTGCAGCGATGGAGGTTCCGGCCGGAATTTCCATTTTTGGTTTTGTGCCGGATTGTCCGCCGCTGTCGTAAACTTTCCAGCCGGTAAGATCAACGGCATTGTCGCCATCATTGTACAGTTCAATCCAGTCGGGTTCCTCGGTTGTTCCGCGAGAGAAAACTTCGTTGATCCATACATTTGCAACCACAGGAATTTCATTGTTGTTGGCAGCGCCTTTGGTTACGATTTCGAAGATTTGCATGGCGTCGGTTCCATCGGGATAAGCTCCGTAGGATTGTGTGGCGGTGAGTGCCGGGAAAGTAAGGTCTTTAGCAACAGCGCCTTGTGGATTTTCGAGCCATATTTGTTCGCCATTCGACGACAGCCCAAAACCCGACTCGGATTCGTCATCTACCACGATCACAAAGAAACCTTTTGCGGGAAGAATGGTGCCGGCAGGGAGTTCCTTTTTAGGTTTTGTGCCACCCTGTCCGCCACTGTCATAGATTTTCCAGCCTGTGAGGTCTGCATCAAATGGAGAGGCGTTGTAGATTTCAACCCAATCGGGATCCTCGGTGGTGCCCTGTGAAAATACTTCATTGATAAACAACTGAGGCAGAGGTTGTTCTGTTGAGTTGGCGGTTCCTTTGGTGATGGTGTTGAGAATTTCCCATCCGGTTCCTCCGTCGGGCACGCGTCCGTAGGATTGTGTGGGTTCGAAGGCGGGGAAAGTTACGTTGTCCACCTGATTGCCTGCGGTGTTTTCCATCCATATTTGTTCGCCTGCACTGGAAAGTCCGAATCCCGATTCGGTTCCATCGTCAACCACGAGCACATAAAAACCTTTTGCAGCGATGCTTGTTCCGGCAGGCACTTCCTTTTTGGGTTTTGCGCCAGATTGTCCGCCGCTGTCATAAATTTTAAATCCGCTGATATCGGCAGCCACATCCGATGCATTGTACAACTCAACCCAATCGGGATCTTCGGCGGTGCCGCGTGAGTAAACTTCATTGATCAGGATGGCAGGTGCACCAATGGTAAACGCGGCCGTGGTATTAGGTGCTCCGGCAGGTGCAAATGCTTCAAGTCCACTTTTGTTGGTGGCTTTCACATAATAGTTTACCGTTGCACCATCCGTTTGGCCAGGAATCTGACCAGTGTATGTGTTTGCTATCGAACCACTTGTCATGTTTACTGATGTAAATGCAGATCCATTTACCGAATAATAAAGCACCACAGCTTGAACGCCGTCGAGGTCGGTAGCTTTGGCCGAAACGGTGACAGCCTGTCCTGCGATGGGCGCGATGGGGCTGATGCTGAGCTCAGAAACAACAGGTGCTCCTTTATACATTTCGTCTTTTACACATGCTGTAAACATGCTCCCTATGAGCAGCACCAGCAAAAATAATTTTAACTTCATGTTATTGTGATTTAATGTTTTAGATGTGATTTTAAAACTTAAAAGTCTATTTCAAGACGTAAGGCCAGCATGTGAAAATCTTCACCTGCTTTTCCATCGGCGTCAACAACCGATTTTGGATCGGTCGTCAGATTTCCTGTCATATCGTATCCCACAAAGAGTTTGCCTTTGCCATTGGCATAGCGGTCGTGGTTCAGGTAGGCATAATTAAGCATGAGTTTCACATTGTTGTTTGCATAGAAGTTCAGGCCAACGGTATATCCTTCGCCAGCGCCACCGGTAATGGTTCCATCGCCGCGGCTGTTGAGGCTGAGGTAATCATACCTGAGGGCAAGTTCCACATCGCCCCATTTCTTGCCGCGAGCAACCTGCGTAAATTCGCCCTCTTCGGTGTTGTAATTGTATTTGCCTCCGAAAATAAGCCAGGTTCCCATGGCATAAAAACCATCGAATTTTTCCACCGGCAAATCATTGTTTCTATGTACGCTGCTCATCATGTATTCACCTTGAAAACGAAGTCCCTTATGGTACGCAGCCAACTCGAAACCTGTTAGTGTTGAATGATTTACATCACCAATGAGGTCGGTATCCATATATTTCTTGCGGTTGATGGATGTGAGTGAGCGGGTTGAATAGCGCAGGGTGTTGCGCACCTCAGCGTCGGTTTTTGGTGTGCGGTATGAACCTGCAACACCCAGGTGCAAGCCTTTGTTGCTGTCTTTGTAAAAAGGCATGGCCACCAGTTTACCTGTGAAAGAGACGCCCTCATCAGTGCCATAATCTTTGTTGTTATCTTCGGAGAAAGTGCGTTCTTCCAATCCTCCAATATCCTGAAAATGAATACCTCCGATACCGAGGAGCCAACCCTTTCCATAAGTAGCAGCCACACCAATATGACGTGAGGGTGCAAAGGCAGAAACGGCATTGGGCCGTTCAATAAAGGTGAGGTAGCGCGATGTGGTGGTCGATTCCATAGAGAAACCTTCCTTGAAGTTACCGGCTTTGAGCTCAAGGCCATTGTTAAAGGTATATTGCAGGTAGGCGTCTTTCAACTCAAGTTCAGAGTTTGAAAAATCGAGGTCAATTTCGCCGTACCAGTTTTTGTTGATTTCCATTTTAGCCGCAAAACGCGCCCTTCGGATAGATGTTCCGTTTCCAATGGGATTGAGTGTTTCTTTCGAAAACATGGCTCCATCCACCTGAACACGCATGTCGAACCATAATTTGTAATCAGACTTATGGCTTTCAAGCACAAGAATACCGTTGCGTTCTTCCGCAAGCAGTGGGTTTCGGTTTACCCTGACGCCATATTGGTTAAACCTTACATTGTAGGTCATGATCACGTCGAGCGTTGATCTGCCGTCGGCATCCAACTCGATGGTTTCGTGATCGGGATGTGTGAATTCAAGAACCCTGCTTGATCCTTGATCAAAGGAAATGCGGTAATTACCTCCGGCGTCGGTTTTTACCACTTCTGATGCACCTTTCACATGCACAACCACATCCGACAGCGGCAGCGCGTTGTTACTTGAGGTGACTTTTCCACTTACGCTCAGCGATTGGCTCATCAGCATGCCATACATGCCAAACCACAAGGCAAGCAAAATAACGACTCTTTTCATAAAGATGGTTTTAGTTAAATATGATTGATAAAGTGAAATAAATTGTCTTCCTTTTCAAGGCCAAGTTTCCTTTTCAAACGGTAGCGCGACACCTCAACGCTTTTTGGAGAAATCGACATCAAGGTGGCAATTTCTTTGTTTGAAAGGTTCAGCCGGATGAGCGATGCCAGTTTCTTTTCCTGATCGGTGAGGTCGGGAAAAAGCCCTTCAAGCTTCATTTTGAAGTCTTTATGAACCTGTTCCACTTCGCCATAGAAGTTCTCTTTCTCGCGGGCAAACGACATCTTTTGCCTGATGAGCGCAATGACCGATTTGAGGTTGTTTTTTGTTGATGGTTGGGGTTCGTTTTGGATGATATCCTCAAGTTTACCCAAAATTTCTTCCAGAAACAGGCGCTGCTCGGTGAGGTTCAGGGCCATGTCGATAAATTCTTTGCGACGTTTTTCGAGGTGTGTATGAAGGGTTTCATTTTTCTGCTGCACGGCCCGCATCTCCATTTCTGAAAGACTTCGTTGAGCTTGAAAAAACTGATTTTGTTGCGCAAGCAGTTCATTTTCAGCTTTCAACCGAAGCTTTTGTTGTCTCAGGGCCAGGTAAATAAGCAGGGTGATGAAGCCAGCCACCGCAAGCCCGATTCCCGGCAATACCAAATCAAATTTCTTTACATGATCTATGCCTTCAGGAAACATATTGCCAATGGTTACAGCAGAGGCAGGTTTCTGCGTAATTGGCAGATTGAAAACGTTTTGCACAAAAAACAAGGCAACAAACGTGAGAACACCCGCGAAAACAGGGGTGGTAATCCAACCGGCTGCGATCCCCATCAGAGTTTTTGAGTTGATGTCCTGAGAGCCTTTTACCAAACCGATTCCAAGTACCGACCCAATGACCACCTGGGTGCTCGACACCGGAACAAGCGGTAGGGGAGGCAGACCAATGTGCTGAAGCATAGCACCAAAGCTGCTTGATGAAAACAAGAACAGCACCACGGCTTGCGAAAAAACGACAACAATGGCAGCCTCTGGCGAAAGCGCAAGGATGCCGTTTCCAACTGTGTGCATCACCTTTTCACTATAGGTGTAGATTCCGGCCGCAATTGACAGGCCTCCCAGTAGCATCAAAATCTGAACACCATCCAGCACAAAAAGTCCAAAATTGAGCTGAATGTGGGGTGCTGAATTGATAAACACACCCATGACATTGGCGATATTATTGGCGCCCAGACTGTAGGCCCCAAATGCGCCTGTAACAATGAGGCTGATGCGGATGTAGGTATCAAGTTTGATCACATGAATTTTGGCCCTTTTCAGAAACAATCGCAGTATGACAAAGAAGAGGGCAGAGAACAGCATTCCAAGCACAGGTCCGCTGATCCAGGTGCTGACAATTTTTGTCAAAACACCCAAATCAGCTTTGTTTCCAGTGAAATAGATCCATCCCATGATAGCACCAACAATGGCCTGACTTGTTGAAACAGGCAAGGCTTTGTGTGTCATAAATAATACTGTGATGGCCGCCGATAATGAAACAGTAAATCCGCCTGCCAGCGCATCCACCGCACCCAGCGCATTGAGTGTTTCAGCACCTCCCTTGCCCTGAAACACGGCCCCCAAAATCACAAAAATGCTTCCAATCAGCGCAGCTTGCCTGAAGCGCAGCATTTTGGAGCCAACAGCACTTCCAAAAATATTTGCAGCATCATTCGAACCCAATGACCAACCCAGAAATAAACCGCTTGATATGTAAATTAAAAATAACATCCTGTTAGCCAGTCTTTGTTTGAGATTTTCTAAAAGAATGATTTGGCATGACCTTGCTCAGCTGTTGATTGAAACGCATGAGTGAGGTGGTAAAGCGCATCATGCCCGACTCCCTGGCCCCCAGCAACTGTATGATGAGGTCAAAGTCTGAAGAAGCAATGCCCGTAAGGCTTTCAAAAAAAGCAAAACGCTCACCGTTGTGCATGATGATACTGATTTTCCTCCGAAAATGTTTATCGATATCTATTTTTGCTTCGAAACTTCCATTTTCGAATGTCACTTTGTTGCCATTGCCAAATGCCAAATGAAACTGATTCCGGATAAGCTCAAAACGCAGTAATTGCCACCTTTTAGGATAAAGAAAGGTGAGCGAAAGAAATTTCTCCCACCAGTTAAGTGGTTCTGCAATAATGAGATAATGCTCGTTTGCTTTCATCTCTGCATAAACAGCTGTTTTCCATTCGATGATGGGCTGCCATGCATCTTCGCCGGAAGCAAGCCTGATCCAGGCGTCCATGTATTCGTTGGTGCAGGCCAATTGCATGATTTCTCTTCTGGTGAAACCTTTTAAAACTTCTTTGGAAGAAAGCCTGATTTCGTATGTCACTTGTCCGTCCAACAGATGATTTGTTGATTGATAGCTGCCTGATGTCGTTAGATCGTGCGCTTGATCGCCATGATTGAAATCAGATCGGCAGCCTTTTCGGCTGCATCTGAAATGGTTTCGATGTGGAGCGTGAAATAGCGCAGATGGAATTTCTCGCTCAACTTAAGGTTTGGCATATCATGAAAAACTTTTCGTTTGATTGCATCAGCCAATTTATCAGCCTCTTTTTCATACAGATAAGTGCGGTGAATTTTTTCCTTTACGGCCTCAGGTTCTCTGAAGTAGGCCCGTGCTGCAGGTAGAACAGATTCGCAAGCAGCAACGGCCAATTCGGTGAGTTTTTTTAAGTCTTGATGCAACTCGTTGGGAATGAATGGTATTTCAACATCAAACTGGTAGAGGTTTTTTTTTGCCAGGTCAATGATGTTGTCCAGCTCTTCCATCAACCGCATGATGTCGCCACGCAGTTGTGGCATCAGCGATTGGGTGTACAAAATGTTTTCAACCTTACGACGCATGATATCCGCCTCGGTCTCTAACCCTGATAAGGTTTTCAAATTATCTACAAAGCTGGATTGGTTTCCATCAAGGTAGTTGAAGACGCCTTCGCGGAAGATAAGAATGCCGTTGTCGATGTGGTCAATGAATGTTTCGATTAATTGTATCGACTTGTTGGCATGACGGAGTGTGAACATACGGCTTTGGCTTTTATCAGGTCAAAGATAAAGCAATAATTCAAACCAATATTAGAGTCGGTAATGAGGATGCTGACACAGCGCCTGTTAAACGTAGGGTAATGGAAAATTCTTAGACATTGAAAAACAGAGGTATAGAACTACTTTGTTAGGCGGTAATGATGAAGAAGTGTCAAAAATCTTCAGGCTTGTTAAGCTGAAGTTAGGTGGCACTGATGCTATCGTAAGGTAAAAAAAGAGGCAAAAGCAATTTAAAACGCTCATGCCCGCAGGAGAAATTCCAGGGGCATATGCACCCTGTTTTTCCATGCTTCTTCGCAATGGGCAGCTCCTTCGTCCTTGATCGTCATCCAATTGAAACCTTCGACGTATCCTGCCTGCAACAGTTTGCTGTCCATGGCTGCCTGATGCGCTTCGTAGTGCGTGTCGATGGTTTCGGTTCCAAAATCAAAATACAGGCGATGGTTGTTGGGATCGGGCAGGTTTTCTGACAGCCAGTTGATAAACGGCGCTGAGAATTTGCTGTCGTTCAGGTGAAGGCTGAGTGGCCAGTGGGTGCTGACACATCCTGCATTGCCAAAAATTTCCGGAAAACGTGCGATGGCATAGGCCGAAATTAGGCCTCCCATGCTTGAGCCCATGATTGTGGTGCCGGCAGCTTCGGGCTGCGTTGGATAATTGCTGTCAACAAAGGGTTTTAGCTCTTTTGTGATGAATGACAGATATCCATCGCTCAATGGTTGCAGTTCGGGGTTATTATGCTCATCGCGGATGTGTTCCCGCAGTTCGGCAGGCAGCAGGTCGAAGGCCGGAGCAGGCAGGTATTCTTCGTAACGCTTCATTGTGTTCCAAATGGCCACCACAATCGTTGGTTTTACACGCGCCTGATAAATAAGCGGTTGCAATGCCGCATCCAGGGCCCAAATTTGTCCGTGAAATCCCAATGCCGGATTGAACATGTTTTGCCCGTCGTGCATGTACAAGACGGCATGTGCTTGCTTTGGATTGTAGCCCTCGGGAAGCCAAATGTCAACCCTGCGATCCAATGCAAATTGCGAGGGGAAGGAGTGTATGGCATGGATTTGTCCATAACGTGGATAGCTGTTTTTGTTGCTGATAATCACTTTCATGTGGTCTGACCAATGATTGAAAAATTAGGTATTGTAAAGCGTTTTTCCATTCAGGGCAACAAATTTCTTAGCATTTGAATCTCTTTTCTGTTTCCTGAACTTGGTTTCTTTAAGCGCACAAAATTAGGGATTATTGTATCCATGCCTTATCCGGCCGATCCGGCATTATGGAGTTAATACCTATCTTTGGCCTGTTTTTACTGGCGATGAAGGATATTAATGTGTTGAATTTCAGTACGCACAAGGGGGAGGAGTTTTTTCTTGCCATTGTGTTGCGCTCGAACAGATTTTTGGGAGAGTTGTTGCTGCCCGTGGCTTGTTTGCCGTCCGACCATCAATCTTACAAGGTGGTTCATTTGCTTCATACGCTTGAGCTTTCGGTTAGCGGCGATCTTTGGCCTTTGCTTGATAAATTGCAGCAGCTGTCCAGCTTGTTGGATACCGATGCTTTGGTGCGCCGCTTTTCGAAAAAGGCTACAACGGCTGCCCAGTTTTTTTCCGTTGAGAATAAAAAGCAAATCGATCAGGTGGTGATGCCTTTTGTCTGGAAGCAAACAAATGCCATTTACCTGCTTTGTTTGCAACATCAACTTCCTGTTTTTGACGCGCTGTCATGGCCGCATCTTTATCCGCAGCAGCTGTTGCACCTGGCCAAAACCGAAGCCCAGATTCGCCTGCTTTTTCACAAGGAGGCCGATAGCACCAGTTACGCTCTCCAAGCATGGCTTGATGATCAGCGCATTCTTTTGAAGCACCCATCAACAAGTGTTTTAAGCGTTTCGCCCTGCCTGATTCGAAACAATGGTCAACTCATCCGCTTTGATGAAACGGTGACCGGTTTGATGCTGAAACCTTTTCTCAATAAAGATGAGATTGTTATTCCTGCGCGCATCGAAAGGGACTACTACGAAAAGTTCATACGAAAGATGGCCGGCCGCAGCAATATCGAGGCCGTTGGTTTCAGCATCACAGATGTTGAAACCGAACCTCATGCTTTTTTGCGATCCGAAAAAAGCTGGGATGGACGATATGGATTGATCCTCGAATTTGGGTATGGCGAAAAAAGTTTTTTGTTCGACCATCCCCAATTGGTGGCTACCTCCTTGAAAATGACAGATTCAGGTGTCGAATTCCGACGGGTCAAGCGCAATTCAGATTGGGAAAAATCAATGGCTGCCATCCTTTTCCAACTTGGATTTGCCCATCAGGCCTCGTTTTTTTTTCTTCAGGATCACGACAAGCAATTTGCTTTTATCAACAGGCTGATGGTGATGGCGCCAACGTTGGAAGCTGCGGGGTTTTTACTCATTCAGCCCCATGAAGAAGCCTTTTTGCTGCATCAGCCCGAACTGAAGGTGGACTTGAAACGCTCCATCGACTGGTTCGACCTCCACATCACCATACATGCGGGCAAGCATAGCTTTCCGTTTTTGTTGCTGCGCAATCACCTGCTGTCGGGCGAAAGGGTGTTTTTGCTTCCCGGTGGCGAGCGTTTTCTGATTCCTGAAATGTGGTTTGAGCAGTATGGCCCCTTGCTCATTCATGGAAATATCCACAAAGATGTTTTGCAGCTGAAGCATTTTCACAGTGTATTGCTCACAGAGGCTGGCTTCACAGGAGCATCTGAAGAACAAGCTGAGCAAACAAATGATCTGGGTCAATTTGCCGTGCCTCCACTGAATAGGGCAAACCTGCGCCCTTATCAAATCTATGGTTTTCATTGGTTAACAAGCACATTGTCAGCACAGCAGGGTGCGCTCCTGGCCGACGACATGGGCTTAGGCAAAACCATTCAGGTGATTGCACTCATCGTTGCCATGCTGCAAAAATCACCCAGTGCGAATTCTGGTCACAAACAAAAGAATGGGGTTCGTGCGTCTGCTCCTGACCTATTTTCAGCACTGGAGGCTCCGCCTGTGTTGCCAGAATTAAGCCTCAAAGCAACAAACCCGGTTTTGATAGTGATGCCTACCTCTTTGCTGCACAATTGGAAAAATGAGCTCGATCGCTTTGCTCCCCAGTTGCATGTGGTTGTTTTTGCGGGGAATGGAAGAAAGCTCAACGAAGCCGTCTTTCGCGCGGCAGATGTGATATTGACCACTTATGGCATCATGCGCAATGATATCGCATTGCTGTCGCAGTTTCCGTTTAGCCTTGCCGTATTGGATGAGAGTCAGGCCATCAAGAATCCTTCTTCAAAGACGGCTTATGCAGCTTTCGAACTGAAAGCCAAATACCGGGTTGCACTGACCGGAACACCGGTTGAAAACCACCTGAGCGATTTGTGGTCGCAGATGCATTTTCTCAATCCTGGTCTTTTGGGCGAGTTGAGCATGTTCAATCGTTACTATGCAGTGCCAATCAGCCGAAATCCTGAGGTTTCGCAACGTTTGACGCTGCTGCGCATGATTGGACCTTTCATCCTCAGGCGTACGAAAGCACAGGTGATGAAGGACTTGCCTCCCGTATCAGAAACCATCATTTTTTGTGAGATGACCGATGCCCAGCGCTTTCTCTATGAGCAGGAAAAATCGAGAATGCGCTTGCAATTAATGGATGATCAGCAGCTCAGTCAAGGCATATCAACCACGGGAATGCTGTATTTAACGGCCCTGCTCCGTATGCGTCAGTTGGCAAACCATCCTGCCATTCTTTTTCCTGACGGCGATCATGGCAGTGGTAAGTTTGATGAGCTGATGCAACACCTCGAAACGGTGCTCGACGAAGACCATAAAGTACTCATATTCTCTTCGTTCGTAAGTCAGCTCCAATTGCTGGCCGATAAGCTTGGGCATTCTGGCATTGATTTTTTGATGTTGACGGGGCAAACCGAAAAACGTGGTGCTGTCATCAGCAACTTTAAATCGGGCAACACCAAGGTGTTTCTGATCTCGCTCAAGGCTGGTGGCGTAGGATTGAACCTGGCAGAGGCTGACTATGTCTTTATCCTCGACCCATGGTGGAACCCAGCTGCTGAAGCGCAGGCCATCGGACGGTCGCACCGCATTGGTCAAAAAAACAGTGTGTTTGTTTACCGTTTCATCACTCGCGACAGCATCGAGGAAAAAATGATGAAACTGCAGCAAGAAAAGCAGCAACTGGCTGAGAATACCATCCTTGAAGATTCATTTTTTGCCGCGCTGACCCAGGACGAAATGCTGGCACTGATTCAGGATGCCTGAGCATCAGGATACATATTGCGTTTTTTAGATAATTTTGTCAAATGATCCACACACTTGTTTTTGATTGGGGCGACACGCTGATGCGCGACTTCAACCATCCCGGACCCATGTCGGGCTGGCCAGAAGTGGCATGGATTGAGGGAGCCGAAGCTTTTTTGAAGCAGGTTTCGCAGCGCTACCGCTGTGTGATTGCCACAAGCGCCGAACATTCTGACGTGGCTGAGATGAAGGCTGCCCTCCAAAGGGTGGATGCTGTGCGCTATTTCGACTTCTTTTTTTCGCGCTTCGAACTGCAGGCAAGCAAGCCCGATCCCTTGTTTTTTGAACGTGTGCTCCAGCTTTCCGGATCACTTCCCTCCCAAACCATGATGATTGGCAACCTCTATGAAAAAGACATCACAGGTGCCAAAGCTGTGGGTATGAAAACAGTATTGTTCAATTGGCAATACGCAGTTGGTCCATTTCCTGCTGCTGATTTTATAATTTATTCATTTGATGAACTTTATGATATATTGATATGATCAACAGATACCTTCTCCTTTCACTCTTTTTGGCTGCCTCAGTTGTTTTGCCTGCGCAAAAAAAAGAAAGCACCTTCCGCTCACCGCTTGATGTTCCGCTCTACCTGTCAGGAACTTTTGCTGAATTGCGCACCGATCATTTTCACAGTGGCATCGACATCCGCACCAATGGGAGAGAGGGTCTGCCGGTGTATGCCATTGCAGACGGTTTTGTGAGTCGTGTTGCAGTTGCACCCGGTGGTTTTGGAAAGGCCTTGTACGTCGATCATCCAGCCAGTGGCCATACCTCGGTGTATGCACACCTTCAACGCTTTGCACCGGCCATAGCCGCCTGGGCCAAAAGCAAACAATATGAAAAGGAAAGCTTCAGCATCAACATTTATACCGAAAAGGAACTCTTTCCCGTGAAAAAAGGCGATATCATCGGCTATTCAGGCGACTCAGGTTCTTCGGGAGGCCCGCACCTGCATTTCGAGATTAGGGATGCTGCCAGCCAGGAAGTGCTCAACCCGCTTCAGTTTGGCTTTAAGGTGAAGGATATCATCCGCCCTTCCATCGTGAGGTTTGCCGTATATCCTGAAGGCCAACAGAGTGCGGTTGAGGGTCGTGCCAAGGCTTGGACGAGCGAGGTGTTGGGATGGGGTTTGCAGCACCGCCTCAAAGATCCAAAGCCAGTTCAAGTGGCGGGCACTGTTTCGTTTGGCATCACCACCCACGACACCCAAAACGATGTTCCCAATACCAACGGGGTTTATTCAATTGATCTGCTGATCGATTCTGTGTTGGTTTTCAGCTGGAAGGCCGATCGTTTTTCATTTGACGAAACACGTTATATCAACAGTTTGATTGACTACGGCTTCAACTACCGCCATCAGTCGCGCATCATACGGTCGCGCATCGATCCTTTCAACAAACTGCGCAGCTACGGCCAAGTGAAGAACCACGGGATGGTGAGCGTCGGCCCGGGAGAAACCCGAAAGGGGCTGTATGTTGTGAAAGACTACCATGGTAACGAATCGCGCCTGCCATTTGTGCTGAAAGGCGTTGCCTTGAAGCAGCCGGCTGATGCACTGCCGGCAGACAGTGGCAAGATACTAGTAATTGCCGGTAAGCCGTATGCATTGAAAAAATTAGGCTTTGAGGTGCAATTTCCGGCTGATGCTTTCTATCGGGATGAAACGCTCGGGATTGAAGAGGAAAATCCGGTTTCAGGCCAGTTTTCCCAAAGAATCAGCATTGGATCGCCTGCAGTGCCTGTGCACAAAAACCTTGACCTGCGCATCAAACTCACGGATCAGCATTTCAATGCGAAGAACCTTACCGTGGTGCATATTGACAATGGCAAAAAAACACCCCTCGGTGGCACAGCAGATCAGGGATGGATCAGTGTTTCAACCCGACGGCTTGGAACTTTCACCGTGATGGCCGACACGGTCAAACCAGTTTTGAAAGCCATCAACTTTAAAGCCGGCGCAAAGGTAGATACACTTAAGGTATTGAAAGTGAGGGTTGAAGATGATTTCAGCGGGGTCCAAACCATAAAACCCAGCCTCAATGGTAAATGGTTGCTGATGGACTATGATCCCAAAAACAAACTCTTGAGCTACGAGGTGGACGAACGCCTGCTGACTGGAAAAAACCAGCTGATCATCACCGCGACGGATGCATGCAACAATGCTGCGAGCCTTAAAATCGACATCATTCGCTAAAATCTGCCAGGTTGCCCGAAAGCCGATCTTTTTTCAGGATTGCATTGTCTGTTTTTCCCAGTACGATAACGGGGAGGTTTTCCATGATTGAAGTAAATTCTAATCAATAGCTAATAAAACATTGTTGCATAATTGTTTATATAAATTTCTTTTACGAATAAATTCTTTAGGCACGAGGCTTATTCGCTTTACACTGTCTTCAGAAAGGGCATTTGGAAAAGCGGTCCGGTGGGTCTGAAGCATGCACCTGGAAGCGGCATTTGAGAATTTCGATTACTTTTGCAGCTGTAAAAACGATCTGATGACGCATTTGTCAATTGTTAGCCCTGTCTATCGTGCCGAAAAAATCCTGCCTGCGCTGGTGCAGCGCATTACCGATGCGGTGAAGCCCATCACGGACGAATTTGAGATTGTGCTGGTGGATGATTTCAGTCCGGATCATTCCTGGGCGGTCATCGAACAGCTGGCGGAAGATAATCCGCGCATTAAGGGGATTAAGCTGAGCAGAAACTTCGGGCAGCACTATGCCATTACTGCAGGGCTCGACCATGCCCGTGGTGAGTGGGTGGTGGTGATGGACTGCGACTTGCAGGATCGACCCGAAGAAATTCCAATGCTGTATCAGAAAGCACAACAAGGCTTTGATATCGTGCTGGCACGCAGGATCGACAGAAAGGACACTTTGCTCAAACGCCTCTTTTCCAAATATTTCTACAAAATTCTCAGCTACCTCACCGGATCGGAACAGGACGAGACGGTGGCCAATTTTGGTATCTATCACCAAAATGTGGTTCGTGCCATCGGACAGATGCGTGAGTCGATCCGCTATTTTCCAACGATGGTGCAATGGGTCGGTTTCCGGCTTGCTAAAATGGAAGTGCAGCACGACGAAAGGTTCGAAGGAAAAACCAGCTACAACCTTAAAAAATTACTGCGGCTGGCAACCGACATCATCCTCGCATTTTCCGATAAACCCCTCAGACTGCTCGTCAAAGGCGGTCTTACCATAGCCAC
This sequence comes from uncultured Lentimicrobiaceae bacterium, assembly GCA_964492695.1. Lineage (GTDB taxonomy): Bacteria > Bacteroidota > Bacteroidia > Bacteroidales > F082 > JALNZU01. The sequence continues at coordinate 64,818 of CAZBMR010000007.1, forward strand.
TGTTTTCTTTTTTGTGGCAATCTTTTATCTGATCAAATGGTTCAGGGGCGAGATTTTGGTCCTCGGATATACCAGCCTTATCATCTCGGTTTGGTTGCTTTCGGGCATCATCATTGCCACACTCGGCGTGGTAGGTTTGTATGTTGGAAAAATCTTTGAAGGTGTTAAGAATAGACCTATCTATCTCATTGAAAAGAAGTTGAATGATTGAGCATTTAGCCTGGGACAGCAATTTTTTTGGTTTCCCTGTTGGAAAATTCGTGCTTAACCAGCCGGAGCTTTTTAGTTTGGATGCCTTTTGCAATGCGGCAGCTTCACTTCGTTTGGTATATCTTTTTTCTCCAAAACCATTGAGCCATGACGGCAGGCTGAAGCTTGCAGATGTGAAGCTGACTTATCAAACATATCTGAATCAGATGGTTGCACCGGTTGGCCTTCAATATTTCAACGAACGGATACATGATAAACAAACCCTGCTGGAGTTGGCATACGCGAGTGGCATCTACAGCAGATTCCGAACCGATACGCATTTTCAGGCATCCGATTTCTACCGCATGTATGATGCATGGGTCAAACGAAGTCTGGAGGCTGACGATTCAAAGGTTTTGGTTGAAACAATTGATAATAAACTTCTCGGATTTGTAACGCTCGACTTTGTAAGTCAATCTCAAGCCGCAATTGGTCTGATTGCCGTTTCTGAAGCAAGTCGGGGAGCGGGCGTCGGCAGTCGTTTACTTCAACAAGCAGCGCGGTTGTGCAATGAAACGGGCCGGAAACAAATCAGGGTGGCAACACAAGAAGAAAATAAACCAGCCTCTGCGTTTTATCTCAGGAATGGCTATGAACTTGCTGAGCGCATGTACATTTATCACTATTGGAATTTATGATACCTTTCAACAAACCCCATATCACCGGCCGCGAACTCGAATTCATCAGCGATGCCGTGGCCTGCGGCCATATTTCGGGTAACGGAAAATACACCCGTCTGAGTCAACAACTGGTTGAGCAGCGCTGGGGGTTTCGAAAATGTTTGCTCACCACATCCTGCACCGATGCCCTCGAAATGGCAGCTATCCTGCTGGATATCAAACCTGACGACGAGGTTATCATACCTTCTTTTACCTTTGTGAGCACCGCCCTCGCTTTTGTAAGACAAGGTGCACGCATCGTTTTTGCTGACAGCAGAGCTGATCATCCGGGCATCGATGAGCAAAGCGTTGAAGCCCTGATCACACCTCGAACGCGTGCCATCGTCGTGGTGCATTATGCCGGTGTGGCAGTTGATATGAATCCTTTGTTGGAGCTTTCAAACCGCTACAACATACCCATCGTGGAAGATGCCGCGCAGGCCATCGAAAGCAGCTATCTGCAAAATGGTCAAACGCGATCTTTGGGAAGCTTTGGTGCATTGGCTGCCTTCTCGTTTCATGAAACCAAAAACATTCAATGTGGCGAAGGTGGCATGCTCATTATCAACGATCCAAACCTGGTGAAAAGGGCCGAAATCATTTGGGAAAAGGGAACCAATCGTGCTGAGTTTTTCAGGGGAGAGGTGAACAAATATGGCTGGGTCGACACCGGTAGTTCCTTTTTGCCGGCTGATACGATTGCAGCTTTCTTATATGCGCAACTAATTGATATTGAAGATATACAATCAAAACGTATTGCGCTTTGGAACCATTACAAACAGCTGTTTGAAAGCTGGGAAGCGCTGCCATTTCAGCTGCCTGCGATTCCTGATTTTGCTACCAACAACGGGCATATGTTTTACCTCATACTTGATGACAATGACCAGCGCCAACAGCTAATCAACCATCTGAAATCGCGCGGGATTATGGCTGTGTTTCACTACCTTCCATTGCACCTGTCTTCTTTTTATGCCAGTAAGCACGATGGACGATACCTGCCTCATTCTGAGTATTTTGCTGACCGATTGTTGCGATTACCCTTGTACTACGAACTCAGTTTTGAACAGCAATCATTGATTGCAGGGGCCATCCATGATTTTTTTTACTAAAGCAACCAATCACAGATGTCGTTTGACGGTTTCGAAAAAAAATGGCTGACAACAGCCGTCGTGGTCTCAGCAGGCATGTTGGCATTGTTTGCTGTTTCGCTTTTTTTGAGGCGGGTGAATGGGGATGAGGGCATCATCGGCGAATGGGCCTATTGGTTGGCAAAAGACGGAACGGCACGTTCAATGCTGTATTTCAGCTATTTCGGCGAAAAAGCCTATCACTTGCCCATCTACCATAAGTTTTACACCCTGCTGCTGGCTGGCTTCGTCAAAGTGTTTGGGTTTGAGTTGTTTAGCATTCGAATCTTGTCGCTTGTTTCGTTTCTTGGCCTCATCTGGCTCATGCACGCTTATTTGGGCAGACAACAAATAAGCCGTTTTTCATTGCTCCTGCTGGCGGGTTTTCTGCTGTCGCAATCGCTCATGTTCAACTATGCTTTTATGGGTCGCCCCGAACTGATGATGGCCCTGATGGCTTTTGGTACATTTCTGTCAACACAGCAATATATCAAAACAGGCAAATGGCAGTGGGCGCTGCTTTCGGGTGTGGTGAGCGGTTTGTCGTTTTATGCCCATCTCAATGGCATTGCCATTATTGGTGCAGCTGGTCTGTTGACGCTCGTGCATTTTCGCTGGAAAGCGGTGCTTGTATTTGGGCTGGCTGCCTTCACCCTTGCCAGCCTCTTCGTGCTCGACATTCCCGGAGCGCACCTCGGCTTGTTGCGGGAGCTGGCGCAAGCACCTGATGTTAAAAACAGCAGCTTTTCGATTGGACGCCTGATCATGAAAGTTCTTAGTGAACATGAGCGTTTTTTTCACAATACCTGTCTGGTGTTGTTCTCGTCTGCGACCATTCTGAGTCTTGTATTTACATGGAAAAATCAACGCAAGTACCATACTGATTTGTTGTTATTTACCTTGTTTCTGGTTTTGAGCATGAGCCTGTTTACACACGGAAAAACTGCCAAATACCTTTTGTTTTATATGCCTTTCATGGGTTTGATGGTGCTGCAGGCACTTCACTACCTATTCAGCGAAAGAAAAATAAAGCAGATTTTGGTGCTTTCGGTGCTTTTATTGGCTTCATCGCTTGTTGCTTCCTTCGATTATTTGAAAGACCATGCTTATTTTGTTTCGGTGTCCGAACGCAACGCGGCGATGAGTCAGCATCTGAATGTGGGCAGCACCGTGTTGGCGCATGATGCGTTTGTTTTTGGACAGATCGAACGCTTTGAGATCCGCAGTCCGATTATTTTCTTTTTTACCCACGATGGCTTTATGGACAATGATGCTGATGATTGCACTGAATACCTGAGTTTTGCACAAGAGCAGGCATACGATTTTGTAGCCATCGATCTTCTCCTCGAAAGAAATGACCTTCGGAAAATGTTTACATCTGCGAATTTTAAAACAGGCGACCGTTTATCGGGCTTCGAAGTCACTTACCGGGATGCTGAATTCCTTATTTTCAAGAATATAGAACAATAGGGGGCCTGCTTTTCTGGTATATCAGCGTTTTTTTTCATGCCTTCGGTTGAACCCCAAGCCTGAATTGGCACATTGTTCCAACATGATTTCCTGCAATCAGTGGCTTACGACAAAATGCCGGATCGTCGCAGGCTGCGGCCTTTGCCTTATCTTTGCAAAAATTGAAATCAATTGAAAGCAACACATGAAGTTTTCAGGCTGATTGCCAAAACCTCTGCCGGATTGGAGCCTTACCTGGAGGAAGAGTTGAAAGCACTGGGCGCTCAAAACACCGAACAGATGACCCGTGCAGTGGCCTTCGATGCCGACAGGGCATTGATGTATAAAGCGAATTACTGCCTGCGGACTGCCTTGCGCATCCTTAAACCCTGGGCTTCATTCGAGGCTGGCACCGAACAGCAATTGTATGACAAGGTGCAGCAGCTTCAATGGCAGGAAGTGTTGAGTCCTGAAAAGACCTTTGCCATTGATGCAGTGGTTGGTGGCAACCACTTTACGCACTCGCAGTATGTTGCCTATAAAACCAAGGATGCCATCGCCGATCTGTTTCGCGACCGCATGGGTATCCGTCCCTCGGTGGATACCTCGCATCCCGACCTGCGCATCAATGTTCACATTTGGGAGCACAAAGTGAGTGTATCTTTCGACAGCTCAGGCGATTCGCTGCACAAGCGGGGCTATCGCGTGGCTGTTGACAAAGCACCTATGAACGAGGTGCTGGCGGCAGGACTGCTCATGATCAGTGGATGGAAGGGCGACAGGCATTTCATGGATGCCATGTGTGGCTCAGGCACCTTACCCATCGAGGCAGCCATGATGGCCATGAACATACCGGCAGGTTATTTCCGGAATGATTATGGTTTCATGCACTGGAACGACTTCGATGCTGCGCTTTGGAAAAACGTCCGTCAGGAAGCTGACGATAGGATCACTGACTTCGACTATGATATTCTGGGGTCTGACCGTTCGGCCAAAGCCATCGACATTGCTTCGGAGAATATCCGTAAGGCGCACTTGCACAAAGATATACAGCTCATTAGGCAAAGCCTTGACATGGCGATGCCACCCGAAGGTCAGGGGCTGATGGTGCTCAATCCGCCCTATGGCGAACGCCTCGAAGAAACCGATCTCAAAGCGCTCTACAGCAATATTGGCGACAACCTGAAACAACATTTCAAAGGCTGGCAGGTGTGGGTCATCAGCAGCGACTTTCATGCCCTGAAGCACGTAGGACTGAAACCATCAAAAAAATACACCGTATTCAACGGTCCGCTCGAATGCCGCTACGTTTGTTTCGACATTTTCGAAGGACGCCACAAAGACATGAAGCGGGCAGCCGCTGGCGAGCCCCATTGAAGGTGAAGTGCAAAACCTTGCGGATCACTTTTTTTGTTGATTGTCAGCCCTAAGGTGTTGACAGCGACCAAAAAGTAAGTATCTTTACGTGCAAAAGCGCGTTCATGAAAAAAATAGTTGTTTGGTTGGCGCTGCTGTTGGTGGTAGGTGCAACCAAGAGCATTTTTTCGCAAAATGCAGAAATGGATGCTCTGCTCGAAATGGGTATTGAAGAGCTGCTTCAAACCGAAGTTGTTTCGGCAGCAAAAGTCAGTCAGCAGCTTTCGCATGTGGCCGCCAGCATGCAGGTTGTGACTGCCAAAGATATCCATGATCGTGGATATCAGTCGCTTCAGGAGCTTTTGTCCGATCTGCCCGGATTTCAATTTCGCGACATTCAGGGTTTCAACAGCTACATTTTTCAACGAGCTATCCCCAATCAAAACAACCTGACCTTGCTGATGATTGACGGAGTGCTCGCAAATGAGCTCAACTCGGGTGGGTTTTATGGCGGAATGCACTACAACCTCGAAAACATCGAGCAGGTAGAGATCATTTATGGCCCTTCGTCAGCCCTTTATGGAACAAATGCCGTGACCGGCGTGATCAACCTGATTACGAAAAAAGCAAAAGACAATGAGGGTTTCAACCTGGGCGCATCCTACGGAAGTTTCAACACCTACAAGCTTTCGGCCGGTTTTGGGGCCTGCAACAAGGAAAAGACATCCGGAATAAGGCTTGCTGCACGCTACCTGTCAACCGAAAAAACCCCTTTGGGTGGTGCCGATGGCGATTACAACTGGACCGAAGACATTGAAAACTTTGAGCGCGGACTGGCATTTGATGCAAGTGGAAACGTAGGAAAACTGAGCTTTGGCGTCAATGTGCTAAACAAGCAGGCATCCATAGCTACCAAATACAACTCTGTAAGCTCCGGTTTCAGCGATCAGGGTACGCTATGGAACATCCTGTTTGGAAACATGGCTGTTCGTTACCAGTTTGACTACAAAAGATATAAGTTTCTGCCCCAGCTTTATTACCGCAACTCCACCGTGTTGAAAAATACCATTGCCGAAATCAGGGACGAAAACCAGGTGGGTTATTATCGCCCCGGACACCTGATGGGAGTCGATTTGTTGAATCAATTTAAAGTGGTTGACAAACTGCTCGTCACTGGCGGATTCATTTTGGAACAAGAGGCGCTTGCCGGTGATTTCAGCAAGGACACCGTTGCCATCAGCGAGGGCAAACCTTCTCCTGCCAGGCCCCACATGAGCAAAAACATGCTGTTTAGCCTTTACGCTCAGGCAGATTATACGCTCAACAGGTATTTGAATGTGGTGGCAGGTTTCAGATATGACAACAGCGATTATTATGGCGAAAAATTTGTCCCCAGGCTATCGCTCACGTTTCAAAGAGGCGCATGGAGTTCAAGTTTGCTCTATAACGAAGCCTATCGTGCTCCGCGCCCCTGGGACTTTACCAATGGCTCGGGCAACCCACAGCTTTCTCCAGAGATAATCCAGTCTGTGGAATGGTCTAATAACCTCAAAATCAATCATATTGCCTATTTCAATTTTGCACTGCACCAAAGCAATATGCAAAATATACTTGCTTGGCAGGATGATGGAAATGGCAGCCATCGGTGGGTCAATCTGGATGAGGTTAAAGTGCAGGGCATCGAAGCTGGCCTTAAGTTTCAAACCAAACGCCTGAATGGCTATGCCAACTACACCTACAGCAATGCGCGCGACAAGGATGCCAAAAGGATGAAAGAAATTAGTCCGCATACGGCCAATGCAGGCGTTCACTATCAGTGGAACGATCGTTTTTTTAGCGCTTTGAGACTGAACTTTGTGAGCGCCAGAGATAATGCAAGCACAGGATTGGTTGCTGACGGTGCAGGGTTTTCAATGCGCTATGCCATGGTGAATGCATACACCATTTTGCATGCATGCTTCGGTTTTAAATTCAGCAAATCGGTTGAAGCCTTGCTTTTTGTAAACAATCTGCTGAACGCACGCTATTACCATACCTCTAACCTGCAACCCGACCATTTCAGGCAGGCTGAAAGATCGGTGCGTTTGGAAATGAACATCAAACTATGAGCGGTAAGAAGTTTTCGGTATTAAAGTGCATTGCATCGCTGTTCTGCTTGCTGACCATTGTGGCATCGCCCCATCAAATTGTTGCGCAAGGTGTTGCCAGCCAAAACAATGTAATGGCCTCATTTATCTACAATTTTGCTGGTTTCCTCACCTGGCCCGAAACGTCAACATTTCAGCAAACGAACAATGAGTTTGTGATTTTTATTGTTGGAAATGATCAGCTGGTTGACCCGCTTCAGTATATCAGCAGCCGAAAAACGGTTCAGGGAAAGGCCATCAGGGTAAAGCATTTCGATGCCATCCCATACGGTGAACCCTGCCATATGCTGATTCTGGGCAATGGCAAAGAACACCTTATCGCAGATGCACTGGGCGATTCACTGCTTTCGAAAGCTGTTCTCATCACTGAGTGCGCCGATTGCCTGGAGAAAGGTACAGCCATCAATTTTGTGACAGAAGAAGATCGTATCAGATTCGAAATCAATAAGAAAGCCCTTGATAAACGCCATATCTATGTCAGTTCGCGTTTGTTGAATCTGGCCATTAAAGTCATTTAATTATCGCAGATGTTTCAGTTTTTTAAAAGATCGATTAAAAACAAACTTATAGGCATACAGATACTTACATCTGTTATATTGCTTGTTCTGTTTGTTTCGGTCTATATCTTTCTTGAGGTTCAGGATTTTCGCGACAACCTCCGTCGCGAGCTAAACGCAGCAGCTGGTGTTTTGTCGTTTAATGCTGCACCCACCCTGGTTTTTAATGATGCGGCCGAGGCACAGTCGATGCTCAGGGCCATGGAAGGCTATGATAACATTTTAAATGCATGGATCAGCAACGAACATGGGCAGTTGTTTGCCATGTATTCCAAGCCGGGTGCCGAGGGGTATGTGCCAGTGGCTTCAACAGCAGAACAGTACCATTTTTATCGTGATGAGATCTTATTTTCGAGGCAGATCGTGCACGAAGGCCAGCTTGTTGGAGCTTTGTTTTTCAGAATCAGTACCGCTGCGTATTATCAAAAGCTTATGCGCATCCTGATTGTGGTGGTTGTGGTGATGCTGATTGGCGTTTTTCTGAGCTATTTTGTTGCAAACTACAGCCAAAGAGCCATTTCACTTCCGATCATCGGATTAAACCAGACTTTTGAAGAGTTTCGCCTCAAAAAAGACTTTAGTCTTCGTGTAAAACATCATGGAGACGACGAAATAGGCAGGCTGTATGAAGGTTTCAACGCACTTGCCGGTGAGTTGCAATTTTATAGCAACAACCTTGAGGTGCTGGTGGCTGCACGCACCAAGTCGCTGGAAGAAAGCAATTTGCAGTTGCAGAATACTTCAAAAGCTTTTGAGCTTATGAACTACGCGCTCAAGGATGAAATCAATCAGCGCATCAAAACTGAGCAAAGCCTGAAGGCTTCCGAAGAAAAAATGCGGATTATTCTGCAAACAATGGAGGAAGGTGTGACGGTATATACTGCCCGACAGATTTTGTTTGTGAACGCGGCTTTTTGTCGGCTTCTCGGCTATGAGCCTCAGGAAATTGAGGGCATGCCAACAGAAGAGATTTCCAGAAAACTGATTCATCCCGAAGATTATGTGGCCGTTACGCGTGCCGCCGAGGCCGTAATGAAATCGCACCGCCTGCGCAGGATGGAATATCGCTATATGAGTAAGAACGGACAGGAGGTGTGGGTGTCGGGCATGCCGGCCATTATTCCGTGGGACGAGGAAGAAGCCATTATCGCAACCGTGGTCGACATCACCCAACATAAAAAAGACAAACTCGACCTGCAGAAAGCCAAAGAGGCGGCCGAAACAGCCAACAAAGCCAAAAGCACCTTTTTGGCCAATATGTCACACGAAATCCGGACTCCACTCAATGCGGTGATGGGCTATTCGCAAATACTTCAGCGCGATCCGCAGCTCAACGAGCGTCAGCGCGGTTTTGTGGTATCCATCAACAAGAGTGGCGAGCACCTGCTTTCGCTCATCAACGACATCCTCGACATGTCGAAGATTGAAGCCGGGCATGTGCAACTGTTCCCAACACCCTTTAGCCTCGATGAATTGGTGTTCGATCTGGCTGACTTATTCCGCCTCAAAGCGGATGAAAAAAATCTGAAACTGGAAATACAGCGCGATCCAGCGCTTCCAGCCATCATTCGGGCTGACCAGGGCAGAATCAGACAGATCATCATCAATCTGATTGGCAATGCCATCAAATTCAGTAGCAAAGGTGTGATCAGCTGCACATTCTACACACCGGTCCGCAACCTCATGGCAGTGGATATTGCCGACGAGGGCAGCGGCATTCCTGAACACCTGCTCGAGCATATTTTTCAACCATTCGAACAGGCCCATTCAAACACCGTCAATGCAGGAGGCACCGGTCTGGGCCTCTCAATCAGCAGAAAACTGGCCCGAATGATGGGTGGTGATATCACAGTTAAAAGTCAGATTGACAAGGGTTCGGTGTTTACACTCAGCTTTTTGTATGAAGCTGCCGAAGGACAATTGGTGGCCCCGGCTCCGCAAAAACACACAGTGAGGGAACTTGCCCCGGAAAGTCGCAACACCCGGGTTTTGATTGTGGATGATAAGCACATTAACAGGCATGTATTGCTGCAATTGCTGCAACCCCTTGGTTTTGAATTGAAAGAAGCCGAAAACGGACTCAAGGCGCTCGAAGTGTTTAAGCAATGGAAGCCACATATCATCATCATGGACATTGTGATGCCTTTGATGGATGGAAGGGAGGCAACAAGGCGCATCAGGGCCGACGAGGCGGGCAAAGATGTGGTGATCATTGCCGTTACAGCAAGTGCACTCGACGAGGAACGGGCCGAAATCATGCGATTGGGCGTGAATGACTTCGTGCGAAAACCCTTTAAGGAAGCTGAGCTGCTCGAATCGATGAGAATACACGGCCGGCTGCATTATCTTTTTGACGATGCCGCAGAAACCAACAAGGCGACGAAGGATGAGAAAATCGACTTTTCATCCATAGTCAGTCAAATCCCTGACGGGGTACTCCACCAAACGCAAACAGCGCTCGAGTTGGGTGATTTGGATCAACTTACACAGTTAGCAGGTGAAATCGGGAAGTTTGGAACGGCATTGTCCGATCGCATGCTTCAGCTCATTCACGAATTTAAACTTGAAGAGATTAAAACCTTACTCCGGTTAAAATAATGCCATGGAAACAAAAGGTGTTGTGCTGATTGCCGACGACAACGAAAACAACCTGCGTGTGCTGAGCACCATGCTGCGCGAGGCTGGTTATCAGGTTCGTGTAGCAAACAACGGCGCCCAGGTGCTGCGCAGCGTGGCACTGTCTCTTCCCGACCTCATCCTGCTCGACATCCACATGCCGGTGATGGATGGATATCAAACCTGCGAAAAGCTTAAATCAGAGGCAGATACTGCAGCCATCCCGGTCATTTTTATCAGCGCGCTCACCGAAACATTCAACAAGGTGAAGGCGTTCGAAACGGGTGGGGTTGACTACATCACCAAACCTTTTCAGGTGGAGGAGGTGAGGGTGCGCGTGAAAACCCATCTCACACTCCGAAGGCAAACACTTGAACTCGAACAAGCCCTGAAAGAAATCAGGGAGGTACAAGTCAAACTCGTTCAGGCAGAAAAAATGGCCTCACTTGGCGTGCTTTCTGCAGGTATTGCTCACGAAATCAACAACCCCAACAATTTTGTTTATGTAGGTATCAACAGCCTGATCAAGCAGTTTTCGGAGGTGGAGAAAGCCTTGTCGGAGCTCTTGCCATTGTGCAGTCAACATCCTGATTTGCAAGCTGAAGCAGAACGCATCGTATCTCGCTTCAAACTCAATCACCGGATGAATACAATTCAGACGCTCGCAGGCGATATTAAAACAGGTGCGGTGCGCACCACCGAAATCATCAAAGGTTTGCGACTTTTTACGCGCAGCGATCAGGAGGAAAAAACAAGCGGAAACCTGGCCGATTTCATTCAGGCTGCCCTTCTTCTGCTCAAAAACCAATATAAGAACAAGGCGGAGGTAATACTTAACATGCCGGAGCAGATGGCTCCAATCAGTTGTTATCCCGGCTTGCTCACTCAAGCCCTCGTCAACATCCTACACAATGCCTTCGATGCCATCAGCGAAAAAGGCCGTGTTGAAATCACGGTCAAACAGGAAAATGAATGGACTACCATCAAAATTTCTGACAACGGAAAGGGAATGGATGCCGAAGTGCGCAGCAAAATTTTCGACCCCTTCTTCACCACCAAAGATGTTGGAGGTGGTATGGGGCTGGGGTTATCTATCACGCACGGCATCATTGGCAAGCATGGCGGAAACATCAGCGTGGAAAGCACTCCGGGCCAGGGAAGTGAATTTGACATCGAAATTCCTTCAGCTTCAGCGTGAATGACATTGACAAGCTAATTTTGATTTTATACTTTTACAAACTTAAATCAATCAACCAATATCGGTTCTGTAAAACTTGGTGAATATGAAATACCGCATCCTTTACGTTGACGATGAAGAAGTGAACCTGCGCGTTTTCAGGGCAACTTTTGAAGACGAATTTGAAGTGCACACTGCGAGCAGTGGTGAAGAAGGGTTGCGCATTTTCAGGGAGCACAAAATTGATTTGATAATCACCGATCAACGCATGCCGGAGATGTCGGGCGTTGAATTCCTGAAAAAGGTGATTGATATGAACCCCGAACCAAACAGGATACTTTTGACGGGTTTCAGTGATTTTGATGCCCTGAGCTCTGCAGTGAACGAGGGGAAAATTTATCAGTATATCAATAAACCCTGGGACGAGTTAGAACTCAAACCGGTGATTTATCAAGCCCTTGAGTCGTACTACATCAAAAAGGAAAACCAAATGCTTACCAAGGCGCTGATAGAAAAAACCAAAAGCCTTGAGCAGGAAATCAACCAAAAGAACGGGGTGATGCATCAGCTGCGTCAATCGGAGCAAGCATTGCGGATTGCCAAAGAAAAAGCTGAAGAAAGCGACAGGCTCAAAACCTCTTTTCTCAACAATATGTCCCACGAAATCCGGACCCCGCTCAATGGCATTGTCGGATTTGCCGAATTGCTGTGTGATGAAGACCTTAGCCTGGAAGAACGCCGTTCATTTTACGGTTATATTGAGCGCAACAGCCACGATTTAACCGAAATCATCTCAAAGGTGGTGTTGCTATCTCAGCTGGAGTCGGGTGTTGAAAAAGTGATTCTGAGCGTGACAGATGGCTACAAATTGTTTGAGGAAGTATTCAGTTCCTTTGCTGACCGGCATAGCTCGAACCAATTGCGCTTTCAGTACCAATATCTTCTCGACCATCATGAAACCAAACTGGTGCTTGATGGCCCGAAAACCAAAGAAATTATCAGGCAGTTGCTCGATAATGCCGTGAAATTTACAGAAAATGGACTAATCAACCTGGTCGTTGCAAAATCAACTGATAAACTTCGCATTTCGGTGTCAGACACAGGAATCGGTATTTCCAATGACAAAAGGGAGGTGATCTTTGACCGTTTCAGAAAAATCGAAGACAATAAAAAACTCTATCGCGGTAATGGGCTCGGATTGGCCATCGTAAAATCTTATCTTCAGCTGATGGATGGCGTGATTGAAGTGAAATCTGCTCCCGAAAGCGGGTCGGAATTTATTGTCGAACTACCCTGGATCAACCATTATGAAGGACAATTTGCAGGGGAGAACGCATCATTTCCAGATAAAGTTTTCAACATATTAATCGTTGAAGATGAAGAGGATAATATGGACTACCTGAAGTTGATTTTCCGTCACGCCAAAGCCAATTTGTTTTTTGCGCGCAATGGAGAAGAGGCCGTTGAAACCTGCATCAAGAATCCGCAAATTCACCTCGTTTTGATGGATCTGAAAATGCCCGTTATGGATGGGTTTGAAGCCACACGCCTCATCAAAAAAATGTCGCCGCCTTCTGTTGTTATCGCCCAAAGTGCCTACGCTTTTGATGAAGACCGTCGTAAAGCCATGGATGCAGGTTGCAGCGATTTCATTGTGAAACCACTCACAAAGGAAAAGCTTCAAAAACTGATGGCTGCCGTCAATTGATGTGTTGAAATTTCCTGCCTAATAAATCAGCACAAACGACCCCCGCAGGTGCTGCAAATGGCTGTTGACATCCAAATACTTAAGCAGGTACACATAGGTGCCTTTGGGCATAAGCTGTCCGCCCACCCGGCCATCCCAGCCTTCGGAAGGCGAATTGCTTTCCCAAATCAGCTCGCCCCAGCGATTGAACACTTGAAAAGAATACCCATCACTGTTGTAAACCTCCTGAACAGGCTTGAATGTGCTGTTTTCTGCGAAGCTGCTGTATGGGTTGAAAGCATTGGGCAAAATGGGTGTGAAATCCAGAACAACTTCAACCTTGTTCGAAAAGCTCACCTGAACCGGTGTTGACCCAATCGCTTTCACACGATACTGAATCACAGCTTCCTGAGAGGTTGACAGACTCAAATCATCTGTTAAGTTTTCGCTTCCGGGCAGGATGTTTGACAAGGAGGTAGAATCTTCTCCCTGATAACGCCAGACTTCTTGCTCCGTCACCGTCCAACCTTCATAGCTGTTCCATGTGAGACTGATGCTGGTGTTGCTCAGGCGGTCTGCCTTGAGGTGGATGGTGCGGTGTGT
>CAZBMR010000007.1:78544-90510 GCA_964492695.1 uncultured Lentimicrobiaceae bacterium
GGCTGCTGCCACCTGAGCTCCACATGCCCTTCTTCGTTGATCACACTCACGCTCACCAGTTGGGGTGTTTGAGCCTGCACGCTGAACCACAGCGCCATCAACAGCCACAGCAGCAGCTTTTTCATCTTCAATTGCCTGTTTGTAGCTCCGCATCGCCCACCACCACCGTGAGCATGTCTTCAGGCTGCAGGTATTTCTGTGCCAGTTCCCTGAGCTGCTCAGGCCGGGTTTGGTGCATGGCTTTCAGGCTTTCTGCAAAATAGCGCATGCCTTCGCCGCGCTCGATGGTGAGCCTGAATTTGTCGGCCTGACTAAACACACCATCGAGCGAGCGGAGGTAGATGCCGTTCAAATAGTTTTTTACCAGCTGCAGCTCTTGCTCACTCACCGTTTCATCAGCCAGCCTGCGTAGTTCGTGCCTGATTTCATGAAGCGCATCTGCCGTCACATCTTTGCCTACCTCGGTGCTGATCACAAAACCTGTGGCTTTGCGCATGGGCGAAACGGAGGACTGGATGCCGTAGGTATAGCCTTTGTCCTCGCGGATATTGCTCATCAGGCGCGAGCCGAAATAGCCCCCCAGCAGGGTGTTGAGCACCAAAAAACCATGATAGTCGGGATGGGTGCGCTCCATCAGCTGACGTCCCATCATGATGGTAGATTGCAGGGCATGTTCCTTGCGTTGAAATATTTGCCTGGCTTCGAAAGTGCTGTGCTGTTCAAAGTCTGAAGTCAGGGCACCGGAATCCTTCCATTGTCCCAAATGCCTGTTGATGAGTTCGATGGTTGCCGCATCGGTGTGGCCGCTTATCACCACACTGGCTTTGGATGGCTGGATGTATTGGTGGTGAAACTCATGCAAATGTCGGGTGTTCAGCAGTTTAAAATCCGCTTCGGTAGCCACCTGACCATAACGACTTTCTGGTCCGTAAACATGTGCCGAAAACAGCCGGTTGGCAAGGTGTTTGGTTTTTTCGCTGCTCAGCCGGAAGTCGTGCAGTTGACGTTGGTTGAAAACGCGAAAATTGCGTTCGGCAAAACGGGGTTCGCTGAGCAGTTGTACAAGCAATGGCAGCAGTGCCGTCAAACTTTTGTGAAGGCAGTAGAGCGAAACAAAGCCATAGTCCTTTGTGGTTTGAAGATCAAGGTAAGCGCCATGATAGTCGATGCGCTTGTTCAGCTGTCCTGCCGTGAGCTGGGCGGTGCCTTCGCGCAGCATTTTCAATGCAGTGGTGGCGGCAAGCGCCTGCGATTGGTGGGCACTGCCTGCCTGCAACACAACATCGAGCCTGAAAGCTTGTTGCGATGGGTCGTTAAATGCATACAGCCTGATGCCATTGCTGAGTGTGGTCATCTGTGGCTCGGGCAGCTGCAGTTCAACCTGCGCGTGCAGGGCCGGCGGGCGTTGGCGGTGTAACGGATCTGTTTTAGGCATGGTCTTTCATATAATGCAGTGTGCTGCAGTTCGTTTCGGTCATCACTGCCTGGGCAGATTGATAAATGTCGTTGGCACTGACGGCGCGGTATTTGGCCGTGAGTGAATTGATGAGGTTTGTATCGCCCAGATGGGTGCAAAAAGCCAGGTTCATGGCCTTATTAAGCACGGTGATATCGCCAAATACCTGTCCCGACTCCACACGGTTTTTCACCTTTCGCAGCGATTGTTCTGCAGGTGGTTTGCTCAGGAAGCGCCCGATGGCTTCCTGCAAAGCCTTTTCTGCTTTTTCAATGGTCACGTTTTGCATAACCTTGCCGGTGATCACCAGCAAACCGGGATCGAGATCGCCGGTCACAAAGGCACTGATATCCGCAAAGATGGCTTTTTTCTGCACCAGTTCGGTAAACAGGGGAGACGAATGTCCTGCACCCAACAAGTCTGTAATCAGATCTATGGCTTCATAATCTGCATGATAGCGTCCGGGCATGTGCCAGGCCTTGTAAATGGCGTCAGCCGGCACCTTTCGGTTGACGGTTTGAAAGCGGGCTTTGGTTTGCAGCGGCTCCACCGGCAAACTGCGCTCATTAACAGGCCCTTCGGGAATGGGTCCAAACCATTTTTCGGCCTGTTTCATGATTTCTTCGGTTTGCACATCACCTGCAATGGCCACAATGGCATTGTTTGGGTTGTAATAACGTGCGTAAAACGTTTTCACATCTTCCAGCGTGGCCTGCTCAATGTGTGAGATGTCTTTTCCAATCGTATTCCACTGATAGGGATGTACACTGTATGCCAGTGGTTTAAGCAGCAGCCAGGCATCGCCATAGGGTTGATTCAGGTAGTTTTGCCTGAATTCTTCAACCACCACCTGCCTTTGCACTTCCAGACTTTTTGGCGTAAAAGCCAAATCGAGCATGCGGTCCGATTCAAGCCAAAAGGCTGTTTCCAGGTTTTGCTTGGGCAGTGTCAGGTAATAATTGGTGTAGTCGCTGTTGGTAAAGGCGTTGTTTTCGCCCCCTGCCAGCTGCAGCGGTTCATCGTAGCGCGGAATGTGCTTCGAACCGCCAAACATCAGGTGCTCAAACAAATGGGCAAAACCTGTTTTATCGGGATGCTCATCGCGCGCTCCCACATCGTAGAGGATGTTCATGGCCACGATGGGTGTCGAGGGGTCGTGGTGAACCACAAAACGCAGTCCATTGCGCAGTGTAAATTTTTCGTAAGTGATCATAGCTCTTATTGGCTTGCAAATTTAGGCTTAATTTCTTTGCCTGAGTGTTTGCTGCAGCAAAGCTAAATGCCTGAAATATGGTATAAAACATGGTGCTGCACGGATGCTTTTTTATCTAACTTTGCAGCAGAAAAATATACTAAACGCAACAGAAAATATTTTGTTTATGGAAAGAGATGAAAAAATTTTTGGACTCATCCAACAGGAACGCGAACGCCAGATGCATGGCATTGAGCTCATTGCCTCTGAAAACTTTGTGAGCAATCAGGTGTTGGAGGCCATGGGCTCGGTGCTGACCAATAAATATGCCGAAGGATATCCGGGCAAACGCTATTATGGTGGTTGTGAGGTAGTTGATCAGACCGAACAGCTGGCCATCGACCGTGCTTGTGAACTGTTTGATGCAGAATATGCCAATGTGCAACCCCACTCGGGTGCGCAGGCCAATATGGCCGTTTTTCTGGCTTGCCTGCAGCCCGGAGATACCTTCATGGGCCTCGACCTCTCGCATGGGGGCCACCTGTCGCACGGTTCGCCGGTGAACAGCTCCGGAATTCTCTATCGTCCGGTCGCTTATGGACTGAACGAATCTACCGGCCTCGTTGACTACGACATGATGGAAGCCCTGGCCATGAAAGAAAAACCAAAGCTGATTATTGCAGGTGCTTCAGCCTACTCCCGCGACTGGGATTATGAGCGCATGCGCGAGATTGCGGATGCAGTAGATGCCATTCTGATGGCCGACATCTCGCATCCTTCGGGACTCATTGCCAAGGGCTTGCTCAACGACCCCATCGAATTTTGCCACATCGTCACCACCACCACCCATAAAACCCTGCGCGGACCCCGCGGCGGGCTCATCCTGATGGGTGAAGACTTTGAAAACCCATGGGGACTGGCAACTCCCAAAGGTGAAATCAAAATGATGTCGGCCTTGCTCAATTCGGCTGTTTTTCCCGGCATTCAGGGCGGTCCGCTCGAACATGTGATTGCCAGCAAAGCCGTTGCTTTCGGCGAAGCGCTCACCGATGGCTATTTCGAATACATGCTTCAGGTGAAGCGCAATGCCGATGTCATGGCCAAAGCATTCGTTTCCAGAGGATATCACGTGGTGTCGGGAGGTACTGACAACCACCTGATGCTCATCGACCTGCGGAGCAAATTCCCGAATCTCACCGGAAAAGTGGCCGAAAATACACTGGTGAAAGCCGACATCACCATCAACAAAAATATGGTGCCGTTCGACAGCCGCTCGCCGTTCCAGACCTCCGGCCTGCGCGTGGGCACACCGGCCATCACCACCCGCGGATTGAAGGAGCAGCACATGGAACCCATCGTGGAGCTCATCGACGAGGTGATCAGCAATGTGGAAAATGAGGCGGTGATCAATGCCGTTCGTGGAAAAGTGAATAAAATGATGAGCGATTTCCCGCTATTTGCCTGGTAAACCAAACAAACCTTTTATACAGCAAGCAGGATGCCCATGTGGTGATCCTGCTTTTTTTTTGTTCCCGCCGCTTTGTTTCAAGTGTTTTTTTTTAATTTTATCAATCATCAATATCCGCTTTCAAAACAAAGTATTATGGAAACAATCAACGATCAAATCATTCAGGAACAATCTCTTAACATCAGCGAAAGCATGAAACGCTATTTGCTTGTTGCTGCCAAATGGGCGCGGTTTTTGGCCATTGTAGGTTTCATCTTTCTTGGTTTGTTTGTGCTGGCAGCATTGGCACTCATCACAGGCATGTCGCTTGTTGCAGATTTTGCCGAAGCTGGTATTCCTTTTCGGTTAATGGGATTCATTTATTTGTCCATCGCGGTTTTGTATTTCTTCCCCACGCTCTACCTTTACCGTTTTGGTGAGGAAGTGAAAGAAGGCTTCACCCTGAACGATGCCTCGATTGTGACGAGTGGCATTGGCAACCTGAAGTCGATGTTCAAGTTTATGGGCATCACCATGATCGTTATCCTTGCAATCTACGCATTGATTATCGTGTTTGCCATCCCTGCTGCCATCTTCCTGAGTCCCCAATCGGGCAATGTCTTTTAGGGCCTTTTTCGGGCTGGAATTTACTTACATTTCATCATCGAAGGCAAAGCGTAGTCCGTCACGCAGGTTGTAGCGCGATGCCATCACCTCGCCATAAGCTCCTGTTGAACGGATGGCCATCAGGTGACCACGTGCAGTAGTGGGCAGGAAAACAGCTTTTCCGAAGCAATCTGATGATTCACAAATGGGGCCAACCACATCATAGGGCAGCAGCTCTGTGCTTGTGCTGCTCAAATTTTCAATCTTATGGTAAGATTGGTAGAGCGCCGGCCGAATGAGTTCCGTCATGCCTGCATCCAATATGGCAAAACGTTTTTTCAAACCTTCCTTGATGTATAACACCCTGGAAACCAATGTTCCGCATTGTGCGGTAAGTGCTCTCCCCAGCTCAAAGTGCAGCTGTTGTCCTTGTTTAAGTTGCAGAAACTGGTGAAAAATTCTGAAATACGCCTCAAAATCCGGTATGGGTTCTTCGTCAGGATGTTGGTAGTTGATGCCCAGTCCACCGCCTGCATTGATGTGTTTCAGGAAAATGCCGTGCTTTTGAAACCATTGGTTGATGTCGTTGATGCGCACACACAGGTTTCTAAATGGCTCAGGATGTGTGATTTGCGATCCTATGTGGAAATGAATACCGATGAGTTTCAGCTGAGGCAGCACCTTCATCCGTGCAACGAGGTGGTCGAGCTGCCAGGGATTGATGCCGAATTTATTTTCCTCAAGTCCGGTAGTAATGTAGTGATGCGTTTGTGCATCCACACCGGGATTGATGCGCAGGGCAACCCTGGCAGTTTTGCCCTGCAGCTGCGCACGTTCGTTGAGCACTTCAAGCTCCTGCTCCGATTCGCAGTTGAA
The DNA here is from genome assembly GCA_964492695.1 of uncultured Lentimicrobiaceae bacterium. Taxonomy (GTDB): domain Bacteria; phylum Bacteroidota; class Bacteroidia; order Bacteroidales; family F082; genus JALNZU01. The sequence goes on from CAZBMR010000007.1 coordinate 84,122, forward strand.
ACAAAAGATGTCGTGTTTGAGTGCGAGGTCGATTTCTGCGTCGCTCTTGCCCACACCGGCGAATACAACCGATGATGCATCGAAACCAGCATCGATGGCGGCCTGCACCTCGTTGCCGCTCACACAGTCGGCTCCACTGAAAAAACGGCGTATCTGTTTCAGCAACAGTGGATTGCTATTGGCTTTCATGGCATAATGCACCACAAAGCCATATTTTGCAGCTGCATCGTGTGCGGTTTGCAGGGTCTGATTGAGCAAATCCAGGTCGTAATGGTAAAAAGGGGTAGAAAGCCCGACTGCCACATGGTTTCTTATTTTTTTTGAGAGCGCTTCTTTCATCGGTTTTCGGTATTGAAAAGCTTGACATTCAGTGCCTTCATAGCCTGGGCTTTCATGTGCTCAGGCACCACCACGCTGATGTTGTTTTCGCTGCCGCCGTAGGCCACCATCCGCAGCGGAATGTCTTTGAGTGCTTCCAAAACGCGAAACGCTTCGTCTTGCCTGTTGCGGGAGAAGTCGCCCACCACACAAACGATGGTTTGCTTTGCCTCGAATTCTACCGTTCCGTAACCCGCCAACTCATCCAGCATCTCGTTCAGGTAGGTGGCATTGTCAATGGTCAGCGAAACGCCAACCTCGGAGGTCGCAATCATGTCGATGGGTGTGCGGTAGCGTTCGAAAACCTCAAACACGGCGCGGAGGAAGCCGTAGGCCTGCAACATGCGTCCTGATCTTATGCTGATGACTGTGATGCCGTCTTTTGCGGCAATGGCCGTCACTGGCCTGTTGGTTCGGATTGCATGGATGATGGTTCCGCCGGCTTCGGGTTGCATGGTGTTGAGCAACCGAATGGGTACGTTTGCCTTTTGTGCTGGCTGCACACAGCTTGGATGGAGAATACGGGCTCCAAAATAGGCAAGCTCTGCCGCTTCATCATAGCTGAGCTCGGTGATGGGGAAGGTATTGCTCACCACCCGAGGATCGTTGTTGTGCATGCCATCGATATCAGTCCAGATTTGTATCTCTTTGGCCTTCAGCACTGCCCCGATGATCGTGGCGGTGAAGTCGCTGCCTCCGCGCTGCAGGTTGTCAACTTCACCGAAAGCATTCCGGCAGATGTATCCCTGGGTAATCACGATTGGCAAGGCCTCAGCGGCAAGTTGTTGCTGAAGCAAGCGCTGAATTTGAGGGTAGTCAGGGTCGCCATCTGCATTCAGACGCATGAAATCCAGTGCTGGCAACAAGCGCGCAGCAATGTTGTTTGCAGTCAGAAAAGTGTGAAAGAGGGCCGTAGAAAGCAGCTCACCCTGCGCCAGAATGGCTTTTTCTTCGTTCACAGTGAACAGGTCTTCCGTGAAACTTTTCAGATATTCCATGTGGCTGCGCACAATCAACTGCCCTTTAGCAAGATGCGTCTCATCATTGAAAAGTTCCATCACCACCTCTTCATATTTGACAGTCAAATTTGAGATCAGCTGCAATGCCTTTTCAGAATCATCCTTGTAGAGGGCATCGGCAATTTCTACCAGTGCATTGGTTGTGCCGGCCATGGCCGACAACACAACCACCTTGGGCTGTTCGTCAAGTATCAGATTGGCAACCTGTTGCATGCGGAGCACCGACCCAACCGAGGTGCCTCCAAACTTCATAATCAGCATAAAATCCAAACTTTTGTCGGGCAAAAGTAGCATAAGAATGTGCACCGGATGTCAAGCTTGATTCATTCGAAGTCAATGAGCAGCACAATCGGTTGTGATCTTTGGGCCAGAATGCTTGCCAAAGTGAAAAATGATTGTAAATTGCCGGCCAAATTGACCCGATTATGTACGAAATTTTATCTCAGATTGATGACATCAGGCTGAATTTCAGCGAAGGAGGCCTGTTGTATATGAACATCACCCTGGCCATCATCATGTTTGGTGTGGCACTTGATATCAAGTACGAGCATTTCAAAAACATCGTACTGTTTCCCAAGTCGGCAATTTTGGGAGTCTTTTCTCAAATTGTGGTGTTGCCAGCACTGACATATGTGCTGGTGATGGTGTTGAACCCTCCGCCCTCCATTGCCATGGGGATGATCCTGATTGCTGCCTGTCCGGGAGGAAATATTTCCAATTTCATCTCCGCGCTGGCAAAGGCCAACGTGGCACTTTCTGTCAGCCTCACTGCAATAAGCACATTGACTGCTACCTTTGTCACACCCATCAACTTTGCATTTTGGGGTGGGATGTATGTGCGTTATTTTGAAAAGGCAAAGCACCTGAACATTCCCATCGAGATTGACTTTCTGCAGATGGCACAAACCGTGTTCATCCTGTTGGGCATTCCGCTCATTTTGGGTATGTGGGTGGGGCACAAATGGCCTGTGCTGTCAGCCAAATATCACAAGCAAATCCGGTGGACTTCAATTGCTTTGTACATGACTTTCATCATAGGCGCGCTGATTGCCAATGCCAAATACATCCCGATGGTTATTCTTCCGCTGGGATTTGTGGTGATGTTGCTGAATGCCCAAACCTTGTTTACGGGCTATTTTGTGGCCACGGTGTTCAGGCTGCCCAGGGCCGACCGACGCACCATATCCATCGAAACGGGTATCCAAAACTCAGGCCTGGCACTGGTGCTGATTTTCAACCCCAAGTTGTTCGATGCCAATGGTGGCATGGCTTTTATGGCAGCTTGGTGGGGTATCTGGCAAATGATAACAGGTATTGGACTTGCTTATCTGCTGTCGAAAATCAGGTTGCGCGACTATAGTTGGTCGAGGGTAAAGGCAGACGAATAGGGGGGAAACAAAAAAAGGGTAAGCTACTTACATCGCACCGCTCAACCATTTACCCTTGCTATCTTCCGATCCTGGGGGATTCAACAGGAGCTGGTCGTATAAGACTTACCCGCTGCAAAAGTACAACAAATCCCGTTAGCTGCAAGACATGCTGCATTTTTTCTTGATTAATGCAGGTAAAATGGTAAGTTTGCACTTTGTCACTGATATTTCTGCATGTATCGTCAACTGCATTTCTGGATGGTGGGTTTGGTGACCGGATTTTTTGCCGGCCTGATCATGCTGTTGGTTCAGCTGTTGTTGTTTCACCTCCTGCAGGGATCTTTTTCGCCTGCCTTTGGCCTGATCTACCTTGTGCCTTTTGTTGCCATGTCGATGGCTGCCCGCCGGTTGAGGGAACGCTACGGGGATGGTGTGCTGCGCTTTGGACAAGCCTTCCGGCTCTCGGTGCTGATTGGCATCACTACCGCCCTGGTGATGGCAACTTCTGTTTTTTTTGTTTATGACATCTTGTTCGATCAGGCATTGCAACTGCGTGCAGCCCAGCTGAATGCATCTGTTGTGAAAGCCAGACCCGACATGGATTTTGAGCTTTTGAAACAACGACGCAGCCTTGTTTCGCAACTGATGAGCCCCTTTTCCCTTGCTGTGTATTACCTCGTCATTCAGTTGCTCTTGCTGCCTGTTTATGCCTTTATTATTGCTATCTTTGCCCGTCGCCGCAGGCGGGATATCACCGATATTTAATCATTAAAAAAAACTTTATGGTACCGCTCAATCAATCAGTCAAATTCGGAGTCATCACCGGCATGGCCCTCATCGCTTACACCGTGGTGTTATACGTTACGGACACCAACCTTTTTAATCCGGTGTTCTCCATTCTCAATGGCATCATCAACTTTGGTCTGATGATTTTTATGGCTGTTTTTGCCATAAACAAAACGCGTGATCTGCAGTTGGAAGGCAAAATCAGCTGGCTGCAAGCCTTTATCGCAGGAGCGGTCATGCTGTTGATAACCATGTACGTCAACAGCATTTTTAGTTTATTGCTGAATGAATACATCGATCCAGAATACCTGCCACGCCAGCTCGATAATTTCATGGCTTCCATGGAAGGTAAACTGCCCGAAGACAAGCTGGAAGAAATTCGTGAGAGCGTGGAAGAAAATGCCGGCGGAATGAAGGCCTTTATCAAGGGATTATGGATGTCGCCCATCGTTGCACTTGTCGTTAGCGCCATCATCTCACTTTTTATTAAAAAAGACAAAACCGCTGAGGTTTAAGCAGTTGCAAATTTCATGGATTTATCTATCATCATTCCTTTGTTGAACGAAGAGGCTTCGCTCGGCGAGCTAACAGATTGGATTGTGCGGGTGTGCCGGAAAGAAGCACTGAAGTTTGAAATGATTTTTGTGGATGATGGCTCTCAGGATAAATCCTGGGAGGTGCTTACAGCCCTTTCAGCCAGGTATCCGGAGTTGAAAGCCTTGCGTTTCAGAAGAAATTATGGCAAGTCGGCCGCCCTCAACGAGGGCTTTGCTGCTGCCACCGGCAAGGTGGTCATCACCATGGATGCCGATATGCAAGACAGCCCCGACGAGATACCGGCGCTCTATGCCATGATCACACAGGAAGGTTACGATCTGGTGTCGGGCTGGAAAAAGCGCCGCAACGATCCCATTTCCAAGACCTTGCCCTCACGTGTTTTTAACCGCACCACGCGCATAATCAGCGGCATACCCCTGCACGATTTCAATTGCGGACTGAAAGCCTACCGAGGCGAACTCGTCAAAAGCATTGAGGTGCAGGGCGAGATGCACCGCTACATCCCCGTCATTGCCAAATGGGCCGGTTTTGGAAAGATAACAGAAAAGGTGGTTACGCATTATGAGCGTAAATACGGAAGCTCCAAGTATGGCATGAGCCGCTTCGTCAAAGGCTACCTTGATCTTTTGTCGATCACCTTCACTTCGAAATTCGGGAAACGACCCATGCACTTCTTCGGAAGTCTGGGAACACTCATCTTTGCTGCCGGATTTGGCATTGCGGGATACCTGGCCTACGCAAAATATTTCCTCGACGCCTATAAAATGACCGAGCGCCCCCTGTTTTATTTCGGCCTGCTCGCCATGGTGATTGGAACACAACTGTTTATGACTGGCTTTTTGGCCGAACTCCTCGCGCAAAGTTCGCGTGCTGTCGGCGGACAATACACCATCAGAGAAAGAATCAATTTTTAATTTCATATGAAGATACACCTTGTTTCGGGAGGTTGCGGATTTGTAGGCCGCAACATGGTTAAGCGTTTGTTGAATACCACATCAGACCATGTGCTGATGGTGGACGACCTGTCAATCGGCAGGCATCCCTCGGAATGGCTCGAAGGCTACACCGCTGTGATGAATAACGATCTGGAAGTGATTGGGGCCGAAGGCAGGCTCTTTTTCTGGAAAGGCGATTTCAGAAACCTGTTGTTCTATATGCGCCAAAATCCCCGTTATATTCAGGAAACCTATGGCCTTGATTTCGAACGCTTCAGCGATGTGTTTCATTTTGCCGCCATCGTGGGTGGCCGCATGAAAATTGAGGGCGATCCCATGATTGTGGCACTCGACCTAAGCATCGATGCCGAGTTTTTTTACTGGGTGACGCAACACAAACCCGCGCGGGTGCTCTATCCGAGCTCGAGTGCGGCCTATCCGGTGAGTCTGCAGACAACAGATGGCGCTGTGGCTTTGGCCGAGGGTGATATCGACTTCAACAAAAACCTTGGCACTCCTGACATGACTTATGGATGGTCGAAGCTTACCGGCGAATTTCTGGCCCAGATAGCGGCCAAATACTACGGCATTCGCGTGGCCTGTATCAGACCATTCTCGGGCTATGGCGAAGATCAGGAACAATCATACCCCGTCCCGGCCATTGCTGCCAGGGCTGCCCGCAAGGAAGACCCCTTCGAAGTGTGGGGAACAGGCAAGCAAGGCCGCGACTTTGTGCACATCGACGATGTTCTCGACTTCATCTTCATGCTGCTCGACAATGTGAGCGATGGCTCTGCCTATAACATCGGCTCAGGTCGCCTCACCTCATTCCTCGAGCTCATTGCCTTGTTTGGCGACATTGCGGGCTATCAACCAACCGTCAAGCCATTGATTGATAAGCCGGTGGGCGTTCATTCGCGCTATGCCAACATGGATGTGGTGTCGGAGAAATTTGGCTGGAAACCCAAAATCAGCCTCCGCGAAGGCATGGAACGCGTGTATCGCAGGCAGCTCGAAGCGTTGAGGGGTCAATAAGTCTGGGGATCTCAGGGCCTTGGGGCCGTTTAAAGAATAACGAAAAGTGAACAATTATTAAGGTCTTGGGGTCTGGAGGTCAGGGAGTCAGAAGTCAGAAGTCAGAGGTCTGAAGTCTGATGGTCGGCTTGCGTCCGCAACAAAAGACTAAAGACTAAAAGCCAAAGACCAAAAGTCAGAATATCAGCGTATGCACCTCTATATCAGTATTTTACTTTGCGTCCTGGCGTCTTTGCGTGCCAATAGTTAACTTGCGCCAGCCCTTTCTGGCTTATTCGTTGATTTGTTGAGAGGTCTGTAGGTCTGGG
>CAZBMR010000007.1:90610-99840 GCA_964492695.1 uncultured Lentimicrobiaceae bacterium
GTTGAGAGGTCTGTAGGTCTGGGGGTCTGGTAGTCAGATGGTCAGCTTGCATCCGGAACCAAAGACTAAATAGGGCTTGCTGAAAAACCAATAAGTAAGACAATGTCAATAAACAAAGTCTGTATTTTAGACTTCATGTGCATGCATTTACATCCATACACACCAAAAAGCTTGTATTCCTTTTGAAACCCGAAGCCGGAATTGATGAAAAATAGCTTTGGTTACGATTTTAATCTTACCGCAGAGAATACGAAGGAGGCGCAGAGTTCGCAGAGAATTCCTACATATCATCAAATACCATCTAGGCGTATGCCCTTTGCGACCTTCGCGCCTGCTTTGTACGCTCCAAGGTTAAACTTTTTTGGCCCGGATTGACGCGAATTCATACACGATTCACCTCTGGACAGTTAAATGAAAAGTTTGCAACATTTGGTTCGGAGAGTTTTCTACCAAGCTCTTTTTAAGGAGCTTACGTTGCATTTTTCATTATTCACTTTTCATTATTCACTTTTCATTGATCAAAGCCTCACCGTAGCTTCCCCAATGGGAATTCCGATGCGCAAACCTGCTGATTTAAAACGTCCACCCTCGAAACCTGAAAACACCTCCGTATTGAAAAGCAGAAAAACCTGTTGCAGACCATATCCCACTTCAAGCCAGGGTTTTCCGTCGGCTGTGACGAGCTGGTTTACAAACAGACTTTCCCTTATCAGGCTTTTGCCCATAAAGGGCAAGCGTTTCAGCAGGATGCGGTTGTGTTCGTAGCGCAGGTGCAGCGTGGCATAGGCTTGGGCGGTGCTGCGCTCATACTGGCCCAGTCCCCTGAAAACATCCAGCCCCTGATATGGCCCCACCAGGGTGCTGTTGGTGTTGAAGTGGTGCCAGTCCGCAAAATGCAGGGCCGGGTCTCCCAGTGTGCTGCCTCCCGTAACATGGTATTCGAGCCGACCCAACAGCCGCGAATCAAAGGCTTGTTTTACGGATAGTTGAACCCGGTGTGTAAGCGCCTGCTCATCGCCACGCCGGCTGCCGATGGCTGTCCAGTTCAGCCCAAAGCTGGGCCAGGCTGAATGGGCGGGACTTTTGCGGCCTTTCACCACGCGGTAGTATTGCATGGGGGTATATTGCATAAAAAAATCAGCCTTCAATACCCTGACAGGGTCGAGAAGCATTGTATCCATCATTGCGTTTGGAATATTGCTGCTGAAGGTATTGCCATAAGGGTTGGTAAGATAGAAATCGCTGTGGTTGCTCAGCTTCTTCCTGTCTGTCACACTGAGTGCGATTTCAGTGGCAAGTCCGTTCACCGGATCGTAGGCTACCGCAGCCGAAAGCAATTTTTCTTCATACAACCTGGCTGTATTAGTAACAAAAAACAAGCTGTTGATGCTGTTTATAAGGGGTGTAACAGGTTTATTTTCAGTGAAATGGGAGCTGCCGTCTTGCCACTTCAGGCTGAAGCGGCCCCTGTGCAAGGGGGCAAACAACTGCCTGAATTCCACGCCACCCATCCACTGTTTCCGGGTGAAGGCATATGCTGCCTGCACATGAAGACTGCTGCCAAAACCCATCCGTTTTTCACGTTGCAGCCGAGCCGATTGACGGTAAACGAAACCATCCACTGTGTTGTATTCCAGTGCTTTGAAATTGATGAGGCCATCATAGTGCAGCTTAATGCTGTCGGTGAGTCGTCGGGGCATACCGCCAAAAACTGTCCAGGCGAACAATGTTTGGGGTTTTCGGCGTGCACTGTCACTTTTCACTTGTGTGGAATCGCGTTCGCCAAAGCCTTCGGCCTCGCTGCCGCTCAGGGGCACGGTGCGCGCTGATGCCCAATAATCGCTGCTGCGCAGCCTGGCACTGTCGTCGAGCACCGTCGATCGTTGTTTGATTTCCAGCTGTGGTTTCGCTCCCTTTTGCTGCCCTTCGAGGCGGATAAGCTTGTTCAGCTCCCGCATCTCTTTGTTTGTGAGGTTGTTTTGTGCAATCAGCGCATCGATGCGTTGCTGACTTTCTTTCACTGCCGGGCTTATTGTCTCGTTTTTTATCACGTTGCTTTCCGCCGATTGCCGTCCACTCAGTGTATCCATGCCTGCGAGCCGCGCAAAAAAGGCATGGTCGAGTTTTGGGTTCAGGCTAACAATATAATTACTGAGTGAAACCATATACCTGTAGTTGAACTCCACACCCATCAGGCTGATATCCAGGTCGTAATCGTGACTCACCGGCAGCCACACCATTTCCTGAACTTGCTGATAATGTTGCCTGATGCGCGCGGTGAACAGCTTTTGGGTGAGTTGCAGTTGCACCGAATGCAGGTTCCATGAGCCTTCGCGGATATAGATGTGGCCTTCATACAGGTCGTTTCCTTTGCGCTTGGGAATCACCCTGATTTTGAAGATGGTATGTTCTTTTTCAATGAAAGTTCCTTCGAGTTGAAAACGATAAACGGCAAAAGCGTCTTTCGACAGGGGCGTGATGAGGCCTTCGGTGTCGTTGTAGAAACTCAGCGTCATAAACTGCATGGGTTCGCTGTCGCCCGGGAAGCTGCTTCTGAGCGATATCACCCTGGTTTCGAGTGGTTCATCAATTCTGTAAGTGATCTCTGAGATGGTTTCTGTTACATACCGCTTGTCTTTTTCAATGCCTTCTTTTTTCAGGCGGCTTGCGAGCAATGCGGGTATTTTGGTGGCTTCGCCGCTGCCTTTCAGATAAATGCGTGCGTGGTATGCCGACAGTTGATTTCTGTAATACTGGCTCATTCCGATGGCTTTGCGCATCACATAATAGGCGGGGTCTTCGTCACCCACCGTCACAATCACCTCGGGCAGCATGTATTCCTGTGGTTGCAACACCACATCGAGTCGCACTGTTTCGTTGGTGAGCGAAACAGTGTGCGTGAGCGATTTTAAGCCCAGGTATTGAAAACTAAGCTGATGAACACCGGCAGGAAGCGGCAGTAGGTACTCACCTTGATCGTTGGCGGTAGTGCCACGGTGCAAGGCCTCAACAAATATAGAGGCGTAGGCTACATTGCGCCCGTCGCTCCCCTTGACAGTTCCTGTAACCATCTGTGATAATGCGCTTTGTGCAATCAGCACGAACATAATGAAGGTATAAGCGGAGGTTGCTTTCATCAGCGCTGGGTTTGGGGGCAAGATTAAGCAAAGATGTCCTATTCTTTCGCTTTAGAACCCTATTTTTTGTTAAATCCATAAAAAAAATCAAAATGCTGTATTTTTGTCCGACAATGATTCACCGCATGATCGTTTCCTTCAACCGTCTCATTTCATTATGTGCCCTGTTGCTCTGTCTCCAAAACACAGCAGTGAAAGCGCAATTGGCCTATGATCAGGGTTTTGCACCAGTTGTCACGCCTGAATCTGCAATGGCAGGTCCAGGGCAAAATGTGAATGAAATCGCTGTTCCCATCCACATGCAAGGCATTGGTTTTTATGCGGTAAACGGTTTTAGCTTTTACCTGAATTTTGATGCTTCGCGCTTGCAATATGCAGGTGTCGAGGCCATTGCCGTGAGCAATGTGTCGGCTTCCGCAACTGGAAACACGCTTTCCATTCAATGGAGCAATCTGGCTTCTCCGGTCAACCTCACTGCCAACAGCCTTGTTTTGAAGCTGTTGTTCAACCGACTCTCACCAGGCGATGTGTATATGAGTTTTCTGCCGGGAAGCAAGGTGTCGGGCGCGCAAGGGCTCATTGCCGTGAATTATTCCAATGGCCTGATCCTGCAAACATGGAACCTGAGCACTGAAAGCATTCCTCCGGCTGGCGGATCTACAAGCGGTGCTGGGGTGTATGTGCCTAATCAGCAGGTTGTTGTATCGGCTTCCGTGGCCAACGGTTATCTTTTTGATCACTGGACCTACAATGGAAACACCATTTCAACCAGTCCTTCCTTTGTGTTCACCATGCCCAATGCCGATGCCAACTTGCAGGCGCATTTTACGGCAAAGACCTATCAGGTCAGCACGCAATCGGTGCCACAACAAGGTGGAATCACGAGTGGGGCAGGGTTTTACCAATACGGCCAAAGCGTGAGCCTGAATGCCACGCCTGCTGAGGGTTATGCCTTTCAAAACTGGACTGCTGACGGTGAGGTGGTGAGCACACAGGCTGATTATACCTTCACCATGCCGGATGGCGATCTCAGCTTATGGGCCAATTTCGAACTGATTGATTACCAACTCATACTCGAAGCCAACCCCGAAAGTGGCGGAACAACTGCAGGATCCGGGTTTTATAATTTCGGGCAAAACGTTTCGGCCAAGGCCACTCCGGCCTCAGGTTATCACTTTGTGCACTGGTCGCAGGGGGCTGCCGTTGTCAGCACCGAGCCGGTTTATAACTTTGCCATGCCTGCATCCAACCTGACGCTTACAGCCGAATTTCTTGTCAACACCTATCTCATCACGGTGGAAAGCAGCAACACAGCTTTCGGTGAAGTGAGTGGGGGTGGGGGCTACACGCATGGCAGTAGCGTGAGCGTTCATGCCACACCAAATGAGAACTATACTTTTGTGGCCTGGACAGAAAATGGTCAGGCAGTCTCATTTGAAGCTGTTTACACTTTTGAGGCCACCTCCGACAGGGCATTGACGGCTGTTTTTCAGGAAACGGGTGACTGCCCGCCACCCCTCAATACGGGCTTGAGTGCCCTCGACGAAACCACTGCTTTATTGTATTGGGTTTCGCCCGGCAACATCAACAGTTGGGAACTGCTGTGGGGTGTTTCTGACGGTGATTCTATTGTTGGTGAAGGGTTTCAAGCCCTGACCAACCTCAGCCAGTGGTTTTTGGACGCGCTTGAACCCCAAACAACCTATGTTGTGTTTGTGCGTGCCTTGTGCGGTGAAGCGCTGTTCAGCGAATGGTCAACTCCCTTTTTCTTCAGCACCTGGTATGTAGGTCAGGGTGAACTGACCAGAAATGCGAACTTTATCTTGTTCCCAAATCCGGGTGATGGAAATGTGAGCCTAAAAGGCAATGCTACAGATCATCATGTCAAGTTGATCACGGTCAGTGATTTACGTGGTAATATTTTATTTGTTTCAAGGCCTCAAAACAAGGGAATTCCATCCTTGTCGCTTGCTGAACTTCCAAATGGCATGTATGTGGTGAGCATCGAAACCGAAGACGGAAGCAGGCTTTTGAAATACATCAAAATGACGCCCTGATCCTTTGCCCGCCTTTTAACTGCAAAAATGTATCTTTGCAGCCCAAAAAAAGATCCATGCACAACTTCAAACCCGGAGAAAAGGTCAGGTTTCTCAACGACGTAGGCGGTGGCACCATTGCCAGACTGATCGACAGCAAGATGGCACTTGTGGCCATTGAAGATGGTTTTGAGATACCGGTGATGATGAGCGAGCTGCTTCCTGTTGAGCAGCAAAGTGCACGTAACGAGGCTCAGGATAAATTGCAAAAAGAGTTGGTAGCCAAGGCAGTGGAAGCCGAAAAACAGGCCGAGGAAAGCCGCCGCGAATCGCTGCGACGTTTTGCCCGCGATCCTGAGCCAGAGGGGATTTATCTGGCTTTCGTACCCCACGATCAACAATGGGTACTCACGGGGCTACTCGACGTGGTGCTGGTTAACCACAGCACTTTCGATGCGTTTTATGTGTTCCGGCTTCAGGATAACGGACAACTTATCACCGCTGACAGTGGTCAGATAAAAGCATTCTCGAAAGTGACAGTGGAAACCATCTCGCGCGACGACATCAACAATTGGTGCACGGGCTACATTCAGGCGCTGTTTGTGCCCGCCGGCGGTAAGGAGGTGATGATGCCCCTGCATGCTCCTTTCGACCTGAAAGCCAGTAGGTTCTACAAAGATGGAAGTTACACCATGATGCAGGTATTGGGCGAAAAGGCCCTGCTTGTGCAGCTTCAGCTTATCGCAAACCTCAGGGCCGATTCCATCAAGGCTCAGCCCGGAAAATATGATCTGCCGGTGGCAGAAGCGCCGGTGCAACACATCAAGGAAAAAGCACTGATCGACAAGTATCGGAAAGGGCAGGGCGAAGCCGTGGTGGACCTCCATATCGGTGAGCTGCTCGACAATATTGCCGGCTTATCGAGCCACGATATGTTTCAGATTCAGATTGACCATTTCCAGAAAACACTGCACAGTGCCATCGTCAACGACTATGATAAGGTCACGTTCATCCACGGTGTGGGAAACGGTGTTTTAAAAAACGCGATCATGAAAGCACTCGAAAACTTCGAAGGCGTAAACAACCGCATGGCTTCGATGAGCAAATTCGGCGTGGGAGCGATTGATGTGATCATAAAAGACAGGTCTTAGTCGAATGTGATAACAGTGAACGGTGAACGGTGAACAGTGAACAGTAAATAGTAATGGGTGATGGGTTAAGGGTGAGGTGTTTAAGGAAGAACATATATCAAAAAGTTATCATCTTCAAAAACGGGTTCGTAAGGCAATGAAACCGCACTGCCAAAGGCCTTCTTCAGTACGATGATCTTTCTTAAACCTTTATATTTGAGTGAGTTCACAAAAACGCTGTCCGTCAATTGATCATTTGTGAGCAACCACCCTTTACGGTGGGCGAAATAGAGTGGGGTAGGGTATTCGCCGCTGTTCACAGCTACCAGTTCAGTTGCTGGTCCTACTGAATCCATCACTGCTTCGAGCCGCAGCAGCGCACTTTCGGTGGCTTTGATCCTGAAATCATGCTGCTGGTTGAGCACTCCTTCAGCCATCACAAGCGCCAGCACCGCCACCACCACTGCCTTTCGGCGCATGAGCACAAAGGCCTGAGCAGCCACCACCGCCATCACCGGGATGAAGGGAATCATATAATAGGAATGCCTCGTGAAGTTCTCGCCTGCGCGAAACATGAACATCATGAAGAGCAGTGTGCTGATATAGAACCATATGGCCATTGCCGACTTAGGCCTGTGGAGCAATACGAGCAGGCCTGCTACAAAAAGGCCAAAGCCGGTGAATTTCATGGCGTTCTCATAAAACATGACGGCTGTGGCTGCTGGTCGCTCCCACAATTCCAGCAAACCTGAGACGAGGGGTTTTCCCATAAAAAAGTGCGTAAAACCGAATTTGGAGTTCAGCCAGGGCACATGAAAGCCATACCACCAGGCAGCTGGAATCAACGCCAGGCCTATGAAGGCTGTCAGCAGGAGTCGTTTGTTCAGCCTGATGCTGCCATCCAGCAACAGCAGCGGCAACAGGCTCAGCATGAGGCCTGCAGGAACTTTTGAGAGGAGGCCAAGACTGATCAAAACACTGCCTGACAGCAACAGCCACAGCGATTTACGCTCATAAAGCCAGCGTGTGGCGGCATCAAGGCCCATGAGCACGAGCGACACGCTAAAGGTGTCGGGCATGATTTTGCGCGCATAGGTAAACCACAACGAGGTCATCAGCAGTAAAGTGGCATAAAAGGCTGCATGCTCGCCTGTAAACCGACGGCTCAAACGGTAGAACGACCATGTGCCTGCCGAGGAAATCAGCAAATTGATGAGGCGGCCATACCAGTGCTCATAGCCAAAAAGCAACGAAACCAGGTAAATCAGGTAGTTGAACAATGGAAACTCCATGCCGGTGATGCCGCTTTTCTCGCCTGCCATGTCCACCCGTGGCAGCAGGATATTGGTATCCTGTTCCAAAAAATTGCGTGCCACCATGGCCACCGTCGTCTGCCGCCAGTTGTGGGCCACCTCCAAAGGTGGCTGCGCGATGCCATAGAGCCGCAGTACGAAAAACAGGATGATCCACCAGCGGATATCTCCCAAATGCCTGACAAAGGATTGAAGCGAGAACACTTTTTACGGTTTAAGGGTTTGTGTTAATTTCTGTTTCTTTCAATCATTTTAATATCAAGCGTTTGTGAGACGTTTACAGAAACTTTTAGTGGTTGAATGTGATCAGGCATTGCTTCATGGATTAAAAAATAAGCATTTGGCTTGTACATTTGCTGGTTCAAAAGTACCAAAAAACCTTGCGCGAACAATGCGCCTGCCCGCAGTTCGCGCGGGCCCACGCACCCAGCCCGGCAAACAGCTGGAAATCTTGCAAGAAAGCCACAAAAATGGGCTAAAGTCTATTTGCTTTTGGCTTTTAGCAAGCTGGTTCGTTGACTAAAGGCATATGCCTCTGCCCATCTTTGAAAAAAGCAGTTTGTTTGCATAAGGCTCTTGAAACACTTACAAAGATTTCAGATTTAAGGAAAGTTACAACTCATCACCGCCCCGAAAGTCTTCGGAAACCCGTGACCCGTCACTTCTTAGCGATCTTGATCATATCCTGAATATATTTTCGACAAAGTTGACGGCTTTCAATTATGCACAAAATATACTGTTGGGCAGTGAGATGCGGTCCGTATCATGACAATTAGCTTTGGATTTTATTTCGTTTTTGATTAAATTTGCATAAAAAAAGTAGGTATGCCGGAACTTTGCAGGTTTTTAGGAATTGTGATTTTTATGAACTTCAATGAACATAATCCACCACATTTTCATGCAAAATATGGTGATTTTGAAATAATCGTCGAGATCAATTCGGGTATAGTTGAAGGTAAATTTCCTAAAAGGGCATTAAACCTGGTGATGGAATGGTATGAGATGCACAAGGATGAATTATTGCAGAATTGGGATTTGATCAGGACAACAGGTGATTTTAATAAGATACAACCTTTAGAGTAATGGATATGATACTCAACGTAAAAGATGCAAAATACATCAATGGATACAAGGTATTCTTAGTTTTCAATAATGGCGAGTCAGTATTGACAGATTTAGAGGATACTATTTTTTCTGATACACGCAGAATATTCATTCCGCTTAGAGATGTTGAATATTTCAAATCTTTCAAGATATACCTTAATACAATAACCTGGGATAATGAAGCCGATTTTGCACCTGAATTTCTGCTTGAATTAGGGAAACAACAAGAGTTGCAAAAAATGGAATTCGTTTAGAATTAAAGTCGAATATTCAAAAAGCCCGGAATAGAATACCTTTTTCCTGCTGAGGTTTAAAGACCTTTTGAGCTGGACGCTGAACCGTGAAATCAGTCCTCCTTATTTGTAAACACCCTACAGGTGCAAATTAAAGCCTGTTCTTACCGACATGATAATAATCTACAGCATAGCCACGACACTCATGTCAATTGCCACACACGATGGCTCACCCTCTGACTGATCATGTGTTGAATCATAGTTTTGTTGGAGTAAA
>CAZBMR010000008.1:0-76175 GCA_964492695.1 uncultured Lentimicrobiaceae bacterium
TCCGACTCAAAAACCCTGTTCCTGGCTGACATGTTGTCATCCACCTTTTGAAGAATTGTTTCGGCGTTCTGCCCAAACAGGCTTATTGAAAAAAACAAGCCAACCACGCACATGATAAATGATTTCATAAACATGAATTTTTTTAAACCTCCAGTTCTTTAAATAAGGATGCTGTTTGCCGCTTAAAGATACCTATGCCAGAAAGTGCTGTGCCAATGAGCGTTGACACAATTCCGGGTATGAAGCCGATGTAAAAATCAACCGGTGTGATGCGCGCCCGAATTACGCCGGGAAACATCAGACTTGACCCCTTCATCATTCCACTGATATCAAGGCCATAGGTTTGCAACAGAAAAGCCAGCAACAGGCCAAGCAAGGTGCCGACAATGGTTCCGGCCAAACCCACGAAAAACGATTCGGCGAGCATTGAGAGATAAATGCGCCACTTTTCCTCTCCAATCGCCAGGCGCAAACCAACCTCACCATACCGCCTTAGTCCACCAAGCAAGCCTGCATTCCAAAGAACGAGTGCCATGGCAAGCATGAACACCGCTGAAATATAGAGCGACCATTGTTGGGTCATGGCCACATATTGACCCATAGAACCTTGTTGCTCAAGACTTTGCATGAATGGCACAAAAGAATCATTGGCTGCATTAAACTGCTGGTTAAAGTGGGCCACCACCACCGCTGCTTCGTTCTGATCATAGAATCCAGATTTGAAAAATCCCAGAATTTCGGTGGATGCATCGTTCATATCAAGAAGGGGTCGAATCGTATGGATATCGGTAAGGATCGTTCCCCTGTCCAGCGCTTCCACTCCAAAAGCCACAGTTCCGGAAAGCACAAAATTTCCCATTGCCATGCTCCCTTCCATGGTCGAAGTCATCAGTGTAAAGATGTCGCCAGGGTTCATCTTCAGGTAGTTGGCCAGGTGCTCACTCATCAGCACCTCACCCGGAGCCGGCATTCTGCCTCGCACCAGGGATTTTGCAATGTCAAGCCTCTCCGCATCGCTGTTGTTTCTTTCGCCCATGTTCAGTGCCAGTCCGGAAACCGGACCTTGCGCACGTGTTTCGCCATTTTCGTCGGGAACATCAGCCAAACCTCCAAATCGGATGCGTTCGCTCCAATCCATGGCTGGGTAGGAGGCTTTTAGTGATGAAACAAGATCAGGTGTTTCGAGCAAAGCCAGATCGAGTGCCATTTGGTTGCTGTTTTCGGCAGCGGCATGCGTAACGACCAGAAGGTGTCCGTAAGTAAATTTTGCATTGGTTTCGATTGTATCACCCATGAAACCAACAATATAGGCATGAAGAAATACAGTGAGCATAACACCCAGTGCCACCACAATCATGGGCAAGCGGCTGCGGCCCGAATCGCGCCATAAGCCCTTTATTAAAAAACGGATCATTGCAATTTCCCCCTCAATGCTTCTGTCGGGTTCATTTTGGCAATCTTTCGTGAGGGCAGATAGCTAACAATACCCGTGGTTATAAACACAATTAACACAGTTGAAACGATCAGCCCAAGGCTGTAAACGGGGTAAATCACTGGCGCCATGGCCATGCCAAACTCCGAGGCATCCATTGGAAGTTCCCAACCGGCAGAAGCCTGCCAGGCCAGCAAGGGTATGCCATAAACGGCACCCAACATGGCCGCCAGCACTGCATGCATGCTGCCTTCGAGTGTGAAGAGACCAACCACCTCGCGGCGTGTATATCCCAGGGCAACATAGGTTCCGATCTCTTTTTGCCGCCTGAAAATCGACAGCACCTGCGTATCGAAAATTGCAAGCATAGCCAGCAACAGCAAAACCATGTGCAGAACGGTTTGCCCGCCCGACTTCGTTTTGATGAGATCATCCACCTGCTTTGTCAGCTCTGCAACCGACCGTGAAACCCATCCTTCAGGTGGATTCGACAACAGCCTGGCATCGGCAAAAGAGATGATGGTGGCATTGCCATCCAAAAGGGTCATCTTTTGTAAGGTGGTCAAATTCATGTAGATCGTTCCTGCTTCAACGGCCGGCACATTGCTCGAAAACAACTGCACTACCTGCGCATCGGCAGCATCGTAAGTGCCATAGCTGTCGCGCCATCTGATCGTGAAAACATCTCCAGGTTTTAAGCCGGTGCTGCGTGCCATCACTGTTCCGATAACCACCGGAATGGCTGATTCAATGGTGGTATCTAAAACAGCCACCGGCAATCGGAACAATTTTTGATCGGGTCGGATGCCCTTCAGGAAGGCAGTCTGCATTCTGCCATTTGGGAAAATACTTGCCTGAATCAAGAGTGCTGGCTCGGCCAACCCGGAGGAAACCATCTGCTGAACTTCATCAGGAATTGCTGCATGGCTATCTGTAATACTCAGCGGATCGTAAGGGTCGTATGACTGTTGCCACCATTGGCCTTCTGCAATTTCCCACTCCTTCATATCGGTGCGCGCCTGATAGTCCCATCCCATCAACACCCCCTTTAGCCAGATGATGATGACAAAAGAAAACGACAACACAATGACATTGAGCCATGTACGCAGTCCTGCGCCCAGCAGGTTTAGCCATGCCAATTGAAATGCCAGTTTCATCTTATGAAGATTTTGAGGTATTGGTCAATTCATCTTTCACAACCCTTCCGTCGTTCAAATAGATCTTCCGGTGGAGGTAACTGATCACTTTGTCATCATGCGTAGCAAAGATAAAAGTGGTTTTGAGCTCATGGTTGAGCTGTTGCATGGTTTTGAGGATATGGTGCGAATTTGCTGCATCCAGGTTAGCAGTAGGTTCATCGGCCAAAACGAGGGAGGGCTTTTTAACCATGGCCCTTGCAATGGCCACACGCTGGCTTTGTCCGCCACTCAGTTGCGGTGGTTTTGAATCCTTCTTCTCCGTAAGGCCAACCCAGTCAAGGGCTTCCATCACCATATGTCTTCGAGTGGCAGAAGGCACGCCCAGCAATAAGAGCGGAAACTCAACATTTTCATATACCGTGTGAACCGCTAAAAGATTGTAGCTCTGAAAAATAAATCCTATTTCCCGTTTACGGAGCTGGGCAGCTTCGTGCATGCTCAAATTCCCGATGGAGTGGCCTTTCACAAGAACCTCACCCGAAGTGGGAACATCGAGCGAGCCAATGATGTTGAGCAAGGTTGTTTTTCCCGATCCGCTTGGACCAACCAAACCGGCAAATGTGCCTGCATCAAGGCACAAATCGATCCCGTCGAGGGCCGTAAAATGGTCTTTACCAACGGGAAACTGCTTGACCAGTTTGTTAATTTGAATGAAGCATGGTGATTCGTTCATTTTTTAATGGGTTTTGATTTTGAATGCTCCTTGAGATTGTAAACTGCCATAATTTGAAAGCCTTGTCCTGCAAAGCTCACATTATCATATGTTTGCGATGGAAGTTGATACACATCCGGGTTCCACCATCCCATCAGATGAAGGTCAAAAATGGCGAACTGATGCCGGTAGCTCAAAAAACCATAATTGAAACCACCTGTCCAGTCGTGATAGAAGATAAACTGCATAAAATCAGCTATTCCAATAGGATAGTTAGCTGACAAGGCGGTAAAATGACTGAATCGTCCTTTTGGTAGGATTATTTCTTCTGATCTGCCGCTCGTAAGGTGTTCGGCCGTGAGCTGCAGTCCATTTCCCAGGCCAAAGGTATAGTCTGCCCCAACCGTCAGGAAGTGCTGGTTCGGAAGGCTGTCCGAAACTTTGTTGCTGTGCATTAGTGATGCCTCAAACCACAATCCAACTTCCACGTCCCATTTTCCATCAATACCCAGGCGTTGTTCAGAAAAACTGACATTGCCCGGAGCAGTGGGTTTGTCGTTGTTTAGCCATCGATGGTGAATGGATAAGGCCAGTTCTCCGCTTCCGGCAGGATTTTGAAACCTTGCACCCATTTCGGGCCTTCTGGTGTCTGAAGGTTGCAGCTCCCACATCCGCAGCGTATTCTCAGGCCAAAGTACCCAGGCCCAAATGTTGCTGTTATCAGCAAAATAAAACCTCCCGAGGATGGCCCACACCCCCGAGGTAAGCTGCAGCGGGTCGCGCGGATCGAGCCGATCGAACCACATAAGGGGGCGAAGCATGGTTGCAGTTCCAAAACTGATTTTCTGCAAGCCAGCCCTTAGTTCCCAATGCGAACGGCCATAGCGAAGCCATGCCCTGTAGGGTTTGACCGCCAGGTCGCTGACATGCTCTGATGAGAAATTGAGGAATGAATATCCGAACATGTTTGCCGAAACTTCGCAAGTGAGCGAACTTTTTGGCAAGGGTTGTTCAAACCGCAGATAGGGAATTGCCCGCATACCCAGTTGTGCGTTCCAGTTGTTGTTGCTCATGAGCCATACCGACGACTGTAAGCCAAAGGCCAGGCGACTGCTGTCAGCTTCTTGCGCTGTCAACCTGCCGGTTGATGCGAATGAAATAAGCAATACCAACACAAAAAGCTTATAATGCGTCATTTCGGGGTGCAATTCCAAAGGTTAACAACTTGGTGAGCTCCATGATCACTTGCTCTGAACCGCCACAAAGCTGCATGAGGAAGGGATCAGTTATAAGGTCGCTGAATTTGTTGGCAAGGTGGAGCAGAAACTCCGGATGAAAGTCATTCCTGAATAATCCCCTTGCCTGAGCATCGGAAAAAAGCTGAATCATCCGGGCAGAGGAAGCTCGCGTGCATTCAAGGATGTGTGCCTGAAGGCCCAACTGTTCATCCTGATAAAAATCGCGCATAAATTCCGGACTTATTTGCCGCACCGCATCTGCCTTGATCGACATGAGCTCAGCCAATTTACCTGATATCGTGGTTTCATTGCGCATAATGCGCTCAAACCGTTCGAGTCCAACGGTCATTTCGTCCTCAATCACTGCCTTTGCCAGATCCGTTTTATCAGCAAAATATTTATAAAACGTCATTTTGCTCACTGACGCCTCTGAGCAAATATCCTCAACACTCACCTTCTTAAAACCAAGACGCCAAAACAACTTTCGTCCAGCGATGAGCAGCGCTTGTTGTTTTTTGGAAACAATATTTACATTCACAATATTTTCTTACGATTTTCGTACAAATATACAATAACCGTAAATTTTGTCAAGAAAAAAATAAGCAGGAATTGATTAATTAGTTTCGGCGGGCACAACAAGAGAAGCAACAACCATAACCGTTGTTTCAGAATTAAAAGGCAAGCACAAGTTTAGGGCTGTGGTTCGCGCATGGCCCGGGCGCTCTGCGCTTCATTGATCACATAAACAAGCCTGAATGTGAGCACATTGTTATATTGGTGACGTGTCCACCTTTCAGTGCCGCCCACGTTGGTAAATTCACGCGTCCGTATTTTAAACATTGAATAGGAATACCTGAAATTGAACTTGAGGCGGTGAATGATCCTCATTTTCAGATCGATCAACACACTTAAATCGTTGGGTTTATACACCCCATTTGCAGCAGTTGTGGCAGTTTGGCGGCCATGTTCCCATTCATCAGCGCGAATCAGTCTGGCCCAGGAAAAACCCGTACCTACTGTAACAAAATCCTTATCTGTGTAGTGAATCATCACAGGAATTTCCATGTAGTTGAAATGGAGCTTATAGGCACCATTGAGCGAATCCAAAATGTATTGGGCTTTTTGATTGGCACCTTTTTGTGTAAACGAAGTTTCGAGCGAAAGATCCCAGTTATTACCAAAAGGAACCATCGCTCCCACTCCCAGGTTGAAACCGGGCTTTTTGTAGCCATATGCTTCATCCCCATCCACTTGCGCCATGTTGACACCCCCGGCAACAAAACCTTTAATAATTTGAGCCTGACTCACCACTGTCAGCAGCACGAAAACGACCCCCAGAAAAGTGCGATGTACCATCAGTTTTATTTGTGACAAAATTAACAAAAACATGTCGTGTGACGCATAAACGAAAAAAGGCTGAAAACATTGTTTGCGGAAAAAGAACCTCATATTGTTTCATTTCAAGGAAAATATCATAAGCTATATAACACTGTATTTATGATACTTAATAGTTATATTTTGAATTTTACAACTTAAGTCAACCCTAAGAAACCAAGAAGCCACTGGCGCCATTGCAAACGTTTGAAAGTTCTTTGCAAAAAAAAAGAATATGAATAAAAGAGCCGTAATTGTATCGGGAGCACGCACACCCATCGGAAATTTCGGTGGAGCATTGTCGGGCCTCAGCGCTGTTGAGCTGGGCCGCATTGCCGCGGCTGAAGCCCTGAAAAGAGCAGGCATCACCGCCGATATGGTGGATGATGTGATCGTTGGCAACATTTTGGCCGCCGGTTTGGGACAAAACATGGCGCGTCAGGTCGGTATTCATGCAGGCACACCCTACACCACTCCGGCCACAACCATCAATCAACTGTGTGGTTCGGGACTTCGGGCTGTGATGATGGCAGCACAACAAGTGATGCTGGGCGAGGCCGATGTGGTGCTTGCCGGTGGAAGCGAAAGCATGTCGAATGCACCCTATTTGTTGCCAAAAGCCCGCTATGGTTATCGCATGGGCGATGGAAGCGTGATTGACAGTATGATTGCCGATGGCCTGACCGATGCATTCAACAACTACCATATGGGAATCACGGCCGAAAACATCGCCACAGAATGGAACATCAGCCGCAACGATCAGGACGCCTTTGCGCTTGAAAGCCAGCTGAAAGCAGAAGATGCGCAGAAATCCGGACGTTTCGCTGACGAAATTGTTCCGGTGCTGATTCCCCAAAAAAAAGGTGACCCTTTGGTTGTTGATCAGGACGAGTTTCCAAAACATGGCATGACCCTCGAAAAGCTCGCAAAACTCAGGCCGGCATTCAAACCGGATGGAACCGTAACTGCAGGAAATGCTTCAGGCATCAATGATGGTGCTGCCATGCTGGTTGTGATGAGCGAATCTAAAGCCAAAGAACTCAACATTCATCCGTTGGCAACCATAGTGGCCAGCGCATACGCTGCCCTTGATCCCAAAATCATGGGCTATGGTCCGGTGCCTGCAACAAAAAAAGCATTGCAAAAGGCAGGCTGGCACATGAACGATGTTGAACTCATCGAGGCCAACGAGGCCTTTGCCGCCCAGTCGCTTGCTGTTGTTCGCGACCTGCAGCTCAGGCCCGAAATTGTGAACGTAAATGGCGGTGCCATCGCACTCGGACATCCTGTTGGGGCTTCGGGCGCAAGAATCCTCATCACCTTGTTGTATGAAATGCAAAAACGCAAACTTCACAAAGGAATGGCCACCTTGTGCATTGGAGGCGGGCAAGGCATTGCCATGTTGGTAGAAAGATAGAAACTTTTAATCTTAAATCATTTAATATGAAATCATTAGAAAACAGAATAGCCATCATCACCGGGGGTGCTGATGGTATTGGCAAAGCTGCTGTTCAACGTTTTGCAGCCGAAGGTGCCACAGTGGTGATATGGGATATGAACGAGCAAAAGGGGCAGGAAACAGCTTCATCAGTTGGTGTTGGGACAGCAAAAGTGCTGTTTATGAAGGTGAACACTGCTAATTTTGAGCAGGTTGAAACGGCAAGCCGCGCCGTTTTTGAACAATTTGGCCGTATTGATATCCTTGTCAACAACGCTGGCATCACACGCGACAGCACCCTTAAAAAAATGACCCCCGATCAATGGCAGGCTGTGATCGACGTGAACCTCACCGGGGTATTCAATTGCACCAAATGCGTTTCGGCCTATATGGTTGAACAAAACTATGGCCGCATCATCAACACTTCATCTGTTGTGGCATTATATGGAAATTTTGGGCAGACCAATTATGTGGCTACCAAGGCTGCACTCATCGGCATGACCAAAACATTGGCGCGCGAACTGGGCCGCAAAGGCGTGACTGTGAATGCGGTGGCACCCGGGTTCATTGCCACGGAAATGGTAGCCAAAATGCCTGAAACAGTACTGGCCGGCATGCGCGACAAAACACCTGTAGGTCGTTTGGGAAAACCTGAAGAAATTGCTGCTGCTTACCTATTTTTGGCAAGCGATGAAGCCGCATTCATCAATGGGACTGTTTTGAGTGTTGATGGTGGCGTGACCATCTAATCAGAGGGAATTTTTGAACGGAATTTTGGAAAAATAATCAGCAAATGGCTTCAGATCAACAAGTTATTGGAGGGTGGATACTGATCATCATCTACGCATCGGTCATTCTTTTCTTCGTTATTCGGGGGGCGTTACGAACAAAAAGCATGCAAGACTATGCGCTTGGGTCGGTCAATTTCTCTCCCTGGTTTGTTGGTTTGAGCCTTGCTGCAGCCATGACAAGTGCCGCAACTTTTGTCATCAATCCTGGTCTGATTGCTGCATATGGCTGGAGTGCGCTGCTTTCGTTCGGTTTCTTTTTTCCGCTGGCTTCGCTGCTCTCGCTTGTTTTTCTGACGAAAAGTTTCCGGCGGTTCGGTTCAAGTGTTAAAGCCATGACACTGGCCGGATGGATTGGCAGCCGCTACCAAAGCAAACCTTATGCAGTTTTCATTGCATTTCTTTCGGTTTTGCTCATCACCTTTATTGTGCTAATTTTGGTTGCCATCACCAAAGTATTGAGTAACGCGCTGAATACCAATGAGGTATATACCTTGTTAGCGGTGATCATTTTCGTTTTTGGCTATATGATGTTTGGTGGCGCCAATTCAATGGTTTATACCAATACCATTCAGGCTGTGGTGATGGTGATTGTTGCAGTGATTCTGATCAGCTCGGGATATCCCTGGCTAAAAAATGGCCTAGGGGCCTTTATTGATCAACTGAAAGCCATTGATCCAGGGCTGGTTCAAAGCACTCAGCCATCCAGTCCGTTGTTTCGTAGTTTTTTTGAAATAGCAGTGGTTCAAATGATTGTTGGGGCTGCGGTGGTGGTTCAACCGCACATCATCACCAAATCGCTGCTTTTGAAAAACGAACGCGATGTAAACCGTTTTCTGGTGGCGGCGGTGCTCATCCAAACCTTGTTTTATTCGGTGGTGTTAACTGGTTTATATGCGCGGCTCACATTTCCAGACCTCAGTGCAGAGGGTAAACCACTTGGCATTGACGGCATCATACCAGCCTATGTGGTTCAGGTTTTCTCGAGTGGATGGTTCGCGATCACAGTGGGTTTACTGGTAATAATGGGTTTGTTGAGTGCCGGCTTGTCAACCATCGAAGGGTTGATTCAAAGCCTGAGCACCACCATTACAAATGATTTGATCGGTAATCTTCTCGGAAAACAAATTCGCAACAAGGATAATTATATCAAAATCAATAAGTTTGTGATTGTACTCATGGCTGTGGCGGCATTTATCGCCTCGCGCGAACAGCTGTTGCGACCGAACCTGAGTGTTGCAATTTTTGCTCAAAACGGAGTTTACTCTTTCTTCTCGATCAATTTCGTACCCATCGTTTTTGGTATATTTATAAAAAATGTACAAAAAAAGACCGTGATTATTGGGTCGCTCACTGCACTCGTTGTTTATTTTACAACTTATTACCTCTTGCCCTGGCTCATTCAGAATCAAATCTACAGCTTTGGAACAGCCGATCTTTATTTCAGCGGCAAAACCCAAAACCCAGCCATCGCTGCGGCCATGGCCATTGTTTTTTCGAGTGCGCTGGCTGGTTTCCTGCACATTATTCAATCGAGCTCAAAAAAACCAATTAAAATAGAAAATAATGGATAATCCGGAAAAAATTTATAAGGGAAAGCTGATCAGTATCGAACAGGCTGTCAGCCTGATAAAGAGTGAAACTGATGTGATAGTGGCTCAATGTGCATCAGAACCGCAAGGCTGCATGTCGCAATTTCATCTGGTAGCCGACAAAGTGAAGAACGTTCAGGTTTTTTCGGTGTTAACGCTTAAACCGTATGATTTTTACATGCTTCCCGAAATGAAAGGTCATTTCGAATTGTGCAGCTGGTTTCATGCTCCAGGATCGCGAGCTGCACTCAAAGCCCGCACAGGCACAGTGACTTATGTGCCCAACATGCTCCATCGTGCTGCTTCAGACCGCCTGAAGGTGCGCAAGCCCCATCTGTTTTTTGGCACCTGCACCCCACCCGACGAAAAAGGCTTTGTTTCACTTTCGCTGGGTATCACCTATGAAAAAGACATACTTGAGCAAGCCGAAATCAGCGTGCTTGAGGTAAACAAATACCTGCCCCGAACGCTGGGCGACACCCAGGTGCATGTGTCAGATGTAGATTTTTTTGTGGAATACCACCAACTTCCTCCCACCCTACCCGAACCCAAACCGGATGAGGTGGCCTTGCAGATTGGAAAGCATATCGCTGATCTGGTGGAAGATGGCGCTACCATTCAGCTTGGAATCGGCGAAATTCCAAACGCATGTGCGCTTTCACTCAAGGGAAAGAAAAATCTGGGGGTTCACACCGAAATGTTTGTTGACAGCATGATGGAACTTTACAAGGCAGGTGTGATTACCAACACTGAGAAAACCATTCATAAGGGCAAATTCATCTGCACCTTTGCCATGGGTAGTGAAAAGCTCTATCGCTGGCTGCACAACAATATGTCCGTAGAGTTTTTACGCGGAAAATATGTAAACGATCCCTGTGTGATGAAGCAAAACAGCAAAATGGTTTCGATCAACACCTGCATCATGGTCGATTTTACCGGACAGGTTGCCAGCGAATCCATTGGCCCTGAGCAATATTCAGGAACCGGTGGACAATCTGACACAGCCGTAGGTGCCATTGAGGGTTTTGATGGCAAAGGTAAATCAATCATCGCTTGCCGATCAACCGCACGCGGTGGAAAAATCTCAACCATCGTACCCTATCTGCCTGAGGGAAGCGCTGTTACACTCCACCGAAGCCACACCGACTATGTTGTTACAGAATGGGGAAGTGTGCAATTAACCGGCAGAACGGTCAAAGAACGCACGCTTGCCCTCATCTCCATTGCACATCCCGATTTCAGGGAGCAACTCACACAACAAGCTCTCGCATTGGGCTTCATTTAAAAATTCATTGCAGCATGCAAAAAAGAAACAAACTTCCCGTACATATCATCGGAACAGGCGTTTATGCTCCCGGCGATGCCATTGGCAATGAGGAGCTGATGCAACTCACTGGCTTGACTTTCGACAGCCTGAAGCTCGAAAACAAACTTGGAATCAAACAACGACACATTGCCAGGCTGCGGGGTTTACGCGAATCGACAGCCGACTTTGCCACGGCAGCCGCCCGCAATGCCATTCACGCCGCCGGCATCGATGCCGAGGATGTTCAACTGATCGTGGTTGGGACCGACACACCTGAATACATCACACCAGCCACGTCGATTCTGGTACAAGGCAGACTCCAACAATCAGAAAGCTGGACATCCACCTTCGATGTGGCTGCATCCTGTGCCAGCTTCACCATCGCACTCGACAACGCTGCACGCATCATGGCCGCCGACGAAAGTATCCGCCACGCCATCGTGATTGGTGTTTACAACATGTCAGCATATTTGCGCCCCGATGATGCCTTTGGCTATTCTATTTTTGCGGATGGTGCAGGGGCCGTGGTGCTGGGCCGAACAACCGAAGAAAACACAGGATACATTGGAAGCCAAATGCTTACCGACGGAACCCAACATGATTATATTGGCGTTTATGCCGGTGGAACAAAACAACCCGTTACACCCCTGCTGCTCGAAACAAAGGCCTACGGGCTGCAAAGCCTTAAACCGCTGCCCGGCGACCGCAACACCCGCCTCTGGCCCATGGTGGTGCGGCAACTGCTTGAAAAATATGGAATAACAGTCGAAGAGGTGGATCATTTTATCTTTACCCAGATCAACAAATCGGTGATTGAAAATGTGATGGAACAACTCGGACAACCGATGAGCAAAACCACGCTGGTAATGGACAGATATGGTTACACCGGTTCGGGCTGCGTTCCCATGGCCTTGCACGAAGCAGTGAGCAGCGACCAAATCAAACGTGGCGACATGGTAGTTTTGATGGCTTCAGGTGCCGGATTGGCGGTTGGAAGCAACATTTTTATTTACTAACAATCTCTTTTACAACAGCATCCAGATCATGATACAAACAAATTTTAATACAGGCGTAGTGGGAACAGGCATCTACCTGCCGCAAGCCAGGATGACAGCCGACGATATTTCGCTTGCCACCCAAGGCCAGTGGACTGCTGCAGCCATTCGCGATAAACTCGGTATTATTGAAAAAACCGTTGCGGGTAAATCAGATGGCACTCAAGAAATGGGGGCATTGGCTGCGCTCGATTGTTTGCAGCAAACCGGCACTGATGCCAGAGAAATTGACCTGATCATTTCTATTGGTGAAGAATGGAAGGAGTATCCACTCACAACCACCGGCATCTACATTCAGCACCGCATTGGGGCTGTCAACGCCTGGGCCATCGACCTTCAGCAACGCTGCTGCACCACCGTGGCCGCCATGAAAATTGCAAAAGACATGATGTTTGCCGATCCCTCCATCAAAACAGTGCTGATTGCCGGAGGATACCGCAATGGCGATTTCATCGACTACACGGATGCAGCCGTGTCTTTCATGTTCAATCTGGGTGCAGGTGCCGGCGCTTTGATCATGAAGAGAAACTATGGAAAAAACCTGTTGCTTGGCACACATATTATCACCGATGGCAGCATGGCACGCGATGCCGGGGTAGAATATGGCGGCACCGAAAAGCCGATCACATGCGAAGTGGCCGATGTGGCCTACAAATCACTGCGCGTTTTTAACGAACAACACATGAAAGAGCGGCTCAACGAGGTATCGATGCGCAATTGGATGATCTGCATTGATGAGGCATTTGCCAAATCAGGCATCATGCGTCAGGAAATGACTTACCTGGCTTCGCTGCATTTTAAAAGATCGATGTATGATAGCTTAGTGGCATCACTGGGTCTGACACCCGAACAAACCACCTACCTCGAAAACTATGGCCACCTCGGTCAGGTTGACCAAATCCTATCCATACACCTTGGCCTGAAAGCCGGCAAAATCATCCCCGGAAGCGTCATTTCGATGATTGCAGCCGGCATCGGCTATGCGTGGGGTGCGAATGTTATCCGCTGGGGGTAAATCGGGGTCAATATTGAAAATTTTTGCACAACATCTTGATAATAAATATTTTAAAAAATAATCGCTGATCATCTTTTGTTTAAGTCAACCTTTTTAATTTAGCAGAAAATATTGTCCTTTGAATACTAGTCATTTAATTTGTTTCATAACCTAAATCTAATCACCATGAAAAAGCTCATGCTTATCCTTTTCGCAATTTCGATTGTTTTAACTTCCTGCAAAAAAAGCGAGGAAGAAGATGTTTACAACCCCGCTGAAGACGGCCTGGTTGGTCAATGGCAATCATCTGGCAGCAATGTAGCCGCATTGCTTGTTACCTACTTTGGTGTTGACTCCATCTATGCCAACTTCAATGCAAACAAAACCTATTACGTTGAATCCTTTGCTCAGGGTGTAAAAGTTGTTTATACAGGCACTTATGCGCAGGAAAAATCTGGCACCGGCAACATCTGGAACATCACCCTCAATCAAAATGCACCAACAGCCGTCACAAGCGAAGGCATTTTTGAGATTACCCAAACCGGCTCGAGCTATACCATGAAGTATGAGGTAGCACAAACCACACCCAACATTGGTGCCACAGCACCCACTGCAACCGGCGGCTTTGGAAGCACCAGCGGTGGCGCACTGGGCACAGCTAATGTGCAGACATTTGTTCAGATAGCTGAATAAATCACCTCTCAGAAAAAGATCAGAAAACCGGACTTAGGTGCGGCTTTCTGGTCTTTTTTTTGCCTACTATGCAACGCATTTATACAATAAACAGCCTTATGAAAAAGAACTTTTTACTTCTGCTTATCCTTGCTGCCAGCCTGAACACCTTTTCACAACTACCTACTAATCAATATTTTTCAAAAGAAATTCCAGAAAAAGCCAACAAAGAATTTCAATTTTTGGCATTCTACATCAATCAGGCAGTGCTTTCGGATATCTATCCTCAAAATGATTTTCTCAAAGGGCAGGTGGTTGGACGCCTGTTTGGCGGCAATACCACCCAAACCAGCAATGAACATACCAGCACTTATGTCGAACAGAGGCTCATTCCTTTTTTTATCTACCAGCCACACCTTTTCAACGGCAAAGCCACACTTCGCGCTTCGTTTGAACTCGACTGGACCTGGGGCGATGTGGCTTATGGAGCAGGCGGAAACTTTGGCGGCGCTTTCTCAGCCGACCAGGTGAACCTACAGACTCAAAACCTCGAACTGGAGCTCAACCCTGCCAAAGGATGGTTTATCAATCTCGGACTACAGCGCATTTTCGACACACCCTACAATCCCTACAAAACACTTTTTGATAAAATGACAACAACCGGCTATCGCCTTGCCTATTTTGGCACCGATGGCGTGGGCGTTTCTGTGAGAAAAGACTGGGACTTTCAACGCATTAAAGTTGGATACTATAAGCTTTACGAGAACTACATCCAATTGAATGACGATGTGACACTGTTCGAACTGATGGGCGAAAAAGACATCACCAAAACATGGAAAATTGGCGCTTCGGCCTATTACTTGCGCGACCGGGCTTCGGGCGCAGGTGGGGTTTCGATTCTGGGACAAGGATTGAACAGCACCCTTGCACAACACAATGGCGTATATCGTTTCAATTATTCCAACACCGATTACAAAGCCGATATTGTTTGGCTTGGTGCATTTTTCGGAAGAAACACCGAACATTGGGTAGATCCCTGGATGGTGACAGGTTTTGTTAACTTCAACCTTGGAACTACCGATACTCTTCTCGTAAAAGACAATGCATCAGCTGGTTACACCGATGCAGCCAACATCATGGGCTTTGCAGCCAACCTCAGAACATCCTACCGCTACGGACAAACCACCACCGACCTGCTTACACTTGATGTGATGTATTCGTCAGGTGATGCCGATGGTTTAAAAGATGGAACTTATTCCGGTGTCATCACCGGCAACCAATGGGGAGCTCCGGGTGCTATTTTCATCAGCTCGGGCGCCTATTTGCTGATGCCCCATGGCAATGTCGTTAATCGCTTCACCCCTGCCATAATGGACATCAGCAATATGGGATATGGGTTGACGGCCATCACCTTGAATGCATCCAAATCAATCATTCCCAACAGGTTGAATGCCAAAATAGGAGGTGCAACTGCTTTTGCAAACGTGCAACCCCGCGGAGGCGGCAGCATGATCGGCACCGAGATTAACGGAAACATCGCCTATAACTTCGGGCCATTCATGAGTCTCGAGCTCCATGGGGCTTATATGATGCTGGGCGATTTTTATGATAGCAATCAAGATTCCTACGGATTTGCCGTAAATGGTGGACTGAGCGAACGTCCTGTTAATCCGTGGACCTCATTTCTGGTTTTTAAATGGCTCATGTTCTAACTTTAATGCTTCAAAAAATGAAAACATATTCAATCACACTTGCTGCTTTCGTCATTTTGATCACCATGAGCCAATGTTCGACACCCTATAAAGCTGTTCAACCGCTTCAAAAGATGGATGAGCTCAGCTATCATCATCAGGTGAAGAGAGTTGTGTTGCCCGGTTCGGGCTACACCATTGCCTATACTGATGAAGGAAAGGGAGAAAAAACGATCATTTTTATTCACGGACTCGGAAGCTACCTGCAGGCTTGGATTAAAAATGTGGATGCACTCAAGGAAAACTACCGCTGCATCTCGATCGACCTGCCCGGTTACGGAAAATCCAGCAAAGAACCGCATAGCGGGCAAATGACATTTTATGCAGGAATTGTCAATGAGCTCGTCAACACACTAAAGCTCAACAAGGTTTATCTTGCAGGCCACTCAATGGGAGGACAAATCTCCATCACAACAGCCCTGCTTTACCCCCAGGTGGTAGAAGGCTTAATTTTAGTTGACCCTGCTGGATTTGAGGCGTTTACAAAAGGACAAAAACAGTGGTTCAGAAATGTAATGACCGTGGATGGCGTGCGGCTAACCACAGCTGAAGCCATTCAAAACAACCTCGCCTCCAACTTTTACAAACTTCCTGCCGACGCCGATTTCATGATCACCGACCGTCTTGCCATGCGATCGGCATCCGATTTTAATGCCTATTGCTATGCCGTGGTGCAGTCGGTGCATGGGATGGTTGACAATCCTGTGATCGGATATCTGCAAGATATTCGTGTTCCAACCCTCATTTTCTTCGGAGAGAATGACAACCTGATTCCCAATCGCTTCCTCAACCCCGGAAAAACTGTTGATATCGCGCAGGCAGGTGCAGAAAAAATCAAGGGAAGTAAACTTGTGATGGTTCCCAAATGTGGCCATTTCATGATGTTTGAAAAACCCGAGGTGTTCAATGCCGAAGTAAATGCTTTTTTAAAATAGCATTCATTGGGTTAGTGAGTAAAAGGGGAAGATTTGCTTCCCCTTTTTGTTTTGCCAAAAAACAGTGAAGCTGCATTTCAGTTCATCGAAAAAAACTATCTTCATGCCGAAATCCTGATTCATGAAACACAAGCTCGCTTCGTTTACAGAATTTGTCAATCAGTTGTATCCGCATGAAGCTGACTACCTGATCAGCATCAGCCGATTCAATAAGGAATGTAACAATCAGATCCTCAGTATCATTCATCACAACTGTCATTTTCCAGAGCAAAAAAAGGAATTTGACCTCACCCTGGATAAACGCTCCTATTCCTACATCAAAAACTGGATTACCGAATCACTTGCAAAAGCCGATGTAGATGTTTTCTATGAATGGCTCTTAAAAACCGAGAAGCAAGTGATGCTTGATGCCATATCAGCCGAAGAGGAACGCGAAATTATAGCCTATTTCAAAATCATCAAACCATCGCACTATTATTTCCTCAGGTTCTATGAATTGGTTGAACGCTTCAGAGACTACCTGCTCATTCGCATGCGCAATATTTTTTACAAACCCACCAACCAGTTCCTTCAACAACACGCGCTTGCCTACCTCGATGGGATTCAGGCCAATAAAAGTTTAAACGAAGCCACTGTTGAAATCATTAGGCAACATGAAACACCCGGCCCGACCGAACTGGAATTTACTGATTTTCTGAGAGAAACATTTTCAAATACCTCCCTCGACGGCTACTCAAGGTATCGGGCTGCTGTTCGCTTGACCTTCCATTTTTACAACACACGCGAGTTCGAAAAGCTGCGTCTGCTTTACGATCACTTGGATGAAGAATTTAAAACTTCACTTTTTTATTCAAAACGACTGCTATCCAATTACTACTCCAACCGTGCGATGATGCACAGCAAACTCAACGAGTTGAACAGGGCGGAGCACTATGGTTTTTTGTCCATCAGACAGAAAAACAGCGACTACCTTTTCTATCTGGCCAACCTGTGCGGGGTGCTGCTCCGAAATAAAAAATATGAAAAAGCGCTGAAAATCATGAGTCAATCGATACCAGATCTGAAAAACACGAACAGCTTTTACAATAAGATTGGCTTTGTCAGCTTCTACATCCGCACGCTCATCTACAACAACAGAGCCAAAAATGCGGTGAGCTACGCGTCAACCTTTCTTGATGCCTTTAAAAAAGAAATTTTCGACACCCGATGGCACCTCTTTTTTTCGGCCTACCTACAGGCTTTGCTCAGTGCCGAAAAATACAGCAAGGTCATCGCGTTGAACAACCGGTATAACCTCGTTACACTTGAAAAAAGATTCATTGACACGAGTGTTTATACTCCTGTACTACAATGGTATACCGAAGTAGCCCGCTACATCGAAGGTCATGAGTCAAGAGAAACACTGATCGAAACCATCAGCAAGACTTCAGAAAAACTTCTTTACCATAACTACAAATCCGGAAGGGTTTTTGAATTGTTGGAGCACATCAAAGACAGTGTGCCGGCCGAGACGGAGGAAATCAGAAGCAGACTCTTGTACCTCAGGCAACAGTTGGTGTCGAAGACCTCAGATAAATAATTTCTGTTGCAGCAGATCAAGTGTTTAAAGCCGGGCGTGCGGCGTTGCGGTTAAAATAAACCGATAAGGAAGCAAGGCATCCTCTCCTGCGTAATCCACTCCGATGCGGGGCGTAGCAACAACATTAGATTCGGCACTTACTTTGTTTTCAGAAAGCCAAATGGTGTCGCTGCCAATCTCCAGGCCATTGTGCGTGAGATCGATGCCCAATGCCTTGCATAGTTTGGCCGGACCGTTTGCCAACTGATGGAGTGGCATAGCGTTCGACCGCCGTTGTAGCATGGTTTCAACACCCAGGGTGGGGACAACGCTGCGGATAAGCACAGCATGCGGAATCCCTTCCGGCCCCGTCACAATGTTGAAGAGATGGTGCATACCATAAGTGAAATAGACATAAGCAATTCCGCCCTTCCTGAACATCACCTCCGTTCGTTTGGTAAGCCTTCCACCCCAGGCATGCGATGCACGGTCGCTAACGCCTGCATAGGCCTCCGTTTCGGTGATGATACCCGCGCAATGATATCCAGAGATGAATGTATGCAACTCATATCCAAGTAGTTGTTGCGCAAGCCCAACAACATCATTGCCTGTTAAATCGATCGTTTCTCTGGCGGTCATACGGGTTAGTTTGAACAATAAGAAGACATTACTTAGCTGCGATCGCTTGAAACCACCTATGCTTCTTTCTGATCAAATATCGGGTATTTAGTTTACTGTCTGGGGCGGAAATCGCTTGAGAATCTTCTTCACTGTCTTGTCGATGCGTTCTTCAGATGGAGCTTTACCACTTAAAACCGTACTGCCTTTTCCTTCCCATACCAATTCGTTTTTCACAGCATCAACCATTCCAATGATAAGGGTTCCTTCTTCGTAGGTGTTAACATCATAATGCGTCACCGACGACCATCCCGGGCTAAACCGATACCTGCGTCCATAGAAACCTGGCAATGGCTCTGTGCGTGCGATGATTTGCTCCTTGTTTGAGACCTTCACCACGACATCAACCAAAAAATCTGGTTGATCTGACAACACGAAACCTTTGGCTTTCAGGTCGCGCTCAATGGCACTTCGAATGCGTTTGCTCACAAGGTCATTCACACTCAGTTCGTCCATTGATGATGAAAAAGCAAATCTGCTGTAATCAGAAAACTGAACCTGCTTGTCATAATCGCTTGTTACCTGCAAGGTGCTGCAGGAAGAAATAAAGCCCGCAATGAGTATGAGCGCCAGCAGGCCAAGCACCGAATTGAAACTTGTTTTTGTCATTAAAAACTGTTATTAAAAATTTGACATTCAGGAACCTGACACGCCATCAATGCTTTTTCAATATAAAAAGCCTTCAGGACCTGCTTTAAAATATTAACAATTCCACCGTCGATATGGTTTTACGACACCCATAAAAAAAAGCTGAATGGATCAGTCATTCCAATAATTCTCTACAACCCATTGATATCGAGTTGTTTTCGGATTCTGAGTCGTTCACTTTCATCTTTTTCCAGAATCCGGTTTTCGAGCATCCAACGGATGGCAGCAAGAACCTTCTCCTCGGGAAAACCTTCTGTGGCAGCAATTGCTTCATAAAGCGGATACGGCCTGTCCGACAGCAACTTCATCACATTCTGTCGGATATGCTCAAACTCTATGTCACTTATTTTGAGATCGTTGCGTTTTGTACAAACGTCGCATTTTCCGCAACGGCTGCTCGATGTTTCGCCAAAGTAGCGTAGCAACTGCTGGCTGCGGCACACATCATTCCGATGCACAAAATCAATCACCGATTGTAAACGTATGGCAGCTTGTTTCTTTAAGTCGTAATAAAATTCATTACTGAGCACGATATGGTCGGACGGCCTTCGTTCGCTGAGCAAAATGAACTGGGGTTTTTCTTTTCGGGGCACATAGGTTAAATAGTTGAGTTTCATCAACTGCCTCAGAAGCGCATCGATACGATCGACAGGCAAGCCTGTTTTCCGGCTGATTTCTTCCTCCCTCACGGGCACGAAATCGGTAAAAATTCCGGGATATGAACGTAGCAGGTTTTTGATAAAACCATCAAAAGCGGGTTGTTCCACCTGAAAGCGATAAAGGTCTTCACGGCTGCAATGCATAAACAGGCGGGCAGGTGTTTTAACACCTTCCGACATTTGCATCAGGCCTTCTTTTTCGAACAATTGCAATGCAGCAAAAACCTCAAGCACAGCAAAATGATAGACCTTACAAAAATCCATGAGGTCGAAGTCGAAGCTTTGATTGGCACCAGATCCCACCGGAATCTGAAAATAGTTCCCCAGGGCTTGATAGATGGCCCTGATCTTTGCCGGCTCAGGAAAACTTGATTCAAAACTGCTTTTTAACTGGCTGACATCCTGATCGGAAACCAGGAGCCAGGCCTTTGACTCCTTTCCATCACGACCACCCCTCCCTGCCTCCTGAAAGTAAGCCTCCAGGCTGTCGGGCAAATCCATGTGCACCACCACGCGCACGTCAGGTTTGTCAATACCCATGCCAAAAGCGTTGGTAGCAACCATCACTTTAACCCGTCCGTGCATCCATGCCGACTGTCGTTCATCGCGTTGTTTCACTTCCAAACCGGCATGATACCAGGTGCTGCTGATACCTTTTGAGTTGAGAAAGTCAGCTAACTCGCGCGTTTTTCTTCGGTTTCTCACATACACAATGCCGCTTCCGTGCTGCACTTTTCCCAACAGACGCTCGAGTGTGGCATGCTTATCGGGATGATGGATTACGTTGTAGGTCAGGTTTGGCCGGACATAGCTGGTTTGAAAAACCTGCGAAGATTTAAAAGCAAGTTTGGCCTGAATATCTTTCACCACAGCCGGGGTTGCCGTTGCGGTGAGTGCCAGCACAGGAACACCTGGCAAATAAGGTCTGATCTCGGCAATGCGCAGATATGGAGGTCTGAAATCGTAGCCCCATTGCGAGATACAATGCGACTCATCAACCGCTATTAGGTTGATTTTCATTCGTTTAACAAGTTCGAGAAAGCGCTCGGTCACAAGTCGTTCTGGCGAAACATACAGAAATTTCAAATTGCCAAAAACGGCCTGATTGTAAACAATTTCCAATTCGTTGAAATGTAAACCGCTGTAAATAGCTGCTGCAGCAATGCCCTTTTGTTTCAGATGCATCACCTGATCTTTCATGAGTGCAATCAAGGGCGTGATCACAAGACACATGCCGGACAACGCCATTCCGGGAACCTGAAAACAAATTGATTTTCCACCACCCGTTGGAAGCAATGCAAGTGTATCTTTTCCTTCCATGATGGAATCAACAATCTCCTCCTGCATTGGACGAAAAGCAGGATAACCCCAGTGCCTGACCAAAACTTCCAGGGTTTGCTTACTCATGAGACTCGTTGTTTGTTGATTTACGGGCGGTTAATCAGATCAGTTTATTGATAAGACTAACCAATTCGGTGTGTTGCACCGGCTTGGTGATGTATTCGTCGCACCCGGCCTGAGTGGCCTTCGTCATACCATGCTCATCGGCAAAGGCTGTTTGCGCAATAATGGGCAATTTGGGCCTAAACTCCTTGATTTGTTTCGCTGTGTCGAATCCATCCAGATGAGGCATCATGATGTCCATCAACACCAACGTTATATCGCGGTTTTCCCTGCAGATCCGCATGGCCTCAAAACCATCTTTCGCCCAAATGAGCTGTGCTCCGGTATGCTTAAACATCGACCTGAAAAACAAGTAGTTGGCTTCGACATCGTCAACCACCAGAAACACCTCACCTTTCCATTGCTGGTTTCGATTTTGACCAACAGATTTGTTTTGCTCTGAAGTCTTTTGCCGTGTGGCATCTGTTACAGGCAGGGTGAAATAAAAGGTTGAGCCTTTGGTATATTCTGTGTCGAACCAGATCCTGCCGCCAAGCAATTCAACCAATTGCCGGGTGATCGACAAACCCAAACCCGTGCCTTCACGATTGTGTCCCTGCGGACTGTCGAATCGTGCAAATCGTTCGAATATTTGCGGAACTTTTTCCCTTTCGATGCCCAAACCTGTGTCTTTCACAAAAAACTGCACATAATCGCCATCAACTTCGGTATAACCAAACTTAACCGAGCCTTCATCAACAAACTTAATGGCATTGGTGAGCAGGTTTGTAAAGATTTGCCTGAATCGGTTGGGATCGGTCTCAAGCACAAAACCAGGTGCATGCCTGGGCTTTTCCAACACCACTTCGATATGCTCTTTGTTTCTGATCTTGATTTGGTTATCCATCATCAAAACCAGTTCATCGAGGGTGGCATCCACATCAACCAGTGACTTTGTAATTCTGATTTGGCCGGCTTCAATTTTACTGATATCAATGATGTCGTTGATCAGCTGCAGGAGGGTGTCGCCGGCTGACTGAATCATTTGCGCATACTCCCGCGATTCAATCCCTACATCATCCTGATCAATCAAAAGCTCTGCAAAACCAATGATGGAATTGAGCGGCGTTCTG
Source organism: uncultured Lentimicrobiaceae bacterium (assembly GCA_964492695.1). Lineage (GTDB taxonomy): Bacteria > Bacteroidota > Bacteroidia > Bacteroidales > F082 > JALNZU01. The sequence goes on from CAZBMR010000008.1 coordinate 22,486, forward strand.
ATTTCATGCGACATATTGGCCAAAAACATGGACTTCATTTTGTCGTTGGTTTCGGCCTTGCTTCGTTTTTTTTGTTCCAGCTGAATCAGGTCAACCTCCTCCGACAGGTCGAGCAACTGAATGGCTACGGTAGGTGGTGAAAGTTTTAGCGTAAAAATGTTAGCCCTGTAATAATGTGTCCTTTTTCCGTCGGTGCGCACCAAATCATGCGAGGTGCCTGCGCCTTTCAGGGCAATTTTAACTGCATCCAGCAAGGGCTCGGTATTGACAAAGCCAACCGATTGAAAATAAGATTCGAGTGAATCCGACAACTTGGTTGCATTTGATGGCAGCATATGGGCAGCAGCTGGATTGATGGCAATCAAACCCAACAACTCGCTGACAATCAGGGTTGGTATTTCCGATTCAAAAAATACAGCCTGTAGCATTGCAGCCTGATCATCCTGATTGACCGATTCAAAATTGTGCTGCGTAGCAAACAACTTCGAAACCTGATGGGTGTTTTCCTGCGACATAAAAACTGCTTATTGTGTTGGTCAGACTTATTGAATGCAGAGGGTAAAAATACAGTTTTCGGGATTGTCTGAGCAAATATTTTGTTAAATTTATACTTTAAGCTGCATATTTCCTTTGATATGGGGCGGAAAGTAGGGACAATGTCGACATCCGTTACCGCAACAATATCCTCTTCTTTGAAGAAAACTGGCTGTCATCACCCGATAGCCGTTCTCCATATAATAGTCTTCGCCCTCTTTCAATTGGTTGTTGAACCTAAAAAATCGGTCATCAGGAATAGGTTTCATTCTTTAAGGTTGTAGATGGTTACTTCAATATCATCCAACTGATAAGCTGCAGCCGAACGGTTCCAAACATACAGCTTCACCTGTTTCACTTCGCTGCTCCAGGGCGGCACTTTGAATCCAAAGCTTGCATTGCACCAGCTGTTCACGATAGTATCAGGAAGTTGTTTGATTCTGAATGTTTTGTAAAACGAAAGTCGATTTTGGTCGTTTGTTGCAGCATAAACAAGCAGCGACTGTTCGAGCGCATTGATGCTTGATTCCCTGTACATTAAATTAACGTTAATATATTTTTCATTATCAGCATGTTGCATCAGATCATCTTGCAAAACGAGGGTAGGACTGTAAATATTGGATTGATTCATATCAGCCAGCCTGTGCCCACTAAATGCTGTTTTGGAAGTGACTATGCCGTTGGAGGTCCAGAAATTCGACGGGCTTTCCATATCATTCATAAAAACCATGGCTTCATCATCGCGAAGTTTCTCAAACACAGGTTCGGGGCATTCGCCCAAAATGTGGCGGTATGAAGGATCGGTTTTCAGAAACACATGCCAGTATTTTTCTTTGTTCATCGAGTCGGGATGAATGATGCCCTGTTGATACTGATAGGTTTGCAGAAGGTTTAACGCGATCACCAGGGGCAAAAACAAAGCCAGCAGATAACGCATCAGCCCTTTTTGAAACAATTGTTGGATGCCTGTTGCAAGCGGAATGCTCAGCAGGGCATAGTGATCGATCATGGCGCGCATGCCAAAACTGTCGCCGTAGAACCAGTTCCACCAGGACGACAGTACCAGAACCATCAGAACAAAATAGGCCACGAAACTGAAAAACTGAAAGTGGCTCCGTTGAAACAACCGAACCAGGGCTGGAATAAGCAGCAGCATCAGCGGTGTATAAACAAAAAATCCCTTGCGATAACTGACCAAAAAGGCAATCATGGCAGGATTTTCGAATCGAAAGCCCTCTTGCTGATAGGTCCAAAAAAACAACTGCCCTGTTTGAATGTAATGAAAGACCGCCTGAAGTGAAAAAACTGAAAGCAAGATCACAACAGATAAAAACAACGAGCGCGGATGCTGCAGCAGCCAACGGCTTTTTTCAACAAACACCCTTCGATCACCCGCCAAAAAGGGCAATGCCATCACCACCAACACATTGGTTGGCCTTATCAGTGCAACAAAGCCAAGGAATAATGCAGCATAATGGAGCATTTTTTTATTCTCCGAAACAAGAAACCGCCTGGCGCACAGCAAAAACACTGCCATCACAGCAAATGAATAAACATGTGAATGTGAGGGGTGCAAAAAAGCATAATAAAACAGGTTTGTACCAAACAACAATGATAAAATGGTGATTAGCTGAACTTTGCGCTCAAATCCAAAGGTACCCAACAAGCGCACCACAGCAATCAAACCTACACCAAGCCAAACAGCCGCACCGAATGAAACAGCATATTGAAAAAGAATGTTGTAACCATCAGCAGGCATGCCGCTGAACCAGCTAAAAAGCCATGCCGACAAAAAAAACGGGAGCATCATAAGGGCAGTGCCCATATAATATTTGTTCACCTTGCCGTTTGGACCATCATGAAAATAGTGCGCCATATAATCCAGGCCACGACGTGATTTTTCCAGCTCGTAAACCTTCGTAAAATCGGTGCTGTGATGGATAAAAACAGCGGTGAGATAGGCATAGTAACCACTGCCGTCGCCATCGATTGTACGAAGCGCCGACCCTTGCCGCCAAAGCTGCACAAAAATAAAAATCACGATAGCCCCGCCTGCAATGATGGTTCTCATGTGGATTGGGTTTGTATCACAAAAATAACAAAAGCAGGAAACTACAAAACAGGCAACTCACGCTCGAAGCCAGCTTCCAGCGAAATGAAGGTTTCAGTGAAACTGATTTCGGGAATCGACTGAATCCGCTCCACAATCACCTGCTTGAGATGCTCGTTGTTGAGGGTGTATATTTTCACAAGCAACGAATACTTTCCACTAATGTGATGACACTCCACAATCTCAGGTATCTGTTCAATCTTTTTGAAAACTTCGTTGTGTGTACTCGTTGAAGTCAGATTTACCTGAATGCCGATATAAGCACAGGTCATATAACCCAGGGCTTTGGCGCTCAAGCGAAACTGCGACCCTTCGATAACACCGGCTTCGGTTAACCGGGCCACCCGCTGATGGACCGCCGCTCCGGAAACACGGCAGCGGCGGGCCACTTCAACAAAAGGCATCCTGGCATCTTCCAGCAATAAAGCCAAAATGCGCCTGTCCAAAGTATCAAGGTGAAAGTTTGAATGCATAAATTAAGGTATGAACTAATGAATTTTTGCAAATATAACCGCTTTTACTTATATTTTTTAATTATTTTAAACTACTTTGTTTAGAAATATCAGATCATATTGACTTTTAATTACATATCGATAATTTTGTAGTCTAAACCAGAACATATTTATCCCATGAAAAACACACCCTCCGGACGCATTTTCAACCTGAAACAATTTGGTGAATTTGGTGATGTGAATCCCTCTGTAACCGACTCGGCCACCTATACTTTTATGCAGGCCAAAACCATGACCGACACGTTTCATGGTGAAGCAGAGGGCTGTTTTCTTTACAGCAGACACTGGAACCCCAGCAACAAATACCTGGCCGATGCATTGGCAGCCATGGATGGCACCGAGGCGGCGTGGGTTACGGCAAGCGGCATGGGAGCAATTACCACCGCTTTGCTCCAGCTTTGCCAATCGGGCGACCACATCGTTTCGAGTGTCACCACCTATGGAGGAACATTCGCTTTCATGCAAAACTGGTTGCCACGTTTCAACATCAGCGTGAGCTTTGTGGACATTACCGATCTGAAAGCGGTGGAAGCTGCTTTACGTCCAAACACAAAGGTCATCTACACCGAAACAATGACCAACCCACTGCTTCAAATCAGTGACTTACCAGCTCTTTCAGCAATCGCGCACACGCATGGAGTGAAACTTGTGGTGGACAACACCTTCACACCAATGATTGTTGAGCCTGCGAAACATGGAGCGGATGTGGTGGTTTACAGTATGACCAAATTTATCAATGGAAAAAACGATTGTGTGGCAGGCGCCATTTGTGGAAGCCAACAGTTTATCAATCAACTGATTGATGTTAATAACGGAACTGCCATGTTGCTCGGACCTGTGCTCGACCCACTTCGAAGCTCAAACATCCTTAAAAACCTGCACACGCTTCATATCCGCATGAAGCAGCACAGCTTCAATGCCATGTTTTTGGCCCAACGCTTTAAAGAGGCTGGACTCAAATTCAACTACCCCGGATTGCCTGAGCACCGCGGCCACGAAACCCTGAAGAAGATGATGAATCCACGCTATGGCTTTGGCGGCATGATTTCAATAGACATGGAAACAGCCGAGAAAGCGAATGAGCTGATGGAAAAGATGGAACTGGCTGATATTGGGTATCTTGCAGTGAGTTTGGGCTATTTCAAAACCTTGTTCAGCAACAGTGGCAAAAGCACCAGCTCCGAAGTTCCTGAAACAGTTCAGCGGGAAATGGGACTTTCCGAAGGCCTTGTTCGCTTTAGTGTTGGTCTTGATGACGATATCGAAAACACCTGGGAGCGCATCAGGGCATGCCTGAAAGAAATGGCCGTGATCTAAAAAAAACGTCTGTCAAATAATAAAAGGCTATCCGAAAAAGGTTGGCCTTTTATTGTTTCGACTTATCTGAGGCATAGCAGGCTGCGCCAATGATGCCTGCCTGATTGCGCAAAGTGGCCGGTACAACAGGTGCCTTTACTGTGATTTTGTTTCGGAAAAGCTCCATTTTCTTGCTAACGCCTCCGCCAATGATGAATAATGAGGGCGAGAAAAGCTTTTCCATGTAAACGAGGTATTTGTTAAACCGCTTACCCCACTTTTCCCAGCTCATCTCTTCACGCTCGCGGGCAGCATCCGAGCAATAGCGTTCGGCGATATCTCCCTTGAATTCGATATGACCAAACTCCGTTGATGGAAGCAAAACACCGTCATTGAGCAAAGCCGAGCCAATTCCCGTTCCAATGGTAAGCAGCAACACTACTCCCGGAGCACCATTGCCTGCGCCAAAACGCAACTCCCCTATACCTGCAGCATCCGCATCATTCACTACAAAAACAGGCATTCCGGTCACTTCCGAAAACAATGTTTCGGCATTGATACCCACCCATGAGGCATCAATATTGGATGCAGTCATCGCAACCCCATTGTTGATGAGGGCGGGAAACCCACAACCCACAGGGCCAGAATAATTAAAATGACTGACCAGTTGCAGGATGGTGTCTGCCACCATCGCTGGCGTGGCAGGTTGAGGTGTGGCAATCCGGTGACGCTCAGTGACAAGCCTGCCTGTTTGCGTATCCACAATTGCGCCTTTGATGCCGCTACCGCCAAAGTCAATGCCTAAAACTTCCATATATTTGGTTTTTGCTCCAAATTTATATCATTGATTTCAATTGGCAAGAAAAAAAAGACCCAGCCAGAGGCCGGGTCTGAAAATATAAAGCTGATCGATGTTACAAATACGAAGAAACCGGAGCACAAGTGCACACCAAATTGCGGTCGCCATAGGCATCGTCGATGCGGGTGACAGGCGCGAAATACTTATCAACCAACAAGTTGGGCAGCGGAAATGCTGCCATCTCCCTGCTGTAGGGATAAGTCCAGTTGGAGCTGATGAGCATTGCTGCTGTGTGGGGTGCATTATGGAAAACATTGTTATGCCTGTCTGATTCGCCAGTTTCGATGGCCCTGATTTCATTTCTGATTGCAATCATGGCTTCAACAAAACGGTCTAACTCGCGGAGTGGTTCGCTTTCAGTTGGTTCAACCATCAATGTTCCATGAACCGGGAAAGCTACTGTTGGTGCATGAAATCCATAGTCCATCAATCGTTTTGCAATGTCAATGGCACCCACATCAGCTGTTTTGCTGAATTGGTTGCAGTCGAGGATCATTTCGTGTGCCACCGTTCCGGCATTTCCGGTATATAAAATGGGATAGTGTGCCTTCAGTTTTTCTTTGAGGTAGTTGGCATTGAGAATGGCCATAATGGTAGAATACGTAAGTCCTTCACCACCAAGCATCTTGATGTATCCGTAAGAAATAGGCAAAATCATGGCACTGCCAAAAGGGGCTGCCGAAACGGCTAGTATGGCTTTTGCTCCGCCCGTTTTCACCTGACTGTGGCCTGGCAAAAAGTCGACAAGGTGAGCCGCCACACCAATCGGACCAACACCCGGACCACCGCCACCATGGGGTATGGCAAAGGTTTTGTGGAGGTTAAGATGGCATACATCAGCTCCAATAAACCCAGGACTGGTGAGTCCAACCTGGGCATTCATGTTGGCACCATCCATGTAAACTTGACCACCGTGTGCGTGCACAATTTCAATCAATTCCGAAATGCCTTTCTCGAAAACACCGTGCGTTGAAGGATACGTGACCATGATGGCTGCAAGCTTGGCTGAATGTTGTTCAGCCTTCATTTTCAGATCGTTAAGATCAACATTACCCATTTCGTCGCACTTCACAACCACTACTTCCATGCCTGCCATTACTGCACTTGCCGGATTGGTTCCATGTGCTGAACTCGGAATCAGGCAAACATTGCGGTGTCCTTCACCCTTTTGGATGAGGTATTCCCTGATAACAAGCAGACCGGTATATTCGCCGCTCGCGCCAGAATTTGGCTGAAATGAAACAGCGGAGAATCCGGTGATTTCACAGAGATCTTTTTCAAGATTTGCGATCAGTTCGTAATAACCTTCGGCCTGATTTTGAGGCACAAAGGGATGGATATTGGCAAATTCGGGCCAGCTGAGCGAAAACATCTCAGCAGCTGCATTCAGTTTCATGGTGCACGACCCAAGCGGAATCATGGTGCGGTTGAGGGCCAGATCGCGGTTTTCGAGCCTTTTGAGATAACGCATCATGTCGGTTTCTGAATGATAGGTATTGAAAACAGGATGCGTCAGATAAGCACTTTTGCGCGATAAGTGTGCCGGAAATGTGGTTAATATTTCACAATAAGCAGGATCGCAAACATAGGCCGTGTGTGTTTTTCCTGCAGCCTGAGCAATGGTGTCTGCAATTTCGTTCACATCAGCCAGGCTGGTCGTTTCATCAAGGCTCACACCAAAACGGTCAGCGTCGATCATCCGGAAGTTCATGCCTTTGGCCACAGCCTTGCTGCAAACAACGGCGGCCTTGCCGGCCATCTCGAACTGCAGCGTATCGAACCAGAAGGAGTTGAGCTGCCTGGCTCCTGCTTTTACAGCTTCGGCCGATAATACTGCGGAAAGAATGTTGATATGTCTGGCAATTGACCTCAATCCTTCAGGACCATGATATACAGCATAGAAGCCGGCCATCGAGGCCAGGAGCGCCTGCGCAGTGCAGATATTGGAGGTAGCTTTTTCGCGTTTGATATGCTGCTCTCTGGTTTGCAGGGCCATACGCAGGGCAGTGTTTCCGAGTGCATCTTTCGAAATGCCAATGATGCGACCAGGAATACTTCTTTTGTATTTTTCGGTGGTAGCAAAAAAAGCAGCATGCGGCCCACCAAATCCCATCGGAACACCAAAACGCTGAGAAGAACCCACCACCGCATCGGCGCCCCACTCACCCGGAGGGGTTAACAAGGTTAGGCTAAGCAGGTCGGCGGCAACAGCAACCTGAATTTCGTGCTCACGACATTTTGCCACCAAAGCGGAATAGTCTTGCACCGCACCAAATTGGTCGGGATATTGCAGCAAAATGCCAAAATATTCATTGCCCGGAACAAAATCTTCCACCTTTCCTGTAATAACTTCAATATCAAGTGGGTATGATCGCGTTTTAAGCACATCGATGGTATGTGGGAAAACCGTATCGGAAATAAAAAATTTATTACAAGCTGCTTTTATTTGTTGACGTGAACGGCTGTTGTAGAACATGATCATGGCCTCAGCTGCAGCAGTGGCTTCATCCAACAGGGACGCATTTGCAATCGGAAGGCCACACAGATCGGAAACCATGGTTTGAAAATTGAGCAACGCTTCGAGGCGACCCTGCGAAATCTCAGCCTGATAAGGTGTGTAGGCTGTGTACCAGCCCGGGTTTTCAAGCACATTACGGGTAATCACACCAGGTGTGATGGTGTTGTAATAACCCATTCCAATATATGTTTTGAAAACCTTGTTCTTGTTTCCAAGCGCTTTGAGATGGCTGATGTATTCGAGCTCGTTCAGTCCAGCACCAAGCTTGAGCTTTCCGGGCAAACGGATGTTATCAGGCAAAATTTTGTAAAGCATCTCGTCGATGCTTTCAACGCCAATTGTTTGCAGCATCATTCGGACTTCTGATTCTGATGGTCCGATGTGCCGCTTGATAAAGTTATTGGTAATCATAGAGTTAAACTGATCCTTTGTGTAGTAAGACTTGAATGCTTTGCAGCTTTCTAAAAACCGTGCAAAGGTATGAATTGTTCACGAATTAACACATAAAATTGAGGCTTTTGTTAATGCATTCACAATCAGCTCGTGGAATTGCAAACGGTTGCAATGGTCAATGTTTTAAAAGGGCAATTCCATCTGCAGCGGACCTTCGGGACGCGGTTTTCCCTTAATTTCTTCAGTGGGTGAGACGAGCGTTGGTGGAATAGACTCACTTACGGGCTTTTCCATCTCTTGCTCCATATCAGTCTGATTCAGAGCAGGTTCTGACAATTCATCCACCGATGATTCTGGTTCGTCGTCAAGCGGTTCTGGTTCATCGGGTGGCAACACCTCGATGAAATCAATGACATGCGTTGAAACACGTTTTCCTTTCGCCTTCAAACTCTTGACACCGATGAAGTCGACAATTTTAACCTCCTCGTCTTCAGGTCGTTTTCCTTTTTCGTTTTCCTTGAAATGGAGCATTACCTTCGGTAGCTCATCGAACAAAATCATCACAAAACGTGAACCGGGATGGTCTCCAATACTGCTGATTCTTTTATTGGACGGAGTTTCTTCTTCAAGCTGAAACCTTTTTATGTAATGATATCCGGTTTCACCTTCGATATACGCCACCGTCAACACTTCATCGGGTTCATATTTTCTAATCATCTGCATATCTTCCTCAAAGTGCGTAGAGAGGTCGTAACCACTCAGCTTGATGTCGCCGTTTGACATGACGGCAAGCAGGCGGTCGTCGCTCATGAAATCACCGAGGTATTGACCCCTCCCGTCGATGTTCAGCCGCTTAACGGTTTCGTCGTACCAGATCGACCTTGCTCCCAGGGTTGAAACGCCATCCTCTCGTTTTGTAATTTGCCGTACGGGATTCTTTGTCAATCTGTTACCTTTCGAAGCCCTGCCTTTGATCGCAAGTTCGGCAAAATCAAACTCAAAGCTCGTTTTTTTCAATTTCGGCAAAGGCCTCAGCAGCACCTTGATGATTTCTGCTTCCCCATTGGGATTGGCGGTAAAATAAACAACTTTTGAGTCGGGGGTTCCCGAAGTAAGGTCGTATTCTTTGTCACGGGTCACTCCCAAAACAGCAAAGCGCTTGACGAACCAAGGGCCTTTTTTCCCATCACGGTAAACCATGTTGTAAATGGTACGGTCGTCATTCTTTCTGAATACGTCGATATGAATGATGTTTTCTCCGACAAATGATTTGCTGCTTACCCTGGTCACGACAAAAGTTCCGTTTTCCCTGAATACGATGATGTCGTCGATGTCAGAGCACTCACACACAAATTCATCTTTCTTGAGGGCTGTGCCGGCAAAACCCTCCAACCTGTTTACATACAGCTTCTCATTATTGGCTGCAACAGCGGCTGCCTGAATGGTATCAAAATTGCGCAGCTCGGTTCTTCTTTGTCGTTCTGCACCATACTTTTTCTTGATTTGTTCAAAAAAGTTGACGGTGTAATCAACCAGGTTCTGCAAATGATTTTGCACTTCATCCATCTCATTTTCAAGACCTTTGATATACTCATCGGCTTTGAAGGAATTGAATTTTGATATCCTTTTAATTTTGATCTCTGTCAATCGCAGGATATCATCGCGCGTAACCTCACGTCGGAGCAGCACCAAAAACGGCTTCAAGGCGTTTTCGATGGTACTGATCACTTCTTCCCAGCTTTCGCACTGCTCAATCTGATGGTAGATTCGGTTTTCGATGAAGATTTTTTCGAGCGATGAAAGGTGCCAATCAGATTCCAGCTCTTCCAACCTGATCAATAACTCATTACGCAACAGCTCTTTGGTACGCTCTGTATTATGTTTGAGTATTTGACTCACGCCCCAGAATGCTGGCTTGCCGTCCACGATTACACAAGCATTGGGCGAAACGGATACCTCACACTGCGTGAATGCATACAGTGCATCGATGGTTTGATCAGGCGAGGTTCCAGGGTTCAGATGAATCACGATCTCAACATTGGCTGCCGTGTTGTCGTCAATTTTTCTGATTTTTATTTTGCCTTTGTCATTGGCGGCAATCACCGAGTCGATGAGTCCACCCGTTGTGGTTGAGAAAGGTATCTCGCTTATAACCAGGGTTTTTTTATCCAATTGCGAGATCCTTGCCCTGATTCTCACCCTTCCGCCACGAAGTCCATCATTGTATTTCGACACATCAGCAAGGCCCCCTGTTAAAAAATCAGGATACAATTCAAAATCCTCGCCCCGCAGGTAAGCCACTGAGGCATCGATCAGTTCGTTGAAATTATGGGGCAATATCTTGGATGCCAGTCCCACAGCTATGCCTTCTACGCCTTGAGCAAGCAGGAGTGGAAATTTCACAGGCAGTGTGACGGGTTCTTTGTTTCTGCCGTCGTAGCTTAATTTCCAATTGGTAGTTTTGGGGTTGAACACCACATCCTGCGCAAACTTCGATAGCCTCGCCTCGATGTAGCGAGGCGCTGCAGCGCTGTCGCCGGTGAGAATGTTACCCCAGTTTCCCTGCATATCAACCATCAGCTCTTTTTGCCCCAGCTGCACCAGCGCATCGCCTATGCTGGCATCGCCATGCGGATGGTATTGCATGGTGTGTCCGATGATGTTGGCCACCTTGTTGTATCGGCCGTCATCGAGCTGTTTCATGGCATGCATCAACCGACGCTGCACTGGTTTTAAACCATCGTTAATCTCAGGAACTGCACGCTCCAGAATGACATACGAGGCATAATCCAAAAACCAATTTTCATACATCCCGTTCAGATGCAGCGTCCGGTGTTGCTCCTTCATGGCGTTTGGCTGTTGAGCCAGGCCATCCTGTTCGTGGTCGTTTGACATGCTTTATTTTTTGTAGATTTTTATTTCCAAAACCTGATCATCAATATTTCTGCCAACAAGAAAAGGAGCGCTGCTGCGATAAACCACCTCCATAAACTTGCTCCTGTTTGCATCTTCGACACTTCCGCTGCAAAAACTGGTGCACTTTCTGTCAGAATATCAGTGCTTTTAAAGGCTTCTTCAGGATATTCCTCCAGGAGCTCATCCGCCGACATACTTGCGAGGTAGGATTCTTTCCGCTGCAAATTGGACGAAAACACTCCGGCAAGGGAGTCGCGCACCATCACCCTGTAGTGAGCAGATTCATTTTTCAATCCTTCCACAATCAATGCTGTGGACTGCCTGCCCGACCTAAAACCAGGTATTAAACTCATTGTTTTTTCAGCATCCTCAATCCGGATATCCGAAGCCTCGGCATCTTCGGGCAAGCGCGAATTCACTTCGGTCTGTTCGCCCAAAACAAGGTAGGCAGACGGAAGCAATGGACTTATATACAACATTTTATACATCAAGGCTGGAAATAGGGCGTTGGCAGAAAAAGCAGACCATTGTTGATCTGTGGGAATTGAAAAGGCATAGACGTTGCCCTGATTTTCACTTTGGGCCAACACCAGCAGGGGATCGTCCTGTACCAGCGACAAGAGCGGGTCGTGTTTTTTTTCTGGAAGCAAATTTATCCTCAGGTGTTTTTTTATCTGTGGAAAATCGGGCTGGTTGGGAATTTCAGCAATGACATCCTTAAAAAAAGGATGATCCTTGCTCAGATTGCCCATGCGAGTGGCAAAAACATCTAAAGCACCGTATTCTATTCCATATGAAACTGTTAGCTGGTTATAGGCATCCTGACTTTGTTCGCCAGGAAAAAGAACGAGGCTGCCACCTGCTTCAACAAACGCCTTCAAGGCATCCTGCAATCCGGAGCTCATTTGTTGCAGCTGGTTTAAAACAATCATCTGGTAGCCTTTCAACGATTGCATGTCCACGCCAAGGGCATTCACAGCCAAATGTGCCACATCCGGGTCTTCGCGAAAAAGCATATTGAGATAGGTATCTGGCTGATTTTCATAGATTTCTAATACCTTTAGCTGTGAAAGCACTTCAAATGAAAAGAAGAGTGCATCGTCAAATACAATGGGATAATCCTGCAAACTTACAATCCCCTGGTGAAATCCCTTGGAGGGAACGATAAACGGAATCGCCAGTTCTGTGCTTTGGCCGGCTGCAATGTCGGCATTGGCGATGGCCACCCGCTTTCCATCAAGGTCGATGCTGAGTGGAATGCCTGCCACATCGCTCGACCCATCGTTAGAAACACGAACATGGATGATAGATTCCATGCCAGGCCTCAGCAGGGGATTTCCCAACCACAGCGAGTCAACAAAAATGTTTTGGTCAGATGAAACCGCAGCAGGAGCCAGCACAAGATGCAAGGTGCTGTCGGCAGCCTTGCTATCGGTTTTAAACACAGCGCGCTGAAAATCAGACAAGGCAAAGAGCCAGCGGGAGGCATACTGCATTGATACCGTGATGGTTCTGTTTCTCAAGATCACATCGTCCAGTCCAACAGTAGCCGATGTTGGGACTACACTACCCAGCTCCTGCAAATACTCCTCTTTGCTTAAAAGGCGGTTGTGGCGGGGATGAAAATCATTTGTCAGCAAGACAAAACGGGTGTTCATTTCAAATCCCTCAACCAATGCTGCTGCCTTTGCACGCATTTCATCCAGCAGGCTTGTTTCACCACCGCGGCGCTGCATGCTCAGCGAATTGTCGAGGTAAACAGAAACCACCTTTGCAGCTTGGGTATCTTTTGTGGCATCGTTTCCCAGGAAAGGTTTTGCAAAAGCTACCACCAGCGCTGTCATGGCCAGCAGTCGGCTGATCAGGATAAGAAGATGCTTGAGTTTGTTGGTTTTGCTGGACTCGGTTTGTAAAACCCGCAGAAGTCGTATATCACTAAATAATAGCGTTTTATGCCTCCTGAAATTGAACAGATGGATAAGTATCGGAACCACAAGCACAAAAAGCCACCACAAAATGGCCGGATGCTGAAAACCCATTGATTTAAATTAAAGCAGGCAAAAATAAGGATAAGAAAGCAGATGGAAGCCGCAGGCTGTTGCAGTTATCAACAAAAAAGCCACCTGCAAAAGGTGGCTTTTTTTGCGTTTCTGGTTTCGAAAAAACTAGATGATTCCCTGGTCCATCATGGCATTTGCAACCTTCAGGAAACCAGCGATATTAGCACCTTTTACATAATCAACATATCCATCATTGCGCTTGCCATGTTTCACACAAGCTGCATGGATGTTGCGCATGATGGCGTGAAGTTTTTCGTCAACTTCTTCCCTGCTCCAGTTGTATTTCAGGGCATTTTGCGACATCTCGAGGCCTGAAGTTGCAACGCCGCCGGCGTTAACAGCTTTGCCAGGACCAAAGAGGATTTTGTTGTGAATGAACACTTCAACAGCTTCAGGGGTTGAAGGCATGTTTGCACCTTCGGCCACACAGAAGCAGCCATTGGCAACGAGGGTTTCAGCATCGGCCTTGCCAAGCTCATTTTGGGTGGCGCATGGGAGTGCAACATCGCATTTCACCTCCCACGGACGTTTGCCGGCAACAAATTGAGCACCAGGAAACTCGAGTGAGTAGGGTTTCACAATGTCTTGATTCGATGCACGAAGCTCGAGCATATACTCGATTTTTTCGCCAGAAATGCCATCTGGATCGTAGATATATCCATCAGGTCCTGAGATAGTTACAACTTTACCACCCAACTCGTTTACTTTGGTAACAGCGCCCCAGGCTACGTTTCCAAAGCCAGAGATGGCGACAGTTTTACCAGCGAAGGTTTCGCCACGGGTGGCGAGCATTTCCTGTGCAAAATAAACAGCACCAAAGCCTGTAGCTTCAGGACGGATCAGCGAACCACCCCAGTTGAGGCCTTTGCCTGTCAACACACCAACATGCTCGTGGGTAAGCTTTTTATACATCCCATAAAGGTATCCGATTTCCTTGCCACCAACACCGATGTCACCGGCAGGAACATCGGTTTCTGGTCCAATCATGCGCCATAGCTCCAGCATGAATGCCTGGCAAAAACGCATAATTTCTGCATCTGATTTGCCCTTGGGATCAAAATCAGAACCACCCTTGCCACCGCCCATGGGCAAAGTGGTGAGGCTATTTTTGAAAATTTGCTCAAATCCCAAAAATTTCAGGATACTCAGGTTCACACTTGGGTGAAAACGTAAGCCACCTTTGTACGGTCCAATAGCATTGTTAAACTGAACCCTATAGCCCAGGTTGATATGAACTTTGCCATTGTCGTCAACCCATGGCACCTTAAAGGTAAGCACCCTGTCGGGTTCAACAATACGTTCGATGATACCTTTGGCTTCGAATTGCGGGTTTTGGTTTACAACCTCTTCAATAGACTCCAGCACTTCGCGCACTGCTTGCAAATACTCCAATTCGCCCGGATGTTTTTTCTCCAGGTCGTTCATAATTTTTTCAAGATTCATGGTCTTGGATTTAAATTGTTATGTGTCAATGTCTGTGAACTATTAACATTGTTAATTTCTTAACAGCGCAAAATTAGCACTTTTAAGCGGAACTAAACAAATAATTCTCAGGAATTTTTGGCTAAATCAGTAAAGTTTACTCATTCTAAATAAAATAACCGCAATCGTTTGATATACACAGCGTACATTTTCGGACACCCTTCAGTTGTTCCTTTCCACGCCAATGGATGTAAAACCTTGGTAAAAAAAAATTAAAAAAGAAATTGTAAAAAGAAATTAAAACTATTTTTGCGCCACATCCTGAAAACAGGTACACACATGAAAATGCAATTTAACAATTGGTGGTGGCATCGTTTATCTAAGCTCAGCAGCTGATGAATTGATGTGACCATTCATAAAACCCATACCAAGGTCTGTCGTTCGCGGCAGACCTTTTTTTTTAAACATATGATGCCATGAAACTAACAATCCAACGCATGCAATTGCCAGGCGACCTCCACACACCGGTGGGACTTTACAGGTCGCTTCGTGATCATTACCCCGGCGCATTACTCCTCGAGAGCTCAGACTATCACGATGCCGGCAACAGCTCCTCGTTCATTTGTCTGCAGCCGTTGAAAACCCTTCAGTTGCATAAAGGTGTGCTGACAACCGATGATATTTATGCCGGAAAAAGTTATAAAGCTGCCGCACGCGAAACGTTTAAAGACGATATCAGCTTGTTTTTCAAAGGCTTCGAACTGAGTGAAACAAACGATGAGCACGGCGTTTTTGGTTACATTGCCTATGATGCCATCCGGTATTTTGAAGATATCGAGCTCAAGCACCGCATGGAGCATGAGTTTGATCACCCCGAAATGATGTTGAGTGCCTTTCGTTTTGTGGTTCGCTTGAATCATTTTAATGATACCATGCACATTACCGAATATTGTCCGGCCAGCGAAAAGCCTGCGATGGCGCAACTGTTGAGTCATATCCGCAACCAGCACGATCCGGTTTTTCCTTTCGAGGCTGCAACGAAGGTGCATTCAAATCTGACGGATGATCAGTATCTCGCCATGGTAGGCCAGGCAAAGTTTCATTGTCGGAGGGGAGATGTGTTTCAGGTGGTGCTCTCGCGGAGATTTTCCGTAGGTTTTAAAGGCGATGATCTGAATGTTTATCGCGCATTGAGGCGCATCAACCCTTCGCCATACCTGTATTATTTCGACTACGGCAGTTTTCGCATTTTTGGTTCGTCGCCCGAGAGTCAGCTCCGCATTAAAAGGGGCATAGCGTCACTCAACCCAATTGCCGGCACCTATAAGCGCACAGGAAACGATGAAGCCGACAAGGCCTTGTCGGAAGAGTTGGCGCAAGACCCCAAAGAAAATGCCGAACACGCCATGCTTGTTGACCTGGCTCGAAACGACCTGAGCAGAAGTTGCCATCAGGTGAAGGTGGAAACGTATAAAGAGCTGCAATTTTTTAGCCATGTGATTCACCTCGTTTCCAAAGTACAAGGCATGATGGACAAGCCTGCTGATGCCATTCAAACCATTGGCGACACTTTTCCGGCCGGCACCTTGTCGGGCGCGCCCAAGCACCGTGCCATGCAAATCATTGATGAGCTTGAACCACAAAGCCGCGGATATTATGGTGGTGCTGTGGGCTTTATTGGCTTTAACGGAGATGTGAACATGGCCATCCTCATTCGTTCGTTTTTGAGTAAAAACAACACCTTGTTTTTTCAGGCAGGCGCAGGCATCGTAGAAAGATCGGTTCCGGAAAGCGAGCTTCAGGAAGTAAACAATAAGCTGGCAGCGCTCCACAAAGCAATCGACGAAGCCAACACCAACAATCCTTTCAGACTATGAAAATACTCATTTTAGACAACTACGATTCGTTCACTTATAACCTCGTTCACATGGTTAGGCAGCTAACAGGAAAAGCACCCGATGTGTATCGGAATGACAAAATTCCTGTCGGGGAAGTGGCAAAATACGATAAAATACTGCTGTCACCCGGACCTGGTTTACCTGAAGAATCTGGCATTCTTTTGAAGCTGATTGAAACGTATGCCGAAAGCAAGTCGATTTTTGGTGTCTGTCTGGGTTTGCAGGCGATGGCGCAATCATTTGGTGGTCGGCTTTTTAACTTGCCCGAAGTATATCATGGAGTTGCATCACCTATTTCGGTAACAAAGGGTGACGAACCCCTCTTTACCGGTCTGCCAGCAGTGTTTCAGGCAGGACGCTACCACTCCTGGGTTGCCGAAAGAAAAAGTCTGCCCTCATGTTTCGCCGTAACGGCCGAAAGTCACGAAGGTCACATCATGGCTATCCGGCATCGCGACTACGACCTGAGTGCTGTGCAATTTCATCCTGAATCCATCCTCACCGAACATGGCGAAACGATTGTTAAAAACTGGCTAAAATACTGACTATGAAAACGATACTCAATGCACTTTATCAAAAGGAAGTTTTGAATTACGAGCGGTCGCGCGATGTACTTATCCACATTGCAAGGGGCGATTACAACCCGGCCCAAATAGCATCGTTTATGACTGTTTACATGATGCGTGGCGTCACAGTTCAGGAACTGGCCGGATTCCGGGATGCGCTCATGGAGTTGTGTGTGCCAGTTGATTTTGATGGCATCCAAACAATCGACCTGTGTGGAACCGGAGGCGATGGCAAAGACACATTTAACATTTCAACACTGGCCTCTTTTGTGGTTGCCGGCGCTGGTTATGCAGTTGCCAAACATGGCAATTATGGTGTTTCGAGCATCAGCGGGTCGTCGAATGTGTTGGAGCATCTTGGCTACAGATTTAAGAACGATGCAGCATCCCTGCGCCGCGAACTCGAGCGGACGGGTATTTGTTTCATGCATGCGCCTTTGTTTCATCCGGCAATGAAAACAGTTGCCCCCATTCGCAAAGAGTTGGGTGTGAAGACCTTTTTCAATATGTTGGGCCCGCTTGTAAACCCTTCGCGGCCGGCTTATCAGATGAATGGTGTTTTTAGTTTGGGTTTGGCGCGCATGTATCATTATTTGCTGCAGCAAACCAACACCCGCTATGCAATTGTGCACAACCTCGATGGGTATGACGAATGCTCCCTTACGGCGCCTGCGCGCATCATGCATTCAGATGGTGAATCCCAACTCAGCCCACAAGACTTTGGGTATGAAGTAGTTGATCCAAATGAGATTGCCGTTGGCCATTCGATTGCCTCCTCAGCAGCACTTTTTATCAACATCCTGAAAGGGCAGGCCACAAAAGCGCAACAGCACGTTGTCGCGGCCAATGCGGCCATTGCGCTGCAATGCCGAACACAAAAGCCGCTTGAAGAATGCGTTCAAATGGCCGAAGAATCGCTCTTTTCGGGCAAGGCTTATCAGAAATTTCAACAATTAATCCAGATGCAATGAAAACAAACATTCTCGAATCCATCGTCGAAGCAAAAAAGGTGGAGGTTGCCGAACGCAAGTCGCTCTACCCCGAAAAGCTGCTTCAAAAAAGCATCTATTTCGAAACAGCCTGTGTTTCGCTTCGGGCCTATTTGCAGCGCAACGATCTCCATGGCATCATCGCAGAGTTTAAACGAAAATCACCTTCTAAAGGAATCATCAACGAATTTGCTTCTGTTGAAACCACCACGCTGGGGTATATGCAGGCGGGTGCTTCAGCACTCTCCGTTTTGACAGATGCCACATTTTTTGGCGGATCGAATCAGGATTTGCTTACTGCACGGAAATTCAATTTTTGCCCCATTCTGCGCAAAGATTTTATTATTGACGAATACCAGGTGCTCGAAGCCAAATCCATAGGTGCGGATGCCATTCTGCTCATTGCCGCCATCTTGGATAAAACAAGCATCCAAAAATTGTCGGGCCTTGCAGTAGCGCTTGGCATGGAAGTGTTGTTTGAACTACACGATGAAGAGGATGTGGAAAAAATACCAGACCAGGAGGTGATTCTCGGTATAAACAACAGAAACCTGCGCACAATGACCACCGATGTTACGCATTCGGTTGAAATGATCAAAAAACTTCCAGAGAAATGGCTGAAAGTGACTGAAAGTGGCATCCACGATCCACAAACATGGTTCATGCTTCGGCAGGCAGGCTTTGATGGTTTTTTGATCGGAGAGCAATTCATGCGGCATGCGAGACCAGAAAAAGCCTGTAGGTCGTTCATCCAAAACCTACAAAACCCGATTCAATGCTAAAAGTTAAGGTATGCGGCATGCGCCACCCCGCCAATATTTCGGCATTGGCTCAGTTGAAGCCCGATCTGATGGGGTTTATCTTCTTCAGGCCATCGCCTCGATATGTTGGCCCCAATTATCAGGTTCCTGAACTCGAAGGGATAGCCAAAGTGGGCGTGTTTGTGAATGCTCCAATTTCTGAAATTGTACACATTGCCTCGATCAACAAACTGGATTACATACAATTACATGGGAGTGAAACAGTTTCTGACTGTGAAGCACTTAAAAAAGAAGACTTCAAGGTGATCAAAGCTTTCGGAATATCAGCACAGACCGACTGGCAAGCTCCTGGCCCTTATGCCGCTTGCTGTGATTACTTTCTTTTCGACTCAAGCGGTGCACAGCGGGGAGGCAATGGCACCAAGTATGAATGGAAGCTGCTTGATAATTACAAATTCAACACTCCTTTTTTTCTGAGTGGAGGCATCGAACCGCTGGATGCGCCACTGATCAGAAAACTAATGCATCCCCAGCTGGCAGGCGTTGACATCAACAGCCGCTTTGAAGATTCTCCTGCCATAAAAAAGATCGACATGATACAACATTTCATACATGAACTACGCAATGAAACCATTTGAAATTAACGAACAAGGATTTTACGGGCAATTTGGAGGTGCTTTCATACCCGAGATGCTCCACTCCAATGTCATGCAATTGCAACAAAACTATCGCAGGGTGCTCGAATCGGACACTTTCAGGAAACAATATGATCAATGGCTTAGGGATTATGTTGGCCGGCCATCACCTTTATACGAAGCATCCAATATCTCCACCATTTACAATGCACGCATCTTTTTGAAGCGGGAAGACTTAAACCACACTGGTTCACACAAAATTAACAATACGGTAGGTCAGATCTTGCTGGCAAAATTGATGGGAAAAAGCCGGATCATTGCCGAAACGGGCGCAGGCCAGCATGGTGTGGCAACAGCCACGGTGTGCGCCCGCCTGCAACTGCAGTGCATTGTGTATATGGGCGAAACCGATATGGCACGACAAGCACCCAACGTGGCCAGAATGAAGATGTTGGGAGCTGAGGTGAGGCCAGCAACAAGTGGAAGCCGAACCCTGAAAGACGCCACCAATGAGGCGATTCGCGACTGGATAAACCACCCCGACGACACCTATTATCTGATTGGATCGGTGGTGGGGCCTCACCCCTACCCTGATCTTGTTGCCAGGCTGCAAGCTGTTGTGTCGGAAGAAATCAAACAGCAGCTGCTCGCCCAAACCGGCAGCGAATTTCCTGATTATGTGATAGCCTGTGTGGGAGGTGGAAGCAATGCTGCTGGAGCCTTCTATCATTTTCTGAACGAAACGCGTGTGCAGCTCATCGGTGCCGAAGCCGCCGGTTTGGGGCTTGACACAGGCCACACAGCAGCGAGTATTGCCAGAGGAAGCAATGGCATCATCCATGGCTGCTATACTTCGCTGATGCAAACCAATGATGGCCAGATTATTGAACCTTACAGTATTTCGGCTGGCCTGGACTACCCCGGCATTGGCCCTTTGCACACCCAGCTTGCTCAAACAGGAAGGGCAAAATACATCGGCATCACTGATAACGAAGCCCTCGAAGCTGCCTTCGAGCTCACACAAAAAGAGGGCATTATCCCGGCACTGGAAAGCGCCCACGCCCTGGCCGTGCTAAAAAAACAAGCATGGAAAAAAGATGATATCATCGTTGTGAACTTGTCGGGAAGGGGCGACAAAGACCTTGATACTTATATGAAATATCTTGAACAGCATGAACCGAATTGATCAGCATTTTCAGCTTAAACCATCAAACAATCTGGCAGTATATTTCACTGCCGGATATCCCAGCATGTCGGACATTCCATTGATCATGAGACAATTGCAATCAGGCGGCGTGGACCTCATTGAGATAGGAATCCCATTCAGCGATCCATTGGCCGATGGTCCGGTCATTCAGGAAAGTGGCAGCAAAGCGCTTGCAAAGGGATTCACCCTTTCAGCATTGTTTGACAAACTGACAAACATTCGCGAACACATTTACCTGCCACTGTTGTTGATGGGCTACCTGAACCCTGTTCTGCAGTTCGGAATGGAAAAATTTCTGCAAAGCGCCGCAGCCTGCGGCATCGATGGTGTGATACTACCCGATTTGCCGCCGGAGATGTATGCAGAACATTATCAACACCTTTTCCTGAAACATCACATTCACCCTGTCTTCCTGGTTACACCACAAACAAGTGATGAAAGAATCCGCTACATCGACAGCCTTTCGAAAGGATTTTTGTATGCTGTTTCAGCCTCAGGAACAACAGGAAAAACTGAAGGTTTCGATCAAAAACACCTTTCGTATTTCAACCGGTTGAAAAGTCTGAAACTGAAAAATCCGGTTATGATTGGTTTTGGGATCAGTCAGAAGAGTGATGTGCAGACGGTTTGGAAACACAGCAGTGGTGCCGTGATTGGCAGCGCATTGATCCGTCAGCTCGATCAACAGCAAGCCGACCTTGGAATAAAGCGTTTTTTAGAAAAAATCAAGTGATAAATACAGCAATATGATCATCAGACTCAAAAGAGATATTCGTCCTGAACAGAAACAAAGTGTTATCCAAAATTTGGAAAACATTGGATATCAATCAAGTGAAGTGAAAACACAGTATGGTCATTACCTTATCGGCGTGGGCAAGCGCGAATTTGATATCCGCCGCATCGGCATGTTGCCTGGTATAGCCGACATCCACCGAGTGAGCGACGCCTACAAATTGGTGTCGGCAAAGTGGAAAGTGAAAATGACCGAG
Organism: uncultured Lentimicrobiaceae bacterium; assembly: GCA_964492695.1. Taxonomy (GTDB): domain Bacteria; phylum Bacteroidota; class Bacteroidia; order Bacteroidales; family F082; genus JALNZU01. Next base: position 44,151 of record CAZBMR010000008.1, read on the forward strand.
ATCGACCTGGGCGAAGGGGTGGTAATTGGCCGCAACAACTTCAGCATCATGGCCGGCCCCTGCTCCATCGAAAATCCCGGTCAAACAGCGCAGTCCATCGAACACCTAAAGCAAAACGATGTCCGCCTGATGCGTGGAGGTGTCTTCAAACCCCGAACTTCACCATACGCATTCAGGGGAGTAGGTATTGACGGGCTAAAAGATTTTTCGGCACAATGCCGTGCGGCAGGCATCAAGGTGGTTACAGAGGTGATGCAAGTGAGTCAGGTGGCCGAAATGCACGACTATGTTGATGTTTTTCAAGTAGGTACGCGCAATGCCCAGAACTTTAACCTGCTCGACGAGCTGGGCAAAACAAATAAGGCAGTGATGCTCAAAAGAGGCTTTTCCGGAACCATTGAAGAGCTGCTTCAAGCTGCCGAATATGTGTTTTCCAGCGGTAATGAGAAAATCATCCTGTGCGAACGAGGCATCCGAACCTATGAAACTGCCTATCGCAACACGCTCGATCTCAATGCTGTGCCCGTGCTGAAAGAAAAATCCCACCTTCCGGTGATTGTTGATCCTTCGCATGGCGTTGGCCTGAGGTCATACGTGGCACCCATGGCTTTGGCTGCAACCATGGCAGGTGCCGATGGCGTGATTATGGAGGTGCATGCCTGCCCGGAATGTGCATTGTCCGATGGACAACAAACCCTCAATTACGATGAGGCGGGTGTGCTCTACCAGCAGCTTCGCGAAACCTGGACAATGAGGAAACGTTTTGAAGATGCCAGGTAAAAAAATTCAAGTGACTCATTTACTTTATTTTAAAAGATGTACCATTGTTGAATAAAGGGTGAAAAAAAAGAAAATAAACGGAGGTTGATATTTTGGCACAGCTTTTGGATTGAAAAGCTCAAATCACATTTAATCCATGAATGCCATGAAAAAGCTTCTAACAATCACCCTGCTGGCCCTCTCCCTCACCGGATTTTATTCGCTGAGTGCAGCCAACGACAAGGAAGAAAAACTTGGTTTACCCGGCGACAACCTCAACCTGTACGCCGTGATGGACCTGTTTCAAAACTCAGAAACCCTCGAAGGCTTTGAAAGAAGTCTCAACGACCCGGATGAACTCATCAACAACCTGGATTTGAACGATGACGACGAGGTGGACTACATTTTTGTGAACGACTATCCCGAAGACAACATCCATCAGATTGTGATGCAGGTTGCCCTTGGAAAAGACGACCTTCAGGATGTAGGTGTGTTTATGGTCGAAAAGTTTAAAGACGGATCCGTATCCATTCAGCTCATCGGAGATGAAGCGCTGTATGGGCCTGACTATATCATTGAACCGAATTATGACGAAACGCCCAACCCGGGCTATACCGGAAATGTGCGCAAGGTGGAAACGGTTGAAGAGGTCACGATAGTGAAAACAACCTATTACGAAGTAGCGAGCTGGCCTGTGATTGTATATGTGACGGGTCCGACCTACCGTCCATGGCGAACATCCTGGTACTGGGGTTATTATCCACCCCACTGGCATCCCTGGAGGCCTCACTACTGGCACTATTACTACGGATACCACTATCCTTCATACAGACACTATCACGCCTACTACCGCCCATACAACCACTATCGATGCAACGTGTACAGAGACTCTTACTATACGCACCGCAGACATCAATCGCCAGTGGTGGTGGTTAACGTGAAAAACGACCGCTATAAAAAATCGTACAACAAACCCGAATCGCGGCGCGATGGCGAGGTATATTATGCAAAGCGTCAGTCTGAAAACAAAACCATGCCAGGCCGCCGTGCTTCAACAAGGAGCGCAAACCAGCCAAAAGAGCAAAACAAACTAACCAGACCAACATCGGAAAGAGGACAAACAACACGCGACCTGAATACCGACCGCTCATCCCAACGAAATGAGCGTGAAGCAGTGAAGAGCACGCGTCCGGCAACGACTGACAGAAGCCGTGAAAACCAGCCCGACAAAGCTGCACCAGATAGAAAAAGCCGCGAAAACAACCGAAGGGATGTTGCCCCAAGGCCAGCCCCAACGCGCGAATCGGGCCACTCACAACCGCAGCAACGCGAGGTGAAACAAGCCCAACCCAAACCACAGGAAAGACAAAATGTAATCAAGCGCGAAGACAACAGATCAGTGCCCACTGCTAAACCAGCCGAATCCAGAAAGCCTGCCGCAGAAAAACGCAGTTCTGAAAAGACAAATTCGGCGCCGCGAGGCAAATCAGTCGAAAAAGAAAATAACAAGAAGGAAAACGAAAACCGAAGGTAATCGTCCTTTTAGCAGAAAAGCCGGCCACGAGCCGGCTTTTTTATTTTGCAGATAAATCTTATTCTTCTGGAACAGATTGCTGCTGAATGACTTTCACCTTCAGCGAAGCCGCATCAAGCTCCATCAACTCCCAGGTTTCTTTCAGCACACCCCCCCAATAGGGCACTTCCAGATCAATCAATTTTCCGCGTTGCCGCCATTGACCCTTGAAGTCTTCATACACAACGGGCGGTGTGCCACACCAGCCACCGTTCTTTCTTTCGATCAATTGCCCATTCTCCAAAAAAACAACCGCATAGGCATCTGGCACCAATTGTTCCAGGCGCGTGAAACGCCTGATGCTGTCGTTATACTCAGGGTTTGACCAAACCCCGATCAAGCCACTTCCCGGCTGATATTGGTCTGATTTTTGGCATGAATTGAGGCAAAAGCCTGCAGCAAACAAGGATAGGACAATCGCAATGGAGCGCAGTTTCATCTAATGAATATTTGCAGCCAAGACGCAAACGATACCCGTTGGGTTGCTTTCAGCAGAATCAAATGCCTGAAAAAAGGTGTTTTCAACCAACGGCAAAGCTCACTGTTTATTCCAAATTCCGGAGATAGCCTCTTCGCGTGGCAGACAACTTTCGACCTCCGCATTGATATCCAGGGTCTTATCACTTATTACAAAGTTGTAGGTCGCTTCTGACAGGCATGCTGTGTCATCGAAAACTTTAAATTGTTTTCCTGAAATGAGCACATAATGAACCGTGGATGCTGTGTGACCAGGGATCACAGAGAGCGGCTTCCATTCAAGTATGCCGTCGGTGGTAAAAGTGAGTTGAACAGCGTATTCCGTGGAATTGAATACCATATTGCGCTGGTAAATGCCATTGATTTCGGCTTGGTTTTCATCGCTGCATGACATGCAAACGAACATAAACACGCAGCAGATGGCTAAAAATGGTTTCATGGTTGAAGGGATGTTGGTGTCGCGCAAAGATACGCCGAAACACCAAAAAAATCAAGGCAATACCCTTTGCTTTTGATATCATTCTGCCTGTTCGGTTCGACATAAAATTACCCGAAGGCATCGCTTGATGATGAATTGGAGGCGCAATATTTTCAAAAAAAGCTCTAAGTGAGTATAAGTACTTTCATACCTCTAATCCACTTCCCTCCACGTGCCGCCAAGTGCATTCATTCTATTCACACAGGTTTCACGATCAGCCAAAAATGTTAATTCATTTCCCTTTTTAGAAAACAGATATGTTGCTTCGGCGCCGCAGATGGCATCGTCAAAAAGCTTAACTTGTAAATCATCCAGTATTACATAACTGATCTCAAATGCTTCATAGCCCGGAATCGGACGCACGGGCGTCCAATGAAGCCGGCCCGTCGCATCCAACGCGAGCTCAACCTCATACGAATTCCCATCAAACATCCGTGTTGCAGTGTAGATTCCTGTTATTGAAATATCTTTTTTACTGCACATGGCAAAAAAAAGCCACATCAGAATGATTAGAAACTGATTGATTCGTTGACGGTTGAAAACTTGTTTCACCAGGATTGTGTATTAATTACATAAACTGTTGCGAGAGCATGGCAGCCACCGACTCATCAAAAAGCTCATGCTTCTGAACACGGTCAAAAGTAGCCAACAAATCAGGTATGCGCACTCGCTTTTTGTATTCTTTGTCGTAATCGGCCACAATTTGACCCCTGTGCATCATCACAATGCGGTCGGGCAGGTCAACAGCCTGCTGCATGGCATGTGTTACCATGAGTGCAGTCAGTTTTTCCTTTTCAATGATTTGTTTGGTCAGCTCAGCCACCTTTGCGGCGCTTTTTGGATCGAGGGCTGCAGTGTGTTCGTCGAGCAAGAGCAATTTCGGTCGGAGCCATGTAGCCATGAGAAGTGTAAGTGCTTGACGCTGACCGCCAGAAAGGCTGCCAATGGCATTGTCCAGTCTGTTTTCGAGGCCCATATTCAAGGCCCTCACCCGATCGGCCATTTCATTTTTAACAGATTGTGTCACGGCAGTGGTCAGTGGACGACCCAGCCCGCGTCGCATGGCCATTACAAGGTTCTCGGCGATACTCATTTCTGCAGCCGTGCCGGCAAAGGGATTCTGGAAAACCCGTCCGATTAGTTTGGCCCTTTCATATTCAGGTTGTTGCGTTATTAATTTTCCATCAAGACGGATACTGCCCTCGTCAGGAAAAAATGTCCCGGCCACCGCATTGAGCAGGGTACTCTTTCCCGAACCATTGGTTCCGATAATGGCCGTAAAGCTTCCCTCGGCGATTGTGAGCGAAACATTCCGCAAAGCCCGAACTTCATTCATGGTTCCGGGATGGAAGGTTTTGGTTATATGATTGATTTCAAGCATGATACGTCTTTTTTAGAAACTTTGCATGAAGTTTTTTAAACCACAATGGTGCCACAAGCGCCAAAAAAACAAACAGGGCTGTGACAAGCTTCAGGTCGTTGGGGTTCAAACCCCAACGTAAAGCAATGGCAATCAACAACCTGAACAATATTGTTCCAAGAATGGTGCCTGTGATGGCCAAACCAAGACTCGTTTTTCCAACGAGTGCTTCGCCGATGATGATGCTTGCCAACCCCCAAACCATCATTCCGATACCCATCTGAACATCAGCAAATCCTTGATATTGAGCCAAGAGTGAACCCGACAAGGCAACCAATCCATTGGAGAGTGCCAACCCGAAAATGATCATTGCATTGTTATTGACTCCTTGCGCCCTCACCATCTGTATGTTGTTTCCTGTTGCCCTGAGCACAACCCCAAAATGCGTTTTCAAAAAGCGATGCAACAGCCATGCAATGAAAACGCAAAAGATGACACTGCTCACAAAAACAGCGGCATCAGCCGAAGGCACCTGCCAGCCGGCTACCAGTATGTTTTTTTGGCCCTCACTCAAGATATTTATCCAACGCTCAGGCCATTCTGAAATGGTTTTTGTGTCGAGTAAGGGCACATTGCTGCGCCCCATGATTCGCAGGTTGATGGAATAAAGCGCCGTCATCACCAGGATTCCCGAAAGAATTTCCTGTATCTTAAACCTTGTGCTCAGAAGGCCGGTTACAGAGCCAGCCAGCATGCCTGCCAGAAAGGCAACGACTGTTGCAATCCACGGCGACCAGCCTGCAGCAATGAGCACCGCCGTGAGCGATGCACCCAGTGTGATTGACCCGTCAACCGTGATATCGGTAAACCGAATCATCCTGAAGCTAATCAGCATTCCCAGTGATAATAGGGAAAGGATCAAGCCAATTGTAAAAGCACCAATCACCAGGTTCATAACACCTCCTCCTGATTTAAAGCAGCAAACCACAGCGCACCACGCAAAAACCTGCTTTCGCCCAACCCAACAAGAGCCCTGTTGTCGTCAACAAGGTGAAGCAAGGCTTTCGGCGGCGGGCCATTTAATATTTTCTTCACTTGCTCTTCCAAATGAATTAAACCATTTTGCAAGGGTTGAAAAGGAAAAACAGCAGCATGCGCATGCATCTTCCAACCGTCGGCCGATGGCATGCTGTGCATCAGTTGGGTTAACTTGCCTTGATTTGCAGCGGCAAAACCCACCACCATCACCTGATCCTGTGGAAATACGCGCTCGCAGGTAAACGAAACCCAGTCGCGCAATGCCATTCCTTCAACCATGGTTTCAGTGCCAATCTTCCCGGGCGACTGAATGAGCTGGGCACCCACGAGGCCGTCAGATTCGCCAACCATCACAAAAAACAAGTCTTTCATTTCGAGCACCTTGCCAATGCGACAGATCAGTTCCGACAGACTTTGACCCTTGCCATCATCCGCAGGTTTAAATCGCATGAGGTGGGTAGGCTGTCCGTGAACAAGCAAGGCGTTGATCAATTGAAACCGAGGCAAAAAGTTGGCTTCCCGCAGAAGAAAGTCGGGATGACTATCTGCTTCGGGCGATTGAAAAATCAAATGGCCATCTACTGCTAAAAAATCTCCAAACCACTGATTATTTGATGGTTCCGTCGTTACAGGACCTCCGGTCCCAATTCCGAAAACCGAGCCTGAAAAAGTCATCATCTCCACTTCCTCATTTTGCAAAGCCTGCCAGGGCATCCAATGTTTAACAAGGCTTGCTTTTGGAATTTCACGACTGGAAAGCAGGTAGAAATCCTCGGGCAATGTTGTTTGCTGCGTGGCTTCTCCCATTGTTGCCTCAGCAGCAACAACAGCCTGATCTGTCAACCATGCTCCAAATCCAGTCATTTGCAAAGTGTTGGCAACAAAGCTGTTGGCATTTACAATGCGCAGCGTCCCCTGAAGTTTGCTTAGCTCTTTGTGAATCCTGACCAAAGCCCTGATGCCAGCCGAACTTAAAAAGCTAATACCTTCGGCCTCGATCAACAGATGGTGGTCACCCTGACGAATGTACCCCAAAAACTGTTCGAGGAATAGGTCGGTCCACGACGCGTCGAGTCTCCCCTGCGCCGTTATCACAAGTATGTCGTTGATTTTATTGGTTTTCAGTTCCATATTGCCATGTTATTTTGGAGGGAAAATAGTGGCCTTCTCAACGAGCGCCGGTGTAAGTTTCAGTTGATACTTTTTAACTTTCTCCTGATTGATGATCAGTTTTTCGGACTGCGTATTGCTAAACGGAATCGAAGCCGGATTCTCACCGTTTAAAACCCTGACGGCTTTTTCTGCTGCTTCCAAACCGGCGTCAAAATAGTCCCTTGCGAGGCAAAGTGTGGCACCATCAGCCATCTGATCGCTGTCGAAAATAAAGACTGGCAGGTTGTTCTCATCTCCTTTACGAGCGATGAGGGCAAAACCAGGTCGGGTGAGGTTGTCAACGATTTGCGCAATCAGCTGAATGTTATTCCTGCAAAGTTCGTCGGCCGCCATAGCAATGTCAGCACTGGATGTAACCGGCACAGCCACCAGGCTAATTCCATACTTTTGCAGCGCATCGGCGAACCAGTTCTTATACATCACACTGTTTATCTCTGCAGGGGTAAATAAGGTGCCAACGCGTTGGCAATTGGGCAAGGTTTGCCTGATGAGTGCCGCCATGCCTTCGAAAGGCGACCTGGTGGTGATGCCCGTAACATTTGGCAGGTGATCTGTTTCCGATTTTCCGGCTCCGGCTTTTACCCCATCTCCCACTCCTGTGAAAACGATCCTGGTTTCCGGCCCTGCTTGTCGGAGCGCTGCCTGCAAGGTGGGTGTTGAAACTACCATCAACAAATCAACCCTATCGGCTTTCACTGTCGTCATGATGCTTGACAATGTAGTCATATCGCCCTGGGCGTTGTATGTTTTCATCTCATAATCAACACCTTCCTTCAATCCACTACGTTCCAGCCCTGCCATCAAACCATCATGGCATCGTTCGGCAAAGGCTGTTTCGCTGTATTGGACAATACGAAGTTTGAAGGGGGCATTCCGCTTCTGCAATTTTGAGTTCGATTTGGGTTCTATGCGGGTATGTTTTTCCGTTTCGGTCAGAGGCAAATCGGCCGGAGCCACTCCTGCCAGCACCCTGGCAACCAATTTCCCTGATTGGATGCCCCAGTCGGTAAAGCTATCACCCAATGCCCCTGTAGCTCCCTGTGCAACCAATTGTGGTTCAGTGGCAAAGATAGGCACACCTGCAGGTCCGGCAACCCGAAAGATGGAGGCAAAGCCCGTACTGACCAGGTTATCAGCCGAAACAACAATCGCCTGAGCACCCCGCTGAATGACCGCCTGCGTGGCCATTGACAGCTCGGCCACATTCGAAGCTGTTGCCTCCTCAAGGCGAAGGCCCCGGTTTTTTGTCGCCTGCCGGAGCTTTTCAACCGAAAGCACCGAATTCATCTGTGAGGCATCATACACGATTCCAAAGGTTTTGCACCCCGGAAGGTAGTCAAGTGCCATTTGAACAAGGCTGTCGATGGGCGGATTGTCGTGTACACCGCAAACATTGGATGCTCTTCCATTTTTGAAAAGGTTGAGTTTAAAGGGATTGCTGCACACCGTGAGAACCACCGGAATGTCTTTAACACGCGAAACAACGGCCATCATCGCAGGTGTTGTCACCGAAACAATCACATCGGGTTGTTGACGCACCACCGCATCAATGATCTGCGGAAGCTGCGCAATCTCCCCTTGTGCACTGTAAGTTTTCATCTCATAGTCAACATCTTTTACCAAACCACTTTGTTGCATACCCTTTTCAACACCCCTTACGGCTTCCTCCAAAAGGTGATTTTCAACCAGGTTGATCACCGCAACCGTGGCTTTTTTGCCTGTTCGCAGGTGAACGTTTCTGTACTGATCAGCCCGAAGCAGCATTTCTGTTGAATGGTTTGATGCATTGGCAACTGCAAAATCGATCACAAGGCTTTCATCCTGCTTTAGGCTTTCGGTGGCATTAATCAGTGATAAACTGAGTTTCCCGGGCTTCCAGTTCAAAGCATACGACTGCATCACCGAATCGTTGATCAACAGTTTTTCCGGAACACGGTTTTCAATTTTCACTTCCGAGGCTTTTTTGCCATTCAGCAATCCAGCAGCAAGTGCAGCTGTCATCTTGCCCACCGTGAAATAATCGGCACCCAGACCGAAGATGGCACCACGTTCAGCATCCAGAGGGTCGTTGGTAAACACCGGAATGCGATGCTGTCCGGCCAAATTAAAAATCATGGAGGAAGCAGCAGTTGCAACGGTATCGCCACCGATCCAGATGGCCTCTACACCCCGTGCCACCAGCGACCGCAGCGCTTCTGCCACTTCGGAAGTGCTGTTGGCGACGGCTTCAACAAGTTCAATATCAAGCTCTTTGCAAATCATTCTTGCCTCGCGCATGCAAGCCTCGGAGCATTGTTCACCCGAGTTCCAAACAACACCAACTTTGGTCAGCCGGGGATTCATATCCCTGGCAATGCGAAAGCTTTTTTCAACCGGTTGAAAAGTACCAATACCACACAAATAAGGTGGGTGATTGGCTGCTTCTGTTCCAACGATTCCAACGCCTGCACCATAAGGATCGGTCACAGCTCCAAAAACATGCGTTTTTTGACGTTGCTGATTTGCTTTAGCGAATGTTTGAAGGGCCAGTGTGCTCGAAGTGATCACGATTTCTGCAGGACCACTTGCGATTTCCCTGGCAATGGTGTTTGCCAACGAAAGATCTCCCAAAGCATTGTATTTCATTAGATTGCTTTCGGCTTCATCCAATAGCCCTGCAACCCTTAACCCCTCAACAATTCCGGCCACATGTGTATCTAGCAAAGGGGTGTTTGAAATTTGCATGATAGCAATCCGGGGAAACTGTTTGGCAATCGCCCGGTCGTCAGGCTTTCGTTGTTCCAGATCAGACAACAACAAGATGGCTGATGCAACAATAATTAACAACACCGACAACCATAAATCCTTGATAATCTTCATTATATATTTTTTCTAAGATCAGTAAACCCGTATAAAAAATCATTCATCAACCACGCATTAGTTACCGAGTAGTTTCACCGAAAACATCCATTGATTGGAAGGTTTTTGTAATTCCTGATATTTTTGTGCAAAGCCAATTGACCAGGTCGTTTTGAAATAAGAAAACAGCACAAGCTCCAGATCGAGCTGCAGGCCGGCATTGAAAACATGATCCTGACTATTTGCATCGAGTGGATTGAGCAATAAATGAGTCGAAAACACGGAAGATTTCAGATAGGTTGGGTAAAGCCAAGTTGTTCCAATGTTGGTAAGCCTCCATGGTTTGAGGTTTAACTCAGCCATGGTTTTAACAAATTCATGCGCTTTGATGTTGTCGATATCCACACCAGGAAAAGCGAGCACCTTGCGATATTGATCGGCTGCCTGCCAATCCACATAATTGTTTCTAAATCCGCCAAAGTAAAAATTGCCGAAAGATGATTGTTGGTCGCCGAACGAAAGTCCGATGCTGTTTCTGATCCAGAAGCTGGTGTTTCTGATGCCCGGAACAAGCCATCCAATATGTTGTTCAGAAACAAGTGATGGGTAAAAGCTACCCCCGGCCAGATAACTGTAGGCGGTGCCCACCCAGCTATAGCCCATCTCATCTTCAACACCTCCAAGGCTTTTTCGGAGTTTTGAAACACCCGCATCGAATGAAATACTCTGGAAATTTCTGATTGGGGCGGTCACATTTTGGAATTGTGGCAGCACTTCGAGGTCGCCATAATGGTTCACTGAAAAGCCGTAATAGGATTTCAACGGACTTTTCAATGAGAAATTCTTGTTGTAGGAAACACCCAATGAATACCCGGCCCGGCTTCGTCTTGTTGGCCCAAACAAATCATAAAAGTCTGTCTTATTGTACGTTGCATTAAACTTCCAAAGCCATAAATCCCAGTTAATCATGGCATGAATTCTTTGTTTTGATGGTTGTTTGCCCCATGGCGAAGCTCCCAGAAACACGTTGACCTGCGATAAGCCTACCCTGTCGCGCCAGTTGATGCGGTAGCCAACAGCGGCAGTATTCTTAAAACCAGTTATATCAGGGTATGCGCCAGTCAACGACATATTGTTGATTGGCCTGTAGGCAGTTTCTTCCATCTTGAGCGAATCGATGCGGATGCGCGAAGCCGGTGTCAGGGAGTATGACTCTAAGATCGGATTACGGTCGAAAACCTCATTACCCAGATAAGCGATAGCATTGGCATCTTCTATCACATGAAGGGGTATGATGGCAGGCTGCATTCCGTTTCGTCTGAATTTTAGCACAAAGATGGAATCGTTTTGAAGCTGCTGTGGCATGAACAGACCGGTTTCATCGTTCGAAAGCAGTTCAAAACTTTTATCTTTCAATGAGATACGCCAAATATTTGAAACTCCCGTGAAATAGGAAGTTCCGATGAGATGCTGATCGTCGTTGCTGAATCGAAACTGTGTCAGGGTATTGTCATTCGACAGCAGCACCGTTTCGTAGCTTTTTACACCCATTTCCAAATCAGGTATCCGAAACATGATAACAGATTGCTCTCCCCTGATTCCGGTGAGGGTGGCTGTGAGCAAACGCCCATCGTGCGATACAGAAAGATCGAGCAACGATCGCCCGAAATCTGCGGTATACATGGGTTGCAGCTCTTTGTAAGGGTGCGGGATTTTCACGATGGTTGCATATCCATTATCGTGTTTCACGCCCCAAAGGCAGCGGTTGGCAGTGTCGTAAACCAGGTTTCCGGTCCGGCTTCGTTCAATCAATGTTTGCTTTTTGCCAAAAACATCGATCCGAACCAGGCTGCGGTATTTGGAATTTTGCTCACTCACAAAAACAACTTTCTCCTTTGGATCGTAGGCCAGAAAAGTGACCGTATATAGTAAAGGTGCATCAAGCGTGGCTAACTTTCTCACATCACCATTCTTAAGATCAAGTTCACCGACATAACTGATTTTTCCGGGATGATTAAATGCAGCATAGATTTTTTGTGTTTCAGCATCGTAACCCACATTGGAAACACTTCCCATGGGTTCGGGCGTTAACAGTTTCAGTGGTGTAAGAGGGTATTGCTGAATACTTTGCAGGTTATTTTGCTGAAATTTCTGTTCAAAATTCATCCAATCGCGCCAAACTGTGCCAACTTTTTTTCCAAAGACTTTTTTAAACTGAGCGCCATAAAAAGCTTTGCTATCGTCGGTTCTGTTGTAGAGCTGGTTCACTTTGTCATCGCCATAGGTGTAGGCCAGGTAGTTTACAAAGCGCGTTCCATACAGGTAAGCATTTGCGCCCACCTGAAAATCGACGGTTGTTCCTTCGGTTTCGAGACCGATCACCGAATAAAGCGGCTCATTGTCATGGATGATGCTCCGGAAGTACATTTCATCATATGCTCCGAGAGCGCGCCCCAACCCACCTGAGGTCCAGGTTTCTGTATAGCACGCAATGCCTTCGTGATACCAGCGTGGGGCATACCACCTTGGGGTGGTGAGGTAGCTCCAAAGTGCTGAAGTGGGAACAGTGGCATCGCGGCTTACCTTCCCAAAAAGCAATTTGCGCCAAAAAAGATCAGTCTTATTGGGTTTTTCGCTCAAGACCACATGCGTAAGCTCATGTGCAAAAAGCCATTGAAACCGTTCGCTCGATGGGATAATGCTGAAAGCAAAGTTGAAAGGAGAGATGCCAAGGATGATCGTGTTGACTGGCATGGTTACAGCACCACCATGTCCATCATCCTCAAAATCAGTTAAGAGCACATAAGTCTTTTGATGGTCGTAGTTCCAGTGTTTTTTATGAAAATCGAGCGCATTGTGAAAGGTTGCCGCCACATGTGGCATCAGGTATGAATAGCGTTTGCCAAAGTAGATCAACTCCATCTCGTTGGTTCTGAAACGGTTGATCTTTTGACCAAAAAGGGTGGTTGCTGTTGTTGCAGAAAGTAACAACAGCAACCCTACGATGTATAAAAAACACCTGCCGCTTTTCATCCTATACTACCAAAAGCTTTGGCTATCAACGATATACTGACGAATGCCTGACATTACAAAGCATGCGAACCAATCTCAAGCATTTGAAGCTGTTCACTGATGCCAACCTCAATACCAAGGTTTTCAACGTTCAAAATGATCAAATTCAGGGCCTCCTGACTTCCCGCCATCACAGCGCTCAGGTTTTCTACCGAGAAGTAAACGCCAAGTTTTTCAACATCTGTGTAAATAATTGTTCCCAGTTGTTCGGAATTATAGATTCCCAAAGTTTGTATATCATTGATTACCATATCATTAATCGCATCCATTCGCAATTGATTATCGGCAACCAATTCTTTGGTACCTTGCTGATCGTTGTATAACTTTTTCTTTTCCAGGTAGCTGAGCACCGGTTTGTTTTGATTGAGAATGGCCGATTGGGTCATATTCAGCGAAATGATGTCGTGCGCATCTTCAAGTGCCCAATATTTGCCCTCAGGATTGGCATCAATAAACGAGGTGATGGCATTCATCAGGTTAATCAGAATGGTTTGGTGATTTTGGATGCGTGCTATGGCATTTTGTGCCTGGTTCATATAACCAATCACTGGCACTTTGGCGTTCGAATCGAGCGAAATGATCATGTTAAGCGCGAAGAGGATGTCCTCACGTGCCGGCTCAAGGTATTGTTTAAAGCTCTCGATGGCAGTAACATACGGATAATAAGTCTTCAAAAACTCAGGGGTTTCGTTCACCTTTTTCAACACCACCTCCACATCGGATGTTGTTTTGAGCGATTGATAGTAGTTGTAGAGCAGATACTTCTCGTAAAGATTGCGCTTCACCGAGTCATCAACAAGTTCATTTCTGAGCTGAATGTCGTCGTCAGTAACTTTAACGTTGCGATAACGATCAACCTTGCCGATCGATCCTCCAAGATATTTTCCCATTTCGTAGTAATCTACCTCAGGCTCCTGAGATGCCGGTGAATAATTTACCACCGAGATTCCCAGAAAAATACCAATAAAGAGCGCCAGTGCTGCCACAATGATGGTTTGAATGAGTGTGTACTTTTTCATGATGTTAAAATTTGATGTTTATAAATATTGATTTCGTTTTATTGAATGATGCGTAATGTTCCTAAAAGTTGGTTTTTATTAAAATTATTTCTTTGCGGTATATGGGGTTATTGTTACTTTTAAGGATGAGCTGAATGGCGGCCTGTTCATTGCCAATATGCTCGAAAATAAGCTGATAAGAGTTCATTCCGCTGGCAGTAAACTGTACCATATCGTTGTTGAACGTGCTATGATGGGGGCCGTCGGCCAGCACAAAATCTCCGCTAACCACCCGAAGCTGCTGAGCACCGAAAGAAATTTCGGCCGTGAGCTCATCCTGACTGCCAGCCACAAAATTCAAATACCACAGGTTTCCAATCTGGTATGGAATCATTTTGAAAGAGGTCTTTTGATAGGCATACGAAACGTTTCCATTATCCACCTGGTGCATGCTTCCCGCCAATTGTGCTGTTTGAAGCTGTGCTTCGTCCGACTTTAGAAACCAAGTTAAAGCCCCGCCCAGAAAAACCCCTGCAAACAAAACCACCGCAAAACGCACCGCTGGATATGGGTTGAAGATTTGCTCCCACACAGGATGATTCCACCATGACAACCCTGGCGATTTTTTGTGTGATTGAATGTGATTCATCACCTGGTCAGCCACATCCACACTCATCACTTTTGGCTTAACCGACTCCAGATGCGATTCGATTTCAGCAAGCTTTTTTGCATCGCTTCCGGAAAACCCTTTGTCAGGATGCAATTCCTTTTCAGGTTCCAACTTTGATTCTGCCGGGTTCATTCGTTTTGAGTTTATTTGATTGAATGATCGAAATAATGTGTTTCTTCGAGGTATGTCTTGATTTTCATACGCGCCTCAAACAAGCGCGAACGGACTTTCTTTTCCGTTATCTGCAGCGTAAAGGCAACATCTTTATACGACAGTTGCTCGTAGTATTTCAGAATCACCACCGCTTTGTGCTTTTCCGGCAATTTCGCAACAGCAGCCTGCATCAGCCATTCTGCCTCGGAAACACCTTGCTCAGACTCGGCAGCCATAGCATTGGCTGCACTGATATCGAGATAATGACTCCTCTTTTTCAAGTAGTTCAGTGTGGTATTGATGGCAATGCGGTAAACCCAACTAAAAAACTTGTGGTCGCTGCGAAACGTAGCCAAAGCCTCATACGCTTTCACGAAAACTTCCTGTGTCAGCTCCGCTGCCTCTTCGGGCTTGTGTGTCATGCGCAGAATCAGGTTGAAAACAGCAGTCTGGTATTTTTCAACAAGCTTTCTGTAGGCATTCACATTCCCGTCGAGAACCACCGAAACCACCCTCATATCTTCGGCAGCTTCTGCCATTCTTTGGCTATCTGCATTTGTGATGGATGCTATGTCATGGTCTTTTTTCACGAATTACATTTTTACGTCACAAAAGTTGGTTTTTCTTACAAAATCTGATTGAGTTTCCATAAGTCTCTGTACCTGATGCGAATAAGCGGTCTGAGTGCCAGCTCGCCCGTGCTTCCCACCTGTTTTCGCAGCGCACTTAGTTCGGCAAGCCTGGCATCAAGACCGGTTTCTTTCGGAACATCAATGCCACTTTCACGCAACATGAGGTTTCGTTTGGCCTTGATGGACAATTCCATATAGAGGGTTATGTAGTTGTATAAATCTACAATTGTTTCAGCGTCAAAGTGTTGGCGCAATGAAGCCAGATATGCGCCTGCCCGTGTATCAGCAAAACGTCCCTGCCGCATCATGCGCAACATGTCAACCTCGTTGCTGAATTCAACCTCAAGCCAGGTCTGCAAGGTGCGGTTCGATTTCTGAAACACAATACCAAACACCAGAGGCAGAACCATGAAAATGAAGACAGTCTGCAAATAGGGATTGAGCAGGAAATGATTGAAAAGACTGTGAATGACGGCTGCAGTGATCAAACCCAAAAGATAACCCATCACACCTTGACGTTGTTGCTGGATAAACAACATCAACAGCATGGCCAGGATGGCCGCACATCCGCCGTGCATGAGCGCCGTTCCGAATCCGCGCACCACCCAAAGCATCATGGAGGGCTCATTTCCAATGAAGTAGATATAAACCATGTTTTCGGCCAGCGCGAATCCCGCTCCGGAGGCAAAACCATAAATGGCAGCATCAACCATAAAACCAATTTTTCGTCGTGCTACCAAAATAATTACAAATAACGATTTCAGAAATTCTTCGGCCAAAGGCGCTACGTAGCGCGTAAAAATCTCAAAATCAACTAGAAAGTTGGTCTTTACCCATTCATTAAAAAAGTAGGCCAGCATGGCCGATAACAGTCCCCAAAGCAAGGTGAGCATCAGCAAAGATGGCTTAACAAGCTTGAAACTGTCGAGCAGAAACAAACCAGTCAGGAACAAAATAACCGGAAATAAACTGATTGCAATACTCATCTTGTTATTTTTTCGGGTGATTTAATAAGGCTCATTTAAAAAAACGACACTACCATCAGGCCCCTTTGCTGGTGCTGCTAAAAAAAACAAGTTTAAAACCTGATTAAAAAAGTTTAAGGTTGTTCCACAAACATACTGAACCAACTTTTGGAAGGTAAAGTGTCTGTGCCACAGAATCACAGACTCATTGTATATCTGTTTGACAGTCATTGATTCAGATTTAATTCAACAACCTCAACACCATGAAAAAAACAACTTCCACTGGCAAACTTCACATGAAACAGAACCTGCCAATCAACAAAAAAAGCTAAACACTTTGTTTTTTCATGCTCGCTCCATCGAATGATACAAATATAATAAAATGAACAGATTCATTTTAATTTGTTAAAAAAAAGCAAAAAAAAGGCATTGAAATCCAATGCCTTTCTCTCAAGGTCAAACAAGGATCAAATTTTAAGTGAAACAAGCATCTGCTCAATTGTTTTTTCCAGTTCTTCATCCACCTGGTGAAAATGTTCTGGCTGGTTCAGTTTACCCTTCACACCAAAATAGAACTTGATTTTGGGCTCTGTTCCTGACGGACGAACACTGATTTTGCTGCCATCTTCGGTAAGGAATTGTAGTACATCTGATTTGGGCAGCTCGATGGGCGTACTTGTTCCATCGGTGAGATTTCTGGCAACGCGCTGCTCATAATCCTTGATCATCATCAGTTTCTTACCCGCAATGTCAGAAGGAGGATTGTTTCTGAACCGCTCCATCATTTGTTTGATTTCCTGTGCACCGGCCATGCCTTTTTTTGTAACAGAGAGCAGTTTCTCCTTGTAGAAGCCAAACTCCACATAGATGTCTTTGAGCAATCCAAACATGCTCTTACCCTGATCGGCCGCCCAGGCAGCGGTTTCGGCCAGCATCACGCATGAAATGACGGCATCCTTGTCGCGCACAAAGTCGCCCACGAGATATCCATAGCTTTCCTCTCCCCCGCCAATGAAGGTTTTCTTTCCTTCCAGCTTACCAATCATGTCAGCAATGTATTTAAAGCCGGTGAGTACATCAAAGCGTTCCACACCATATTTATCGGCTATGTCAAACAGCAGTTCAGAAGTAACAATTGTTTTCACCATAAACTCTTTGCCGGTGAGTTTGCCTTTTGCGCTCCATGTGCTGATAAGGTAATACAACAACAAACTGGCGGCCTGATTCCCATTGAGGAGAATAAACTCGCCCTGATCGTTTTTCACAGCAATGCCCACCCGGTCGCCATCAGGATCGGTAGCCATCACCAAATCAGCATTCAAAGCCCTCGCTTTTTCAATGGCCATGCTGAGTGCGGCTGGTTCTTCTGGATTGGGCGAATGAACGGTTGGGAAATTGCCATCAACCACCATTTGTTCATCAACCACGGCAACATTCTCAAATCCAACAGCCTTAAGCGCTTTCGGAACAAGATGCACTGTTGAACCATGAATGGGTGTAAACACAATCTTGAAATCCTTCTGTCTTTTGATCACCTCTGGCGAAAGGCTCAGTTCCTTTATTTTTTGAATGTAAATGGCATCAAAATCAGCACCAAGAATGGTAATCAGGGATTTGTCGGCACGGAAATTTACATCGGCAGGACCGGCTATTTTTTCCACCTCGGCAATCACATTCTTATCGTGAGGTGCAATCAATTGTCCGCCATCGCTCCAATATGCTTTGTATCCATTGTATTCTTTGGGGTTGTGTGAGGCAGTAATCACCACGCCTGCCTGGCATGCATGATAACGCACCGCAAATGAAAGCTCTGGCGTGGGCCTCAGGCTTTCGAACAGGTAAACCCTGATGCCGTTTGCCGACATCACTTCGGCTGTGATACGTGCAAAAACATCGCTGTTGTTGCGGCAGTCGTGGGCCACAGCCATAGATGGTGTCTTAACATCAGGGAACATTTTTTTGATGTAGTTTGCCAAACCCTGTGTTGCCATGGCCACCGTATAGGTGTTCATACGGTTTGTTCCAACACCCATAATGCCACGCAGGCCGCCTGTGCCGAACTCCAGGTTGCGATAGAAACACTCTGTCAGCTCTTGCGGATCATTGTCGATCAAATACTGCACCTGTTTGCGGGTTTCAGCATCATACGGTTCAACAAGCCAACGGCTTGCTTTTTCAAGAATTTGAGGATCAATCGTTTGTGTCATGATGTTATTTTTTTTACGTTAGTTATTTTCTTATAACCATCGATCATTTTTTCGCTTGACGGATCGATCAGGATGCCCAGACTGCACCCTGAGAACGATAAAACGGTGTTCAGTTTTTTAAGACTGCTGTCGGTTTGATGACTATCTTCAATGATTTCAACAGCGATTTCCTCCTCCACGATCAAATCAGCAAACAGTTTTTCTTCAATGCGAATACCTTTGTATATCACAGGCACTGACGGGTTTATCCTGAAGCGCAATCCCCTCAGCCGTAGCTCGTGTGCCAAGCAACTCCTAAAGATGACAGGAAGAATTCCTGGCCCCACGGAGGCATGCACTTCTCTGGCACAATCATAAATGAGTGTAGCCAGGCTATTGCGCCTGCTCTTTTCCATCGAGTTCATGAATGCATTTTTGCAGGCTGTCTTTCCAATATGGCACAGGCACTTGCATTGTTTTTTTGAATTTTTCCTTGCTGAGTACGCTGTAGTATGGCCGACGGGTTTTCACTGGATACTCCGATGAGGGAATGGCTAACACCTTACAATCCAAACCCTTGATTTCCATGATCGTTTTTGCAAAATCATACCAGCTGATTGCACCTTCGTTGCTGAAATGATACACTTCCTTTAGATAATGACCATCATACCGGTCGACAAACAACATGATTGCCCATGCCAGGTCGAATGCCCATGTGGGTGTCCCAACCTGGTCGGCCACCACTTTCAGCTCCGGTCTTTCCTTCCCAAGCCTCAGCATGGTTTTCACAAAGTTGTTTCCAAAAGCAGAATATAGCCAGGCGGTGCGAATAATGACCGAATGGCAGGGATGTGCTGCTAAAATAGCTTCTCCCCTCGCCTTGCTTTTTCCATAAGCCGATATGGCCGAGATGGGATCGCCTTCCTCATAAGGTTTAAAGTTCTCGCCATCAAACACATAATCCGTTGAAATATGGATCAGCAGGGCCTTATGTTTACCGCAGGCCGCAGCCAAAACTCTCACTGCTTCGGCATTGATGCGGTTGGCGAGCTCTGGCTCCTCCTCAGCTTTGTCAACAGCTGTGTAGGCAGCGCAATTGATGCACACCTCTATTTCATGAATCTCAAAGAAACCAGACACCGCTTCTGCTGATGTGATGTTAAGTTCATCCACATCGGTAAAATGCCAGTGATGCTGACGATCAGTTGCAGCAATTTTTTGAAGCTCGCTACCTAGCTGCCCTTTACTGCCTGTAACCAAGATATTCATATTCAGCGTATTAATCTAAAAAAAGCATCAAACTAAACCACCGTTCTGAAGAAGTCGATTGTACGTTGAAGCCCTTCGTCCAACATCACTTTTGGTTCCCAGTCAAGCAGTTGTTTAGCCAGGCTGATGTCGGGTCGCCGTTGAAGGGGATCGTCGGTGGGCAAGGGTTGGTGCACGATTTTCGAGGAGGTTCCGGTCATTTGTATGACTTTTTGCGCCAGTTCGAGCATGGTGAACTCGCCCGGATTTCCAATGTTTACAGGACCTGTTACCTCATCCGGGGTTGCCATCATTCTGACCATACCTTCCACCAGGTCGTCAACATACTGAAAGCTTCTGGTTTGTTGGCCGTTGCCATAGATGGTGATATCCTGCCCCCTGAGTGCCTGCACAATGAAATTCGAAACCACCCTTCCATCGTTGGGATGCATGCGGGGGCCGTAGGTATTGAAGATGCGAATCACCTTCACACGCACATCGTTCTGATGGTGGTAGTCCATAAAAAGTGTTTCTGCACAACGTTTTCCCTCGTCATAACATGAACGCGGGCCAATGGGATTCACATGTCCCCAATAGGTTTCCTTTTGCGGATGTTGCTCCGGATTGCCATAAACTTCGCTTGTTGAGGCTTGCAAGATCTTGGCTTTGATTCGTTTAGCCAAACCCAGCATATTGATTGCACCCATCACAGAGGTTTTGATCGTTTTGATGGGATTATACTGATAATGCACAGGCGAGGCTGGACAGGCAAGATTATAAATTTCGTCAACCTCCACAAAATAAGGGGCTGTCACATCGTGCCGCACCAATTCAAAATAGCGATGGTCCATCAGGTGGGCAATGTTTTGTTTCTGTCCGGTAAAATAATTATCAAGACAGATGACATCATTTCCTTCGTGGAGCAAGCGTTCGCACAAATGTGAACCTATGAATCCGGCACCGCCGGTTACCAAAACTCTTTTCATAAACACGTGATGGTGAGTAGCTTTCTAAAAATCCTGGAAAGTGCTCAATAAATTAATTCGTTTTAATACCGATGCAGAAGTAATCGAAACCTTCCTGTTTCATTTCTTTAACATCGTAAATATTTCTTCCGTCGAAAATTGCAGGTGTTCTTAAAAGTTTGCGTATCACCCTGAAATTGGGGAACTTAAACTCAGACCACTCGGTGATGATCAGCAAAGCATCGGCATCCACAAGGGCGTCGTACTGGTCTTTTGCAAATTCGATGCTTTTGTTGAAGATGCGTTCGCCTTCGTGCATGGCCACCGGGTCGTATGCCCGCACATTTGCACCTGCTTCGAGCAGCTTGCTGATCACTACGCGTGCTGGTGCTTCGCGCATGTCATCCGTATTTGGTTTGAACGAAAGGCCCCAAATGGCGATATTTTTACCTTTGATATCGTAGTTGAAATATTTCATCAACTTATTAAACAGTATCGATTTTTGGTCATCGTTTACATCTTCAACAGCTTGCAGCACCCGCAAGTCGTAGCCATATTGTTTGGCGGTTTTTATGAGTGCTTTCACATCTTTCGGGAAACACGATCCACCATAGCCTGTGCCGGGATAAATGAAATATTTCCCAATGCGGCGGTCGCTGCCAATGCCCTTGCGCACCATGTTCACGTCGGCCCCAACAATTTCGCAGAGGTTGGCAATATCATTCATGAAGCTGATTTTGGTGGCAAGCATCGAATTGGCTGCATATTTTGTCATCTCTGCCGAAACAATGTCCATAAAAATCACGGGGTGGCCGTTCATAGTGAATGGCTTATACAGTTTTTTCATCAGGTTTTCTGCGCGTTCTGAATCGACCCCAACGACGATGCGGTCGGGTTTCATGAAATCGTCGATGGCAGCACCTTCTTTGAGAAACTCAGGATTGGAGGCCACATCAAACGGAATGCTCACGCCCCTTTTCTTTTGTGCCTCCAACACTGCTGCACGCACCTTTTCGGCAGTCCCGACAGGCACGGTGCTTTTTGTTACAATCAGCACATAGTCGTTCATGTATTCGCCCACTTGCCTTGCCACATCCAGCACATACTTTAAATCTGCACTGCCATCTTCGTCGGGAGGTGTGCCCACGGCACTAAACACCACCTCGCAGTCTTGCAGCGTGGGTGCAAGGTCGGTGGTAAAAAAGAGACGTTTCTTTTCAACATTGCGCTGAACCATTTCTTCAAGACCTGGCTCATAGATCGGGATGATTCCCTTGTTCAGATTATCAATTTTTTTGACATCAATGTCCACACAGTGAACATCAATTCCCACTTCGGCAAAGCAGGTGCCTGTGACCAATCCTACGTAACCTGTACCTACAACGGAGATTTTCATGTGAATTTGTTTTAGTTAATCAATGCAATGATCAGATGCTTATTTACACAAAAAAACATCGACCGGCGCATAAAAACAACCGGGCTGTGTTTTAATTCACAAATGTAAGGAAACGAAAGTTGTTTTAGCAAATATAACTTAGATTTTTATTTGCCTGTTTCAGATAAGGTTACAATCCGACTAGAGGCGTTTCACGCCCATTTACCCGATTTTGTAGCTCAGACCAATGCCCAGCGATTCTTTTAATTGCAGGCGCGGTCCTTCTCCAATCTGTTTTTTCACACCTTCCACCAGTTCAAAAATGGGGACATCCACATCATGATCGTATTTCATCTGCAGAAAAAAAACTGTTTGGATTCGCTTATTGATGGCGAAGTTGACCTTGGTTTCCCAATCAACGTCGATGTTCCAGCGGTTGTTGGCGTCGGTATCCATATAATTATTGTAAAGGCTCAGGGTGGACGACAGGCCAATGTCGTCACTCAATTTCTGATTGTAGCTGGCAAGCAAATTGATTCCAAATTCAGCCAGCAACCTGCTCCCGTGTGTAAGGACATTTCCAGCCGTATCGTATATCGCCTTTTCTACGCCAAAAGCACCCTTGTCAGCAAGTGTCTGATTGTTAACAAAGGTGAATTTTCCGGAGGCAGGGCTGATAAACAGTTCAAAGTTTTCCGTTTTTCTGTACTTGAAGCCCAATGAGGCTGTGAGGTAGCCAGGCGCCATGAAGGCCGAAATCAGGGTGCTGTCGTTAGGGTATTTGTATCCATCAGCAAATTGAGATTTAAAGGTGATCAGGCTGGTATAAGTCCAGTTATCAAAAGCTTTTTGAGAATACGACACCGAAAAATCCAGCTGATCATCTGTTTTTTCAATGCGGTCAATGCCATAACCCACGATTCCGAAGGCCGATTTGTGTGCGAACTCAAAACTGCTCCCCCGACGCTCGTAGCGAGTTTTTAGGTCCACTGTGGCCTTGCCTGACAGATTACTTTCGCCCCCGCTGGCCCAGTTTGTTAGGCTTAACTGATTGAACATCAATCCGAATGCTGCTTTTGTTTTCCAATATACCGGTTTGTTTGAGGCATTCAAATTACTGGTGTCAGCAGCACCTGCATATGAAAAAGAAGAAATGTGCAACAAGAGAACAAGCATTGCAAACAGATTTGGTGCAATTGGTACCATTGCATATGTGCTGAGCTTATAGTGCCTGAGGTTCAATTTATGTAGCATATTTGTTAAAAAATAAATTCGTTCAATGCCCCAATTCAAGTCAAATAACGTCCAAAAGCTGTGATATTGTGCGGCAAAATTACGCATTGCTCAAAATAATCATGCGATGCTGTCAATCCACGGCAACAAATCAGAGGAACAGTTGTTTGTTTGTAAAAACTTATTATGCGAATGATGCAGTTTGTCATTTTCTTTTCCATCGTATTGCTCGTTTATGGCAGTGTAAATGCCTACATCTTTTATCGCGGACTTAGCACCATGCCCGCCGATTCGTTACTTCGCTTTTGGTATATAGTGGCTTTCTGGACATTGGCCGGTTCATTCGTGTTGGGCCGAATCCTCGAGAAAGTTTATCTCAGCCATGTAAGCGACCTGTTCACATGGGCCGGATCGTTTTGGCTCGCTGCCATGTTATACCTTTTTCTGGCTGTCGTTTTGTTTGATTTAATCAGACTGGTTAATCATGTCATTCCCTTTTTACACTACTTCAGCCAATCAAGAATTTTTCAGGAACCCATTTGGATCACCGTTTCGGTGGCCACTGCCGTGTTTTTAATCGTTCTTGGCGGGCATATCAACGCCCTTCATCCACGCATCAAAGAGCTGACAATCAACACCGGCGTTCGGTCTGAGGAAAGAAAATCACTCAAACTGGCAGTAGCAACAGATGTTCATCTTGGAACCATCATCAGCACCAAAAGATTGACGAAGATGGTGAATCTTATCAACAGCCAGAAACCCGACGTTATTCTTTTTGCTGGAGACATTGTGGACGAAGACCTTGCTCCGGTGATCAGTCAAAACCTGGGGTCATTGCTCACAAAACTCGAAGCTCCTTTGGGTGTTTTTGGCACCACCGGCAATCATGAATATATTGGTGGAGCGGCCGCCGCGGTGGAATACCTCAGCAAACATGGTATCAACATGCTGGGCGACAGCATGATACAGCTAACTCCCGAAGTCACCCTGGCAGCCCGTGAAGACATCGAACGCAACCGTTTTGCTGGTAAAAACCGGAAAAGCCTTCACGAAGTTGTTAAAAACAAACCCGATGAAACCTTTTTGGTTTTACTCGACCACCAGCCCAGAGCCATTCCAGAGGCAGTTGAAGCCAACACAGGGCTGTTGCTTTGCGGACATACACATCACGGGCAGCTATGGCCGCTGAACTATATCACGCAGGCTGCATTTCCGGTGAGCTGGGGGTATAAAAAATTTGAAAACACACATGTGTACGTTTCAAGCGGCATTGGCAGTTGGGGACCACCTGTGCGCATCGGCAACCGCCCCGAGGTGGTTGTGATTACACTAACCTTTGAATAATCGACAGATTTCAAACACCCCGTCACATAAATGAGGGGTTAATTTTTGTTAATCAGCTCCGATGCCATGCTGCTGCCAACGCAATAGCAGGTCAAAATCACAATAGATTTAGTACATTTGCCGGCAATTAATCCTTTAGCCATCGCATATGTCATTTGATACGGAAAAATTCGTCGGAGAAGGTTTAACCTACGACGACGTGCTGCTGGTGCCCTCTCACAGCACTGTGCTTCCCAGAGAAGTTAGCCTCAGAACACATTTTTCGCGCAATATTGAGCTTAAAATTCCGATTGTTACTGCCGCAATGGACACAGTGACTGATTCCATCATGGCAATTGCGATTGCCCAGGAAGGTGGCATTGGCGTGCTGCACAAAAACATGTCAGTTGAAAAACAGGCAGCGGAAGTGCGCAAGGTGAAAAGGGCCGAAAATGGCATGATCATCGATCCTGTCACCGTGCGCGTCGATGCCAAGGTGAAAGACGTGTTGAAACTCATGGAAGAATACCACATCGGGGGTATTCCGGTGGTGGACAATACCCAAAAACTTGTCGGGATTGTTACCAACCGCGACCTGCGTTTTGAGCGAAAGGTGAACAGGCCCATTCATGAGGTGATGACCTCAGAAAACCTGGTCACAACCACAGAGTTCACCAACTTTGAGAAAGCAGCTGACATCCTTCAGGAACATAAAATCGAAAAGCTGCCGGTTGTTGACAAAGACTACAAATTGGTGGGCCTGATCACTTACAAAGACATTATCAAAATCAGGGCAAGACCCGATGCCTGCAAAGATTCGCGCGGCCGCCTGCGTGTAGCCGCTGCTGTTGGTGTGGCTTCCAACACACTCGAGCGCGTTACGGCACTCGTTGAGGCCGGCGTGGATGCCATCGTGGTTGACACAGCACATGGCCATTCTCAGGGTGTGATTGACATGGCAAAAAAAATAAAGCAGCATTTTCCGGCCATCGACCTGATTGTTGGCAACATTGCCACGGCAGAGGCTGCCCTCGACCTGGCTAAAATTGGAGCCGACGGCATCAAGGTGGGTATCGGTCCGGGCTCCATCTGCACCACACGCATCATAGCAGGTGTAGGTGTTCCGCAACTAACCGCTGTTTATGATGTTGCAAAAGCATTGCGCAACACGGGTATTCCGGTGATTGCCGACGGAGGCATCCGCTTCACCGGCGACATCGTTAAGGCCCTGGCAGCAGGAGCTTCAACTGTGATGGCAGGATCATTGTTTGCAGGCACTGAGGAATCGCCCGGCGAAACCATCATTTTTGAAGGTCGAAAATACAAGACCTACCGCGGAATGGGATCGCTCGAAGCCATGCAGGAAGGCTCGAAAGACCGTTATTTCCAAGACATGGAAGACGATGTGAAAAAGCTTGTGCCGGAAGGCATTGTTGGACGTGTGCCCTACAAAGGTACATTGTCAGAGGTGATTCACCAACTCACTGGTGGACTCAGGGCTGGCATGGGTTACACCGGCTCGGCCACCATAACCGAACTTCAAAAGGCAAAATTCATCAAAATCACTGCCGCCGGCGTACACGAAAGCCATCCGCACGACATCACAATCACACGTGAAGCGCCAAACTACAGCAGAATCTGATCAATAAGCAATACAACAGTTTAACCCCAATCTGATAAACAAATGATGAAAAAGTTATTTTTCGTTGCAGGTATTTTCATTTTCACGCTCACTCTAACTGCCCAAAAAACCAACAACAAAGCAGAACTACTCAACATTAACGGTGAAAAAGTCACCACCGGCGAGTTTATGGATGTTTTTTTGAAGAACAACATTCAAAACGAGGTGATCGACAAAAAGTCGTTGGAAGAATACCTGGAATTGTATATCAACTTCAAGCTCAAGGTGAAAGAGGCCGAAAGCCTGAAGATGGACACCAACAAGGCATTTATTCAGGAGCTGGATGGCTATCGCAAGCAATTGGCCAAACCCTATTTTACTGATGAAAGCGTGACCGAGGCCCTGCTGAAAGAGGCATACGACCGCAAATTGCAGGATATCAGGGCCAGCCACATTTTGTTGATGCTCGATAAAAATGCAGCCCCAAAAGACACCCTGGAAGTGTATAACCGCATTCTTAAAATCAGGGAGCGCGCTTTGGCAGGCGAAGATTTTGCAGCTCTGGCAGCTGAAACAAGCGAAGACCCATCGGCACGCGACCGCGAAGCCATTCCAAACCAGCGCAGTTTCAGACCCGGAAACAAGGGCGATCTGGGCTATTTCTCCGTTTTCGACATGGTATATCCCTTCGAAACAGGTGCTTACACTACACCTGTTGGAGAAATTTCGATGCCTCTTCGTTCAGATTTTGGCTATCATCTGATTAAGGTAACTGAAAAAACCCCCGCCAGTGGCCTCATCGAAGCAGCTCATATCTACATCAGTGTGAATCCTGATGCCAAAGCTGAGGAAATTGCCGAAAAAGCTGAAAAAGCCAATTTCATCCATCAAAAGATTTTGGATGGCATGAGCTTTGAAGATGCAGTGAAAGAATATTCTGACGATCGTGGCAGTGCCACCCGGGGAGGGGCATTGACTAAGTTTGCTGTGAACCGCATCGTTCCTGAGTTTGTTGCAGCAGTCAAAAAAATGGAACCAGGCCAAATAAGCATTCCTGTTCGAACTGTTTATGGGTTCCATATTATCAAACTCATCAGCATGGAAAAACCAGGAACATTTGAGGCCGAAGCTCCCAAGCTGAAAGAGAAGTTGGCCAAGGACAGCCGCGCACAAATGAGTGAAGACGCTGTTATAAACCGCATTAAAACGGAATCCAAATTTAAGGTGATGGAAGAAAACCTAACAGCCTTCATCGCCAAAACAGACTCTGCGGTGCTCAAAGCCAAATTTAGCGATTCGGCTTTCAAGACATCAGCACTCCCCCTGTTCAAACTGGGGAAAACAAATTTTTCCGAGGCAGGCTTTGCCGCCTGGATGGTTAAAAAGCAAACAGCACAGCAAAATATGAGCATCGAATCTTATATCAGAAAGCTGTTTGGAGACTACGTGAAGGAAAGCTGTTTGCAATATGAAGACAAACAACTGGAAAAGAAACATCCGGAATTTGCTGCATTGATGAAAGAATACCGTGATGGCATTTTGCTCTTCGATCTGATGGATAAAAAAGTATGGACCAAAGCCATTCAGGACACTGCAGGCCTTGAAACATTCTATCAGCAACACGCCAGCAATTATATGTGGGACGAGCGTGCCGATGCCAGCATCTTCACCATCACCAACAAAGCCGATGAGCAAAAGGTGAAAGACCTCCTCGCTCAGATCAGCGACCTCGGTACGCTGCGTGAGCGTTTTGAAAGCGACAGCATCAAATCAGTTCGGATTCAGCCCGGCAAATTCACAAAGGGCGACAACAAATATGTTGATGCAGCAAGTTGGAATGCAGGATTTTACGGACCATTTGATGCCGATGCTGACAAAGCTGTTGTGTATGTGCGCATCAACAACATCCTTTCTCCTGCTCCCAAAAAACTGGAAGAAGCCAAAGGATTAATTACATCTGACTATCAAAACCACCTGGAGAAGGAATGGGTGAAAGAACTACGGGAAAAATACCCGGTGAGGGTAAATCAGAAGAATTTTGATAAACTGAAAGCACAATACGTGCAATGAGGCTCGGCTGGTATTTGGTCTTGTTGATGACCGCTTTCTTCATTGGATGTGCACCTTCGGCTGACTCATCCCGCGGCGAAGTGGTTGCAAGGGTGTACGACAAATACCTCTATCATGCTGATTTATCAGGTGTTGTGCCAGCTGAAATCAACGAAAAGGACAGCATTGCTCTGGTGAGGAACTACATCGACAATTGGATTCGCAAGCAACTGTTGATACGACAAGCTGAGCGAAACCTTACACCAAAACAAAAAGACTTCAGCCAGAAGTTGAATGAATATCAAAATTCATTGTTGACGTATGCCTACGAGTCTGAGCTCATTAAACAGAAACTCGACACCGTGGTTTCCGAAAACGAAATAGCCGCATACTACCTGCAAAACAGGGGTAGTTTCCAACTCAGGTACAACATTGTCAAAGCTGTTTACGTGGTTGTGAATGAAAATTCGAAGGAGCTGAAGCGTTTTCGCAGCCTGCTTTCAGACAAAGACACCATCAAATCAGCCACCATCGACCTGTTGGCAAGGCAGCATGCTGTTTCCTATTATATAGGCGATGAAACCTGGGTGCGATTCGATGACTTGTTGCTTCAGGTTCCCATCGAAACATTCAATCAGGAACTTTTCCTAAAAAACAATAGCTATCTCGAAATCAAAGACAAACCATTCATTTATCTGATCAGAATAAAAGATTATATGATCAGCGAAAGCAGCTCACCGCTGGAAATGGAAACCGAAAACATCCGCAACATCATCATCAACAAACGAAAACAAGCTTTTTTACGTTCGATGCACGAAGAACTTTATTCAAGGGCATTAACCGAAAAAGACTTCGAAATTTATTAATCCATGAACACATCGCGCAACATGAGTCGCCTCACCTTGACCCACCCTTTGTTTTTCTTCATGTTTTTCGTGCTGCTTGCCTCTCCCAGTCTGCTGCGCTCGCAGCAGGAAGCGGTGATTGATCAAGTGGTTGCAGTCGTAGGAAAAAACATTATCCTTCAATCTGACATCGAAAACCAATACATCCAAATGCGCATGCAGCGCGGAATCAGCGGCAGTGCCTCCGAAATCCGGTGTAGCATCCTGGAAGAAATGCTGTTTCAAAAACTCATGCTCAATCAGGCTGAGCTCGACAGCATTACGGTGACCGACGATCAGGTGGAGCAGGAGATGGAACGCCGGCTCCGCTATTTTATCAACGAACTGGGTTCGCAGGAAAAACTCGAGGCCTACTATAACAAAACAGTGGTCGAAATTAAAAACGAGCTCCGTCGCATGGTAAAAGACCAGCTGCTGGGCCAAAAAGTGCAGGAAGAGATCATGTCGAAAGTGGTGGTAACGCCGCAGGAAGTGCGACAATTTTTCAAAACAATGTCAAAAGACAGCATTCCGATGGTGCCTGCAGAATATGAAGTGGCTCAGATTGTGAAACGGCCACCCATCAGCTCCGATGAAAAACTGGAAGTAAAAGAGCGACTCAACGCCCTGAGAAAGCGTGTTTTAGCAGGCGAGCGCTTTTCTACCCTGGCAGTGCTCTACAGCGAAGACCCCGGATCGGCAAAAAAAGGTGGTGAGCTGGGCTTTTATGGACGCGGTGAACTGTATCCTGAGTTCGAGGCTGTGGCTTTTAAACTTAGGGATGGTGAAATCAGCGAAATCGTTGAAACCGAAGCAGGCTTTCACATCATCCAAATGATCGAACGCAGGGGTGATTATGTGAATGTGCGGCACATCCTGCTGATGACCAAAGTGAGCCCAACAGCACTTGATAAAGCCAGGCAACAGCTTGATTCGTTGCTTGTTGCGATACGAAACGACAGCATTAGGTTTGAAGATGCTGTGGAAAAATTCTCTGAAGAGGAAAACAAAACAGCCGGCGGCTATCTGCTCAACCCCTACACTGCCGGCGTGCGTTTTGAAGCCGACATGCTCGATCCGCAGGTTTCGTTTGTTATTGATAAACTCCAGGTGGGACAAATCAGCGACCCCGTGCCGATGAAAACCGAAGATGGCAAGGACGCCTACCGGTTGCTGAAACTCATGGTAAAAACCACGCCCCATCAGGCTAATCTGAAGGATGATTACAATCGGATTGCCGAATGGGCACTTCAGGATAAAAAGCAAAAATCGGTGGACGAATGGATACGCAACAAATCGAAAAATGCCTTTGTCGAGATTCATCCCGAATACCAGCAGTGCAAATTCGAGTTCAGTTGGAAAACAGAATAGTTAGCTCTGCTGATCAAATCAACTTTATCGAACAAATTTATGACGACATATCCTTCTGATGTTGATGCTGCAAAAGCCCTGCAGAAAAAATACGAGGCCTTGCGCAAAGAGGTTGCCAAAGTGATTGTGGGACAGGATGAGGTGGTGCATCAAAGCCTTGTTGCCATATTCAGCAAGGGTCACGTGTTGCTCGTTGGCGTCCCCGGCCTGGCTAAAACATTGCTGGTCAACACCATAGGAAAAGTGCTTGGTTTAACCTACAGCCGCATTCAATTTACTCCCGACCTCATGCCAAGCGACATCGTGGGGACCGAAATATTGGACGAAGGCCGCAAATTCAGGTTTATTAAGGGACCGGTCTTTGCTAACATTGTGTTGGCCGACGAAATCAACCGAACCCCGCCAAAGACGCAGGCAGCCCTGCTTGAAGCCATGCAGGAAAAGCAAATTACGGTAGCAGGTCAAACTCACCGGCTCGAAGAACCATTTTTTGTGCTGGCAACACAAAATCCCATCGAACAGGAAGGCACCTATCCGCTGCCTGAAGCACAGCTCGACCGTTTTATGTTCAATCTTTGGCTTGACTATCCAAGTTTTGATCAGGAAATTGAGGTTGTAAAAAACACCACTGTCGGCAAAATCAACGAACCCGCTGCCGTGCTATCAGCCGAAGAAATCATCTTTTTTCAGCAGCTCGTCAGAAAAGTTCCTGTGGCCGATAATGTGATGGAATATGCCGTTCAGCTGGTTTCACGCACACGGCCAAATACCTCACGTGCGCACGAATGGACCAACAGGTATCTGAGCTGGGGAGCAGGTCCGCGCGCTTCGCAATACCTCATCATGGGTGCCAAATGCAATGCCCTGCTTCTGGGTAAGTTTTCGCCCGATATCGAGGACGTTCAATCGGTAGCTATACCGGTGTTGCGTCACCGCCTGGTGCGCAACTATACTGCAGAAGCCGAAGGCATTAGCATGGAAGAAATCATTCGAAAACTCATGTAAGGCTTGCCCCGAACCAAATACAGCTGACACCATGAAAGAAAACCGAAAACTGATTCTCGGCACTGCCCTGTTGATTGTGCTGATTGGACTTGTTTGGTACTTCACCCGAACCGGAAAATCTGACACTGTGGTTGTGGAAGTCCCCGTAAAAAAAGGACTTTTCACTGTGAGTGTTACCACCACAGGTGAACTCGAGGCAAAAAGCTCTGAAATGATCTACGGACCATCCCCTACCGGATTGCGCGATGCACGTATTTGGCAGCTCAAAATTGACGACATCATTCCCGATGGCAGCATTGTTGACAGTGGCGATTATGTTGCACAGCTCGACCGTAGCGAACTCACCAACAAGGTAAAGGATCAACAAATTGAAATTGAACAATTTGAAAATAATTTTATCAAAACACAACTCGACACCACCATGGAATTGCGGGCAGCCCGCAACGAGCTTGTGAACCTGAAATATGCCATGGAGGAAGCTCAAATAGCCGTTGACCAATCCATTTATGAGCCACCGGCAACCCAACGACAAGTTCAGATAGAACTCGACAGGGCACAACGTTCATACGACCAGGCTGT
>CAZBMR010000008.1:76275-98920 GCA_964492695.1 uncultured Lentimicrobiaceae bacterium
AACCAAAACATACGTCAACGAGGTGGACATCTCGAAAGTAAAAGTGGGCCAGCGCGTTGAAATTGGCGTGGATGCTTTTCCGGAAAAGAAATTCACCGGCAAAGTGGTGGAGGTGGCCAACATCGGCGAACAGCTGCGCAACTCCAACGCCAAGGTTTTCGAGGTAAAAATAGAAGTGAATGAATTTGACTCTATTGTGCGTCCGGCAATGACCACTAAAAATGTGATCATCACCGACGAACTTCAGGATGTGTTGTATATCCCGCTTGAGGCCATTCATGGTGCTGACAGCCTGCAATATGTGTTTACAGCCGGCCGCAGACAACAGGTTATTGCCGGTAAAAGCAATGAAAATCAAATTATTGTACGCGCCGGCTTAAAAGAAAATGATTTAGTGAGTTTGGTTGCACCCGAAGATCCAGCCTCCTACAGACTTCAAAAACTCACTGATGAAGAACTGCAACGCCTGGCCGAAGAGGACCGCAAATTGAAGGAAGATGCAGACAAAGCTGCTGCATCGAAAGCAGCCGAACGTGAAGCCATGATGCAGCAAAAAATGATGCAGCATACTACAGGTGCAGGCAATGCTGCTGCCGGCCGTCAGCAGGGCAAAGCGGTGAAATAGTCAGCATGAAAACAGAACGCTATTGGGAAATTCTGCAGGTTGCCATCGAAGCGGTGATTGCCAACCGCTCCCGCTCCATTCTCACTGCGCTTGGCATCATCTTTGGCGTTGCTGCTGTGATCGCCATGATGGCCATCGGCAATGGCGCCCGGCAGGAAATACTCGAGCAGATTAAAATGGTGGGCGTCAACAACATCATTGTCAATGCGCGTTTTGAGCAAACAGCAACACAAAACGATGAAGATGCTGAAGGCAAGCAGGAAAGCAAGAAATTTTCGCCTGGTCTCACTTTGCTCGATGCCCAAAGTATCAGCGAGGTGATTCCAACCGTCAACCGCATCAGCCCAGAGGTGGTGTTCGAAACCAGCATCATCAAGGATGGAATCAGGCAACAGGCAAAGTTGAATGGTGTTACGCCCGAATTCTTTCAGGTGTTTAGCCTCGAGCTCGAGACAGGAAGCATGTTCACACAAGCACAATCTGACAATGGCAACCCTGTTTGCATCATCGGTCCGGGAGTTAAAACACGTTTTTTTGCGCTGGAAGACCCCATCGGAAAGCACATCAAGTGTGGCAACATCTGGTTTAAAGTGGTGGGAGTGCTAAAAAAACGCATTGCCAACAACCCCAAAATGAATTCAATAGGTGTTTCTGAATATGACAACAACATCTATGCCCCGCTTCAAACAGTGCTTCTCAGATATAAAGACCGTTCGCTTGTCAACTCGGGCTCTTTGGCAGGTGGCGACAACACCGTCATATTTTCGGGCAACAGTGTGATATCCTTTGGCAGCGAAAGCGCTCCGGAGGAAAGCGGCAACTACCATCAGCTTGATCGCATTGTGGTGCAGGTTGACGAAAGCAGCAACCTGGGTGTAACTACAAAAATCCTAAGTCAGATGCTCAAGCGGCGACACCTGGGTGTTGAAGACTTCGAAATCACTGTTCCGGAATTGCTACTCAAGCAAGAACAACGAACGAAAGATATTTTTAACATCGTCCTTGGAGCCATTGCAGGCATCTCGCTGCTGGTTGGCGGCATTGGCATCATGAATATCATGCTGGCCTCGGTGATGGAACGCATCCGCGAAATAGGCGTGCGCAGGTCGATTGGTGCCACCAAGGCCGACATCATTCTTCAATTTTTGTCGGAGGCCACACTCATCAGCATCAGCGGCGGTGTGATTGGCATCCTGCTGGGACTCATAATGGCAAAAATTATCATGGAATCGACCGACATTCTGACCATTGTGAGCCTAAGTTCCATTCTCATTTCATTCGGAGTGGCAGCTTCTGTAGGCATTATCTTTGGCTATTTGCCTGCAAAAAAGGCAGCCGATCAGGACCCCGTTGAGTCACTGCGCCATGATTGATACACCAAAACAAAAATGTGCCTCTTTCATGAGGCCCCATTCTTTACTGTTGTACAGAACGAATAATCCAATTACTTTTGCAAAATGAAAATATTAACATTCAATAAATCAATATTATGGCAGTATTAGTTGGCAAAAAAGCCCCCTATTTCGAAGCTGATGCCGTGATTGACGGCGCCTTCGAAGAAAAATTTTCCTTGCAGCAATACATTGGCAAGAAACACGTCATTTTTTTCTTTTACCCACTCGATTTCACGTTTGTTTGCCCGACTGAACTGATTGCTTTTCAGGATCGGATTCAGGAATTTGAAGAGCGTGATGTGGCCGTTGTTGGCTGCTCCATCGATTCAAAGTTTTCACATTGGGCCTGGGTGAACACACCACGTGAACAAGGTGGCATTCAGGGTGTTAAATATCCTTTGGTGTCTGACCTTACAAAAACCATCTCCACCAACTACGATGTGCTGGCCGGCGAATTCACCTACAATGAAGACGG
This sequence comes from uncultured Lentimicrobiaceae bacterium, assembly GCA_964492695.1. Lineage (GTDB taxonomy): Bacteria > Bacteroidota > Bacteroidia > Bacteroidales > F082 > JALNZU01. The sequence continues at coordinate 78,770 of CAZBMR010000008.1, forward strand.
TGAGATGGAATTCAATGGTGAGCCTGTGGCCTACCGCGGCTTGTTTCTTATTGACAAACAAGGTGTTGTTCGTCACCAACTGGTAAACGATTTACCACTTGGCCGCAGCATCGACGAAGCGCTTCGCATGGTGGACGCGCTTCAGCATTTTGAAGAAAATGGCGAGGTATGTCCCGCAAACTGGAAACAGGGCGATGAAGCCATGTTTGCCACACATGAAGGCGTTTCGAGCTATTTGTCAAAACACTGACAATCAGATTGACTGCATTAAAAAAAGCTTTTCCTGATACACAGGGAAGGCTTTTTTATTTCAAATTCCAAACGATGCCCAGCCCGTAAGAATGGGAAGTGAGCGTGATGTTTTGCCTGCTGTTTCGGTTGAAATGCAAGACGCTCCTCCCTATGACAAATCCTGTGAGTGCACCAGCCAACACATCCGATGGCCAGTGTTCGCCACTGATGAGGCGTCCGGCTGCTGTAAGTCCTGCTGCGCCAAACAACAGCATGCCCACTATTGGTTTATCGGGGTAATAGCCAGCCAAAACTGTTGCCACCGCAAATGCCCTTGCGGCATGCCCCGATGGAAATGCATCGTGCTTAAAATCGTGAAAAGGTCCGCTCCATATGTAAGGATCCGTACGATCGTCGGGGCGCGATCGGTGCGAAAGGTGCTTGAACAAGAACGACGTGCCGGCACTGAAAAAAAAGGCCTCGGCACCAGCAATGGCGGCATTGATGGTTGTTTCGTTTCGATGCTGTTGCCCGTGCAGATACATCAGGCCCAGTGCAGGCAATGCAACCAGGCCATTTCCCAGGGCATCTGTAAACGAAACAAAACGCGTTGTTTCTGGTGATTTTGCACTTAAAATTCGACTGTAAACAACACCATCAGCAAGCATCACGACCGACAAACCAGCCACCGCCATCCCAGCCATTGCCCATTCATCCTTGTTCCAGCGTGCAGGCAGGCTGGCTGTATGTATCAACAGAGCAGGCAATTCACGCATCCGATCCCCGGCAATGCTTCCGGCAAGGGGGGGAGTTTCAGTTTCCTGAGACCATGCCGAAACGGCTGGAAAAGTCAGGCACAAAAGAAGCAAAACCATGCCGGTTTTCATCTGCCCGATCTCTTTGCTTCGTTCCAAATTTCATCCATTTCTTCAAGGCTCATATCCGGCAACGCCCTGCCCATTTCTTTTGCGCGTTCTTCGATGTATTCAAAACGGTTTTTAAACTTTCGGTTGGTTCGTTCAAGAGCATCTTCAGGATTTACACCGATATAGCGCGCATAGTTCACCAATGCGAACAAAACATCTCCAAACTCATCTTCCAGCCTGTCGGCTGCAGCTCCAGTCGTCACTTCCTGCTCCAGCTCTCTCAGCTCCTCGGTCACTTTTTCCCAAACATCTGCTGTACGTCGCCATTCAAAACCTACACCACCAGCCTTTTCCTGCATGCGAAATGATTTCAAAAGCGCTGGCAAGCTGGCTGGCACACCTTCAAGAACTGATTTTTTACCTTCCTTAAGTTTGATTTTCTCCCAATTCGACTTCACTTCTTCCTGATCGGCCACCTTCACCTCACCATAAATGTGCGGATGCCTGACAATCAATTTCTCCGAGATGCCCGTCAACACATCCTTGATATCGAAAGCACCCTGCTCCGAGCCAATCTTGGCATAAAACACAAGGTGCAGCATCAAATCGCCAAGTTCTTTTTTTATTTCCTGCAGATCGTTTTTCAGGATGGCATCACTCAATTCGTATGTCTCCTCGATGGTGAGGTGTCTCAGACTTTCAAGTGTTTGCACCCTGTCCCAGGGACAGCCCGCACGCAATTCATCCATGATGATGAGCAGCCGCTCAAAAGCCTCCAATTTTTCTTTCATCTGTGATTTATTTGTTTTAACAGGTCATATGAAATCCCGCATGAATATATTTATATCAGCAGTTTGTGCTTCTTTATCATGCCCGATTTCATTCTTTTTTATTTGCTGCAAAGGTACTTGAAATGAGAAAACTGCATTTCCATTGCACGATAAAAAACAGAAAGCCGCAACAAATAAGCATTTGACGCGTTTTAACAGAAATTACTATTTTACAAATCCGTACATTTGCCGGCTGTTTGCATCTTTTCTTTACCTACGAATGAATTTAGTTTTTCGCATTATATTTTTAGCTGCTTTTTCTTTTAGTCTGATCAGCGTCCATGCACAGCCTGGGCCACCACTACCGGCCGACAACTACCAAATTGAGCTGCGGACACATTACGGCTATTTCCTTCACCATCATTTTGAACTTGAACGATTCAATTCACATTTTCCTTCGTTTGAACTGGCATTGCAACGGCCTACCTTTGGCAAGCAACGCTGGGAGTCACTGTACAATTACCCCATTGTGGGTGTTGCCGCTTTCTACTCCCCCATGGGTGGGTTTGAGGAATTGGGCAAGGTGATGGCTGTGTATCCATTTATCAGTTTTCCGCTCAACGAAAACACCGACAACCGTTTAAATTTCAGGCTGGGCGTTGGACTGGCCTGGATCACAAAAATGTACGATCCCATTGAAAATTATAAGAATTATGCCATCGGCTCTCATTTGAATGCAGCAGCAAGCCTGTATCTCGACTATCGCAAACGCATCAGCAGGCGATTCACCTTTGTGGCTTCAGGGGGTCTGACACATTTTTCAAATGGCTCTACCAAAACACCCAATTTTGGCCTCAACATTTTGACAGCTTCTGCCGGACTTACATGGTATTTAAACCGCCCCAATCCTTACCTTGACAAAAAATTTCTACCCATACTCCGTAAATTTGAGTACGATAACAAGCGCCTTTTTTCGGTGGATGTCATGCAATCTTTCGGCACGCGCGATATGAGTCAACAATTGGGCAAACGCTACTTTGTTTCAAACACCGCTGTTCACGTGCTGGTTCCGGTAAGCATGAAAGGCAAATTAGGTCTGGCCATGGAACTCACCTACGACGGCTCTGATAAGGGTGTGCTCGATCAGCGCGAAATAATCGAAGGCAAGGATTTGTACAGCAGTAATGTAGATTTGCTTAAACCAGGAACAGGCATTGTTTACGAAATGATGCTTTCCCGCGCATCCTTTCTGTTTCAACTTGGTTTTCACCTCGCTGGTGCTGAGAAATCAGACGGTTATCTGTATGAAAAGTTGGGAATGAAGTTCAGGTTCAGCAACAACCTTTTTGCGGTGATTGCTTTAACCGCTCATGGGGGCAGGGCTGATTTCATTGGATATGGAATTGGCTATCAATGGGATAATAAATATTACCTCAAAAGAAAGAAACGATGAACAAGCAGATAATGGTCATTTTCTGCTCGCTCTCCACACTGTTGGTTGGGTGCAACAAATCCGATTCGGTTTGCTTTTCCGATCCGGGTGAAATTAAAAACGAGTTGCGGATGCCCGACTCAGATTTCAGAGGGCTGGTGTTGACTGGCAATATTGATGTTGATTTGGTAGCCTCCAACCAAAATATGTTTGAGGTGATTGCGGGCGAAAAACTCCTGAGCAGTATCACTACAGAAGTTACTGATAGCGTGCTCACCATTGCCAATGAGGCCGAATGCAGCTTTTTGTCGAATGCCGACCGGCCCGCCAAGGTAATCGTTTATTACACTTTGCTCGACAGCATCATCTACCGCTCGAACGGCAACCTCACCACCCTCGGCGAAATTAAAAATGCCAACTTTAAAATTGACATTTACGAAGGATCTGGTAGTATCCACCTCAGATTGAACACTTTGCAATCAAAGCTTAATTATCATTTTGGCACTGCCGACCTAACTGTTGAAGGCACCTCCAATGTGAACTATGTGTACCATGTGAGTTACGGACCATTGGATGCCCGAAATCTTGAAACTGGCTTTACTTTTTTGGAAAGCCGGTCAGCGAACGATTGCATTGTGCGCTCATCCATTCAGCTGGGGGCAACCATCAATGGCCCCGGAAATGTGTATTACTATGGCCGGCCACAGGAAGTGACGCTCGATGGCTCTGGCAGTGGAAAACTGATACCCATGGAATAAAAAAAAGCCGGTTAAGCCGGCTTTTCTATTTTTTAAAACATGGTGAATCAATAAGATCTGGCAAAAACAACCCGTTGCTTAGATGGCTTGCCAGAATAGATGCACCTGCCTTCTTCCTGTATGGCGTTGATTGGAATAAGACGGATGGTAGCCTTGGTTTCGTCTTTGATGGCCTGTTCGGTTTCGGCTGTTCCATCCCAATGCGCCTCGATGAAACCTCCTTTTTCAATCTGTTCTTTGAAAGCCTCCCAGGTATCTACTTTAAAGGTGTTGGCTGTGCGGTGGTCCAACGCTTTTTGGAAAAGGTTTTGCTGAATCTGATCGAGCAGGTGTACAACTTTATGATCGATATCAGCCATTTGAAGCAGCTCTTTTTCCAGCGTATCTCTGCGTGCTACCTCTACTGTTCCGTTTTCAAGGTCGCGAGGGCCTATAGCCAGTCGCACCGGCACACCCTTGAACTCCCATTCGTTGAATTTAAACCCAGGTTTTTGGGTATCCCGATCGTCTAGTTTCACACGTATCCCATGTTTCTCGAGCTGCTGTTTGATTTCGCGACCCTTGTCACATATAGCCTTATATTGCTCCTCGTTCCGGTAAATAGGCACGATAACAACCTGAATTGGTGCAAGTTTGGGGGGCAAAACCAATCCATTGTCGTCTGAGTGGGTCATCACCAATGCACCCATCAGCCTGGTAGAGACACCCCATGAGGTAGCCCAAACGTATTCGAGTTTGTTTTCTTTGCTCAGAAATTGTACGTCAAAGGCTTTTGCGAAGTTTTGTCCCAAAAAGTGGGACGTGCCGGCCTGCAGCGCCTTTCCATCCTGCATCATTGCTTCGATGCAATAGGTTTCAACCGCACCGGCAAAACGCTCATTGGCCGACTTGACGCCACGCAAAACCGGAATAGCCATCCAGGATTCGGCAAACTCGGCGTAAACCCTGAGCATTTGCTCAGCCTCAGCAACGGCCTCCTCGCGGGTGGCATGGGCAGTGTGACCTTCCTGCCACAAAAACTCAGCCGTACGCAAAAACAAGCGTGTGCGCATTTCCCAACGAACCACATTGGCCCACTGATTGATCAACAGGGGCAGGTCGCGGTACGACTGAATCCAGCCGCGATAGGTATCCCAAATGATGGTCTCGCTCGTTGGCCGGACAATCAACTCTTCCTCAAGCTTTGCGGCTTCGTCAACAACGATGCCTTTACCGTCTTCATCGTTCTTCAGACGGTAATGCGTTACAACTGCACATTCTTTTGCGAAGCCTTCAACATGGCTGGCCTCTTTGCTAAAAAACGATTTAGGGATGAACAAAGGAAAATAAGCATTTTGATGCCCTGTATCCTTAAACATCTTATCAAGCTCAGCTTGCATTCGCTCCCAGATGGCATAGCCATAAGGCTTTATCACCATGCAGCCACGAACAGCTGAGTTTTCCGCCAAATCAGCTTTGGTTACGATATCGGTGTACCACTGAGAATAATTATCCGCTCTTGTACTTAAATCCTTCGCCATTGAAACTTTGGTATAATATTTGTATTTTTACGATTGAATTTTTGAACTGCAAAAGTACGAAAACACTGCATAAATAAAGACTAAATAATAAGGAGAACGTCACAATGAAAAACTCAATGATCGCCTTTCTGGCAATGGTATTAGCTTTCGGAAGCTGTACAACAGGAAGCTATGTACAGGACGACGCTTACTATTCGCGCAAGAAGTCCATTAGTGAAAAACCTGTTGAAGTAGCCTCCACACCAGCAAAGTCTGAGTTGCCGGCTACATCAAGCAGCAATACCACCTATGATTATCAGTCATACGCCGAAGAACCTCAGCTTGTTACTGAAGGAGATAATGCTGTTTATACAACAACCGAAACGGTGGTTGAGCCAGATGGCACTTCCTACAGCACCACCGAAACCTATTACGATTCAGATTATGCCCAGCGCATCAGAAGGTTTAACAGTGGATTAACCACCTCTTTTGGTTATTACGACAGCTTCAACACTGGTTGCTTCGATTGCTACAACAGCTCACTGTCGTTTGGGTTTGGTTATCCCTACGGTTTTGGCTTCTCCTATGGATTCAACTACGGTTGGCCCTATTATTATGGCTACAGTCCTTACTGGGGTTACGACCCTTTCTGGGGAAGTTCATGGTATAGCCCCTGGGGCTGGGGTGGCTATTACAATGGTTATTATAATGGTTTCTGGGATGGATATTATTATGGTGGAGGATATTACGAGCCAGGATATTACCGGCCACGCACCCAGTATGGACACCGGGGAAGCCACAATGGCGGATCAACCATCCCGGGAAACAGAAGACCATCCGACAACAACAATGTCAATGCTTCCTACAGCTCGCCACGCGGCGACCGGTCAAACGCTTCCAGCTCCGGCAGCAACATTGTATCAGGAGGTTCCGAGCGTGGCAGCAACAGTGGCCAAATGAGCCGGCCATCGGTTCAGGACAAGAGTTCACGCCCTGCATCAACCGCCAGACCACGGCCCTCAACACAGGAAAAACTGGATCAGTACCGCGAAAAATATGCACGTCCGAATGCCGGAAACACGAGAGAACAAAGGTATCAGCGTCCGAAAGCCTACTCCTCACCTGCCTCGCGCACTCCCAAGTCGAGCACTGAGTATGTAAAACCAGGAAGTAGCAATTCTGTTCGTCAGAACACACAAAATGCTGCACCTGCCCTCAATCAACAAAGATCGAACAGCAACGGCGTTTCGAGGCCGGCTCAAAATAATGGCAACCTGAACCGATCCACTCCCACACGCAGCTCAGGCAACAGCTCGCCAAACCGGAGCATTTCTCAGCCCAGCCGGAGCAGCTCCACCGAAAGCAGGTCGTTCAGTCCATCATCAAGTAGCTCTGGCTCATCGAGCCGCAGCAGTGGTGGCAGCTACAGCGGAGGAAGCTCCTCGGGCAGCAGCCGGTCTTCTGGTGGGGGCTCATCTTCCGGAGGAAGAAGGTAATTTTATTAGTTATTGAATCATAGTTACTTAATTCTTTCAAAGCAGAAAGAAAAGGAAAAATATTAACCCATTCACAACCTATAACCATGAAAAAATTAATTGTTATCATGATTGGGCTCATTTCCACAATGGTCCTCAACGCCCAAAACGAAACCGATGCACTGCGATATTCCCAAAGTTATTATCAGGGTACAGCCCGCAGCATGGCCATGGGCGGTGCTTTTGGAGCTATCGGCGCTGATTTTTCGTCGCTTAGTCTCAACCCGGCAGGTCTTGGATTGTATCGCAGTTCGGAATTCTCATTAACGCCAACCATCTTTAATAGCAAAACAGAATCGACCTATAATGGTATGTATGGCGACGATCTGAGGTCGAATTTCTCCTTGTCGAACCTTGGATTTGTCCTAACCAATAAAGTTCCCGAAGGAAAATCCTCGGCGCCGTGGAAATTTTATCAGTTTGCTTTCGGAATGAACAGAACCAATGCATTCCACAACCGCCACTTCATTCAAGGCGATAACAACGACCACTCGAAAGTTGATGTTTATCTTGACAAAGTATGGAACAGCGATCCTGCTAATATTGAATATGACTTCCCCTATGACCTTTATCCTGCATGGTATGTTTATCTGATTGATACGCTGCGTGATAATAACGGTGATTTGTATTATACCAGTCCTGTTCCGCAAGGAGGCATCCGTCAATTTGAAACGATGGAAAGCTGGGGATCGACCAACGAATGGCTCTTCAGCGCGGGTGCAAACCTGAATGACAAGCTGTTTATTGGCGCCACCTTTGGCATTCCATATATCAGATACTACAGGGAAACAACTTATACCGAGCGGGATGTGAACGATGATTTTGCAGGCTTTGAAGAGTGGAGCTACTCCGAATCGCTCGAAACACATGGTGCCGGAATCAATCTCAAACTTGGTGTGATTGCATGGCCTGTTGATTGGCTGCGCATTGGAGCTGCTTTTCACACACCTACCTATTACAGTCAGCTGCAAGACATTTGGTACACCACCACCTCTGCCCGGCTCGAACCTGATTACAATGTAAAAAGCTCACCCACAGGGGAGTTTATCTACGATCTCACCACACCGCTCAAAGCCATGGGCAATGTGGCCCTCATCATTGGTCAGCATGGCATCATCAGTGGTGATTATGAATATGTTGACTACAGCAAGATGCGCCTCAGAGCACCGGATTATAATTTTCAAACTGAGAATCAAAACACCCGCGACTTTTACACTGCTGTTCACAACCTTCGTTTGGGAACAGAATGGCGACTCAATCAATTCAGCATCAGGGGTGGTTATTCCATTTATGGAAGTCCCTATGCCGAAGACCTGAACGACGGAAAACGTAGTCAGCTAAGTTTCGGGCTGGGCTACAACGAAAAGAATTTCAGTCTCGACCTGGCCTACATGCATGGCAGTATGAATCAGGACTATTACCTCTACACTTCGGAAAACTATTCGACCAATCCAACCAGTCAAACTCAAAAAATCAATCAGTTTGCGCTAACAACAAGGTTTAAGTTTTAAGTAGCATCTGAAAAAGCTTAAAAGCCTGTAAGAAAGAAGCTTACAGGCTTTTTTATTTTGCTGACAACCTGTTGAGGCCTGCCTTTGCTTTTGCATGTATGCCATTTCGGTACTCTTCCGGTTCAAATGCCAGGCAGCGCTGATACATTTGCTTCGAAAGTTCAAATTGTCCGTCAGCCTCATACAGTTCGCCCGCCATCAGGGCTGCATTGGCCGGGAAATAGGATTTGGAATCCCTTCCCATAAACATGGTCAATTGATAGTACCGGATGGCATCTGCTTGTTTGTTGGTTGCTTGCAACACCCTGCCCATGCGATAGTAATACTCCAGCCGGTGCTCATCGTTCAGCCTTGTTAAATACCCGGCAACCATGCGGAGCTTTTCGGCAGATTGCGCATAATACCCACCATCATAAAGCAAACGGGCCTTTAATAAGTCGGGTTGAGGTTTCAGATGCTTTTCTGCCTCCCGCCTGGCCTGTTTGTCGGACTCAACCTGAAGTTTTGAATAACCAACAAGCCGGGCCATTTTCTCGCTATATCCCACACTATCGCCTTGCAAAATACTGATCCAGGCCAACTTACGTAGTGCATCTGCTTTGTAGTTTTGACCATTAAACCTGTTGATGAAATTTTCAAAATGCGATTTTGCCGAGAAATCGAGCTTTCTTAGCAAGGCATCGCCCAGCACATATTCAAGGTAGTACAACCTGCTTGCTTCGCCTCCAACATCTTTTTTCGAAAGGGTTTTGAGTGCTGCTTCATTCTGTCCCAAACGCATCTCCATATTGGCTTTTGCATAAAGCAAGAGGGGGTGCAGTTCATCCTCAGGCGTAAACCTGTCCAGCAGCATGCTTGCAGATTTCTTGTCAGGGTTTAAATTACTTTCGATAAAAGTCAGGAAGAACAAGGCCTCTGACCTGAACATCGAACCATATGTGTATTCTTTATTATCAAGCACCTCAAATAAAAGCTGCTTTCCTTTTATTAAGTCACCATGCATCGAGGCGAGTTTAGCAACCCACTGATATTGAGGTGGAATGCTGCCAACCAGTGTAAAGAGCAATCCCATGGCAACCGTGTTTGGAGCATTCTTAGGTGCAATTTTCTGATTCTCTTCGAGCAGCAGATATGCCTTGCGAAACTCAAATGCTGCGCTGTATGTTTCGTCAAATTTCGATCGGGCTGCAGCCGACTGAAGATAGATAGAGGCAAGCGCCCATTTTTTGAGAGGGTTATTTTCCTCCACTTGCCCGAGCAAGGCAATGCGTTTTTCTTTGTTTTGCTGCAGGCGCTGATGTGCATCAAACTGCTCATCGACAAATGCATTCAGAAACTCCAGATAATTGGCAATCACCACCGGCATCAGGTTTTCCGGGTTTGACAGATTTTCACGTTCAAGCAGCTTCATTGTGGCCAGACTGTCCATACGCAAGGCTTTGTCGTAAGCCTCAGCTGAAAGTTGGGTAAACTCCAGTTTTGCTGCTGCCACATGACATGCCAATCCAGGTAACAACAGAAGAAAAAGAAACTTTTTCATGGGGTAAAAATACAAAAAGGGAGCAATGCCCCCTTTTTGCCTTTAGCGATTTGATGTGCAGCAGCCTAATTATATCTTTGCGCAATTTCCTGATCCACAAGGATGCGTCCGCAATACTCGCAAACAATCACCTTTTTGTGCATACGGATATCAAGCTGATGTTGGGGCGGAATTTTGTTGAAGCAGCCTCCGCAGGCATCGCGCTCAATTTGCACAACTGCCAATCCATTGCGTGCATTTGATCTGATGCGACGATAAGCAACCACCAGACGGTCTTCGATCTGACTTTCGTGCTTTGCTGCCTTGTCAATAAGGTCCTGCTCTTCTTTCTCCGTTTCTTCGATGATGGACTGGAGCTCGCTTTTCTTAACATCCAGATCGCTCAATCGTTCTGACAAACGTTCTTTGGCAATGGCGATATCCTTTTGCAGCTCATCAATTTTTGCTGTATATTCACGAATGCGCTTTTCCGAAAGCTGAATTTCAAGGTTTTGAAACTCAACTTCCTTCGATAAAGAATCGTATTCGCGGTTGTTGCGCACATTCATTTGTTGTTCCTCATATTTTTTTATGAGGGAAGTGCTGTCCTTGATGGCAAGTTTCTTATCTGCAATGTTTTGGTTGAGCACGATGGTTTCGTTCTCAAAATTTTCGATGCGTGTTTCAAGCCCGGCAATTTCATCCTCAAGATCTTGCACCTCCAGAGGCAACTCTCCGCGGATAATGCGAATTCTGTCGATCTGTGTATGAATTTGCTGCAATGCATACAATGACACGAGTTTGCGCTCAACGCTAATTTCAACAGGTTCTTCGGTGGCTGATCCGGTCATTTTGATTTTGTCAACCTGATTTTCTTTCGACATATGGTAAAAGATTTCTATTTCAAATAATATCCTACAGCGTTTGTGTTCACCTCGGAAAACAGGACTGCAAAATTAGGAAATTTTTTGGTTAAAATACCAGCCATCAATTCTTTCGTAAATTGCTCTGTTTCGTAATGTCCGGCGTCCACCATCAACAGCTGTTGCGCTGCATCGTGAAAGTCGTGGTATTTGACATCGGCTGTCACGAAAGCATCAACGCCAGCCCGTTTTGCCGCTCCAAGCAAAAAGCTGCCAGAGCCTCCGCACACAGCTACCCTGCTTATTTTTTTCCCTATGAGGGGCGAATGGCGTAAGACCGGGATGCCGCATGTTTCAGCTACCATTTTTAAAAAATCACGTTCATCCACAGGCGATTCCAGGTTGCCAATCATACCGGCACCTGCGCCATCCCATGCGTTAGCCAATGGAATTACATCGTAGGCCACCTCTTCATAGGGATGGCTGGCCAGCATGGCTTTTACCACACGCTGAACATTGTAAGTGGGAACAACCAGCTCCACACGAATTTCATCTTCCTCGTGCAAAACACCCTTCTCACCCAAAAAAGGATTGGTCCCCTCTCCTGCACGAAAAGTCCCTTTTCCGGCAACATTGAAACTACAATTGTCATATGCGCCAATGTGCCCGCCACCCGCTTCAAACATGGCCTCGCGCACCACTTGCTGATGTGAATGCGGCACAAACACCACAACTTTGCTGAGTATCTCCTGCTTCGCTTCCAGAATACGCAGGTTGTTCAAACCCAATTTGTTTGCCAGAATCTGATTCACACCAACAAAACTATTGTCCAGATTGGTGTGCATGGCCATGATGGCTATGTTGTTGCGCAAAGCTGCCATCACAGTTCGTTCCACATAGGTGCTGGGCACAAGTTTTTTTAATCCTTTGAAAATAATGGGATGATGCGAAACAATCAATTCACAACCCTTGTTTTGCGCCTCTTCCACCACTGCCTCATTCACATCCACACACAACAACACCTTGCTAACCGAAGCACCCGGATCGCCCACAATCAAGCCCGAATTGTCGTAAGACTCTTGAAGGGCAAGGGGGGCAGTTTCTTCAAAAACATTTAAAACATCACGAATTAGAATCATCTGTTCATCCAAATTAAGTTTTGCTTACAATGGCAACTTTATTGATTTATTAACGTACAAATATACACACAATGCCTGGGATGTTGTAATTTCGCACGGCTTGCACGATGATTCACATTTCCAAAGATCGGTTATCATGAAGGTTCTCCTTTTGCCTCTTTCATGGGTTTACCATTTGGCGATTGCCATCAGGCATGGGCTGTTTAATTTAGGTTTACTCAAATCGAAATCTTTCAATCTTCCGGTTATTTGCGTTGGCAATCTGAGTGTTGGAGGCACCGGAAAAACACCGCACATAGAATACCTGATACGTCTGCTTCGGAGCAACTACCGTGTTGCCACACTCAGCAGGGGTTACGGACGCAGCTCAACAGGTTTTCTGATTGCCAGTGCCGAAACGAAAGCCGATGTGCTTGGTGATGAACCACGACAGTTTGCAACAAAGTTTGATGACATCATTGTTTCGGTGGATGAAAAAAGGGTGAATGGAATAAGCAAACTACTTGAACTTCAGAATGCTCCCGAGGTGATCTTGCTGGATGATGCCTTTCAGCACCGCTGGGTCAAACCTGGATTAAACATCGTGTTGACCGACTATCATCACTTGTATTCCGAAGATTTTCTTTTGCCTGCCGGAAAACTGCGCGACTCCAAACGTTCTGTCAAGCGTGCCCATATGATTGTGGTCACCAAAACACCAGCTGTTTTTTCTCCCTATATCGCAGAAGAACTTTCACAAAAACTCAGGCCTCTCCCGCATCAATCGTTGTTTTTCTCCTACATCAATTACGGAAACCTTACACCTGTTCAATCCAATACCGAGGTTTTTGTTCCGCGAACCATCTCCTCCATTTTGTTGGTGTCAGGCATTGCAAATGTGTATCCTTTAAAAGAAAGACTTTTAACAAAATGCACAGAACTCACCGAGTTATCCTACCCTGACCATCACCGCTATACCGAAAATGATTTTCGCACCATTGTGAATACATTTCACAACATCATTGGCCGAAACAAATTGATTGTCACCACCGAAAAAGATGCCATGAGATTCAGGGATTCTGAGTATTTTCGCATCCTTGAAAAATTGCCTCTGTTTTATGTGCCCATTGAGGTAGCGTTTCACAACTACAAAGGCGAGAATTTTGACGAAAAGATATTAAACTATGTTGGAAAAAATCACAGAAACAGTTGATTTCATTCAAAAAATCTACCCCACTACCCCTGAAATTGGCATTATACTTGGAACAGGATTGGGTGAACTCGTGAACGAAATTGAAGTTGAAACAGCCATCCCCTACGAGGATATTCCCAATTTCCCGGTGTCAACGGTTCACGGGCATAAAGGCAGGCTGATTTTTGGAAAGCTCAGCGGAAAACACATTGTGGCCATGCAAGGCAGGTTTCACTATTACGAAGGTTACAGCATGCAGGAGGTTACGTTCCCGGTCCGCGTAATGAAACAATTGGGGATCAGCCTATTGATTGTAAGCAACGCGAGTGGCGGATTGCGCGCCGAATTTGAGGTGGGCGATCTGATGCTGATTTCGGATCACATCAACCTGATGCCAAATCCGCTGATTGGTAAAAACGACGACCGGATTGGAACACGCTTCCCCGATATGAGTGATGCCTACGATCACCGGATTCTGCAGCTCGCTCATAAAGTTGCCAGGCGATGTGGCATCAAGGTGCACGAGGGCGTATATGCGGCAGTAACAGGTCCAACCTTCGAAACTCCGGCCGAATACCACTATATTCATGCCATTGGCGGGCATGCCGTTGGCATGTCAACCGTGCCTGAAGTCATTGTTGCCCGCCATATGAAACTTCCTGTTTTTGCCGTATCGGTGATTTCAGATCTTGGAGTGAAAGGAAAAATTGTTCAGATATCCCACGAAGAAGTAATTGACGCCGCTGCCGCAGCCATGCCCAAGATGACCACTCTGATAAAGGAATTGCTGAAGGAACAAGTGTTGTAACCACCTTATTCTTTGACAACAAACCGCAAACATATCTACTTTGCCTCCGATTTTCACCTTGGGGTGCCTGATCACAAATCAAGCCTTGATCGCGAAAAACGCTTGGTAAGCTGGCTCAACCAAATCAGCGGGGATGCCGCAGAAGTGTTTCTGATGGGCGATATTTTCGATTTTTGGTTTGAATATAAAACGGTGGTTCCCAAGGGATTCGCAAGATTGCTGGGTGCCATCTCCCAATTGACCGATGCCGGCATTCCGGTGCATGTTTTTCGTGGAAATCACGATGTGTGGGCATTCGACTACCTTGAAAAAGAGCTGGGTGTAAAACTTTACCGTCAGCCTGTGATACGTACATTCGGAGGAAAGGTATTTTTTCTGGCACATGGCGATGGCCTCGGCCCGGGCGATACTGGCTATAAGCTGCTGAAGAAAGTGTTCGAAAGTAAGGTCAACCAGTTCTTGTTCAGGTGGTTGCATCCCGATATCGGAACACGGATGGGGCTCTTTTTTAGCCGAAAAAGCCGCATTGCCAATATTGCACGCGAACAGAAAAATGATTTCAAAGTGGACATCGAAAATGAGATGTTGTTTTTGTACAGCAAAAGAAAAGTTGCCCAGAACCCCGCAATTGATTATCTCATCTTTGGTCACAGACACATTCCTTTGCAGGTGAAAGTGAATGAAAAAGCAACTTTAACCATTTTGGGCGACTGGATTACCAATTTCACCTTTGCAGTATTTGATGGTGAGAGCCTTGAAATCAAAAAGTTTGCTTTTCTGAAAGGTTAAACCTGTTCACATTGTATTCCGTTGCCGGTTGAACTCCATCCAAAATCAAACTCGTGAGACTATGTGCCATTGCTGGGGCAAGCATTAGCCCTTTCGCTCCCAAACCATTGAGGATGTGGATTTTTGGCAATGCCGGATGATTTCCGGCAACAGGCCTGCGGTCAGCCACGGCAGGCCGAATACCGGCCTCATGGTCCAGCACTTCTACCGGAAGGTTTACGATAGAACGCAGTTTGGAGAGCAATTGTCCGGCCGCTGCTAAATCCGGAATTTCGTTGAGGTGGTCCCAATCGTAAGTGGATCCCAATCGGAATACATGATCGCCCATTGGTAGCAGAAAAATCTCCTTATTGAGAATCGATTGCTCGTTCAACCCGGCAATCCGAAGAGTTAAAACATCACCCCGCACGGGCCTGAACGGAACATAGGAAAACCATGGATTTTGAACAACCTGCCAGCCCTCACAGAACACAACAGCCTCATATGCAATACCTTTATAAAGCACACAGTGATCCTCGATAATAAAATCATCGTAACTCACTTCTGCCTCTATGAGCATATTCAGTTCTTGCAACCGAATTCTTACATGATTCAGAAAGACCGGAAGATTAAGCCATGCAGCATGATTTACCCGGCCATAACCATATAGCGAATCCACTGCTGGGTCAAGTGACTCAGCTGGAAGTGGTTCGATGAAGTGTTTAAATTCTTCCAGATGCGATTTACGCACCCACAATTGCTGCTCCCCAACGCCATAAAGGCGGGAAATGCTGACCGGCTTGATCAGGTGCACACCAAACAATGCTTCCATCTGGCGGTAAAATGACATGGCCTGATCATAAAATAGCTTCGCATTCCAACTGAGGGTGAGGTAACGAAAAACCAACGGATTCATGATGCCTGCAGCAATACGCGAGGCACGGCTTTTTGTTGGTAAATCAACCACATACGGTTTGATTCCTGATTGAAGGAACTGCATGGCTAGGACACTTCCTGCCAAACCCTGGCCCACAATGAGCACACGATTTTTCATCCGTAATCAGGCAAAGAGGGCAACCAATTCAACAAGGCGGTGCGCATAACCCGACTCATTGTCATACCATGCCACCACCTTAACCAATTTGTTTTTATCGCCAAGCACTGCCGTCAAACCCGCATCAAATATGGCCGAATGTGGATTACCAAGCACATCAACACTCACGATGGGGTCTTCGGTATATTGCAAAATACCTTTCAGATGGGTTTTGGCAGCCTGTCGAAATGCATCATTGATCTCCTCAACGGTGGCTGAAGCACGCAGCGTGCAGGTGAGGTCGGTGAGCGAGCCATCGGCCACAGGCACCCTGATGCCGGCTCCACCAAGGTTTCCTTTCAGATGCGGGAAGATCCTTGTAGCCGCTTTGGCAGCACCCGTGGTAGTGGGCACAATGCTGGTTGCTGCCGCCCTGCCACGACGCCAGTCGGAATGGGGTCCATCAACAAGGTTTTGATCTTTGGTATAGGAATGTACCGTGGTGATAAATCCTTTTTCAACACCCCAAAGTTCGTCAAGCACTTTAATCAGGGGAGCCACATTGTTGGTGGTGCAACTTGCATTCGAAATAACCTTATCACTCCGGTTGATCAAATGTCCATTCACGCCGAGAACAATATATGGAACCGATTCTGAAGCATCTTTTGCAGGGGCAGAAATGATAACCTTTTTGGCCCCGGAATCATACACATGCTTCAGCGCTTGCCCGGCTTCGGTGAAAAAACCAGTGCTTTCAATCACTACATCAATATCCAATGCTTTCCAAGGCAAAAGTGCGGGATCGGGCTGCGCAAAGACCTTTATGCTTTTATTGCCCACAAGAAGTTCATTTCCAGACACCTGCACCTCAAAGGGCAACATACCATGCACCGAATCATACTTGAGCAAATGAGCCAGGTTGTCAATCGAAGCCAGGTCGTTTACAGCAACAAGCTCCATGTCATTCCGTTCCAGCAAGGCCCTGCAAGTAACGCGTCCAATCCTGCCAAAGCCATTGATAGCAACCCTTATTTTTGTTTCCATCGACATAACAATTGAATCATCAATAGATTGATTTTCTCAACTCCTTAATTTTATCGTCGTTGATATAATCCTCATATTCCATCCAGCGATCGATCATCCCTTTTGGGCCAATTTCGATCATCCTGTTGCAGACGGTTTGAATAAACTGCTGATCGTGCGAAGCCATGAGTACATTGCCTTTGAACTTTGTGAGCGTGTTGTTGAATGCCTGTATGCTTTCGAGATCGAGATGGTTGGTAGGGTGATCGAGCAGAATAACATTGGCATTGCGGATCATCATGCGGGCAATCATGCACCTCACCTTTTCCCCTCCCGAAAGCACATTCGCTTTCTTATAAATTTCATCGCCCGAAAACAACATTTTTCCGAGAAAACCGCGCAGATAAATCTCTGTTGTATCATTTGAGAACTGTGCCAGCCAGTCGGTAATGGTCAGATCGTTATCAAACAAATGGTCGTAGGCAAAAGGCAAATAAGCCTTTGTGATGGTTTGTCCCCAGGCGTAGGTGCCGTTGTCGGCCTGCTCATGACCTTTTAGTATTTCGAAAAGCATGGTCATTGCACGGCTGTCGTGCGAAATGAAAGCTACCTTGTCATCTTTGTGGAGTGTGAAACTGAGATTGGTGAACAGGGGCTTGCCATCAACATGCTTTGTGAGATCGTGTACTTCGAGAATTTGATTTCCGGGTTCGCGTTCTGATGTGAAAATAATGGCCGGATATTTTCGGGTTGAAGGCTGAATTTCTTCGATATTCAGCTTTTCAATCATTTTTTTACGACTTGTTGTTTGCTTGGATTTTGAGGCATTTGCACTAAAGCGTGCAATAAACTCCATCAGCTCTTTCTTACGTTCTTCCGCTTTTTTATTTTGCTGCTGCTGCTGTCTGAGTGCCAGTTGGCTGCTTTCATACCAGAAACTGTAGTTGCCGGCATAGATTTGTACCTTGCCAAAATCAATATCAACAATATGCGTGCAAATGGCATCCAAAAAATGACGGTCGTGCGATACCACCAGCACCGTGCTTTCAAAATATGACAGGTAATTTTCGAGCCAGTTTACCGTTTCGAGATCAAGGTCGTTTGTTGGCTCGTCGAGGAGCAGGTTATCAGGCTTGCCAAAAAGTGCCTGAGCCAAAAGCACTTTCACTTTTTCCTTCCCACTGAGCTGCTTCATCAACTGCATATGCAGAGCCTCGTCAATACCCAGTCCGCTCAGTAAACTTGCAGCTGCACTTTCAGCGTTCCAGCCATCCATGTCGGCAAATTCCTGTTCCAACTCCGAGGCTTTGTGGCCGTCCTCTTCGCTAAAATCGGTTTTAGCATACAGGGCATCTTTCTCCTCCATCACTTTCCAGAGCCGCTCATGCCCCATCAAAACGGTTGTCAAAACAGGATACTCATCAAACGCCGCATGGTTTTGCTTTAGCACTGAGAGTCGTTCACCGGCTCCAAGGTGAACCGACCCGTTGGTTGATTCGAGCTCGCCCGAGAGAAGTTTCAGAAATGTGGACTTGCCCGCTCCATTTGCGCCAATGATCCCATAAATATTGCCCGGACTAAAGTTCAGGTTCACATCCCTGAACAACACCCGTTTTCCAAATTGAATTCCAAGATTTGATACTGTAATCATAGGCTGAAGGTCACTTATTTTTTTCCTAACCGTGTGCAAAGGTACGGGAAATAACGCAGGTCCAAAACCAGCACACCCGAGCTTGGTGTAAGAACGGAAAAGCAGTGCATAAATAACAAAAGCTATTTCAATTGCGATGTATTACCTTTGTAACGATCTTCATTTACTTATGCATCCACACAACTATTTCAGCAACGACACCATTTGCGCACTTTCAACCGCACCTGGCATGGCAGCCATTTCTGTATTCCGAATCTCGGGAGGCGACACCATTCCATTGATGCAAAGCATGTTCCGGGCTGCATCAAACCGTTTTCGGTGGGACAGCATCACCAGCCATAAAGCTTATTTTGGCGCCATTTACGATGGCAATGAACTACTTGATGAAGTGTTGCTTACCATTTTCAAAGCCCCTCATTCTTACACAGGCGAAGATGTGGCCGAAATAAGCTGTCACGGGTCGGTGTATGTGCAGCAATGTATTTTCAAGCTTTTGCTCGATCGGGGTGCACGTCCAGCCACAGCTGGCGAATTTACCATGCGGGCCTTCGCCCGTCAGCGGCTCGATCTGACACAGGCAGAAGCAGTTGCCGACCTCATTGCCAGCAACAGCAAAACAACCCACGATCTGGCTATCAAGCAGATGAGGGGTGGTTTTTCGCAGAAAATCGGGCAATTACGCCAACAGTTGCTGCAGTTCACCGCACTCATAGAGCTCGAACTCGATTTTGCCGAAGAAGATGTTGAATTTGCCAACCGAGGCGACTTTCTGGCACTCATTAAAGATATTCAAGCCGAAATAACCAGCCTCACCAACAGCTTCCAAACCGGTAATGTTTTAAAAACGGGCATCCCTGTAGCCATCATCGGAAAACCCAATGTTGGTAAATCTACCCTGCTCAATGCGCTGCTCAACGAAGAACGCGCAATCGTGAGTGAGATTCCCGGCACCACACGCGATGTGATTGAAGATACCATTGTGATACAAGGTTATAACTTCAGGTTTATTGACACAGCCGGATTGCGCGAAACAGACGATCTGATTGAAAACCTTGGCATAGAGCGCACCTATGAAAAAATTCAGCAAGCGTCCATCATCCTGTATGTGTGTGATTTGGCTGCCTGCACGAATGAAAGCGCAGAAGATATGCTTCACGAATTCAAGGAGTACATCCGTGATGAAAATAAAAAATTCATCCTCATCGGAAATAAAATCGACCAGCTCGAACAGACACCATCTCACTTCAGCGAAATGGTTGCGCTTGAAACAGTGTTCATTTCGGCCAAGCGAAAAGAAAACATTCAGCTCGTTTCGGAAAGCCTTGTCAAGGCTGTGAAAAACCTAACCGTGCAGGCCGACACCGTTGTAAGCAATGCACGCCACTACCACGCACTAAGAGAAACTTCAAAAGCACTGGAGGAAGTTGAACGCAATCTGCAGTCTCATTTACCTACCGACTTGATAGCCATTGATATACGAACAGCCTTGCACCACCTTGGGACCATCACCGGTCAAATATACACCGAAGAAGTGCTGGCTCATATTTTCAGTAAATTTTGTATCGGAAAGTAAC
>CAZBMR010000009.1:0-57612 GCA_964492695.1 uncultured Lentimicrobiaceae bacterium
GGCCGCCTTTGATGAACTGTGCAAAAACACCAACCACATAATTCACCCATTCTTTTCCAATTGCCTGTGTCAGCGCTTCCTTTTGAATCGTTGCTTCAAATGCCAGGTTGAGGCTTTTCAGGCGGATTACGGGTTCATTTGTTTTCGACACCAGGCAATAATTTCCGAAACTGATCGCGCAGGGAAACACAAAACCGCCATTGTAATCGGTGTGTTCACCAATAAGGTTAATCCTGCCGGGGGCGAAAAAGCCGTGCTCAGGTGCATGGCCATATGCTTTCCGGAATTCGTTTTTAAGGTTTTCGATGGTCATGGCGAATGAGATTCTGTTTCAACTACATGAATATGAGCCAATAAAGATAAAATATTGTAAATGCACCCAGAAACACAATGCCGATCCACGACCATATGCGCAGGTATTTGGCCGGACGATATTCCTGTGGTATGTTGCTTGCATTGATGACGCGGTGGTTGAGGTAGGCAAGCAAGGGTGCAGTGATAAAAGACAGGCTGGTGGCAAAATCGACCATAAAACGCATGCTTGTGCCTGAAAGCCAAATCATGGCAATCACTCCCGATGAAAGCGTCACCACCCAAAATGCGTAATTAAAATACTTGTAAAAGAACGAGTTGGGTTTAAACAACAATTTGAAACTTTGTGACAGGGTTCGTGGATACACATCGGTCACGGTGATGGTGGTCGAAAGCATGGTGCTGATGGCAGCAATGGCAATCACGGGGTAGGCCCAGCTGCCAATGGTAGAAGTGTACATGCCAATCAGCTGTCCGGCAAAAGTTGCACCATTGGCCGACAATTCTGTGCCACTCCCATGCATCACCAACGCACCAAGTGCAAGAAAAAATGCAGCAACAACCATTGTTCCATAAAAACCTATCCTGAATTCTATCAAAACCGATTTGAGATCAGGCTTTGCCGAAAGTGTGGCAAATTTCGACTTGCTCCACAAGCTGGTCCACACAACAATGTCAATGGGAGCAGGCATCCAACCAATGAAAGCAATCAGAAATAACAGGTGTGATTTGTTGAATAAATCAAATGGGGTTGTTTCAGCCACTGGGGTGCGGTGGATACCAACAGCGCTGACAACGGCAATCAGTGTGCTGATAGTCAATAAGATAATCACAATTTTTATCATCCTGTCGAGCAACTGGAATTTCCCCGAGACAAACAAAAACATGGTCATGATAATCAAAATGGTGCTCATAGAGGCGGCACTCATGTCAGAATGAAACACATAATTCAACAGTCCTGCCGTAACCATGGTCAGGGCTGCCATCACCGGAAACATGCTTAAAATGGAAACGACTACAAAAACACCCAAAATCCATTTGGAGGACTCGTAGTAAGCATCAACAAGCGTTTTGCCGGTAGCCACCACATAACGGCTGCCAACTTCCAGAAAAGGAAATTTCAGCATATTGGCAGCAATGAGCACCCAGAGCAGCTCAAACCCAAAATCAGCACCTGCGCGTGTGGACTGCACCAGATGCGACACACCAATGGCAGCACCTGCATAGAGCAGGCCAGGCCCCATCAAAGCAAGATAATGTTTCACATTCATATTGTTTGCCATATTTTCCATGCAGCCTCAGCCTGCAAGATGAACATCTTTTTCCCGTTGGCGACAGTAGCACCTGCATCAATACCATGTTGAAGAAAACGTGTGATTTCAGGATTATAAATCACATCAATCAGGGTGTGGTCGGGGCCAAGAAGTTCGTAGGGAATGTCGGGTGCCTCATTCACTGATGGATACATGCCCAGTGGGGTGGTGTTGATGATCAGTTTGTATTCTTCCATGATGGGGGCTGTGATCAGACCGTAGATCAACTGATCTGATTTCAAAAATGTGCGTCCGACCGATCGGAATGGGATGCCCCATTTTCTGAGCACATACCTCACTGCACGTGCAGCCCCGCCTGTTCCCAACACCAGTGCTTTGCTCTTGTGGATGCGGTCCTCCAGCGACCTTAAGGTTTCTTCGAAGCCAAAAGCATCTGTGTTGTAGCCTTTTAGTATCGTCTTTCCGTTGAGGTTCCTCTTTACACTTACGGTGTTGACGGCGCCAATCATTTTGGCAGCAAAATCAATTTCGTCGAGGTAGGAGAGCACTTCCTGCTTGTAGGGGATGGTTACATTAAAACCCCGAAGGTTGGGGTACGATTCAATCAGTTGTGGCAACTCTTGTATCGATTCGATTGGAAAAAGCTCATAATTGGCATCCAGGTGTTCAGCAGCAAACTTGCCACAGAAGTGGACTTTTGACAACGAATGTCCCAAAGGTTTGCCGATAATCCCATACAAGGTGGTCATTGTCTTCTGTGTTTTAATAAGATGACCGAATGCTTGTTGCAAACCTTTCCTTGCCGGGGAATCAAATAAAAGCTACAGCGCATCTGTGGTTCACTTTAGAATGGTCTTGACCAATTGGAGTTTGTTTCCAAATGGGGGATAACGCAATGGAATGTCGAGCCAGGTAGCCCTTTTCATAATCGGTTTCAAGTGCGAAAAGGCCTCGAAGCCGGCTTTCCCATGGTAGCTGCCAATACCACTGTAGCCTGCACCGCCAAAGGGCAATGAGCCATTGGTGAAATGCATGATGGTGTCGTTGATGGTGACACCTCCTGCACTCACCTTGCTGAGGATGGTGCGAATAGCCTTACGGTTTTTACTGAAAACATACAGGGCAAGTGGTTTGGGTTTACTCCCAATCAGCTGAAGTGCTTCTTCAAGCTTATCGAATGTGACCACAGGAAGCAATGGACCAAAAATTTCTTCCTGCATCAAGGCACTATTAAGGTCGGGTTCTGTGAGCACCGTTAGCGGTATAAAACGGTCAGCCAGGTCCGCCTCGCCACCAAACGCAATATGTCCATAACTAAGCATTTGCTTGAGCCTGATTACATTAGCCTCGTTGATGATGCGCGGATAATCCGGGCTTTGTTGTGGATGGTCTCCAAACATAGCGATGCTTGCTGCCTTCATGGCTTCGATCAGCTCGTTTGCAATGCTTTTTTCGGCCAGCACATAATCAGGTGCAATGCAAGTTTGGCCAGCATTGATGCTTTTGCCCCACATGATGCGCCTGGCAGCAAGTTTGATATCAACACTGCCATCAACAACCACCGGACTTTTTCCGCCCAGTTCAAGCACCACGGGTATCAGTTGTTCGGCAGCTGCTTTCATTACGATTTTACCAACCCTCGGGCTTCCGGTGAAAAAGAACATATCAAAGGCTTGCTTCAGAAGCTCCTGACTCACTGCTGCATCGCCTGTGACAACATGGATATAGTTTGAGTCAAATGCTTTATTTATAAGATTTTGCATCACCGAAGCGGTGGCGGTGCTCAGTTCGGAGGGTTTGATGATGGCGCAGTTGCCAGCCGCAATGGCAGCAACAAGTGGTGCTATTGCCAGTTGAAAGGGATAATTCCAGGGCGCAATAATCAGGCATACACCCCTTGGTTCGGCATGAATGAAGCTCCGTGAGGGAAATGCAGCGATTGGATTGCTGACTGATTTTGGTTGGGCCCACTTGGTGGTTTTTCGAATGAAAACGCCCAACTCTTCAAGCACGATGCCAATTTCTGTCGCATACGACTCGAAAGCAGATTTACCCAAATCCTGCTGCAGGGCCTGTGTTATCAAGCCTTCGTTTTGCTTAATCAGCTCTCGCAGCGCCTTTAGCTGTCGAAGCCTGAATGCGATCGGCAGCGTGGTTCCTTCTTTGAAAAATGCTTTTTGTGCGGCAACAATACCTGCTATTTCCTGGTTCATCTTGAAATGTATTGTATTCAGAATCAGGGCATGTGTTGCATAATGAGCTCAATCACCCTGTTGTTGTATTTGAGTGAGGGCATAAATTCATACAATTCCTGATGACTGTCGAAATCTATTTCGAGGGCCGATTCAAGGTAGAAATAAGCCTGGCTTGTATTTTTATTGAGGATAAGCGCTGCCACAAGCCTGTAGATGATGCTGGCATTTTGTGGTTGGTGGATCAGTCCGGTCTTGAGCACCTGCACAGCCTTTTCGGTCTCGCCCTGAATGATATACATATACGCATATTCTTTCCACAAATCAGGATCTTGTGGATCGAGTTCCTCAATGCGCTGGAAATGTTCTTTTGCCTTGTCGAATCTTTTGGTTTTGATGTACAAGTCGGCAATGATCAAATGAAACTCGGTGTTGATTTGGTCGAGGTCGATGGCACGCAGCAAGTGTTTGATGGCTTTCGCTGTGTCGCCCTGTTCATCATAAATCACGCCAATACCAGCCCAGGCATCGGGCAAAAACTCATCTTTTTCAAGTGCCTTGTGATAATAGTCAAGAGCAGTTTCATAGGCCTGCATCTTTTCGTGACACTCGCCCATATAATATAAGGTGAGCGGGTCGGCTTCCTCAAATTGTTCAGATTCCTTGAATGCTTCAAGTGCGCTGGCATAATTGCCCATGGTTGCCAGCGACTGTCCGATGTTGATGTAGGCGGGCACATAGGTTTCGTCGATCGCCAGCACGTATTCAAAAGCGTCAATGGCTTTTTCATACAGTTCAAGGTGGTGGAACGCGAGTCCAAGGTTAAACCAGGCAGCAATGCTTGAAGGATGTTTCTCGAGGTAGCTTTTAAAAAAATCTGCTGCATCCGATATTCTGTCGGCCATTTCGTAGCACATGCCAATTTCATACAGAATCTGATCGGGGGTCTCAGAAATGGCCAAAGCCCTGTTCAAATAGGTCAATGCGGTATCGAAGGCACCCAGGTTCTCGTATTCAAAGGCAATGGTTGAATAAAGCTCTTCAACTTCGTCTTCGTCAACCATCACCAGTGCTTTTTCATATTCCTTCACCGCCTTGTTGAAGTCGAGCATCATGCTGTAAACCGACCCCTTGGCCATATGAATGTCGGCGTCTTCCGGTTCGGTGACTTCAATTTCGCTAAGCAAATCCAGGGCATTCATATAATGACCATCGAAAGCCATCTGTCTGGCTGACAACATTTTAATTCTATGATTGTCGGGATGGGTTTGTTGGGCATATTCAAGTGCCAGGCGTGCCTTATCATGGTGCAGCATCCCCTGATAGTAGTCAATCAGGATCTCAAATTCTTCGGAATCGAAATAGCCCTCTTCGCCGCTTTGCAACATCGCGTCGAAACGTGAGGTTAATTCCTCGATCCGGAAGTCGTCGTCCCACTGCGAATTTCCACTAATCATGCCAATACCTTAAAATAGGTTGCAAAAATAATACTTTTCGGTTGATCCTTGATGCGCTGTCTGCACAAGCACCTGTGCTATTCGTCTGTTCGTTATGATAACAATCTTGTTTTAAGATAGTTAACCGAAGCATGTTGCAGGATGCGCATGAAAGGGATGCACCCGTTAAGTGGGTAAAGATAAGTGGATGTAGCCAGAAAGCAGAGGCCTCCGGCATGATTTTATCAACTTTTTGAAAACCAGTTTATGTTAATAACCAAAATTAGCACTTCATTGTTTTTTTTAATATTCAACGCATGAGAATGCCTTAACTTTGCAAACCACTAATGTTCAAATCATGACACTTATCAAATCAATTTCTGGTATCCGGGGCACAATTGGCGGCAAAATGGGCGACAATTTAACTCCAATCGACATAGTTCAATTCACAACGGCTTATATCAGTTTGCTGAAAAAAAAGAGGCAAAAAACTGAAAAACTGAAAGTTGTGGTAGGACGCGATGCCAGGGTTTCGGGCGAAATGGTAAACCACCTCGTGTGTGGCACCCTTCAATCGCTCGGAGCAGATGTGTTTGATATTGGCCTCTCAACCACCCCAACTGTCGAGATAGCCGTTCCCGGTATGCATGCCGACGGGGGCATTATCCTCACCGCGAGCCACAATCCGGGACAATGGAACGCCTTGAAACTACTCAATGAAAAAGGTGAATTTATTTCGGCCGCTGAAGGGGAATGGTTGTTGCAAACAGCTGCTGAACAGAATTTTACATATGCCGGGGTGCATGAGATCGGTACCTACAACAAGGCGCATGGCTGGATTGACAAGCACATCCAGATGGTGCTTGATTTGCCGCTTGTGGATGCAGAAGCAGTGCGGGCAGCAGGTTTTAAAGTGGCCGTTGATGCTGTAAACTCAACCGGTGGCATTGCAATCCCTGCCTTGCTTCGGGCTTTGGGCGTTGAGGTTGTGCATGAGTTGTTTTGCAATCCCAATGGAAATTTTCCGCATAATCCCGAGCCTTTGCCGGAACATCTGCACGAACTATCGGCACTCATGAAAAAAACAGGTGCTGATGTCGGTTTTGTTGTTGACCCCGATGTGGACAGGCTGGCCATTGTGGATGAAAACGGAGCAATGTTTGGGGAGGAGTACACCCTGGTGGCTGTTGCGGATTATGTGCTCGAACACCACCCGGGAAACACGGTTTCGAACCTCTCTTCCACACGCGCTCTGGCCGATGTAACCCACGCAAAAGGAGGAAAATACTTTGCTGCTGCCGTTGGAGAAGTGAATGTGGTTGAAAAAATGAAAGCGGTGGAAGCTGTGATTGGTGGCGAAGGAAATGGTGGGGTAATTTATCCTGAGCTGCACTATGGTCGCGATGCACTCGTTGGTGTGGCCCTCTTTCTTACCCTGCTCGCCAAAAAAGGAATCTCATGCGCTGCCTTGCGGGCAAGCTATCCTGACTATCACATGTCAAAAAACAAGATCAACCTCAATCCTGAAACCGATGTAGATGCCATTCTTGCCCGCATTGCCGCAGATTTTTCCCACGAACGCGTGACCACCATCGATGGCGTGAAGATCGATTTTGCAGATGGTTGGGTGCATTTGCGCAAATCAAACACCGAACCCATCATCCGTGTTTATGCAGAAGGCACATCTGTTGATCATGCCAACGAATTGGCTAACAAGCTTCTAAGTTGGATGAGTGCAAATGTCTGAGGATAAAAAAAGATTTCTTCATATTGAATAGTGCCTTCAGAATAAAATCGTAAATTGCTCACCTCAAACGAAATGCCTATGAGAGCTAAAGGCAGAAAGAAGAGCAAAAGAAAAAAGATCAGGTTTAGAGAGGTGAAATTCAAACTCTCCGAAAAGCAGTTTCGATCTCTGTCGAATTATTCGAAAGCGCGCAAAACCACCGTTATTAAGCTCATTAAAAAAAGCATCGACAAATTCATGGTCGGTTACGATGTGCACGTTCCAAAACACTACTACGTTTCCGAACGACAGCTCGATCTTTTTGGCGATGTTCCTGCAAGTCAGGGGGATCAGCTGATTGACTAGACGACCTTATTCAGCTCCGAAAGGAATTCTGTTTTGAATGGATCGGCCAAGTGTGATTTCATCTGCAAATTCAAGTGCATCGCCAATGGCCACCCCACGTGCAATGGCTGAGATTTTTATTGTTTCGTTGCGGATGAGCCTGTAAATATAGAAAGCCGTTGTGTCGCCTTCGATGGTTGCCGGCAATGCCAGTACCACTTCGCGAACCTGTTCGTGCATGATGCGTTCGGATAGTGAAGCAATGTGAAGATCAGAAGGGGCGATACCTTCAACCGGATTGATTACACCTCCCAGCACATGGTACAGGCCGTGAAAGCTGGCCGTGCGCTCAATGGCCATCACATCGCGAATATCTTCCACCACACAAATCATGCTTTCATCACGGCGCGGATTGCTGCAAATACCACAAACATCCTGGTCAGAGATGTTATGACAACGGCTGCAAAACCTGATCTTTTCCCGCAGTTGCTGAAGCGAGCGTGTCAGTGCTTCGGTGCGCGAACCATCCTCGCGCAACAGGTGAAGGGCGAGCCGCAGGGCCGTTTTTTTTCCGATGCCCGGCAGACGGGATAACTCGCTAACGGCATTCTCAAGCAGCAGTGAAGAATATTCGGTCAATTTTTACGTTTTTTGCAAAAATAATGCATAATCCTGTTCTTTCTTCTTTCGTTTAAATACCTGCACGTAATGAAAGCTCATTTCTTCATCCTTACACTGTTTTTTTTCGTGATTACTTCTTTTCAATCATCTGTGGCACAGCGTGATGTGAACCGATTGGATGAGCATGGCCAAAAAACGGGCCCATGGGAAGGCCATTATCTCGATGGTAGTCTTCGCTACAAGGGAACTTTTGAAAAGGACCGACCCACCGGGACTTTCTCATACTACTTCGAGGATGGGGCGCTGCGTGCAACCAATGTGTTTGCGCCCGGAGGCGCGAAAGCCTTCCACCAAAGCTATTCCAAACAAGGCGTGTTGATTGCTGAAGGTATCTATCTCAATCAAAAAAAAGACAGTGTGTGGCGAATCTACAGCGAAGCCAACGGAGCATTGCTTTCGGAAGAAACCTACGTGGATAATTTACTGCACGGACTGGTTAAAGTGTATTATCCCGACACAGGCGCAACTGCAGAGGAAACGAATTATCAAAATGGTCAAAAACAAGGTTCCGCACGCCGGTACTTTCCATCGGGCCAACTTCAGTCGGAAACAAGCTATTCAAACGATCTTCCTGATGGTGTGTTTGTGGCCTATTTTGTAAATGGTCAAAAACAAACGGAGGGTTTGTTCATCCATGGGTTGAAGTCTGGCACATGGAGAATATGGGATGAACAGGGAAATCTTATTTCCGAAGAAGTGCATCAGGAGCAGTGATGATGCAAAGCTGTTTTGTAGCAGCTTGTCGGTTTTTTAGGATTAGAGCGGTTTTTTTGTACTTTTGCAATCGTTTCAGATTCCTTAGTATAAAAAGCTATGCGCCTTATTGTCAATAATATAAAAGAAATTTTCGGCATTCTTGATCAGGAGGTTTCGCTGCTGAGTGGCAGTGCCATGTCGCAGGTGAAAAGCCTTGCTGATGCCTATCTTTATGTTGATAATGGGACGATTGCTGGCTTTGGAAAAATGAACGACCCCCGCTATGCAGCGCTCCTGAAGCAGGCCCACGATCTTGTTGTGGTGGATGCGAAACAAGGCATGGTTTTTCCGTCTTTTGCCGATGCGCATACACATCTGGTTTATCCAGCCTCCCGCGAATTGGAGTATGTTGATAAAATCAGAGGATTGAGTTACGAAGAAATTGCCAAACGTGGCGGAGGGATACTCAATTCGGCAAGGGCCATGGAATCATTGAGCGAAGAAATCCTGTATGAGAATGCATTGGACCGTTTGAATGAGATTGCGGCTTTGGGAACCGCAGCAGTTGAAATAAAGAGCGGATATGGCCTGACCACAGAAAGCGAACTCAAGATGTTGCGTGTGATTCGTCGGCTTAAAGAGAACAGTCCGCTTTTGATCAAATCAACATTTTTGGGAGCTCATGCCGTTCCACTTGAATACAAAGGACGTCAGACAGAATATGTTGACCTGGTTATCAATGAAATGATACCCCAGGTGGCCGCCGAAGAATTGGCCGATTTTATTGATGTTTTTTGCGACAAGGGATTCTTCACCGTTGAGGATACCGACCGCATTTTGAATGCAGGTATGAAATATGGTCTGAGGGCAAAAATTCATGCCAATGAACTGGCTCGTTCCGGTGGTATTCAGGTAGGTGTCAAATACAATGCTTTGTCTGTTGACCACCTGGAGTTTACAGGCGACGAAGAAATTAATGCCCTGAGCGGTAGCGAAACCATGCCCGTTGTGCTGCCGGGAGCAGCATTTTTTCTGAATATGCCACTGGCGCCAGCACGCAAAATGATCGACGCAGGTTTGCCGGTTGCCATGGCGAGCGATTTCAACCCCGGTTCATCTCCTTCGGGCAATATGCAGCTTATCCTTTCGATGGCCAGTATTCAGTACCGTTTAACTCCCGAAGAGGGATTGAATGCAACCACCATCAATGGTGCATATGCCATGGATGTGAGTGAGCAAACAGGCAGCATCACTGTTGGTAAAAGAGCCGATTTCTATATCACCAGGCCCATACCAGGTATCGCCTACATGCCCTATTATTATGGTGTTAATAAAATTTATAAAGCTTTTATAAGGGGAACTGAAGTTGTAACTTCAAGATAATGTGTATCTCCGGCAAATTGTCCACTATCCAAATGAACGATGATGAAGAAACTGATTGAATGTGTACCAAATTTCAGCGAAGGTAGAGACCTTGCTGTAATCAAGCAAATCACCGATGTGATTGAAAAGTCGGAGGGTGTCAAGCTTCTTGATGTTGATCCGGGTGCTGCCACCAACCGCACAGTTGTGACATTTGTCGGAACGCCAGACGAAGTGCTCGAAGCGGCTTTTCAAGCCGTTAGAAAAGCTTCCGAAGTGATTGACATGCGCCATCACAAAGGCGAACATCCCCGCATGGGAGCCACCGATGTTTGCCCACTCATACCTGTGAGCAACATCAGTATGGAAGAAACAGCCGAATTGGCCCGAAAGCTTGCAAAGCGTATCGGCGAGGAATTGGCCATTCCGGTTTATTGCTATGAAAGTGCTGCCTACAGTCCGGAACGAAAAAACCTGGCCAACTGCCGCGCCGGAGAATACGAGGGATTGCCAAAGAAATTAAACGATCCAAAATGGAAACCTGATTTTGGTCCCGCCGCCTTCAACGAGCGTTCGGGTGCCACAGCAGTGGGCGCCAGAGATTTTTTGGTGGCTTTCAATGTCAACCTCAACACCACCTCCACCCGCAGGGCCAATGCCATCGCTTTCGACGTGAGGGAACGTGGCAGGGTGCTGCGTGAAGGCGATCCGGTGAACGGCAAAATCGTGAAAGATGAGCATGGGAATGAGGTTTACGTTCCGGGAAGTCTCAAGGCTGTTAAGGCAATTGGTTGGTTTATAGAGGAATATGGTATTGCCCAAATCTCGATGAACCTTACCAACATCGGTATTACACCTGTGCATATTGCCTTTGACGAGGTGTGTAAAAAAGCCGCTGAACGTGGAATTCGTGTCACGGGTTCGGAACTCGTGGGGTTGATTCCGTTGAAATCAATGATCGAGGCAGGCAAGTATTTTCTTGGTAAACAGGAGCGTTCGCGCGGTGTGGATGAGGCGGAGCTTATTAAAATTGCTGTGAAGTCGATGGGGCTTGACGACCTGAAACCTTTCGTGCCTGAAGATAAAATTATAGAGTATGTGCTGGCAAAGGACCAAAAAGCTGCAAAATTGGTTGACCTCACGGTAAAGGGATTTGCAAACCTGACAGCTTCGGAAGCACCCGCACCCGGCGGTGGTTCGGTGGCAGCTTTTTTGGGTGCATTGGGCGCCTCATTGGCCACCATGGTGGCTAACCTATCATCGCACAAGCGCGGATGGGATGAACGGTGGGAGTATTTTTCCGATTGGGCTGAAAAGGGTCAAAAACTGAAGGATGAATTGTTGTTTCTGGTGGATGAAGACACACGCGCTTTCAACCTGATTATGGATGCTTTTGGACTGCCAAAAGGTTCGGAAGATGAGAAAAAGACGCGCAGTCAGGCCATTCAGGAAGCTTCAAGATATGCCATGGAGATTCCTTTGCGTGTGATGAAAACCACACTTGAAGCCATGACGCTCATCGAAGCCATGGCCCGTGAAGGCAATCCGAACTCTGTGTCGGACGCCGGCGTTGGCGCTTTGTGCGCCCGTGCTGCTGTGGCCGGTGCACATCTTAACGTGAAAATCAATGCAAGCGGTGTGACCGATAAGGATTTTGTAAGCAAAACCCTGGCAGAAGCAGATAATGTTTTCCGAAGCGCCATCGTGATGGAGGAACGTGTGCTTGCTGTGGTGAATGCCACCATTGAAAAACTGTAATACATGGCTGAGCTTCTGACCCTTTGGCTGCTTTTTTTCACTTCTTTCATCACTTTGATGAACCCGCTGGGTGTGATGCCCGTATTCATGTCGATGACGGCAGGTTTGAGCCGCAGCCAGCGCCGCAAAACAGCTGTCAAAGCGCTTATAACCGCTTTCTTTACTTTGGTTGTATTTGCTTTTGGCGGGCAAATGCTTTTCAACTTTTTTGGCATCTCAGTGGCCGGACTCAAAGTGGTGGGAGGTATCCTTTTTTTCATCATGGGTTACGATATGCTCAATGCCCGGCTTAGCCGAATGAAAATTGCCGAGGAGGATGCCGGACAATATGTCGATGATATCTCCATCACACCCCTCGGCATCCCCATGATTGCAGGCCCGGGATCAATTACCAATGCGATCATCCTGATGGATCAAAGCAGGCAAATCAACGAAAAGGCTGTTCTCATCAGCGCTATTCTGGCCGTATGTGTTGTGGTGCTCATCATTCTTTTGAGTGCAGGAAAGATCATGCGCATCCTCGGCGAAACAGGCAACAAGGTGATGATGAAACTGATGGGATTGATCGTGATGGTGATTGCTGTTGAGTTTTTCTTCACCGGCGTCAGTCCCTACGTGAGGGCCATATTGGAATCAAGACCCTGACCAAAGCCATGATGCATGCCTGAAACGCAGTTGATTGGTGTTCAGAAAAATTCCTAAAATATTTATGGGAAAAATTAGGTAGATAAACGAAAAATGTATATTTTTGCCGTCCGAAAATTTGAAAGGAGAATAGCATGGCTAAGAAATCAAAAGAAGCACGTATTCAGGTGATTTTGGAGTGCACAGAGCACAAAAACAGCGGTATGCCCGGCACATCGCGCTATATCAGCACCAAAAACAAGAAGAATACACCTGAAAGGCTGGAGTTGAAAAAGTACAACCCCATCCTCAAAAGAATGACTGTTCACAAAGAAATTAAATAATTAGAGAAATGGCAAAGAAAGTAGTTGCTACCCTGCAAGCCGCCGGTAAAGAATATGCCAAGGTTATCAGAATGAAAAGGTCACCCAAAACAGGTGCTTACACATTCACCGAAACCATTGTGGCCAATGATAAGGTTCAGGAATTTCTGAGCAAAAGATAATGTCGTTCAGACGGAGATGAGGTGAGCTTTTCCATTTTTTTGGGAGGGCTCATTTCTGTTTTCTGGTGACGACCAAGCGCATTGCTTCAAACTACCAATCAAAATAAAGAGTTGTATGGGACTTTTCTCATTCTTCAGCAAGGAAAAAAAACAAGACCTCGACAAGGGACTTGAAAAAACGCGTGAAAATGTTTTCAGCAAACTTTCAAAAGCCATTGTCGGCAAGTCGAAAGTGGATGATGAAGTGCTTGATGAGCTGGAGGAAATTCTCATTACTTCAGATGTTGGCGTACAAACCACACTCAAGATCATCGAACGGATTGAGCAGCGTGTTGCTAAAGATAAATATTTAGGAACCAGTGAATTAAACCGACTGCTCAAAGAGGAGATTGCCGGACTGCTTCAGGAAAACAACTCCGGCGATGGTGAAGATTTTGACCTGCCTGCCAACTCAAAGCCCTATGTGATCATGGTGGTTGGTGTTAATGGGGTGGGCAAAACAACCACCATCGGCAAGATGGCTTATAACTTTAAACTATCAGGGAAGTCGGTGGTGCTGGGTGCTGCCGACACGTTCAGGGCTGCCGCCGTTGACCAGATTAAAATATGGGGAGAGCGGACAGGTGTACCGGTCATCTCGCAGGGAATGGGCGCTGACCCAGCCTCGGTGGCTTTCGACACACTCAAATCTGCCATCAGCCAGTCGAAAGATGTGGTGATCATCGACACAGCGGGCCGGTTGCACAACAAAGTGAACCTGATGAAGGAGCTTTCCAAAATCAAAAATGTGATGCAAAAGCTCGTGCCGGATGCCCCCCACGAGATTTTGCTTGTTTTGGACGGCTCAACAGGTCAAAACGCCATTGAACAGGCAAGGCAGTTTACGGCTGCAACGGAAGTGAATGCCCTCGCACTCACCAAACTCGACGGCACCGCCAAGGGCGGAGTTGTGATCGGCATCTCGGACCAGTTTAAAATCCCTGTCAAATACATCGGAATCGGAGAAAAAATGACCGATCTTCAGGTTTTCAATCGCAGAACCTTCGTCGACAGCCTTTTCCCAAAAGATTTCTGATATGTCCCTTCATAATTCGGTGAACATCGTCACCCTTGGCTGCTCAAAAAATAAAGTTGACTCCGAGGTGTTGGGTGCTAAGCTCGAATCGCTTGGATATGAGGTATCTCACGACAGCGAAGCTAAAAGCTGGGTGGTGATCATCAATACCTGTGGGTTTATTGGCGATGCAAAAGAGGAGTCGGTCGATACCATCCTCGCATATGCAGCCCTGCGCAAGAAGAAAACTATCTCCCACCTTATCGTGATGGGTTGTCTTTCTGAGCGTTATAAAAAGGATCTGGAACAGGAACTGCACGAAGTGGATGCATTCTACGGCGTGAATGACCAGCATCTCATACCGGCTTTGCTTGCCGGCGACCGGCAATCGGAGGAGATTCAGTCATGCAATTATCCGCGATTGCTAAGTACTCCAGCACATTATGCCTACTTGAAAATTTCGGAAGGTTGCGACAGAAACTGTGCTTTTTGTGCCATACCGGCAATAAGGGGTCGCCACCAGTCACGAACCATCGAAAGTCTGTTGGAGGAAGCCCGCTTTCTGGTTGCTCAGGGCGTGAAGGAGCTGATCCTGATTGCACAGGAATTGACCTATTATGGGCTGGATATTTACCACAAAAGGATGCTTGCACCTTTGGTGGAGCAGCTTTCGCAACTGGAAGGCCTCAGGTGGATCAGATTGCAGTATGCCTATCCACATCAGTTTCCCGATGAACTGATTCAGGTGATAGCCAACAATCCCAAAGTGTGCAAGTACATCGACCTTCCGCTGCAACACATCAGCACCGAATTGCTGCAACGCATGCGCCGGCATGTGGATCGCGAACAAACCATCCAACTTGTAAGGAAAATTCGATCAGCTGTGCCGGATATTGCTTTTCGCACCACCTTCATTGTGGGCTTCCCGGGCGAAACCGATGCTGATTTTGAAGCGCTTTGTGCCTTTGTGAAAGAAACGCGTTTCGATCGACTTGGTGTTTTTGTTTATAGTCATGAAGAAGATACGCCGGCATGGGAGCTCCACGACGACGTTTCGGAAGAGGTAAAGCAACTCAGGATGGAAACACTTATGGACATACAGCAAAATATCTCTTTGGAAATCAACGAATCGCGCGTGGGATCGGTGGTAGAGGTGCTCATCGATAAGGTTGAAGGCGATTATTATGTTGGCCGTACCCAGTATGACTCCCCTGAGGTGGACAACGAAGTGCTCATTCCCACCACCTTCCACTTACAAATTGGCAATTTCTACCAGGTCAGAATCATGGATGCCGGTCATTTCGATCTTTTTGCTGAGCCTTTATAGCAAACCGTTTTGTTTTTGGCATGGTTGTTGTTTTTTTTTAGTTGCCCTTCGGGTATTACATTTCCATAACGGGTATTTTGGTTAGAATAAGGGAAATCGTCCTGTTTGGACGATTTCTTTTTTTTAGCGACACATCCCTGGATTTTCGGTCATATTTCCGCGGTTTTTACATAATTTTGTAGGATTGACATGGTGCCATAAATCCATCATCGGGCATGAAAAAAATCATTTACTTGTTGCTTCTCATTCTTTTAGCCTCACCACGAAGCAGTTTTTCTCAGCGGCTTTTTATAACAGATGTCTCTGCCTTGCCGAATGGAATGCATGAGCTTAGTGTGAATGGTGTGAGATGTAAGGGATTGGTAAATAATGGTTTACAGCAGGGAATCTGGTCTTCCTACTTCGAAACAGGTCAGTTGCAGATCATGCAGGAGTTGAAAAACGGACAAGCATCAGGTATGTATATTGAGCTCGAAAAAAATGGTTTTATCAGCGTTCAGGCAAATTATTATGAGGGTAAACTCAACGGCAAACGGATAAAGTTCAGAACAGGTGGAAGGGTTACGCTTGAGGAAAACTATAAAGACGGCCTATTGCACGGGCCGAAGAAAGTTTATTATGACAAGGGAACCTTGCAAGAGGAAACGGTTTATGAAAATGGACTAAAAAGTGGACCTTCCCATTGGTTTGATGAGAACGGAAAACGACTTGCAACCTATCATTACAAGGCAGGCTTGTTCGAGGGTCAGCAATTCACCTATTACCCGTCGGAGGCCCTGAAATCGGAGCAAAATTTTGTAGCCAACAAGAAAGAGGGCAGGTATGCCGATTATTATGAGGATGGCAAACTGCGCACCGAAGGTTTTTATCATGCTGATTTAAAGGACGGTGAATGGAAGTCGTATGATGCATCCGGTCAGCTTGAGCATCAGTCCACTTTCAAAAACGGTGAACTTGTCAGGTAGTTTGAAAAGTGCCATTTATGAAAAAAATTAGAAATCCTTACAGGCTGCTCGACAAACACTTGTGCTTCGGTTGTTCTGATAAAAATCCCTTCGGGTTATCCCTTGATTTTGAGTTGGATGGCGAATTGGTTAAAAGTTCCTGGAAACCAGATGCCCACTATCAGGGGTTTTATCAGGTTTTGCATGGCGGCATTCAGGCAACGCTGCTCGATGAAGTGGCAGGATGGGTTGTGCAGGTGGTTTGCAAAACAAGTGGTGTAACCTCCGGAATAGTGGTGTCTTACCACAAACCTCTTTACACGACCGAATCCATCATTTTTATGGAGGCCAAAATCAAAGAGTTAAGGGGGAAATTTGTTGATATAGAAGCAGTGCTCATGAACAGCGATGGCGTTGCCTGCAGCACAGCCCTGGTCACCTATTACCTCTATCCCGAACATACCGCCCGTGAAAGACTCTATTATCCCGGTGTGGAGGCCTTCTTTGATTGAAATGGTCGTCAAGCAGTGAACATGCTATTTGTTATGTTAAATTATTGAATTACACTTACTAACATCATTTATATGTCAAACGGATTTTATAAAGTTCCTGAGCCCTGGAACGAAACGGTTAAGACCTATGCACCCGGCACACCGGAAAGGGCTGAAATTAAGAAAATGTTGCAGGAAATGAGGAGCTCACAAATTGAGGTTCCCATGATCATCAATGGCGAGAAAGTTTTCACAAACGACCGCGTAAGGATGTGCCCTCCACATGATACCAAACACACCCTGGGATATTTTTGCCAGGGAGGTGCAGCGCATGTTAGCATGGCCATCGAGGCAGCCTTGAATGCCAAAGAAAAGTGGCAATCCATGCCATGGCAAGACAGGGCAGCCATCTTTTTGAAAGCCGCCGACTTGATTTCTGGTCCATACCGCAGCAAAATCAATGCTGCAACCATGCTTGGTCAGTCGAAAACAGTGCACCAGGCCGAAATCGATTCAGCTTGTGAATTGGCTGACTTTCTGCGTTTTAATGTCTATTTCATGACGCAGATTTATGCCCAGCAACCCATTTCTGACCGTGGTATTTGGAACAGAACCGAATACAGGCCACTCGAGGGATTTATTTATGCACTCACACCTTTCAATTTCACGGCCATTGCCGGAAACTTGCCTTCTTCACCTGCCATGATGGGCAATGTGGTGGTTTGGAAGGCCTCTAACACACAAATCTATGCCGCGAGGGTGATTATGGAAATCTTCATGGAAGCCGGATTACCTGCAGGCGTCATCAACCTCATGTTTGTTCCCGGACCGGTGGCAGGCAAAATAATCACCCAGCATCCTCAGTTTGCCGGTATCCACTATACTGGTTCAACGGCGGTCTTCACCAAGGTTTGGCAATCCATCAGCGATAATATCGCCAACTATAAAAATTTCCCGAAGATTGTTGGTGAAACGGGTGGCAAAGACTTTGTTATGGTGCATAAAAGTGCTGATGCAAAGGCTGTTGCAACTGCATTGGTGAGGGGTGCATTTGAATATCAGGGCCAGAAATGCTCTGCTGCATCAAGGGCCTATATCCCGGATAATTTGTGGGAGGAGGTAAAAACCTTCATGCTTGCCGATCTCAAAACAATCAAAATGGGGCCTGTTGAAGACTTTTCAAACTTCATGGGTGCTGTTATCGACGAGGCTTCTTTCGATAAGTTGGCTACATACATCGACAATGCGAAAAAAGACAAGGGTGTTGAGCTAGTTTTCGGAGGTGGTTATGACAAGACAGACGGATGGTTTATTCAGCCCACCGTTTTCAAAGTTGACGACCCAAAATATGTAACCATGTGCGAAGAGTTGTTTGGCCCGGTATTGACGGTGTATGTTTACCCTGCCGATGCGTATAGCGCCACACTCGCCCTGCTTGATTCAACATCGCCATACGCTTTAACCGGGGCCATTTTTGCGCAAGACCGCTATGCCATCAATGAGGCCAACGAAGCACTGACACATGCTGCAGGCAATTATTATATCAATGACAAACCCACGGGTGCGGTGGTAGGGCAGCAACCTTTCGGCGGCGGAAGGGCTTCCGGAACCAACGACAAATCGGGTTCATATTTGAACCTGCTGCGTTGGGTTTCAGCCCGAACCATCAAGGAAAACTTCAACCCGCCAACTGACTACAGATATCCTTTTATGTATGAGGCTT
Source organism: uncultured Lentimicrobiaceae bacterium (assembly GCA_964492695.1). Taxonomy (GTDB): domain Bacteria; phylum Bacteroidota; class Bacteroidia; order Bacteroidales; family F082; genus JALNZU01. Next base: position 18,451 of record CAZBMR010000009.1, read on the forward strand.
AACAGCTTTTAAAGCTTTCTGATCACAACCTCTGTCCAAGAACGTGTCTTTTCGTTGGTTTCAAACGAAAATTTTTGGGCAGGGGTTGTTTCTTTTTGTCCAGTGGTGAAGCTGACCGCAAGCCCAGTCTGGTATTTGATTTTCGCGTCATGGGTTGATTTGCACAGGATGCGAGTATGACGACCACTAGAAACAAAGTGAGGATGCTGCGTTGATAGCTCAAAATGGTGTTGAAATATTTGTGCAGTTTTGTTGTTTTCATCGGATGACAGGCTCAAAAGTGTTTGATATCCATGAGTTTACTATAGAAAGAACATTTTCCTGAACCTGAGGGGCAGACAGGTAAAGGTCGTGAACAGCCCCGTCAATTTCAACCTGAGTCACCTGTCCCTTCACCATGTGCGCATACTTGCGTATGTGTTTCACATTGACCACTGCATCGGACCTTAAAAATGCATCATTCCACCATAGATTGTGATAACTTCTTGATGGATAAGCAATCAGTGTGGGCTTGTTGATGCTGATTCCATGCCAGATGCGCTTTTGAGCTTCGTAGATGGCTTTCACCCAGCCTGCATTGACCAAAGGTGCAACATGTGGTTTCCATGATAAGTTGTAGTTGAAGCGGCCATGCCCGCTAAGATGCAAACTTGGGCCGTAGAACTTCGAAAATCCACCCGGAACCAGGAGGTTTGGCAAATGGCTGCCCAGGCCCGATACCAGTGGAATGAGGATTTTTCGTGTAGCTAAATCTTTGTTCTGTTCAAAAAACGGACTGTTTAAAAAAAGGCCATCCCATAATTTATTGTACTGATCTTCAGTTGCGTACAATGCAGCGGCCAATCCGCCCATTGAATGGCCTTCGAGGATCACAAGCTGGTGATGCTGCGCTTTGATGATTTCGAGACAGGCTGTGATGTCAGCAAAATACTCGGAAATGTTTCGCAGGTTGTTCATTTTCTGATGTGGCAGCAACGACCGGCCGGATTTACGTAAATCAACGCCATAGAGTTCGACTCCCAATGCATCGTATTTTTCAGCAGCTTCGGCATGAAAAAAATAGTCGTTAAACCCATGAACCCTCAGCATTGCAATGGCTTGAGGCTCGTCTGTCCGACGACGAACAAGTGTTGTAACCACCCTGCCTTCATAGTCATCGGGCTGTGGGATGCTCAATTGTTCAAATCCTGTGAGCGTGGGGTCTTCAGTAAACAAATATTGTGTCATGCGTTGATTTTCCTGCAATGTTACAAAAATCAGGCATCCATATGCAAGACGATGTCATCAGCTGATGCCCCTGAGGTCTTTGTATAATTGCATTGCATACAGGTCGGTCATTCCTGATATAAAATCCAGCACGGATTGAAGCCGGGGGTAAAGCTCGTTTGAACTGGTTTTAAACTGTTCGGGTATGAGCGATAATAGCTTGATATTGTATGACTTATTAGGTTCAAGTGTGGCATTTACAAATTCATCCAACAAGGTTCCGAGCACATTAAAGCCAGTGAGTTCGATTTTGATAACACTGGGATGTTGGTATATTTTTTTTACACTCAGGCTGCGACAATTGTTGAGAGCGCTTTGGAAGTGCCCGTCGAGCACCTTGATGAGCGAACTGTTGAATTGCCCGTTCATGATCGCATCATAATGATCGAAAAAAGCCCTGGTTGCTTCCTGCACAAGCGTGTTGATGACTGTTGCGCGCAGGAAGGCGATCCGTTCATTCTTATCTGTAACCTCTTGGTAAACAGAATCTTTGTAGTTGAAGAATGCGTCGTTCTCAATTTCATTAAAAAAGGAGAGCAGCATCGACTCGGTTTCGGAGGTTGAAAGAATACCCAGTTTGTGTGCATCTTCCATGTCCATGATGAGGTAGCTGATGTCGTCGGCTGCTTCAACCAGGTAAACGAGAGGGTGTCTGGCGTATGCCGTCTGAAGTGCAGCTTGTGGCATCAAACCACATTCGTTGGCTACTTCGGTAAAGGATTGACATTCGGATTTGAAAAAACCATATTTCTTTTTTCCCGGAAAGCTTGGAAATGAAGGGTATGGATATTTTACGAGCGCTGCCAGTGTTGCGTAGGTGAGCGCATAGCCACCTTTACGGCGGCCATTGAACTGATGCGTGAGGATGCGGAAGGCATTGGCGTTGCCTTCAAATGACGTAAGGTCGCTCCATTCATCTTCCGGAAAAAGATGTTGCAGCGCTTTCCCGTTGCCATGAATAAAATACTGACTGATGGCATCCTCGCCGCTGTGCCCGAAAGGTGGGTTTCCCAGATCGTGCGCCAAACATGCAGCCGAAACTATGCTGCCCAGCTCGTGGAGTGCATCAATATTTTTGTTTTCGGGCATCGCCAGTAATCGTTTCATCACGAGGCTTGCCAGTGATCTGCCAACACTTGCTACCTCGAGGCTGTGTGTGAGCCTGTTGTGAACAAACACGCTTCCCGGGAGCGGAAAAACCTGTGTTTTGTTTTGTAGTCTTCTGAACGGACTTGAAAAGATGATCCGGTCGTAATCTTTCTGAAACTGACTTCTGACATCGGCCTGATGGGTTGATGCACTTGACCTTCTGGCCGAGAGGAGTTGTTCCCAATTCATGCAGCTGGAGTTTTTTACAGGTTTCTACTACCCTGCCTGGTGTAGGGCTTTTGTTTCTGGTTTGCCAAATCGTTTCGCAGGTATTTGAAGTAGCCTGCCACTGCGATCATGGCAGCATTATCGGTGCTGAAGCCTGGCCGGGGAATATAAATATCCCATTTGTGTTCGTTTGCTGCGGCTTGCATTGCTAATCTGAGGCCCGAGTTGGCTGACACTCCTCCCGCAATGGCCACCTGTTTGATGCCGGTTTGTTTTGAAGCAGCAACCAGTTTTTTCATCAGTATGCGGATAATGGTATCCTGGATGGAGGCTGCCAGATCAGGGATGTTTTGCTCGATGAACGCTGGATTGACCTTCAGCTGGTCTCTGATGAAATACAGAAAACTCGTTTTCAAACCACTGAAACTGTAATCCAGTCCTGGGATATGAGGCTCAGAGAATTTGAAAGCGGCCGGATTGCCTTGTGCAGCATATTGGTCAATGACAGGTCCGCCAGGGTAGGGCAGTCCCAAAATTTTTGCTGCCTTATCAAACGCTTCCCCGGCTGCATCATCGATCGTTTTACCAATCACCTCCATCGAAAAGTAATCTCTGACTTTCACGATCTGGGTGTGACCACCCGAAACCGTCAGGCACAAAAAAGGGAATTCTGGAACCTTTTGGTTGCTTGATGTGGTGATGAAATGGGCCAAGATATGGGCTTCCATGTGGTCTGCCTCAACGAGATGAATGTGAGAGGCAAGTGCAAATGCTTTGGCAAAAGAACTCCCCACCAAAAGTGAACCTAACAAGCCCGGTCCGCGTGTGTATGCAATGACGCTGAGTTGATTTTTGTTTATATTTGCCTGATGCAACGCGGCTTCAACAACCGGTATGATGTTTTGCTGATGTGCTCTGGATGCCAGCTCGGGAACAACACCCCCATACTTCTCGTGAACTTCCTGATTGGCAATCACGTTAGAGCAAACCTCAGTGTTACGTAATACAGCTGCCGAAGTGTCGTCGCAGGAAGATTCAATGCCTAAAATGTAGATGTCCATCCGTTAAAACCGCAAAGTTATTAAAAAAATCTTCAGCAATGCGATCCTGCTGACGCTGGCGGCTCTGCTTGCCATTCCGCTCAGTTTGTTTGTGATTCTGCGCGAACCGCATGTTCAAACCATTGTTGCAAGGTATGTTGCTGCATATGCGTCGGAAAAGCTCCAGACCGAGGTACGCATTGAACGTTTTTTTTTGGGTATTGACCTTTCTGTTCAGATTAAGAATTTGGAGATCAACGATCTGCATCAGAATCCGTTGATTCGTGCCGGTCAACTTGGGGTATCGGTTTGGCCCGGTGATTTTACCCGGCACCTGCAGATTGAGGCACTGCACCTTGCCGATGCGCAAGTAAGGCTGGTGCAGTATGCTGGTGAGGAAGATTTGAATTATCAGTTTATTGCAGACTTTTTCAGTAAGCAAGATACGCTCAATACCGATACTGCAACGCGTGTTTACCCTATCAAACTCGAATCACTCAAACTTGAGGATGTTGACTTTTCTTATGTGATTGAATCCGACACCATGAATGTGGTTAACGAGATGGATTACAACAACATCGTGCTTCGTAATATCTTTTTGCGGGCACAGGATATCTCTGTAGTGGGCGATACCATCCGTGCCGGAATCAGGAAGCTTCAGGCTATAGAAAAAAGTGGTATCGAACTCAAAAATCTGGAAACCGATCTGGAGCTTACCTCCCAATCGTTGAAGGCCGATAAACTCAGGCTTCAGGCAGGTCAATCTTCCATCAATGGAAATCTTAACTTCTCATATGATGGTTTTGAGGCATTTCTCGATTTTATCAATGAAGTGAAAATCGATGCGGTGGTTGAACCATCCTCCTTGTATCTGGCTGATATTGGTGTTTTTGCGCCAGTAATGTATGAAATGCCCGACCTGATCGCTTTTTCAGGAACCATACATGGAACGGTGGCAGATTTCGAAACAGGTGGAATGAGTTTTAGTTTTGCCGACAATACGGTTTTTGAAGGACGCGTCAGCATGAAAGGCCTTCCTGATTTCTTCACGAGCGATATCGATCTGATTGTGAATCGCTTTGAAACCACAGCTGCCGACATACGCCGCTTTTTCATCCCCATTGAAGGTGGCATGATTCCTTTGCCCGAAGTGGCGAATAAAGCCGGAACGATGAGCATCAGCGGTAGTTTCAACGGCCGGTACGAAGATTTCAGGACCCATCTGCTGCTTCAGAGTGAAATAGGCAAAGTTAAATCTGATCTGGTTTTTAGAGTAAATCCACGTACCGGCATGCCGCACTACAACCTGAGTGCAAGCGTTGAACGCTTCAATCTTGGAGAATTGAGCGGACAACAAGACATGTTGGGTACGCTGACAGCACGCATCAAAGCATTTGGTAAGGGCTTCGATCCGGAAGCAGGGGAGGCCGATGTGAATGTTGATATTCAAAGCCTCGAATTTGCTGGAAATACGTTCACAAATATTCCCATCAAAGCCAGCCTCAAAGAGCAGCTGGCCATGATTGATTTTTCAATTCAACATCAGGCACTTGTATTGAATTCGCATGCCACCGGAGATTTTACTGAAGACCCACCGCTCTACGAGGCCCGAAACTCGATCCTGTTTGCCGATCTGAATCGGTTGAATTTGATGGGTGGTGATACGATCAATCGAATTGCTGCAGATGTAAATACTTCATTTGCAGGTACTAACATTGATAGCCTTACGGGCTACCTGCAGATAGATCACCTGAGATACGTTCAGGGTGAGAAGAACCTGCGGATGAAAAACCTGCGACTCGACCTCTACGATGATGTATTGCTGGGACGAAGAATGGAGATCGAAAGCGATTTTCTGAATTTTGAAATGGGTGGAAAGTTTCATTTGGCTTCGATGGCCGTCGTTTTTACCAGATACTTTGAGTCGTACATCAACTTCAATAAGCCGACCGAACAGCTGAGTGATCGGCTAACAAATGATAGTCAGGATTTCTTCTTCAACCTGCGTTTGAAGGACTTAAATCCTTTGATGCCATTTATCTCGCCTGCAATTACGATTGCTCCGGATGCAAGCTTTTCGGGCGTTTTTACTCAACATCGCAACTTGCTCAATTCCACCTTTCAAAGCAAGTGGATCGATATAGGTGGTGTCAAATTCGAGAGTCCTTATTTGTTAATCCAGTCGGATGAAAAGGCAGCCCGCCTCAACCTAGAGCTGCAGGATCTTATCTTCAGCGAGGCTGCCGAGGGCGATTCCATTGATTTTGGCATGGAACATCCCCGGCTGTCGCTCGAAGCCCGCCATGACAGCGTGGATATCGCACTCAACTGGAGCAACAACCGGCAACGCATGCTGAACAAGGGGAATATTAACGGCTTGTTTTACCTCGATAGCCTAAAAACGGGAATCCTCAGCTTTAATATGAACGATGTGGTGGTTAATGATTCGTCGATGCAACTCAACAGCGATAACAGCATCATTTTTACAAACGAAGCAACACGCATCCACAATCTGAAATTGCAATACGGTCAAAGTTTTCTGGGTTTGGAAGGGAATATTCCACTCAGAGAGCAAGATTCGTTGTTGATTGACTTTTCCAACTGGAATCTTTCTGCTTTCGATGTGATCACCGGAACGGCTGGCTTTGATCTTGATGGCATAATCAATGGAGATTTGCTGCTCAACAACGTGGCAGAAAATCCATTTTTTACTTCAAACATACATATCTCAAATCTGGGTTTGAACAAGGAAAAATTGGGAGATGCCCGTATTATCAGCAACTGGAGCAATGCCGACCAATCCATTTATGCGAATGTTCAGGTAGTAAATACCGGAAATGTTTCAAACAGCCGCATGCTAAATCTGCGCGGTTTTTATTTTCCGCAAAGCAAAACCAATAACTTTTCATTTGAAATCGCGCTTGAGAACTTCAAGCTAAGGGTGCTTAACCAGTTTTTTGAGGGCATCGTCAGCAAGCTCGAGGGTCTTGCCTCAGGCGACTTTACGCTGACAGGCCTCACCTCAAAACCTGTCATAGCCGGAAAGCTGGAACTAGCACGAACTTCGTTTCTCATTGACTACCTGAATGTAAAGTATTCATTGCAACATAAGTTCGAAATTCAACCCGGATTCATTCCAGTTGAGGGGCTTACGCTTTATGATACGGCTGGTAAAAAGGCCGAAATCAATGGCATGATTACGCATAACTATTTAAGCGACTGGGCTTTTGATATTGATATCAAGCCCTCAACCCTGCTTGCACTGAATACCGGTCCCAAACAAAATGAACTTTTCTATGGTTCGGCAGTGGCCTCGGGCGATGTAAAAATTCAGGGTCCACTAAACAACATCAACATGACTATCACCGCTTTGAGCGAGAAAGGCACCAGCATTGTCATTCCACTCAACACAGCCGGAACGGCAGGAAATAGCGACTTCATAAGGTTTGTCAACGCCGCTGATGATTTCTCGAAGGAAGACACCCTCGTCACACCTGCTGCTTCCTCCTCCGAAATGGGATTCAACATCAACCTGAATACAGCCATAACACCGGATGCAAGCGTGAAAATATTTTTGCCCTACGACATGGGTACCCTCGAGGCAAGGGGCGAGGGAAATATTGCGTTAGGGGTGAACGATGCCGGCAATTTTACCCTGAATGGTGACTATTTTGTGCAGGATGGGCTTTTTACATTCACATTCGAAAACCTGCTAAAAAAACGTTTTAACCTGATGGAAGGAGGACGCATCACCTGGACGGGCGATCCTTATGAAGCCGACCTTGATGTTAAGGGCGTTTACAGGGTCAAGGCGTCGCTTGCCGGACTGGGCCTCGATACCACCTCAAGCCTCAGAAACAGGGTGAATGTTGATTGCATCATCCACCTAACAAATGGGCTGTTCAACCCGGATATCAAATTTAGCTTTGCCTTGCCCGGCTCAGATCCCGATGTGGAACAAAAGGTGTTTAGCGTTATCGATACCACCAACGATGCCACCATGACGCAACAAATGGTTTCGCTGCTGGTTTTGGGCAGCTTTTCCACTACCAATCTTGGAAACTCCTCGCTTACAAACTCCACTTTCGAAATGCTTTCGGGTCAACTGAGTGGCTTACTCTCGCAAATAAGCAAAGACTTCGATATTGGTCTTAACTATCGTCCGGGTGATGAACTCACCAACGAGGAACTGGAAGTGGCATTGTCAACGCAGCTTTTCAATGACAGGGTTTCAATCGAGGGAAATTTCGGTGTTTCGAACAACCGCAATGTGAGCCAAAGCGCAAGCAACATTGTCGGCGACGTGGATGTGAATGTGAAACTCAACAGGGATGGCAGTTTTAGGATGAAGGCATTCAATCACTCCAATCACAGCTCATGGCTCAATTATGGTATCTTTGATAATTATTCCCCCTATACACAAGGTGTTGGTTTGTCATACCGACAGGAATTCGATGCATTTAGAGAGGTATTTGTCCGAAAGAAAAAGAAAAAACAATCCGTACCATGAAAACAATTTACTTTTTTTTCACCTTCATTTTAAGCATGTTCTTGCAGTTGCTGAGTGCCCAGATTACACTCCAAAGCTCCGACATGCCCTCGGCGGGAGATGCCGTTCGCAATAGCATTGCCCTTAATACCAGTGGATTCGATTTTGTTTCAACAGGAAGTGATTATTTTTGGGATTTCAGTGGACTGCAGGCGGCATCGCAAACAATCGATACCTTTCGAACTGTTACTCAGACTCCTGCGGTGTTTTGGCCTTCTTTTATTACGAGTGCCAACCTCGCTCAGCGTATGGGCGGTGGCGAAATTTTGCCCGGCGTGGTGCTTGACGATGCCTACAGGTTCTTTCACAATTCTTCCAGCCAGTACCGCGATGCTGGTTATGGATTGATCGTGGGTGGAATTCCATTGCCTCTTAAGTTTAATAATCCCGACGTGGTTTTTTCTTTCCCGCTCACCTATGGCGGCAGCCATTCATCAAATGCGGATTTGGAGCTCGCTTTGCCCGGTCTGGGTTATATATCCATTCAACGCAACCGCCAATCGCAAGCCGACGGTTATGGACAGCTATTGACTCCTTTTGGGTTGTTTGAGGTATTACGCATTAAATCAACAGTTTATGAACGCGACAGCGTTTACATCGACACTGCAGCACAAGGCGGAGCATTGGTAAGAAATTACATCGAATACCTTTGGATGGCTAAAAACAGGGATGTTCCCATCCTGCAGGTTTTGGATGATCAGGTGTTGGGGCAAATCGTCACATATCAGGATTCGCTCAGGGATTTAACGGTTCGTGTTCATGAATTTCATCAGGATGCGGTAAGGTTGTATCCTCATCCGGTTTCATCTGCTGCCCGGTTCGAATATCCGTTCAAACACCATCACAATGCCATTCTTCAACTGTTTTCCTCTGACGGTCAAATCGTGCGCAGCCATCCCAACTTCAATGTTTTTGCCGGTCAGACTGTTTACCAGCTGCCATGGAACTTTGGCGAAATTCTTCCGGGAATGTATGTTCTGCATATCCAGAGCGATGATTTCCTGCTTGTTTCTAAAATCATTGTGATGCACTGATGCCACTAACCGTCTATAAATCGTCCGCCGGTTCCGGAAAAACCTTCACGCTCGTTCTGGAATACCTGAAACTCGTGTTGAATCAACCTGGTTATTACAGAAATATATTGGCTGTTACGTTTACCAACAAGGCAGCCAACGAAATGAAGACCAGGGTATTAAAGACTTTGTCATCGTTGAGCAGCCTGGAGGAATCAACTCCGAAAAGCCTGCAAACACTCATCGACATCCTTCATGCAGATAGCTATGGGCGGGAGGCTATCTCGGAAGGTGCTTTTCGAACCTTTCATGGCATCCTGCATCACTACAACGATTTCCACATAGGAACCCTGGATGCCTTTTCCCATCGCATCGTTCAAACTTTTACACGCGATTTGGGTTTGCCTTCGCAATTTGAAGTTGAACTTGAAGCCAAACTTCTGGTGAAAAGACTCATTTCTGAGCTCATTAAAAAAGTGGGTGTTGATAGCTATGTGACCCAAATACTGCTGCGTTTTTTAATGGATAACATTGAGGATGAACGTCAGTGGAGGCTCGATGTACCCCTCGAAAATTTTGCCGCCATGCTCTTGCCTGAGCGCACCTGGTTCGAGCTGAATTCCTCACCCCCATTGTCACAAGATGAATTTTATGAAGCGCGAACGATCATTCATGAGGAAGTTCGATCCTTTGAGCAATCAATCAAAGAGCAGGCCGGCCTGATCATGAAATTGCTGCAGCATGCCGGCATTACCATGGACGATACGGTAGGTAAGTCGAAGGGCATCTGGCCTGTGTTGTTTAAACTCTCTACCAACACCGAATTGGCGAAGACCCTGGAAGGGAAGACCTTTCAAAATGCAATGGAAAGTGAGAGTCCGATTTTGAGTCCCAAGGCAGGGGCAGAAGCAAAAGCAGCATATGCGCGTGTGGAGCAAGCTGTGGTGGAGGCCTTTGAACAAATCAAAGAAAAATACAGGCGCGATTTCATCCGCTACAGGCTGATGTTGCTGCTTAAACCCAACATCTACCTCATTGGATTGCAGAGTCTGATGGCGGAGATTATGCAGGAGTTGATAGATCAAACGCAACAAGTGCCAATATCTGAGTTTAATAAGCGCATTGCAACCTTGTTGCACGAAAGCCCGGTGGCATACATATATGAGCGTTTGGGTGAGAAATTCAAAAGCTTTCTGCTGGATGAATTTCAGGATACCTCTGTGCTTCAATGGCAGAATATGCTTCCATTACTTGAAAATTCACTCAGCAGTGGAAACCCCAACCTGATCGTGGGTGATGGAAAACAGTCCATCTATAGATGGAGGGGTGGTGAATACCAACAGTTTACAAGTTTGCCTGCCATTTATCAGGTGTTTCCCGACCCTAAATGGGCGCCATTGCAGGAGCTTATCAAGTCGAGCTACGACGAGCGAAAGCTCAACACAAACTACCGGTCGGCCAATGATATCGTGCAATTCAACAACGACTTTTTTAGCTACGTGGCAGCTCAATTGCCAGAGCAATTGAAGCATGTTTATGACAAATGTCAACAGACTGCCCGAATGGCGGAGCAATCGGGTTATGTTCAAATCAACTTTTTTAATGACAATGAACAAACAACAGATCAAAGGGAGCAGGAAATCCTTGAGAAAACCCTTGAAATCATACAGCAATGTATAGCAGATGGCTTTGCTTACAACGATATCGCAGTATTGTGCCGAACCAACGAGGATGGTGATAAAGTTGCCAATTACTTAAATAGCAATGCGATAGAGGTTGTTTCGGCTGATTCGTTGCTGCTGCAGTCTGCAGCTTCAGTGAGGGCTGTGATCGGATTTCTGCGTTTCCATCAGATGCCAACTGATGAAATAAATCGGCTCGACCTGCTGTTGAACCTCTTGGAAATCAGGTATAAAGATAGAGATGATTTGGTGATGTCTTACCTGGAGGACTATTTTAATGCCGGGTCGGAGGCACAAATTAAACAAATCTTTGAATTAACCGGAGATTCGGAGCTGCTTCATGTAGGAGGGCTGTATGATCAGGTGGAGGAGGTCATTCGCCTGTTGGGTCTGGCAGAAATTGATAAGGCATATCTGCAGTTTTTACTTGAAGTAGTACTTGAATTCCAAACCCGCGAGCGGGGCAGTTTTGCTGCCTTTTTGAAACACTGGCAAAGGATCAGTTCCGAAGCTTCGCTGGTTATTCCCGAAGCCGCTCCTGCCGTTCGTGTCATGACGATTCACAAAGCCAAAGGACTCGAGTTTCCAGTGGTGATTTATCCGTTTGCCAACAGTGTGGCCTCGGGTCATTCTTCCGAATATCATTGGGTTGATTTAGAAGATCATGGAATCGGATCGCTCAAGCGCGGATTGATCAGGCACAGCGCAGCCATGATGGAGGTAGGCTTCTCTGACGCTTATGAGACTGAGAATCAAAAAAAGTTGCTCGATTTGGTGAACCTGTTGTATGTGGCACTCACCCGCCCCGAAATGCAGTTGTTTATCCTGTCGGCCCAGGCAAGGGAGGTTTCGGTCTATTCACTGCTTAAAGGCTATCTCTCAACTATTGGATTGTGGGACGAACAGGTCAGGGAATACCGGTTCGGTAAGAAAACACTGGAAATTAAAAAAGAGCCTGTATCAGAAGCACTTGAAGCGAACTATTCTTCATGTCCTTCGCGCAATTGGGCCAATAGCATTCGGATTGCTCCGCTTCGTGTGATTGATGAATCTTCATCCGAAAGAGAGCTTGCCTCACAACGCGGAAACCTGATGCACGAGCTACTCTCAAACATCTGCGTGCAAACCGATGCTGATCGGGTGTTGCATCATTATCATGCTGAAGGAAAAATTGATGCGGAGCAACGCTTAAAACTAAAAGCCTTGTTTGATAAGCTGTTTAGCAACAAGTATTTAGCTTCCTATTTTTCTGAGCCTTCGTATGTTAAAAACGAGGCCGAGGTGGTTGATGAACACGGGAATCTATACAGGCTTGATCGCTACGTTGTTATGAAAGATCATGTGGCTGTGTTGGAATACAAAACTGGATTGCCAGACGAAAGTCACAAGCACCAGCTCGAAAAATACCTCGGTCTGATTGGAAATTTACAATCCCTGCCAGCGAAAGGTTTTCTTGTTTATTTAGCCGAACTGCAGGATATAGCCGTAGTTGAGTTATAAAAAAAGCCGCATGCAATGCGGCTTTATAATGTTCTAGGCCTGGGCAGTTGGTCCACCCAGTGTGAAGGGTGGCATGCCATCGCCACTTGCCTCTTTGATCGGACCATGCACCGATTCATATTTCTTAATGTTATCCAAAAGCGCTTTATACAGTCTTTTGGCATGTTCTGGCGTAAGAATGATACGCGATTTTACTTTGGCTTTTTGAACACCAGGCATGAGTTTCACAAAATCAACCACAAACTCTGATTGGGAATGGGTGATGATGGCGAGGTTGGAATAAATGCCTTCGGCAACTTCCTCACTCAATTCGATATTGATTTGATTTTTATTGTCTGACATCACGTTAAGGTAAAAAACACCCTTCCGCTTTCGCGAAAGGGTGTGGTTTTTTATTTATTTACTTTCAGTTTCTGGGATGTTGCTTCCATAACAGCCTCATATTCAGCTCTTGAACCAACAATCAGGTCTTCATATTCCGGCAGGCCGGTTCCGGCAGGAATTTTGTGACCTACAATCACGTTTTCCTTCAAGCCTTTAAGGTCATCCGATTTGGCATTGATCGATGCTTGCGTGAGCACCTTCGTGGTTTCCTGGAACGAAGCAGCCGAAATAAAGCTGTTGGTCTGCAACGAGGCCCTGGTGATACCTTGCAACACCTGCAACCCGGTGGCTGGTTTGGCGTCTCTGGCCTCTACCAGCTTACGGTCTTTGCGTTTGAGCAGCGAGTTTTCATCGCGCATCTTTCTGGCAGTGATGATTTGTCCCTGGTGAAGCGTTTCCGAATCGCCCGGATCAGTTACCACCTTCTTGCCATAGATTTCATCGTTTTCTTCCTGGAAATCGGTTTTGTTAACCAGTTCACCTTCGAGGAAACGTGTGTCGCCCGGATCTTCCACTTCAACCTTGCGCATCATCTGGCGAACAATCACTTCAAAGTGCTTGTCATTGATTTTCACACCCTGAAGACGATAAACCTCCTGCACCTCGTTCACGATATACTCCTGCACCTTCATTGGTCCTTTGATAGCGAGGATATCGGCTGGTGTCATGGCTCCTTCTGATAAAGGCGTACCAGCTTTCACGAAGTCGTTTTCCTGGGCCAGAATTTGCTTGGAGGTAGGAATGAGGTAGCTCTTTTCTTCACCGGTTTTTGAAGTTACGATAACTTCGCGGTTGCCGCGTTTCAGTTTTTTACCGAACGAAACCACCCCATCGATCTCAGAAACAATAGCTGGTTCGGATGGATTACGTGCTTCGAAGAGCTCTGTCACACGTGGAAGACCACCCGTGATGTCGCCCGACTTTCCAATGGCTCGCGGAATCTTTACCAGCATACCACCTGCAGTGATTTTATCACCTTCCTCAACAACTATATGCGATCCTACCGGAATGTCATAAGTTTTAATCAACACATTGTCTTTGTCAAGGATCTTGATAACAGGATTCTTGGTTTTCAGGCGGCTTTCGATGATTACCTTTTCATTGTATCCGGTTTGTTCGTCAGATTCAACCCTGAAAGTAACACCTTCGATGATGTTTTCAAAACTGATTTTTCCTTCATATTCCGAGAGGATAACCGCGTTGTATGGATCCCAATCGCTGATAGGGTCACCCTTTTTCACCTCGGCACCATCTTTCACATAGAGGTTTGCGCCATAAGGTATGTTGCTTGATGTGAGCACGATACCAGTCTTCTTGTCCACAATTTTCATTTCGGCAGAACGACCTAACACGATATCGAATGTTTTACCTTCTCGTGTGGTTTCAACGGAACGAAGCTCTTCAAGCTCAACGATACCATCGAATTTGGCGTCAACACGCGACATGATGGCGATGTTGGAAGCCGTACCCCCTACGTGGAACGTACGGAGTGTGAGCTGTGTACCTGGTTCGCCGATCGACTGTGCTGCAATCACGCCCACAGCCTCGCCTTTCTGAACCAGTTTGCCCGAGGCCAGGTTGCGTCCGTAACAGTTGGCACATACACCTTGTTTCGATTCACAGGTAAGTACCGACCTGATTTCAACATTTTCGATGGGCGAATTTTCAATGATTTCGGCCACATCTTCCGTGATTTCTTCACCTCCGCTAATGATCAGTTCGCCTGTCTGCGGATGGTAAATGTCATGGAGCGCAACCCTTCCAAGGATGCGGTCATAGAGTGTTTCAACAACCTCTTCGCTCTTTTTAAGTGCCGAAATGGTGAGGCCACGCAGAGTGCCGCAATCTTTTTCAGTGATCACTACGTCTTGCGAAACATCCACCAAACGACGTGTCAGGTAACCAGCGTCGGCTGTTTTAAGTGCAGTATCTGCCAAACCTTTACGTGCACCGTGCGTGGAAATGAAATATTCAAGAACCGACAAACCTTCCTTAAAATTGGAAAGAATGGGGTTTTCAATGATTTCTCCACCGGTTGCACCAGATTTTTGCGGCTTGGCCATCAAACCCCTCATCCCTGAGAGCTGACGAATCTGCTCTTTCGAACCCCTCGCTCCGGAGTCAAGCATCATATAAACGGGGTTGAATCCCTGATCGTCCTGCGACAACTGCTGCATCACAGTGTTTGTGAGGCGTGAGTTGGTATGTGTCCAAATGTCGATGATCTGATTATAGCGCTCGTTGTTGGTGATGAAACCCATGTTGTAGTTCGACAGCACCTCTTCAACTTCTTCGTTAGCCTGACGAATTAGTTCCTCCTTCATGGCCGGAACCTTCACATTGCCAAGGTTAAACGAAAGTCCTCCCTTGTATGCCATACGGAATCCAAGGTTCTTGATGTCATCAAGGAATTTGGCTGCTGCGGCAGTGCCTTGTTTTTTCACCATCGAGCCGATGATGTCGCGCAGTGATTTCTTTGTAAGTAGTTGATTAACATAGCCGTAACCTTTAGGAACAACCTCGTTGAACAAAACACGACCCACAGTGGTTTCGGTTAGTTTGTTAACGATATTTTTTCCTTCCAGCACATCCACCTTCACCTGGATGATAGCATGCAGGTCAACTTTCTTTTCGTTGTATGCAATAATAACTTCTTCAGGTGAATAGAAGCGTTTCCCTTCGCCTTTTACCGGACGATCAGGGGTGCTCTTTCTTGCTTTGGTGATGTAATAAAGGCCCAAAACCATGTCTTGCGAAGGAACAGTGATGGGCGCTCCGTTGGCAGGGTTCAAAATGTTGTGCGAGGCAAGCATCAGAATCTGTGCTTCCAATACTGCTGCATTTCCAAGTGGCACGTGCACAGCCATTTGGTCACCGTCGAAGTCGGCGTTGAAAGCCGTACAAACAAGCGGGTGCAACTGAATGGCCTTACCTTCAACCAGCTTGGGCTGGAACGCCTGAATACCCAAACGGTGCAGGGTAGGGGCACGGTTCAGCAAAACGGGGTGACCTTTCAAAATGTTTTCAAGAATATCCCACACAATGGGGTCTTTTCTGTCAACAATTTTCTTTGCAGATTTCACCGTTTTGACAATGCCTCTTTCAAGCATCTTTCTGATGATGAATGGTTTGAAGAGCTCGGAGGCCATATCCTTCGGAATACCGCATTCATTCAGATTGAGTTCGGGCCCAACCACAATAACCGAACGGCCCGAATAGTCAACACGTTTACCAAGCAGGTTCTGACGGAAACGTCCCTGTTTTCCTTTGAGGCTGTCGCTGAGTGATTTGAGCGGCCGGTTTGATTCTGTTTTAACAGCACTTGCTTTTCTGGAGTTGTCAAACAGCGAGTCAACCGCTTCCTGAAGCATGCGTTTTTCATTGCGCATGATCACGTCTGGAGCTTTGATCTCAATCAGGCGTTTCAAACGGTTATTGCGGATGATCACCCTGCGATACAGGTCGTTGAGGTCGGAGGTGGCAAAACGTCCACCGTCGAGTGGCACAAGGGGCCTCAATTCTGGTGGAATGACCGGTACAACCTTTGTTATCATCCATTCAGGCCTGTTTTCGATCCTGGTGCGTGCATCGCGGAAGGCTTCAAACACCTGAAGGCGCTTCAAGGCTTCCTGTTTACGTTGCTGCGATGTTTCGGTTCCGGCTTTGTGGCGCAATTCGAATGAAATCTGATCTAAGTCAAGGCGGGCAAGCAAGTCGTGAATGGCTTCGGCCCCCATTTTGGCAATGAACTTATTTGGGTCAGAATCGGGCAAGTGCTGATTATCAGCAGGCAATGCCTCCATAATGTCGATGTATTCCTCTTCGGTGAGGAAATCCATCACCTGCATTCCATCATTTGATTTGATGCCGGGCTGAATCACGACATACCGCTCATAATAGATGATCATGTCGAGCTTCTTGGTTTGCAAACCAAGAAGTGCACCGATTTTGTTGGGAAGTGATCTGAAATACCAGATATGAGCCACAGGCACAACCAGTTGGATGTGTCCCATGCGTTCACGTCTTACCTTCTTCTCAGTTACTTCTACCCCGCAACGGTCGCAGATGATACCTTTATATCTGATTCTTTTATACTTTCCGCAGTGGCATTCCCAGTCTTTTACCGGACCAAAAATGCGCTCGCAAAACAATCCGTCACGTTCAGGTTTGTAGGTCCTGTAGTTGATTGTTTCAGGCTTAAGCACCTCGCCGCTCGACCGCTCGAGGATCGATTCCGGGGAGGCAAGGCTAATGGTAATTTTTGAAAAACTGCTGCTGATCGTACTGTCTTTCCTGAAAGCCATATGTATGATATGTTTTTGTTTAAAGAAGATCGTTTACTGCTGTTCTGTGACAAGTTGGCACAGAACAGCAGTGGTATTGTTAGTCGAAAGATACTTCCAGACCTAAGCCGCGAAGCTCGTGGATAAGCACATTGAACGACTCGGGAATTCCCGGAACAGGCATATTGTCTCCCTTAACGATGGCTTCGTAGGCTTTAGCCCTTCCAACCACGTCGTCGGATTTAACAGTGAGTATTTCCTGAAGGATGTTGCTTGCACCGAAGGCTTCGAGTGCCCAAACTTCCATCTCACCAAAACGCTGACCCCCAAACTGGGCTTTACCACCAAGAGGCTGCTGGGTAATAAGGGAGTATGGCCCAATGGAACGGGCGTGCATTTTGTCGTCAACCATGTGGTGAAGTTTCAACATGTAGATGTATCCGACAGTGGCAGGCTGATCAAAGCGTTCGCCGGTTCCGCCGTCATAAAGGTAAACACTTCCGTTTTCGGGCAGACCTGCTTTTTTAAGGTAGGCATTGATTTCGTCGATATGTGCACCGTCGAAGATCGGGGTTGCAAACTTAACACCCAGTTTGGCACCAGCCCAACCCAACACCGTTTCGTAAATCTGACCAAGGTTCATACGCGATGGTACACCCAACGGGTTTAGTACAATGTCAACCGGTGTGCCATCTTCAAGGAAAGGCATATCCTCTTCGCGCACAATACGGGCAACGATGCCTTTGTTACCATGTCGGCCGGCCATCTTGTCTCCAATATTCAGTTTGCGTTTTTTGGCAACATACACCTTGGCCATCTGAACAATGCCATTCGGCAACTCATCTCCAACGGTGGCAACAAACTTCTTGCGGTTGAAAACACCGTAGATCTCTTTGTGCTTGATATTGAAGTTGTGGATCAGCGTTTTGATCTTGTCATTGTCGTCTTTATCGGTGGTCCACTTATTGGGATTAACCGTTGAATAGTCGATGGCCAGCAGCGATTTTTGGGTGAACTTCGACTTCTTGGCAATGATGGTTTCTTTATAGTTGTTCATCACGCCCTGCGAAGTGCGACCATTCAGAATGAGCAGCAGCTTATCAACAAGCTTGTTTTTCAACTCTGCAACCTGACGGTTGAACTGATCCTCCAACTCCTGCACAAGGTCCTTGTCCTTGGCTTTGGATTTTCTGTCTTTGATCACGCGTGAGAAGAGTTTCTTATCAATCACCACGCCTTTCATGGACGGTGGTGCCTTAAGAGATGCATTCTTCACATCACCTGCTTTGTCACCAAAGATAGCCCTGAGGAGTTTTTCTTCAGGTGTTGGGTCGCTTTCGCCTTTTGGAGTGATCTTACCGATCAGAATATCACCCTCATACACCTCGGCACCAATACGAATCAAACCATTTTCGTCGAGGTCTTTGGTGGCCTCGGCACTTACGTTGGGGATGTCGTTGGTGAGCTCTTCAATGCCACGTTTGGTATCGCGCACCTCAAGAGAAAATTCCTCAATATGAATGGAGGTAAAGATATCGTCTTTGACAATCTTTTCCGAAATCACGATGGCATCCTCAAAATTGTAACCTTTCCATGGCATGAAGGCAACCATCAGGTTGCGGCCAATGGCCAATTCTCCATTTTGAGTGGCATAACCTTCACAAAGCACCTGTCCTTTCGAAACGCGCTGACCGCGACGAACAATGGGTTTCAGGTTGATGCTTGTATTTTGGTTGGTACGGATATATTTGGTGAGGTAGTATGTTTTAACATCTTCATCGAAGCTCAAAATCTTTTCTTCCTCGGTCCTGTCGTAGCGGATGGTAATTTTGGTTGCGTCCACAAAAATCACCTCTCCTTCGCCTTCGGCATTGATCAAAACACGTGAGTCTTGAGCCACCGACCTTTCAATGCCGGTTCCAACAATCGGTGTTTCAGGCTGCATCAATGGCACAGCCTGACGCATCATGTTCGAACCCATGAGTGCACGGTTGGCATCGTCATGCTCAAGGAATGGAATCAGCGAAGCAGCAATCGAAGCGATCTGATTGGGTGCAACGTCGATCAAGTCAACCTTTTCACGTTCAATGATCGGGTAATCAGCAAGATACCGCACCTTCACACGTTCATCCGAAAACATCCCGTTGTTTTCCATCGAAGTGGTTGCCTGAGCAATGATCTTGTCTTCTTCTTCCTCAGCACTCAAATAGACCGGTTGGTCATTCAGGTCAACCTTGCCTTCGGTAACAACCCTGTAGGGCGTTTCGATAAATCCAAGCTTGTTGATTTTGGCGTAAACACACAAAGAGGAGATCAAACCAATGTTAGGACCTTCCGGTGTTTCGATGGTGCACAAGCGGCCATAGTGGGTATAGTGAACGTCGCGCACCTCAAAACCAGCTCTTTCGCGCGACAAACCACCAGGTCCCAATGCAGAGATTCTGCGTTTGTTGGTCACTTCCGACAGCGGATTGGTTTGATCCATGAACTGTGAAAGCTGATTTGTTCCGAAGAAAGAATTGATGACCGATGAAAGCGTTTTGGCATTGATCAGGTCAGTTGGTGTAAACACTTCGTTGTCACGCACATTCATGCGTTCGCGAATGGTACGTGCCATACGTGCCAATCCAACGCCAAACTGTGCATAAAGCTGTTCACCCACGGTTCTCACGCGGCGGTTGCTCAGGTGGTCGATGTCGTCCACCTCAGTTTTTGCATTGGCCAGCTCAACAAGGTACTTGATAATCGAAATGATGTCTTCCTTGGTAAGCACCTTGGTTTCTTCGGAAATGGCCAGATTCAGTTTGCGGTTGATCCTGTAGCGTCCAACTTCTCCCAAATCATAACGTTTGTCTGAGAAGAAAAGCTTATCGATGATCCCGCGGGCTGTTTCTTCGTCCGGTGGTTCGGCATTTCTTAACTGCCTGTAAATGAATTCAACGGCTTCTTTTTCAGAGTTGGCGGTATCTTTTTGCAAGGTATTGAAAATGATTGCATACTCCGAAGTGTTAAAGTCTTCGCGGTGTAGCAGAATGGCTTTAACACCAGAATCAACGATCAGGTCGATGTGGTCGTTTTCGAGAATTGTTTCGCGCTCAATGATCACCTCATTGCGTTCGATCGAAACAACCTCACCTGTATCTTCGTCCACAAAGTCTTCGATCCACGACCTGACTACCCTGGCAGCGAGTTTTCTTCCGAGCACGCGTTTTAAGCCTGCTTTGCTTACCTTCACCTCTTCAGCGAGGTTGAAGATTTCTAAAATGTCTTTATCGGTCTCATAACCAATTGCCCTGAGCAATGTGGTGACCGGTAGTTTTTTCTTCCTGTCGATGTAGGCATACATCACATTGTTGATGTCGGTCGAAAACTCCATCCACGATCCTTTGAAAGGGATGATTCTCGCCGAATACAGCTGTGTACCGTTAGCATGCTTGTGCTGACCGAAAAATACACCGGGTGAGCGGTGCAGCTGCGAAACCACAACGCGTTCTGCGCCGTTGATCACAAATGTACCTTTGGGAGTCATATACGGGATCATCCCAAGGTAAACATCCTGAACGATGGTTTCGAAATCCTCATGTTCAGGGTCGGTACAGTAAAGTTTCAGCTTTGCTTTAAGCGGCACGCTGTATGTGAGTCCGCGCTCGATGCATTCTTCGATCGTATAGCGAGGAGGATCAACAAAATAGTCAAGAAATTCTAATACAAAGTTGTTTCGTGCATCCGTGATGGGAAAATTTTCAGCAAAAACCTTGAAGAGCCCTTCCTCTTTGCGGTTTTCGGTGATGGTATCCAACTGAAAGAAATCCTGAAACGACTGTAACTGGATGTCGAGAAAGTCAGGATAGTCAATTGAAGTTTTCGTGGATGCGAAACTGATTCTTTCGGATGATTTTACTGCCAAGGTCTTAAGTTTTTGAAGCCTGTTGTGAGGCGGGTTAAATAATAAAAAGAAACAAGGATCACAAAATGCAAAATAGGCGCAAAACCTCTATCTCAAAATGCTTGAGATAGAGGTTGTTTTGCCTTCGATTTTGCAGAAATACTAATCTTCTTATTTAACTTCAACCTCTGCACCAGCTTCTTCCAACTGAGATTTCAATGCATTGGCTTCGTCTTTGCTAACACCTTCCTTGATTGGCTTTGGAGCTGCGTCAACCAATTCTTTGGCTTCTTTCAGGCCAAGGCTGGTGAGCTCTTTTACCAATTTAACAACTGCAAGTTTCGATGCACCGGCTGATTTCAGAATCACATCAAAAGATGTTTTTTCTTCAACAACAGGAGCGTCTGCGCCGCCAGCAGGAGCTGCGGCAACTGCTACTGCAGCAGCAGCGGGTTCAATACCATATTCTTCTTTCAAAATGGTAGCTAATTCGTTTACCTCTTTAACTGTGAGGTTTACCAATTGCTCTGCGAAAGCTTTCAAATCTGCCATTTTAATTACGTTTTAAATAGTGTTACAATATGATTTTTTTCTCTTTTCTGAATTATAATAATTCTTGTTATCCTTCTCTTTCTGAGAGGGTCTTCACGATGCCGCTAAGCTTTTGGCCACCCGACTGAAGGGCACCAATAACGTTTTTGGCAGGTGATTGAAGCAGTCCAACCAATTCGCCGATAAGGTCATTCTTGGACTTAACATTGATAAGAAAGTCGAGCTGATGGTCGCCAATGTATGCAGCTTCTTCAATGAATGCTGCTTTCAGAATGGGACGGTCAGAGGTCTTACGAAATTCTTTGATGAGTTTCGCAGGGGCATTGCCGGCTTCGGCAAACATAACCGAAGTTGCTCCTTTCAGTACACCATGCAGCTCACTCATATCCACGCCGGTGCGTTCCATCGCCTTGCGCAGCAGGGCGTTTTTTACCACAAGCAATTCAATTTCGCGGCTAAAGCACAGGCGGCGCAACTTAGCTGTGTTTTCTGCGTTCAGATCCGAAATGTCAGTAAGGTAGAAGTTGGGATTGGCTTTGAGCTTCTCCGTGATACCTTCGATGATCGTTAATTTTTCTTCTTTTCTCATATCAATAACTTCCTTTTACTTTTTAGATTGTTACTGATTTAAGGTCGATTTGAACGCCCGGACTCATGGTACTCGAAACGTAAATGCTCTTTACGTAAGTACCTTTTGCTGCTGAAGGTTTTAGCTTAATAATTGTATGAATCAATTCTTTAGCGTTGTCTTCAATCTTTGATGCGTCGAAGCTCACTTTAGCAATGCCGGCATGGACGATACCATATTTATCAACTTTGAAGTCAATTTTACCAGCTTTTACTTCCTGAACAGCTTTTCCAACCTCCATTGTCACCGTACCAGTTTTTGGATTAGGCATCAATCCGCGTGGACCGAGGATGCGGCCTAATGCGCCAACTTTGGGCATTACATTGGGGGTGGTAATCACGACGTCAATATCTGTCCAACCGTCTTTGATTTTTTGAATGTAATCATCCAAACCGACGTAATCAGCACCTGCATCTTTGGCTTCCTGTTCTTTATCAGGTGTGCAGAGTACAAGTACCCTGGACACTTTACCCGATCCGTGTGGCAGTGTCACCGATCCGCGAACCATTTGATTGGCTTTGCGGGGGTCAACACCCAAGCGGATATTCAGGTCAACAGAAGCGTCAAACTTGGTGTATGTGATTTTTTTGACGATATCAACTGCTTCATTCAAGGAGTAAATCTTGCTTTTGTCGAACTTACCCAGCGCGTCTTTTTGTTTTCTGGTCAATTTTGCCATTTAACTGAATGTGTTAAGGGTTCTACAAAATGCATGTTAAAACCAGACATAGCCTAGTTTAATTCAAATGGGGCGTCGCCTGTCACTTTTACTCCCATACTGCGGGCTGTTCCTGCAACCATCTTCATGGCCGATTCAAGCGTGAAAGCATTTAAGTCTTTCATCTTGTTTTCAGCAATGGCTTTCACCTGATCCCAGGTAATAGAGCCAACTTTTGCACGATTCGGCTCGGCTGAGCCTTTTTTGATGGCGGCAAGTTCCCTGATCTGTATGGCAACCGGTGGTGCTTTGACAATAAATTCAAATGATTTGTCCTTGTAAACAGTGATGATGACAGGCAAAATCTTGCCAGCCATGTCCTGTGTACGGGCATTGAATTGTTTGCAAAACTCCATGATGTTGACACCTTTAGAACCCAATGCAGGGCCTATCGGCGGAGAAGGATTAGCGGCTCCTCCTTTGACTTGCAGTTTAATTAATGCGCTTACTTCTTTTGCCATTTTAATCCTTTATAAGATTGAATATGAAGGAAGTTCGTAAATACAACTATTCTTTTTCAACTTGCATGAAGCTCAGTTCGAGTGGTGTTTTTCGACCGAAGATCTTGACCATCACCTTGAGTTTTTTCTTCTCTTCGTTGATCTCTTCGATCACGCCACTGAAACTGTTGAACGGACCATCGGTTACAGTCACCGTTTCGCCAATGATGAAAGGAATATTTACTTCCTCACCCATCTCTGACAATTCGTCAACTTTACCTAAAATCCGCTTTACCTCACTGGGTCGGATTGGATCAGCTTCTCCCTTTGTGCCAAGAAATCCCAAAACATTTGGGATCGACTTGATGATATGAGGTATTTCGCCGGTGAGAACCGCTTCAATCAGGACATAACCTGGAAAATAATTGCGCTCTTTGCTAATTTTTTTTCCTTTCCTGATCTGAAACACTTTCTCCGTCGGAATCAAAACCTGAGAAATAGCCGATTGCAACCCAAGCCTGGCAATTTCGGAGTCAAGGTATTCTTTTACCTTTTTCTCTTTACCGCTGATGGCACGGACTACATACCACTTTTTTTCCAAGGAATCACTCATGAGAAAAGCTTAACTAGAATTGTTGGATCTACAAAAAATCTATGCCAGAATTACCCCCGAACAAGTCCTAGAAAAGCTTGTAAAAGCTTTCGAGTATTGTTCTGAATGATATATCCATCAGGTAAACCACCGCGGCGATTATTAGGGAAGCAATGGATACAACCATAGCACTGCTTTGAAGCTCACTCCACGTGGGCCAGGATACCTTTTGCATCAATTCGGTATAACTTTCCTTAACGTAGTTGACAATGCTGAATTTTGACATCGATTTATTTCTTTTAAGTTGCACGGGTGGTAGGACTCGAACCCACAACCAATGGTTTTGGAGACCACTACTCTACCAATTGAGCTACACCCGTGTGTTGAATCTAAAGGTGCTCCTGTTGCAGAAGCACCTTTAGAAAAAACTTTTTATTGATGATTAATCAAGAATTTCAGTAACCTGACCAGCACCTACTGTGCGTCCGCCTTCACGGATAGCAAAGCGAAGTCCCTTAGTCATAGCGATCTCAGCGATCAGCTTTACTTCGATGGTGAGGTTGTCACCAGGCATTACCATTTCAACACCAGCGGGCAAAACAATCTCGCCGGTAACGTCTGTGGTCCTGAAATAGAACTGAGGACGATATTTGTTGTGGAAAGGTGTGTGACGACCGCCTTCTTCTTTTTTCAGGATATACACCTCAGCGTTGAAGTGTTTGTGAGGTTTGACAGAGCCTGGAGCTACAATAACCATACCCCTGCGGATTTCGTCTTTGTCGATACCACGGAGCAACAGACCTGCGTTGTCGCCAGCTTCACCCTGATCAAGGATTTTGCGGAACATTTCAACACCGGTTACAACTGATTTCAGTTTTTCTGCACCCATACCGATGATTTCAACAGGATCACCTGTGTGAATTACACCTGTTTCAATACGGCCGGTGGCAACTGTACCACGACCAGTGATTGAGAACACGTCTTCGATTGGCATGAGGAATGGTTTATCCTGATCACGTTGTGGAAGCGGAATCCATGTGTCGCAAGCATCCATGAGTTCGAAAATCTTCTCAACCCATTTTGGCTCTTTATTCAATCCGCCAAGTGCTGAACCCCTGATAACAGGTGTGTTGTCGCCGTCGAATTTGTAGAACGAAAGCAGGTCGCGAACTTCCATCTCAACGAGTTCGAGCAATTCTTCGTCGTCAACAAGGTCAACCTTGTTCATGAATACAACAAGACGAGGAACACCTACCTGACGAGCAAGGAGGATGTGCTCACGTGTTTGAGGCATTGGACCGTCGGTGGCAGCAACAACGATGATTGCGCCGTCCATCTGAGCAGCACCAGTTACCATGTTCTTCACATAGTCAGCGTGACCAGGGCAGTCAACGTGTGCATAGTGACGAACTTCGGTTTCATACTCAACGTGAGCGGTATTGATGGTGATACCCCTTTCTTTTTCTTCAGGAGCGGCATCAATAGAGTCGAATGATTTAAACTGAGCGAGACCTTTGTCAGCCAACACCAGAGTAATAGCTGCTGTAAGCGTGGTCTTGCCGTGGTCAACGTGACCAATGGTACCAATGTTTACGTGTGGCTTGGTCCTTGAGAATTTTTCTTTAGCCATATCTACTTTGTTTATTAAAGGTGTTAAAAGAAATTTAGAGCCAATGACGAGGATTGAACTCGTGACCTCTTCCTTACCAAGGAAGCGCTCTACCACTGAGCTACATCGGCTTTTTGAGCGGGAAACCGGGCTCGAACCGGCCACCTACAGCTTGGAAGGCTGTCGCTCTACCAAATGAGCTATTCCCGCGAAAAATAGTGGGGGAGGAAGGATTCGAACCTCCGAAGGCTGCGCCAACAGATTTACAGTCTGCCCCATTTGACCGCTCTGGTACTCCCCCTGAAAAATCAATATGTCTTACTGGAGCCGGTAGAGGGATTCGAACCCCCGACCAGCTGATTACAAATCAGCTGCTCTGGCCAACTGAGCTACACCGGCTTATGTATGAGAACGTTGTCGTTGCATAAAAAATGCAGACCCCTTTAAAAAGGTCTGCAAAAATAGATACTTTAATTTAAATGACAAAGACTTTTGTGAAAAAAAATCACCAATGAAACGTTAGTTTACCTAACGCATTGATTCATTGAGTCTTATTTAGTGTACTTTGATTTATACTTCTCGGCCTGCTTTTTTAATGCGTCAACGGCTTCGTCGGTGGCCTCTTCGAAACTCTTACTCTGCTTCGATGCAAACAGATCGTTCCCCTTAATCAGCAGTTTGATCTCTGTGATCTTGTTTTCGGGTGTGTCTGTGTTATCCAGCTTCAAAACCACTTCTGCACCAATCACATCCTGAAAATGCTTCGACAGTTTTTCAATCTTGTTTGTGATAAATGCCTCAAGCTTTTGATCGGCCTTGAAGTGAACCGAGGAAATGTGAATTGTCATAATAACCTCCTATTTAATGTTTGTTGTTATTCGCCCTTTGGATGGGCTTGTTTATGAATTTTCTTGAGTTGATCAATCGTGTTGTGGGTATATACCTGCGTTGCTGCAAGCGAGGCATGACCCAACAATTCCTTTACCGCAAGAATATTGGCGCCATTGTTGAGCAGATGCGTGGCAAAAGTATGACGCAGCACGTGCGGGCTGGTTTTTGAAAGTGTTGTAGACTCCGAAAGCTGCTGGTTCACAGCATTGTAAATCCATTTCAAACTGGGTTGTCTTCCATTGTGCTTGACAATGAAACTGGCATCACAAACAACTCCCAAATTATTTCGGGCACGTTGATAATCCATCACCGTTCCCGAAAACTCAGCGCTAATGGGTATAAGCCGCTGCTTATTTCGTTTGCCATGCACTTTGATTAGACCGGCAACAAGGTCAATGTCGGTAGTTTTTAACCCATGGAGTTCGGAAATGCGCATGCCCGTCTGGTAAAACAACTCAACTACAAAACTTTTTACGAAGTTGGTGTAATCGTCGGTTGTTTGGTTACTCCCTACTTTTTGCATCTGTGAGATGGGTACAAAAACAGCCACACGTTTTTTGGATCTCAGGGCTTTCATGCGCGCCATCGGATGTTGGGAAATCCGGTTGTTTTGCAGTAAAAAATGAAAAAATGCCCTTAGGGCCGATTGTTTGCGGTTGATGCTGTTGTTGTCAAGTTCTTCTTGTTTCAATTCGGCTATCCAGCTTCGGATGGTCTTTTCAGAGGCATCAGCAATATCAGCCAAGCTGTAATTTGCGCTTGCGAACTGCTGAAACTGCAAAAGATCAGACCGATAAGCTTTGACACTGTGATCGGAATACCTTTTTTCAGTGCGCAGATACAAGATGAAATCCTCAATGGCCATGTTGAATAAAAAAAACTTTGATGTAAATTTACTAAAAAAGTTTGTTTACACCAAAGTTTTTTTCGAAAATGATTCTTGTAAACGAGGCTTAGTTTTCTGCCTCCTGGCGCAGCTGTTGAACGTAGATTGCTTTCAAGCGCTGCTCTCTGTTAATCACAGAGGGCTTGGTAAACTTTTGACGGTTGCGGAGTTCTTTAATAACACCGGTTTTTTCAAACTTTCTTTTGTACTTTTTTAAAGCACGGTCAATGCTTTCGCCTTCTTTTACAGGAATAATGATCATGTTAATACACTCTCTTTCTTTAGATTAATAATGAAGTTAATTAACTTTAGGGCGGCAAAGGTATAAAAACTTCATGAATAAGCAATTACATCATTCAATCTTTTTTTGTGGGGCTATTCAAAGAATAATGATTCAAGAAAACGATTCATTTTGGTGTAAAGGTGCAGTCTGGTGTTTCCGCCGTAGATGCCGTGGTTGCGGTTTGGATAAATCATCAGGTCGAATTGTTTGTTGGCTTTAACCAACGCATTGATCATCTCCATCGAATTTTGATAGTGGACGTTGTCATCGCCGCTTCCATGCACCAGCAAGTATTTTCCTTTGATTTTATCCACATGGTTCACTGGTGAATTGTTGTCGTATCCTTCGGCGTTTTCAACCGGCAGCTGCATATAACGCTCGGTGTAGATGTTATCGTAATACCTCCAGTTCGTAACCGGCGCAACAGCAATGGCTCCGGCAAAATAATCAGCTCCCTTGGTAATTGCCAGACTCGACATATAACCACCATAGCTCCATCCAAATACAGCAATTTTTTCTGCATCCACATATGAAAGCTGCCCCAGATATTTGGCTGTTGCAATCAGATCTTCGGTTTCGTATTTTCCTAACTCCTTGTATGTCATTTTTTTAAATAACTCACCCCTGGCACCCGTTCCACGGTTATCTACAGAAACGATGATGATGCCTTTTTGTGCAAGGTGTTGGAACCAAAGGTTGTTTGCACCGCCCCATGCGTTGTTGACGGTTTGTGCGCCCGGTCCTCCATAAATGTAGATAAGGACGGGATACTTTTTAGCAGGATCAAAATCGGGAGGCAGCAGTTTCCATGCGTGCAACGATGTTGTGGTGCCATCGGGCAAACGGATGATGCTGTCGGTGAACGAAAAGAATTCAAATTTTGGAAGATGATATTCACTGAGCTTGTCTGACAGATTTTTGTTGTCTTTGAGGATTCGCAGTTCTTTTTCACCGGTTTTAAATACGCTTATATAATAAGGTGTGTTGATGGTGGAATTGGTGTTGACAAAGTAGGTAAAGTCCGAACTGAATTGTGCATTGTTATGGCCTGGCTTATCTACCAGCAATTTGGTTTTGCCTTTGAGGTCGGTTGAAAAAATGCTGCGATCGCGTGGCGAGGGATAAGCGGCCTGATAGTAAACTTTTTTGTTTTTCTCATCAAAACCATACACTTTGGTCACATCTGCCGTGTCGGTCGTAAGCTGAATTGTTTTCGAGCCATCGAGTTTGTAAAGGTAGATTTGATTTCTGCCGCTTTTCTCGCTGGTAATGAGGCAATGCTCGCCATCGGGTAGAAATTGAACATCCTCACTGAGTTCGATGTAGCGTGGATTTTTTTCTTCATAAAGTACCCTCGACATACCGTTTTGAACATCTGCCAATAGAATTTCGAGCTGATTCTGGTGTCGGTTCAGACGTGTAATCGAAAGTATATCATTGTTTTGTGTCCATTGAATTCGTGGAATGTAAATATCAGTATTGGTTCCGGTTTGCATGGTGAGTGTCTTTTTTGATTCAAGGTTGTACACATGCACACTCACCACTGAGTTATCTTCTCCGGCTTTGGGGTATTTGTATTTGTATTGTTCCGGATACAACGGCCCGTATGTAGTAAGTTGAAACTCCTTCACTTTTGATTCGTCGAAACGAATGAAAGCAATCTTTTTGCTGTCGGCTGACCAGAAGAAGGCTTGCGAAAAACTGAATTCTTCTTCATAAACCCAGTCGGGTGCGCCATTGATAATCTCATTGGCTTTTCCGTCAAAGGTTATCTGGATTTCTTCGTTGGTAGTCAGGTTGGTATAATAAATGTTGTTATCCCGAACAAATGCCACTTTTGTGCCATCGGGAGAAAAGGTGGCCAGTTGTTGCTTTCCATGCATTGACAGAGGCTGAAGTTTTTTTGCTTTCAGGTCGTAAATATAGTAGTTCGATTTGGTGGAGTGTCGGTAGATCATCTCAGTTTCAGTTTCGAAAAGCAGCTTTGTTTCATCCTGTGAGAGGACATAGTCCGTCAGGCTGAACGGGCTGTCGTTTTCACTTGTTTTCAGCTCATTGGCATCAAGCAGGGTGTAAAGTGCATCGCCGGTTTGATAACTGTAAACCAACACTGAACCATCTACGATTTGGGCATAGGTTTTGCCATTGGCCAATGGGTTCATGCCATACACGTATTCGGGACTGAATTTTCTGCCAGACCAGATTTCTTCGAGTGAGAGTGATTTTTTTTGAGCCGATACAGCGTGTGTCTGAACGACTAACGCGCAGATGAGCAATGATTTAAATACTTGGAATTTCATATTGAATACATACGGTAAAATGAAGAATCAAAAGTACGATAATTCTTTTTTGGCTTACAGTTGCAGATGTTGGCGGGGTTGATTATTTTTGCCGTCCTTTTATTAAGCATCAGGGGCGTTTAACTCAGTTGGTTTAGAGTGTCACCTTGACAGGGTGGAAGTCACTGGTTCGAGTCCAGTAACGCCCACAAAAAAAGTCGCCATCCAGCGACTTTTTTTTAATTTCTAACCATCGGGTAGGTCCGTGGTTTAAAAATTTTATAGGATAGGCCGATGGTGGTGAGGTTGTAAAAGTCATACGGAGAGGTATTCAGGCTTTCAAACGAATCCAGTTGGTCGGATTTCATCCAGCGGTTGGCTGATTCCAGTCTTACAAACCAATTTTCGTTGAGCTTATAGCTCACCCCAAGACCTCCCAGTGCCACACCTTCGATAACCAGGCCCCACAAGCCTCCTCCTTTACCAAATCCCCTTGTGGCAATCACCGCATCGTCTGATATCTGTTTGAGTTCTGAACTGTAGTAGCTCAAGCCGATGCCAACAATGATGTAGGACGACCATTTGTGATCGGAGCGGTAAGGGACAAACAACCGGACCGGATTGAAATTGAAACTCATGTTTCCTTCAACGAGATTGGCATCGAAATAGAGATTTGCATTAGGTTTTGATCCAGCAATCCGGGCATAGGCCAACTGACCGCTGATTTGCAAAAAGTTGGAAAGGTCCCAGCTAAGTGTACCCTGCAATGCTGAACCAATTTCATTCTTAGGTTTACGTGTCGGGAAAACAATATTTTTCTTGATGTCTGTAAAAGAGATGGTAGGTCCGATGCTTGCTGTGAGAACCAATCCTTTGTTATACAAGTACATGCGGTGAACAATGCTCTGTGAGTTGGCAAAAAATGGGACTGCAAGGAACATGCACAGGATGATAATCATGCGATAGAAAAGCGGTAAATCTGTAACCTTACGTAGGCCCATCTGTTTTAGCGTGCTGTAATGCTGCAGAAAACGCAGTTTTCGGCAGAAACGTATAACAATTCATGATCAGGGTTGCTCCTGATGCGTTTTAATAATGTTTTCCAATTGGTCAGCACTGATGCGTTTGCCAATGATGGTCTTGTTTTTATCGAGTAAATAGATCACTGGCACACTGTAGATATCATAAAGATCGTGGAAATCAGCGGTCATGCTTTTCATGCCGTTGACATGCGTGAATGGATATTTTTTTTCGTTGATATAGTGTTTCCAACCCTCAAAATCGTTGGTTGCATTCACAGCAAAAACGCCGACATCATATTTGTTTGAGCGAACAAACTTATTCAATGATTCCATTTCTTTTTTGCAATGGTTGCAGGTTTGATCCCAGAAAATGATAACGGTATAGGTGTTTCCAATTTCTTTAAAGCTGCGGTAATTGCCCGTGGTATCCACCAGCCACATATCAGGTGCCTTCAATCCAATCAGGCTTAGCCTCATTTTATCAGCCCTTTCTTTCATCTTTTCGCTGATTGAAGGGGTCAGGTTTTTTACTTTTCCAGCTAAAAAATAATGATCTACCAGGTGAACAAACACCTTATCGAGGCCCATGATTTTTGGTGTCTGATATTCCGAGGAAAAATACCATGCCAGAAAATCGGTTGTTTCCTGGCTGTTTCTGCTGAGATAAAGCAGATAATCAACCTCCTTGATGACTGAATCGGCATTGGGCAACACCAATTGTTCGAAATAGGTTTTTAGCTTCATGGGCAATAGTGGCGTTCGCAACAGCCTGTCATCACCCAAATCAATGTGATCCCAATAGTGGGATTTATAGAATTGGTAAGCTGCCTCCTGATTGGTCTGAATTGCCTCTGGCACAACGGGTTCCTGCATAGCCGAAAGTACCTTGCTAATCAAAAGCGTGGGATGCTGTTGGATGATTTCGGTCCGGAATACTAACAGCTTTTGGTTGAGCGAATCAATTTCATTTCGGATGATTTCTTTCTGAGACTCATTTGTTTCGGGTGCATTGAGTATGGCATTTTTTTGCTGAAGCAACTTTTGGGTTTGGTTCACCAGATTGATGTGATCGAAAAAAATTGTGTTTTCTTCGCTGCCAACCACAACAACCCCGTTTTCGCTGTTTGGAAGGCCTGTGCTAATCGAAAAATGCTGTTCGGCACCCACAAGGAACTCGATGAGCTTTTCTTTTTTCTGATTGGCAATCAAATAAATACCTTGTTTTAATAATTCATCTCCCGTGAAAATTGCCATACCTTTTGAAGAAAAACTTGTGTCGGCGATGTAAAACTTATCACCATAATAGTGGGCCAGGTAAAAAACCGAGTCGGGGTTTTCACCAAATGATACACTGATTTGATAGGCGTTTTGTGCTTGGGAAACTATGGTTTGTAACAAAAAATAAATCAGCGTAATGATGAGTCTTGGAGCTTTCATTTTTATATGCCTGAGCTTTAAATTGAGGTGCAAATTTACACATTGTTTGCGCACTTCTGCTTAAAGAACATCAACAGAAACGTGTTGATAACTTG
Source organism: uncultured Lentimicrobiaceae bacterium (assembly GCA_964492695.1). Lineage (GTDB taxonomy): Bacteria > Bacteroidota > Bacteroidia > Bacteroidales > F082 > JALNZU01. Next base: position 50,803 of record CAZBMR010000009.1, read on the forward strand.
AAACGGAATCTTTGTTGAATCGTATAAAAAGGCTATTTTTGCGACGGTTTTGGTGTGTATCGGTTTCAATCCGAAACGCTTAAAAGGGAACCGGGTGAGAATCCCGGACAGTACCCGCTGCTGTAAGCTCGTAAAAAGCCACGGAAAATCACCGCCACTGTTCCTTCATTGAAAGACGGAATGGGAAGGCTTCCGGGGTGAGTAAGTCAGAAGACCTGCCAGACTATTTGATAGAACAAAGCTTTCGGGATAAAAGCTTGTCGGAAAGTCGTTCGCGATCTGACAAATTTCCTGAGGTTTTGAGGTAACTGAAATATTCACCTTAAAACTGTTTTATGAATTTTTTCTCACGCGCCCGGATTGCACTGATTGCATGCATGATGATGTGGGGCATGACAATGTTGGCCCAAACCGAGGTCAAACAGCTCATTGTGGCATCAGGTGGTGCCTTTTCAAATCCAGATGATTTCGTAACATTGGGAACCTATCATCCTGACAGCCAGTTTTATGAACAGTTTGGGACGGTTCGCACACAGGCGGTACAGGACGTTTTAATCCATGACAACAGGTTGTATGTAACGGCAACCGACAGCATTGTTGTTTATGATGCCGACACCTATCAGCGCATCGCCGCAACTGCTGTGTCAGGTGTAAGGTATATGCTCATCTCAGGTGACTTACTGTATGTGACCATTCAGTACCCAGAGACGGACAATTTTGTGAAAGTGCTGCATAAAAACACGCTTGAGATCATTGATGCGATTGAGCAAATCTCAGGAGAGGCCGCAGGAATGGTGGAATTTGATGGTAAAATTTATATTGCAGTACCCGGTGACTGGATGAGCACAACGGGCAAAGTTGCCATCCTTCAGGCTGAAAATGGCACTTTTCTGGAGGAGATTGATTTTTCTGAGCAAGGTGTGGGCATCCATGATATGTTTGTTTATGAAAATAAAATCCTGGCCGTCAACCGTTCGCCCTGGGGTGCAACAACGGGGATTGTTTCGGTGTTTGACCCGCTTACCAAACAGGTGACGCATCATAGTTTCCCGCATGTGCTGGGCAAGGGAATAGCCATCCACGAGACGAAACTCTATGTGCTGATTGACCACGCAATTGGATCGGTCGACCTCGCTGCATGGGCGATAGATAATGTTTCCATTGTTCCTGATCCGGGCTCTTCCGCATGGGTTTATTTTGCCGATGTTGTTTTCGATCCGCTCAATGCGCGGTTTTATGCCACCGTTACAGATTACTTCAGCATGGGTGAAGGGCACATCTACCACCTGGATGGCACTGTGGCTGGAACATTCACTGCCGGCATCTCAGCAGAGGCTTTGGCATTGGATTACAGGCTTGTCAGCGAACTTCCCGACAGGATGACCGACAAAGTGAACATCTTCCCGAACCCTGCCCTGGATGTGTTTCATTATGTACTGCCTGCAGGATCAGAAGGCGCCCAGCTGAGCCTGATCAATTCTCAGGGTCAGATTGTTAAAGCCTGGTTTCATCACGATCACTCAAACAATCTTGTGCATTTAAGTGGTCTCGCCTCAGGCATGTATGTTTTGAACATTGTAAATGCTAACTCAGCTGCGCTGCGTGTGCCATTGATTGTTCGGTAAGCTATTGAATATGAAGTGGATATCAACCATATTCGTGAGCATCCTGATAGTGCTTTCACAAGGAGGCATGGGGCAGTATGCGCCACCCGCAGGTATGCCAGGAACGACTGCCATTCATGCTGACAGCCTCATCATCAAGGATTGGGCTACAGAGGGCTCATTGCTCAGGGGGTTGATGCAAATTTCGGAACCCAGCCTTGGAGATGCTACCTATGGCATTGCGGCAGATGCATTTGGTAAAGCCGACCTGGGAGTTGTGAGTCTGGGTGATGGCGGCTCATTTACCTATCATTTTCAAATACCCCTGATAGATGGCCCCGGGCCGGATTTTGTGGTATTTGAGAATAGTTTTTCTGATGACTTTCTCGAATTGGCGCATGTGGAAGTCAGCAACGACGGAAAAAACTTCGTAGAATTTCAGTCAGTCTCAGAAACACCCAGTGAATCCCAAATTGGAGGATTTGGAACACTCGATGCGGTAAAAATTCACAATTTGGCAGGTAAATACCGCGGCATGTTTGGCGTGCCATTTGATTTGAATGAACTTACCCACACGGGCATCCATGTACAAAAGATTCACTATGTGCGCTTGACCGATGTGGTAGGCAGTATCGATTCCAGGTATGCCACGTTCGACAGCAGGGGAGTGGTGATCAATGATCCGTGGCCAACTCCGTTTCCTTCATCCGGCTTTGATTTGGATGCACTGGGCATCATACATGATGAACGTTTTTTGGGAATGGCGGAGAATGATGGAAATAAAATAAAAGTGTGGCCGAACCCTTTCAATACATTTTTGACCGTTGAATTGCCGGAAATTTGTAGCGAGGCGGTGCAACTGCGCTTGATCAACATGCAGGGTTTTGTAGTGGCCGAGCAGATGATGATTGGTGGAACAAGCTTCGATGCTTCGCGCATCACGGAAGGCATCTATATGATGCAAGTCTCGTGCCATGGCCAGGTGGATTACGTGAAGATTTACAAACAATGAGTCGGCACACATTGATCGGTTTGATGCTCGCTTTTGTGATGGTTCGGACTGCCGAAGCCGCCATACCTGATACTGTTCAGCTCAAACCTGTTGAGGTGATTGCAACTGCCAACAAGCAGCTGAATGTGCAACGGACGCAACGTTTGGATACCTTTGCCATGCGTCATTTCAGAACAACCGACCTGGCCGAAGCCATCCAGCAAAGTACGCTGGTGTATATCAGGGAAAACAGCCATGGCGGGCTGGCCACAGCTTCTTTCAGGGGAACAGCTGCCAATCACACGGTTGTGTTGTGGAACGGATCTCCCATCAACGGGCCGCAGCTTGGCATAGTTGATTTTTCAGTGATACCCATGTTTTTTCTCGATCAGGTGGGTGTGCTCAATGGAGAAGTTGCTCCTGGCAAAAACGCAGGAATTGGCGGCGTGGTGATGGTGGACAACGTTCCTGACCTTGGAAAGCACACCCGGATCGAAGCAATACAAACCGCAGGCAGTTTCCACAGCTACGGCAGCTACCTTTCTTTTTCAAAATCAAACGGAAAGCTGCAATCCAGATCCAGATTGTTCAGAAAGTACAGCCGAAACGACTTCAGCTATTTGAACACTGCACTCTGGCCGGCGCAAAGAATGAAAAATGAGGATGCTTCCTATGCACAGCAGGGATTTCAACATGAGCTGAACTGGCAAAGCCGTAATTTGCTGATGAGTTTAGTGAGCTGGAATCAATGGAACGACCATCGGTTACCTCCTATCATGACCAACACCGAACGGGGAGGAAATCCTGAAGAGTATCAGGAAGATCAGTTTAGTAGAAACGTGTTGACAGTCAAATACTTTGCAGACAAAAGATGGGTCATCTTCAAGTCCTCATTCCTGTTTGACAACCAGCATTATTTTCTCAGAACAACATCCGCTTTTGCTCCCTTCGAAACGGTTTCGGTGATTGATTCCAAAAATCAATCGCATGCCTGGCTCAACACCATTCATGCCACCCAGTTGTTTGGCCCTCACCGCCTGGAGGCAGCTGTTAACTTTGATCGTGAGACAGTTCGCACGACCAACTATGCCGAAAACAAGCGAAGGGAGCGGCTTGCGGTAAGCACTGCAGGGGAGTTTGCCCTGACTAGGGCATGGAGCATGCGTCTTGCTGCAAAAGCAGATTTTTTCATGGTTTCGAAACCTGTCATCGATCCTTCCATTGAGTTGGCTTATCAGGCGCAACCTGGTTCCGGCTTGAGGGCAAGTTTCAACATGGCGCGCATCTCCAGGTTTCCAACCATGAATGACCTTTATTGGCATCCGGGTGGAAACGAAAAGCTTGTTCCGGAGCAATCGCTGCAGTCAGCGCTACATTTTTCTTATACCAAAAAAGCAAGACCCCTGGTAATTGAATCCAAAGTGTCAGTGTATGCTTCTAATATCAAAGACTGGATTCAGTGGCGGCCCACCTCGTTCCGATATTGGATTCCCGAGAATGTGGCAAGGGTTTTTGCCCGTGGCGTTGAAGTGCAACAGTCAATACATTGGAATCGTGGGCTCTTGCACATCAAACTGGGCGCAAATTATGCCTATACCGTTACCACCGACGAAAGCCCTGTGGCACGGCTTGAACAGTTTGCCGGCCGGCAACTGATCTATATTCCACGTCATCACGGACATGTGCGCGCTCGCACCGACCTTGGAAGCTGGTATTTTGGTGCAGATTTCGAATTTGTTGGCGAGCGCCGCGTCAGCCTGAATGATGATCAACAGTTTTTTGATTACCTGCCCGCCTACCATTTGCTGCACCTGAATGCTGGTTATTCTGTTGGAAGAATTGCCATGTCGTTGAAAATGAATAATGTATTCAATCAGGATTACCAGGCGGTTTTATGGCGTCCGATGCCCGGCCGGAATGTTGAATTGTCTTTGTCATACCAGTTTCAAAAAGAAAACCCATGAATTTCAACCGAATATCTGTTAAAATGAAGGTTGGTGGTCCATACACCGTCCTTTTGTGGATGGCTTCTCTCCTTGTTCTTTCGGTTTCATGCAGCAAGCCTGACGAAGAAATATTGCCCCCTGAGGGAGCAGCCCGCCTTGGCAGGGGATTTTATGTGCTCAATGAAGGAAATTTCACATCGGGTAATGCCAGCATGTCATACTATCAGGCCGATTCGCTGAAAATGATTCAAAACCTCTTTTACCAGCGCAACAAGGTGCCATTGGGAGATGTGGCGCAAAGCATGACGTTTTGGAAAAAGTATGCCTTTGTGGTTGTAAACAACAGTGGCATTATTTGGCTTATCAATGCTTCCAATGCTACCGTGGCGGGCAAAATTACGGGTCTGTACTCGCCAAGAATGGTGTGTGTGATCGATGATCACAAAGCGTATGTGAGCGATTTTCAACAGAAGGGCCTGACGGTGTTTGATCCATCTAGCTTGCAGACGCTCGGAAGCATCTCAACTGGAAAAACATCAGAAAAACTCTTGCTGCACAAGGGTAAGGTGTTCGCTGCCAATTGGTCGCAATACAACCAAACAACGCTCAACAACACCGTGCAGGTGATTGATGCTGCTTTCGACCAAGTGGTGGATAGCCTTGTTTTGACCAGGGAACCAAACAGCATGGTGATTGACAAAAATGAAAAACTATGGGTGCTATGCAGCGGCGGCTTCCTGAACGAGGACTATCCGGCCCTTTACCGCATCGATGCCAATAGCCTTGAGGTTGAAAGAAAATTTGATTTTCCGGATCTGAGTGGTGACCCACAACATTTGACGATCAATCGGACAGGCGATACGCTTTTCTATCTCAATCAGGGAATCTATCGCATGCCCGTTGGAGCTGAAGCACTGCCTGCTGCACCGCATGTGCTGCAAGGCAACCGAAATTTTTATTCCCTCGCAGTTGACCCGGGTTCGTCAACCCTTCTTGCAACAGATGCAGGCAACTACCTTCAGAAGGGCTATGTGTTCAGGTTTAATCCGGATGGCACAATAATTGATTCACTGGCCGCAGGAATCATTCCTGCTTTTATCGGATTTAACGAAAACCCCTAAATTGAAATATATGAACAACAAAGTTGATGTTACCTGGACAGGTGATATGTCATTCGAGGCAGAAGTTAACGGTTTCAAACTGGTTATTGACGCCGATGAAAAAGTTGGAGGTCAAAACCGCGGCCCCCGCCCAAAACCGCTTACACTCGCCTCGTTGGGCGGCTGCACAGGGATGGATGTGATCTCGATTCTGAAAAAGATGCGTGTTGAGCCTGAATGGTTTAATGTAGAAGTGGATGGCGAGCTCACCGAGGAACATCCTAAGTATTACCACAAGATTCACATTAAATATACTTTCAAAGGCGAAGGACTTGACAGGGAAAAAATTGAAAAGGCTGTCAGTTTGTCACAGGAAAGGTATTGCGGAGTAAGCGAACTTCTTCGTAAAGGTGCCGAGATTACCAGTGAGATTGTATTAATCTGACCAGCTTCAGCAACTAGGGACGCTTCCAGATTTCAAGAAATTCATTCAGAATCATCGATGTTGCGCCCCAAATGATCTGGTTGTTGACAACATAACAAGGCAGATCAATCGTATGACCATCACTTGTCGTGATGGTTTTTTGTTGCAGTGTTTCTGGCAATAATAGATCAGCAATGCGAATGCTGAAAACCTGACTCACTTCCTTGGGGTCGGGCATGGCGGGTGGGAGCAGGGGAAGGTAGGCCAAATAGGGATGCACATTGAAATTGCTGGGTGGAATGTAGAGTGGTGTGAGTTTGCCAATAACAGCTTCTATATCTACTTGTATTCCAACTTCTTCCTTTGTTTCGCGTAGTGCAGTGTGCGTCAGGTCCTTATCTTCCGGTTCATGCCTGCCACCCGGAAAAGCGATTTGTCCGCTGTGTATGCCCACATATTCCGAACGTTTGATAAACAGCAGTGAAGTATCGTCGCCGGTTGCATGCAGAAGCAACAGCACAGCACTTTCCTTCGGATTTTGTGCTTTGGCATTGCCCTCGAGGCGGTGTTGCTTTCTGATTTCGGGTTCAAGCCTCGACTGTGCCGCCCATCCCGGAAGTCCGGCTAACAGCTTGCTTGTGATTTCTTGCCTGAACCTGTTGGTCAATTCCATACAAATTTTTGTGTACAAAATTATGAAATAACTTCACCGGCGGGCATCATGTTGAGTATGCATGTAAGGCCA
>CAZBMR010000009.1:57712-61099 GCA_964492695.1 uncultured Lentimicrobiaceae bacterium
GATGGCTGAGTGTGCAATTGACATGATTTTGTCAGGATCGTGCTTTTAGTCTTTAGAATAGCAATGTGTATATCCCTGGTGTGAGGATGATATGGGGTGTCTTGCGATATCTGTGGGAAAAGGTAGCATGAAAAAATCTTAATTTTTTTAGTGGCAAGGCCAATTATACCAACAGGCAAGTTTTTTTTTGTACTTTTACACAACAAATTATGTGAAAATGGTCAAAGAAAAAGAAAAAGTGCTGGATTTTACAGATTCATTGGTGTCTGAGCCGATGAGCCTTGTGCTGTTCAACGACGATTTCAACACGTTTGATTTTGTGATCAATTCACTCATCGAGGTATGCGGACACACCCTTGAACAGGCAGAAACATGCACATGGATTGTTCATTACAAAGGAAAGTGTGTGGTTAAATCAGGAACGGCTTATGAGCTCAAGCCTGTGTATCAGGAATTTATCAATAGAAACCTCACTGCATCAATAGAATAACGTATGTGGACTATCATCATTACACTGATTGCAGTGGGCTTGTTGATTGTGTTGCTCGAGATTTTGGTCATACCCGGCGGGGGTGTTGCAGGGGTTGTCGGTTTTGGTTTAATGGTGACGGGTGTTTATCTTGCATTTGATCGTCAGGGTGTTACGGCTGGACTGCTGGTTTTGGGTGCCACGGTTGTGGTCAATATTGCAAGCCTTGTGCTGGCCCTGCGTTCCAAAACATGGGACAGGGCCATGCTTAAAAAGCAAATTGATGGGAAGGTCAATCTGATTGACGTTCAAAACATCAAGGCGGGCGATGTGGGAAAAACCATCTCGCGCTGCGCGCCAACGGGCAAAGCCTTCATTAACAACGATTTTGTGGAGGTGAATGCCGGCACCGAATTTATTGATGAAAACCAAGCCATCGAGGTGGTGAGGATCGAAGGAAATCGTATTTTGGTAAAACAAAAAATTTAATGTCATGAGCGAAATGTATGTTTTTATTGCTATTGGCCTTGGGTCGATCTTTCTAATCTGGTTTCTCTTTTACTTCATTCCTGTTGGATTGTGGTTTACGGCCCTTGTTTCAGGGGTTAAAATTTCGCTGCTGCAGCTCATCCTGATGCGCTGGCGCAAAGTGCCGCCATCGGTGATCGTGAACAGCATGATTGCTGCCACCAAAGCAGGCCTGCAGTTGGAGCGCGACGATCTGGAGGCGCATTTTCTTGCCGGTGGCCGGGTTCAGCAAGTGGTCAATGCACTTATTTCGGCCGATAAAGCCAATATCGAACTCAATTTTAAAACAGCCACTGCCATCGACCTTGCCGGACGCGATGTGTTTCAGGCTGTTCAAATGTCGGTTAACCCGAAAGTGATTGATACAAAGAAAGTTGCAGCTGTGGCAAAAGACGGCATCCAACTCATAGCCATGGCACGTGTTACTGTACGGGCCAACATCAGGCAGCTTGTGGGCGGTGCCGGAGAAGAAACTGTTTTGGCGAGGGTTGGCGAAGGCATTGTGTCGAGCATTGGTTCGGCCGACTCGCACAAATCTGTATTGGAAAACCCCGACTCAATATCAAAGGTGGTGCTGAAAAAGGGGCTTGATTCGGGGACTGCCTTCGAGATCCTCTCCATTGATATAGCTGATATTGACATTGGAAAAAACATTGGAGCTGTATTACAAATGGATCAGGCTCAGGCAGATAAGAACATTGCGCAAGCCAAAGCCGAAGAACGCAGGGCCATGGCCGTGGCACTCGAACAAGAAATGAAAGCCCGTGCACAGGAAGCCCGTGCCAATGTAATACAGGCAGAAGCGCTGATTCCACAATCCATTGCCGAGGCCTTCCGTGAAGGAAACTTGGGCGTGATGGATTACTACCGTTTCCAAAATATACAGGCCGATACCAAAATGCGTGAAAGCATTGCTGAGGTGCCTCCATCCAACGACGGCCCCGGCAAAGAACTTGGCTCTGCAAAAAAATAGGAAATCGCCTGCGCAAGCGTTAACGTTTGTGTCAGTGAATTGGCACAAACGTTTTTTTTTAAAATGGCACATTGTTTATTATGGAGACAGAGAACGAAATCACTGCGTTGATACATGGTTTGGGAAAGCAAATCACATCGGACGAGAAAGTGCGTGTGCAAAAAGCCTATGACCACGCGGTGGCCTTGTATCACGATAAATTTCTTCCTGATGGAAGTCAGGCACTCACGCATTATGTTGAAGTAGCGAAAATTGCGGTATCTGAAATCGGACTCAGATCGTCAACTCTGATTGCTGCTTTGTTGCATGGCATTGATTGTGAAAAGGATGAGCTTAGATCTGAAATAGAATCGGCTTATGGTACAGAGGTGGCCATTATTTTGAGTGGTTTCCGAAAGATTTCGAACCTGCCCACAACAAGGCTTTCCTACCAGTCGGACCAGTTTCGAAAGCTTTTTCTTTCGATGGTGGAAGATATTCGGGTGGTGTTGCTCAAGATTGCACATCGTTTATACGACATTCGCCATCCCGAACTGCTTGATCAGGAGAAGCTCAGCAGGTTCATCAACGAAGTGAGGTATCTGTATATCCCCATCACACACAGGCTCGGTCTATATACCATCAAGGCAGAATTCGAAGAAAAGGTCATGCGCCACGAGCATGCAGAAATCTTTGAGGCTATTCGCGAAAAAATCAAGGCAGGGAAAGAGGCGCAGGAGGCATTTATGAAATCATTCATCGCCCCCATCGAACGTGATTTGATGTCGCATGGCCTCGAAAGCACCATCAAATGGCGCACGAAATCCATTCCCAGCATCTGGGCAAAGATGAAGGACCAAAACGTTGAATTTGAACAGGTTTATGATCTTTTTGCAATCAGGATCATCATTAAAAGCACGCCAAAAAGGGAAAAAGAAGATTGCTGGCGTGCCTATTCCATCGTGTCGGATATTTATACCCCCAATCCAAAACGGCTTCGCGACTGGATCACCACACCCAAGGCCTCGGGTTATGAGTCGCTCCACACCACCGTAAAAGCCAGCGATGACAAGTGGGTGGAGGTGCAAATCCGCACCGAGCGCATGGATCAGGTGGCAGAAAAAGGGCAGGCAGCACATTGGCTCTACAAAGACAGACCAGAAAAAAAAGAAGCAGAAGATTGGCTCAATCAGGTGCGCGATGTGCTCGAAAATCCACATCAGATTCAGTTTGATGCCTATAAACGAACGCCTGCTTCAACAGGTGACAAGATATTCATTTTCACTCCCAATGGCGATTTAAAGCAGCTTCCCGCCGGGTCAACAGTGCTCGATTTTGCTTACGAAGTGCATACCCAGGTGGGATCGAGCTGCAACGGAGCGCGGGTGAACAACCGCATTGTACCCATCAGGCATGTGTTGCAAAATGGCGACAGGGT
>CAZBMR010000009.1:61199-97125 GCA_964492695.1 uncultured Lentimicrobiaceae bacterium
GGGTGAACAACCGCATTGTACCCATCAGGCATGTGTTGCAAAATGGCGACAGGGTGGAAATTATCACCAGCAAAAAGCAATCCCCGAAGCACGACTGGCTTTCGTTCGTTGTTACCGAACGCGCCAAATCGAAAATCAGGAGATATCTGAAGGAAGAAGAGTTGAAAGAGGCTGAGTTTGGCAAAGAGCTGCTGATGCGAAAACTCAAAAACTGGAAAATTGTTTATTCGGATGACATTATCAATCATCTTGTAAAACACTACAAAACAAATACATCCATCGAGCTTTATCATGATATTGCTACTGAAAAGCTCGATTTGGTTGAGCTAAAAAAGCATTTGGTTGCCCTGATTGCCGACGAGAAAAATGCCGGAGGTAAGCCTGCTGATACAGTTGGAGACGCAAGCGCCGAAACCAAGTCGAACACCCGTCATGATTCGAAGGATGACTACATGATCATTGACAATTCGATCACGAATGTCAATTACAAACTTGCGAAATGCTGCAATCCCATTCCGGGCGATGAGGTATTTGGATTCGTAACCATCAATACAGGCATTACAGTTCATCGTGTAAGCTGTCCGAATGCAGCCCGCCTGCGCGAACGCTACAGCTACAGGTTTATCCATGTGAAATGGAAGGAATCAAAGGACAATCCGGTTTTCCAGGCTGCTATTCGGGTTACTGGTATTGATACACTCGGCCTCGTGGGCGAGATCACCAAGCTTATTTCCAATGATTTGAAGGTGAATATGCGCAGCATTGCCTTTGATACGCGCGATGGCCGTTTTGTTGGTAAGATTGTGCTTCAAATCAAGGATACTGACCACCTGGATCAGCTCATGCACCGCATTGGCAGGGTTCAGGGAGTGGAAAAGGTGGTCAGGCTGGATTGAGGTCATGCAGTCGAAAACATTTTTTCTACCGGTTTGTTTAAAATAAAAATTGCGCATAATGGTGATTCAACTCCTGATATTATCAGTCTTTTTCTCAGGTTTGAGCGGATGGTTTTTTTACCGCAAGAAAGCGGTTTTGGGATTTACTTTTGCTTTGGTTGCAGCCACAGCGCTGGCCCTCTTTTTCATCGTGCGGTGGCTCTATCCCCACCGTGTACCTTTTTAGCGGTTCAAAGCCTGAACCAATCTTTAATTAAAACCGTTTTGTCCTCAGGCTCATCGATGTGTTTGAACTCGTTGGTGTGGCGGTTATAGCGGTAGTCTTTCTGCCAGCTTTGATGGTTTTTGCTGATTTCGCTTACTGCTTCAATGAGCGTCTCAAGCTCGGCATTGGTCATGGTGGGGTGAAGTGATGCCCTGATCCATCCCGGTTTTTCGGATAAGTCGCCGTGATTGATGAGCTCGGTTATTTTTCTGGATTTATCGTAGCTTACATCCAGCAAATAATGCCCGTAAGTGCCTGCACATGCGCATCCGCCCCGCACCTGAATGCCGTAGCGATCGGACAAAAGCTTGACCACCAGATTGAAGTGTACGTGATCGAGGTAGAACGACATGGCCCCCAAACGCTCTTCAACGTTGTCAGCAAGAATATGAACGCCCGGAATGGCCCGCAATCCTGCAAATGCTCGCTGAACCAGCTGGTGTTCTCTTTGTCGCATCAAGGCAGGTTGCATTTGATTTTTGACCTCGATGGCAAGGGCGGTGCGTATGGCTTGCATAAAGCCCGGAGTGCCTCCGTCTTCACGCATTTCAATGTCATCAATGTATTTATATTCGCCCCAGGGATTGGTCCAATCAACCGTTCCGCCTCCCGGATTATCAGGTGTTGGACTGTTGTAGAGCGATTTGTCGAAAATGAGAACTCCTGAGCTGCCCGGACCACCCAGGAATTTGTGCGGACTAAAAAAGATGGCATCAAGTTTTTTCATTTCATCATCAGCAGGGTGCATGTCAATGTCAACATAGGGTGCCGAAGCTGCAAAATCGACAAAGATGATGCCGCCGTATTCGTGCATGATTTTTGCCAGCTCGTGGTAGGGTGTTTCAATGCCTGTTACATTGGAACACGCTGTAAATGAACCAATTTTGAATGAACGATCCTTGTACTTTTCAAGTTGACGGCGCAATTCCTGCGGGTCCACAAGCAAGTTATTGTCGGGTTGCAACACCACCACATCCACATTGGTTTCGAACCAGCTCGTGTGATTGGAGTGATGTTCCATGTGGCTGATAAAAACAACCGGCTTTTCGTGGTGTTGAAGGCAATCGTTGTTTTTGATTTTGCGACAGCTTTTAAAACCCATGATGCGTTGCATCTTGTTTACCACGGTGGTCATGCCCGTTCCGGCGGTGATGATCACATCCTGCGGACCAGCATTCACATGCTTTTTGATGGATTTGTGTGCATGGTGGTAAGCCTTGGTCATCAACGTTCCCGTTTCACTTGTTTCGGTATGCGTATTGGCAACAAAAGGTCCGATGGTGTAGGAAAGCTGATCTTCAATGGGTTTGTACAACCTGCCGCTGGCAATCCAGTCGGCATAAATCAATTTTTGAATTCCGTATGGGCTTTTGTATGTGAGGTCGTGGCCAATGGTATTTTTCCGAAAGTATTCAAAGTGTTCTTCGAGCGATTGCATGGTTTCAGTTTTTGTTGCGTGACCGTATGACAATGATCAGATTAAAAAAGTTGTATGGGCCTTGTGCGCTTCGCTGATTCTTCTCGGGGAGATGCCTTATTGACTGCTTTTCGATATTTGAACAAGGCTAATTTCAATGCTGCCGTTTTCGGGCAGAAACTCAATCCAGGTGTTGTCTTCGCTGAACCATTTGTATTGCTGACCAACTTTTACAATGAAATCGTTCAGGTCGGCGTTTTTAGGAATAGGAAGAACAAAGCCTCCGTTTCGACCTGCCTTGCTTCCAAAATTCACAAGCAATGGGAATGCTTCTTCGCCGGTGTTGCGTGCTTTGACGATGATGAAGTTAGAGCGCCGCTCGGTGATATCAACCGGCTCAAATTCAAATCTTTTGGTGGTATTGGCGGTAATCAGAACCGGAGTGGTATTCAGATCTCTGATTTTATTCTGCTCCATTTCAGCCGCAATCTTTTTAATCATCTCGCGTGGGTAACTTTCGTCGGGTTTGACGCCTTCGGCAAACAGGTATTTTTCAATGGCCTGATCGTAGTTCTTGCTGTTATAGAAACGGTCAGCTTCCGAAACAGCCTTGTTATATTCGGTACGTAAGGCAGTGAGGCGTTCCTCGATGATGGTTTCCACCTGCTTCATGCGTTGGGTGGCTGCTGCATCTTCGGGTTTGAAACCCAGGGCTGCATTGAGCGAGCTGAGTGCCTTTTTATATTCTTTGACAGCAATATTTTGTTCGGCTTCTGCCATCGCATTTTGATAGCCGGTTTCTTTTTCACGTGCCAGTGTTTCCAGCTTCTGTGTTATGACTGCCTTCATTTCTGATGCATGGGTATTAGCTGGTTCGAGCATCAGCACTTCTGCAAACTTTTTGGCTGCCTCTGTGAGTTTGTTTTCTGCTAAAAGCTGATTGCCTTCGCTATTCAAAGTGTTTATTTTCAGGGTTTTCTGTGCTGCTGCCTCGATTTCGCTCATGCGTTTGCCTGCTTGAGCAATTTGTTCAACCGGATATTGACTTTCTGGTTTAAGATCCAATGCTGCTTTGTATTTTTCAATTGATTGTTCAAAATTACCGCTTTCGAAGAATGCATCTGCCTGACTGATGGCAGCGTTGTATGCTGTTTCACGGGCTGCTGCGGCTTTTTGATCATTCAGTTGCTGTGTCAGGGCTGCTATTTGTTTTTCTGGTAAAGCTTCTCCGGGTTTTAGCCGAAGGGCTTCCTGATACTTTAACAAAGCTGATTCAAGGTTTTGTGATGCTGCAAACTGCTCAGCTTCATTGATGATGGCAAGGTAAGAAGCCTCAAGTTGCCGGGCTGCGGCATTTGCAGCCAATTGTTGCCTGAGCTGATTCATTTTCTCTTTTGCAAAAACCTCGTCCGGTTTCAGTTCAACTGCGCTTGTGTAAAGCTCGAGCGCTTTATCAAGGTTGGCAGCCTTCTCTGCCGATTCGGCCTGAGCAAGGAGGCTGGAAAATTCGGCTTCAAGTTGTTGTGCTTTTTGCTTTTGGGTCAATAGAAGCGTTGCATTTGCAATGCGCTCGGTTGGATGGTTTTCGCCCGGCTTAAACGTGAGTGCTTTTCGATAAGCCTCTATTGCTTTCTCGTAGTTGGCTTCGGTAAAGTACTGATCGCCATGCGTTATTTCCTCAAGATAGCTTGCATTCAGTTGGTCAGCCTGCTGCTGTGCAGCAATCTGCTGATCAATTTTTTGAATCTGTGCAGTGGGGTGGGTTTGTGTCGTATCCAACAGCAGGGCTTTCAAATAAGCTGCTTTTGCCGTTTCCCACTCACCCTTTTCGAATGCGGCGTCGGCTTGTTGAATCCATTGATTATATTCGGCCAGTCTGGCAGCTTCTTTTTTGTGGTCAGCAATGTTTTGTCTGGTGGAGGCGATTTTTGCAGTCAATCCTGTGTCATCAGGCTGAAGCTGAAGGGCTTGTTCATAGAGGTCCAGTGCTTGCGCTGGTTTGTTTTCGGCGATGGCCTGATCGCCGTTGCGAACAAGCATCTCAAATTTTTCACGTGTTTGTTTTGCGGTTTGTTCGGCAGCAATCAGCAGTGTGAGCTCCACCACACGCGCCGAGGCCATTTCGTTTTCCGGGTCGAGGTTCAACACCTGATTGTAGGCTGCGGCAGCATCGGTGTAAGCCTTTGCGTCGAAAAGTGATTGGGCATTGGCGAGCGCATCAGCAATGGCTTGTTTTCGGTTGCGTTCTTCGTTGTTAAGTGTTTCATCAATCCGGCGAATCATATCGGTGGCGTAGGTTTGCCCGGGCCAGATACTGAGTGCTTCTTCGTATTTGGCACGCGCAGCATCCAGGTTTTTCTGCTCATAAATTTGATCGGCAGCGGCAATCGTGTTCTCGTAATCACTTTGCACTTTTGCCTGTTTGGCGAGCATTTCCGCCCGATCGAGCGCTTCCTTCTTATCAGGGAATATCAGCAGGGCCTGCTGCACTTTTTCGACTGCCTGGCTGTAGCTTTTTCGCTTTTCGAGATTGGTGGCTTCATTCATGAGCAGTTGGTACTTTTGCTCGTTGGCATTTCTCAGTGCGATGGATGCTTCTGTGCTTTCAATGGCGGTTTTCGTTTCTGCATCATCGGGCTGAATGGCCAATGCCATGTTGAGTTGAGCCAGTGCTTCTTCAAGTTTATTGTCAACAAGCAGTTGCTTTCCCAGTGCCAGGTGTTTTTCGAAATTCTGTTTTTTCTCGGCGGCTTTTTTCTTGACTTCAAGAATTTTGTTCACTTGCGCATTCACATATTTGTCTTCAGGGAAAATGGCCAGTGCTTTTTGGTATTGGGTCAGTGCTTCGTCGGTTTTGCCCTGTTTCAGGAGCTGATCGCCCTGGTCGAGAAAGCCGTAGAAAACCTCTTGCTGTTCGTTTTGCTTTTGAATCAGGCTGAGGGTTTCGCTTAGCTTTTTTGTGGCGTAGGGGTCTTCTGCTTTAAGCCTGAGCGCCATTTCGAAATAGGTTTTGGCTGAGATATAGTCTTTGGCTGCAAATTTTTCGTTGGCCGATTTAATGGTGGATTCGTAGGTTTGTGCTTGTTGCCCAAAAGCCGCTGAACTCACCAGGATGGTTATTAGCAGGATGCTGAATATGAAGATGATATGACGCATGTGCGGGATTTGTTGATGCTGATGAAACGATTATAAGGGGTTTTTAGTGCGTTGTTCGGTAATCTGACCGTCGGCAATCATAACGCTTCGGTCAGCCATATTTGCCAACTCGGTGTTGTGGGTGACGATGATAAAAGTTTGGCCAAACTGTTTTCGCAAGTCGAAAAAGAGTTGATGAAGCGACGATGCAGAAACGGAATCGAGGTTGCCCGAAGGTTCGTCGGCAAGCACCACCGCCGGATTATTGATGAGCGCCCTGGCAACCGCCACGCGTTGCTGCTCGCCTCCCGAAAGGGCGGCGGGTTTATGATCGGCCCGGTTGCTCAGCTGAAAAAAAGCCAGCAGGTCTTTGGCCCTCGCTTCAGCCACTTTTGGCTTTGTGCCTCCAATGTAGGCAGGTATGCAAATGTTCTCAAGCGCCGTAAACTCGGGCAGCAGGTGATGAAACTGAAAAACAAAGCCTATCGAACGATTTCGAAACTGTGACAGGGCTTTTTCATTCAACTGCCGCACATCTGTTTGGTCGATCATCAACTGGCCGGAATCGGGTTGCATGAGTGTGCCAAGTATCTGTAAAAGTGTCGATTTGCCAGCTCCGGAAGGCCCCACAACCGAGACAATCTCGGATTTTTTTACCTCAAGATGGATGTCTTCCAAAACCCGTAACTGTCCGAAATGCTTCGAGATACCTTGTGCTGAAATCATCAATGAATGGATTGATGGTGCAAAGTTAAGCATTTCGGCCAAAGTTTGGTGACCGACATTGGGTCGTATGCCAAGCCAGGTGAATTCAATCGAATGCGTCAGGCAACTGTTGTATTAAGGATGATGCGGTGCAGTGGTAAAATTCTTTTCATTTCAAACATGCAGGTATTTCAATATTTGTCCTACTTTTGAAATTCTAAAACACAGATCGAATTATTATGAATCTACATGAGTATCAGGGAAAACAAATTTTAAGCGGTTATGGTGTTTCGGTGCCATTGGGCATCGTGGCTGAATCGCCGGCCAAAGCCGTTGAGGCTGCCAAAGAAATTCAAAAACGTACTGGCTCAGACAAATGGGCTGTAAAAGCACAAATTCATGCCGGTGGACGTGGTAAAGGTGGCGGAGTGAAAATAGCCAAGACCCTCGAAGAAGTGGAACTTTATGCTGATCAAATCATCGGCATGATGCTGGTTACTCCACAGACTTCGGCTGAAGGAAAGCTGGTGCGCCGCGTATTGATTGAACAAAATATTTATTACCCCGGCCCATCTCCTGTTTCAGAAATTTACATGAGCATCTTGCTCAACCGTGCCAAAGGACGCAATATGATCATGTATTCGCCCCGTGGCGGTATGGATATTGAAAAAGTGGCCGAGGAGACACCTGATCAGATTTTTACAGAAGAAATCGATCCAAAGGTGGGACTGCAGGGTTTTCAGGCCCGCAAGATTGCCTTTAACCTGGGCCTTTCCGGAACAGCATTCAAAGAAATGGTCAAGTTTGTTGCGGCCCTCTACAAAGCCTACGAAGGTTCGGACGCCAGTCTCTTCGAGATCAATCCGGTGATCAAGGCGGCCGACGACAAAATATATGCTGCCGATTCCAAGGTGACCATCGATAACAATGCACTTTTCAGGCAGCTGGAAATTGCCGGAATGCGCGATCTCAACGAGGAAGATCCCATCGAGGTGGAAGCAAGCCGTTTCGACCTGAACTATGTGAAACTCGATGGCAATGTGGGTTGCATGGTGAATGGCGCAGGCCTTGCAATGGCCACAATGGATATGATCAAAATGTCGGGTGGCGAACCGGCCAACTTCCTCGATGTGGGCGGAACAGCCAATGCCAAGCGTGTGGAAGAAGCTTTTCGTATCATTCTGAAAGACCCCAATGTTAAAGCCATTTTGGTCAACATTTTTGGTGGCATTGTGCGTTGCGACCGTGTGGCTCAAGGTATTGTGGATGCATACAACAACATTGGCGAAATCAATGTGCCCATTATTGTGAGGTTGCAGGGAACCAATGCCGAAGAAGGCAAAGAGTTAATTGATAAATCGGGTTTAAAAGTGTATTCAGCCATCCGGCTTCAAGACGCTTCTGCACTGGTGAACGAAGTGCTCAACTAATCCATATCCCTCAAAAAAAAGAGACTGCCCTACAGGTGCAGTCTCTTTTTTTTTTGAGGGGGTTCTGTTAAATCTCCTCTGTTTCAACAACTTTAGCAAGCAGATCGGCGTAAGGAATTACCAACAGTTTTTTACCTTCATATTCCAGCTCCGTACCGCTGTATTTTTTAAAGAGAACGGAGTCGCCAACAGAGATGCCAGGGTTTTCGATGTTTCCAATGGCCACCACTGCAGCAATCTGTGGTTTTTCTTTGGCGGTGTCGGGGATGATGATGCCTGAGGCTGTGCGCTGCTCGCCTTTCTCGCTGCTGAGGTCGAGAATCACGTTTTCGTTTAATGGTTGCAATTCTTTCATGATGATAATGTATTAGTTATTTGAATTTTGAATGCCTAAAATGCTGTTGATGCGGTTTTTGTCGAAGCCAACGATGATTTGGCCTTCGATATCGGTTTGAGGCACACCCTGCTGACCACTTCTTCGCACCATTTGCTCTGCCGCCTGTTGGTTTTTCGACACATCAATGTCGGTGAATTTGATGTTGTGCTGCTTGAGATAACTTTTTAATGTGTTGCACCAGGAGCAGCTGGGTGTCGAATATACGGTCACCCGTTTCTGTCTTGGCTCCTGCGTTTGCGAAGCGGCATGAAAATAAGATTCTTCGAAAAGCGAAATATAAAATGCGGGTTCGTTGCAGCCTTTCACCACATTGATGAATTTGTCACCTTCAAAAACAAGCATCGAAGGAACACTGTTGATGTTGTAGGCTGCATGAATGTCGCGCACCTCTTTCACATCTGCCACCATCACGTTGGCACTTTCGAGCTGATTGGCTGCATTTTGAAGATTTCTGAAACTGCAATCGCTTGATTCACTGCCAGATTTGTAAAGAAGCAGGTAATTTTTTTGGTCATTCCTGAGCTTTTTCTGAAGCTCGCTCATGGATAGAATGGTGTGTATAGCCATGGTAGTTTTAATTTGATGCAATGGCACATCAAGATGCATGCCATGCCTTTTCGGCCTGTCTTCTTGCAATGAAAAGTGACAAAATTGCAGAAGTATGTGTTTACCAAAGGTTGGGGATAAACCTCCAGGTTCGCTTCATATACTCCTTGTAACCATCAAAATGCTGGATCAGTTTTCGCTCTTCATAATGCAGTTTGAAGATCAGATCGATGATCAACAGGAGCAGGGCGGCCACGCGCAGGAGGTCAGGCGATTCGATCACCAAAGGTGCAACTGCAACAATCTGAGCGATGTACATGGGATGGCGGATGTATTTATACACACCTTCTGTAACCAACTTTCCATCGGCACGCGGAAGGGGAAGCAAATTAACCTTTCCTGGTTTCATCTGCATGATGGCCACGATGGCTAGCAAAACACCGGCAACTTCGGTCAACAGCCCCCAAATACTGTCGGCGAACAATGGTCCGGTGACTGCAATCAAAGCCAAACAGCTCAGTTGAACAAATACAAAGAAGTGTGCCAATCCCGGTTTCTTCATGTTTGAGTGCGTGTGAAATGACTCCCGACTTGCCGGCTCCTCACCGGCCATTTTTGCAAGTAGAGGGTTTGTTCGCCGGGAGTCTGGCGCAAAAATAGCCATTAATTGCATGAGAAAACCTGATTGATGAACACTTTGATAAATGCTTTGTTCCAATGTTGGCGCAACATAGGAATGCTGGCCTGCAGCGCTTGAAATCACAGCAACTAATTTTGTATTTTTGTCGAAAATTCCAATTCTTAAATAGGTACATCATGAAATTTGATATTATTGTAATTGGCAGTGGACCAGGAGGTTATGTGGCTGCCATCAGGGCTTCACAACTGGGTAAAAAAGTGGCTGTGGTCGAAAAGGCCGAAATAGGCGGCATTTGCCTTAACTGGGGATGCATCCCCACCAAAGCCCTGCTCAAAAGCGCTCAGGTTTTCAACTACATGAAGCACGCCTCCGATTATGGGATTCAGCTGGAAAAAGTGCCAACGCCCGATCTGGATGCGATTGTAAAAAGAAGCCGTGGTGTGGCCGACGGAATGTCGAAGGGAGTGCAGTTTTTATTCAAGAAAAATAAAATTGAACTCATCAATGGTTTTGGCAAACTCGTGCAGGGAAAAAAAGTTGAAGTTACCGACAGCGAAGGTAAAAAGCAACTGATTGAAGCAGATCACATTATACTCGCAACAGGTGCACGATCGCGCGAATTGCCCAACTTACCTATTGATGGCAAGAAAATCATTGGCTATCGTCAGGCGATGGTGTTGCCGCAAATGCCAAAATCGATGGTGGTGGTTGGCTCAGGTGCCATAGGAAGCGAATTTGCTTATTTCTACAACTCGATGGGCGTGGAAGTAACACTTGTTGAATTTTTACCCAACATCCTCCCGCTTGAAGACGAGGAGGTTTCCAAACAACTCGAGCGCTCATTCAAGAAAGCTGGTATGAAGGTGATGACAAATGCCAGCGTTGAAACTGTCGATACTTCGGGTGATACATGCAGGGTGACCATCAAAACCAAAAAGGGAGAGGAAATCACCCATGCTGATGTGGTGCTTTCGGCAGTGGGTGTTGCAACAAATATTGAAGGTATTGGCCTTGAAGAACTTGGTGTGAAAACCGAGCGCGGAAAAGTGCTTGTTGATGCTTATTACCGCACCAGTGTTGAGGGCGTTTATGCCATTGGTGACATTGTGCATGGTCCCGCTCTTGCCCACACTGCCTCCCACGAAGGCATCACCTGTGTGGAGGCCATTTGCGGCCTGAATCCTGAGCCGGTTGACTATTCAAACATTCCTTCGTGCACTTATACAAACCCTGAGGTTGCCTCGGTAGGCATGACCGAGAAACAGGCCAAAGAAGCCGGCTATGAGATTAAAGTGGGTAAATTTCCCTTCTCTGCTTCGGGCAAAGCCAGTGCAGCAGGCAACAAAGATGGTTTTGTGAAAGTGGTATTCGACGCTAAATATGGCGAATGGCTGGGCTGCCACATGATAGGTGACAACGTAACCGAAATGATTGCCGAGGCTGTTGCCGCCCGTAAGCTCGAAACCACAGGCCACGAAATCATCAAAACCATTCACCCGCATCCCACTATGAGCGAGGCCATTATGGAAGCAACGGCTGATGCATACGGCGAAGTGATTCATCTTTAATTTTGATTACATATCGGGCAAGTGAAGCTTGCCCGATTTTTTTAATCCAACAAACCCCTGAGTTATGGAAATCATTACCACAAAAATTCCGGATCTCGTCATTGTTAAGCCAGCTGTGTTTGAGGATCAGCGTGGTTATTTTTTCGAGTCTTACAACAAAGAAAAGTTTCTTCAGAAAGGCATCGATCAAAACTTTGTTCAGGACAACGAATCAAAGTCGATGAAAGGGGTGCTCAGGGGATTGCATTTTCAGGCGCCACCATTCGCGCAGGGGAAACTCGTCAGGGTGATGAAAGGTGCGGTGCTCGATGTGGCAGTCGACTTGCGCCGAAAATCTCCCACTTATGGTCAGTGGGCTTCCATTGAGCTCACCGAATCAAACAAGTGGATGTATTGGGTGCCACCTGGCTTTGCCCACGGATTCGTTACACTGGAAGACAATACCGTTTTCTTTTATAAATGTACCAATGTTTACAACAAAGAATCGGAAGGAAGCATCAGGTGGAACGATCCGGATTTGAACATCGACTGGGGCATCACCAGGCCCATCTTATCTGCCAAGGATGAGGTAGCTCCCTTCTTCAAAGATTTTGTAAGTCCTTTTTAAGCACTTGAATGCCAGGCGTATCTCTTTTATTTCTTAAACCTTACAGGTTGTTTCGGATGATGCTTGTGGCATTGCTCATTTTGGGCATACATGGCTGTGGCCGGTCGTACCAAAGCAAGGCGCAAGATCAATCAGAAGCCCGAACAGACGGTGGTTTAATGGGCAGGCATGACTACCGCATTCATGCACCTGAACTTCCCAAAACGCTCACCTTTGCTGGCGAGGTAGTTCCGCTCCAACTATTCTATGTGTCAGAAAACCTTGAACGTGAACTACTTGTAAATACATATTGGCATAGTGCTACACTCCTGAACCTCAAAAGAGCAAAGCGATGGTTTCCGGTGATTGAACCCATCCTCAATCAGAACCTGGTTCCTGACGATTTCAAATACCTCTGTATGATTGAGAGCAATCTGAGCAATACCAAATCGCCTGCCGGTGCTGCCGGCTTCTGGCAGTTTATGGAAGGCACTGCCAAGGAATATCAGCTTGAAGTGAATGCCGATGTTGATGAGCGCTATCATGTTGAGAAAGCTACGCAGGCGGCATGCCGCTATCTGAAGAAAGCATATGAAAGGTATGGAAACTGGGCGCTGGTATCAGCATCTTACAATGCCGGCACAAAACGCATCGACGATTTAATGGACAAGCAATATGCGGCTTCATATTATGATTTGCTGATGCCCGAGGAAACAGAACGTTATGTATTTCGCATTCTCGCAATGAAACTGATCGCCAGCAATCCGGAGATGTATGGTTTTTATCCTGATGGACTGCTCGAATACAACCCTCTGCAATCTAAAACCATTGTCGTTAGTGAACCGATTGATGATTTGGCTGCCTTTGCGCGCAAACACAATTTGTCATATAAGCTCCTGAAACTGTTTAATCCCTGGCTAAGGTCGAACAAGCTTCCGGTGGCACCTGGGAAAAAATATGAAATAAAGATTCCTGAACCACCCTTCAGCCGAACACATTTGATGTACAGCGCCAAAGGCGATTCACTCAAAACTCCTTAAACGTCATTTCCCCCAAACGGATGAATTTAAACGATCAATCGGAAGACCAATACCTGGAGGTATATGGCGCACGGATGCACAACCTGCGCAATATCGATCTGAAGATTCCACGCAATCAACTGGTGGTCATCACAGGATTGAGTGGAAGTGGAAAATCATCGCTCGCCTTTGACACCATTTTTGCCGAGGGGCAACGCCGGTACATGGAATCCTTTTCGGCCTATGCAAGGCAGTTTATCGGAAATATGGAACGTCCAGAAGTGGACCGTATCACAGGCTTAAGTCCGGTGATCTCCATTGAGCAAAAATCGGTGAACCGCAATCCCCGTTCAACAGTTGGAACGGTGACAGAGATATACGATTTTCTGCGGTTGCTGTATGCCCGCGCTTCGGAAGCGTATTCCTATGAAACCGGCGAGCTGATGGTTCGCTATTCTGAGGATCAGATTGTCGACCGCATCACAGAACAATATGCCGGAAAGCGGATCATCCTGTTGGCTCCCGTCGTAAGGGCGCGCAAAGGGCACTACAGGGAGCTGTTTGAGCAGATACGACAGGCCGGATTCGTCAAAGTTCGCGTCGACGGCGAGATACGTGACATTGTTTTCGGCATGCAGCTCGATCGGTATAAAGTGCACGATATCGAAATTGTGATCGACCGCCTAGAGCTAAACGATGCCGAGACCAGAAGGCTGCGGCAATCGGTTAACCTTGCCATGAAACATGGCAAAGGCCTTATGCAACTCATTGATGCAGATGATCAAAAGCTGAGGTTTTTCAGTCGGAAGCTCATGTGTCCGACCACCGGAATATCCTATGATGAACCCGAACCCAACACTTTTTCATTCAATTCACCTTATGGAGCCTGCCACAAATGTGGCGGTTTGGGCGAGATTGCTGAAATCGACATGTCCAAAATCATACCCGACCCCTCATTAAGCATCAAGAAGGGTGGCATTGCA
The DNA here is from genome assembly GCA_964492695.1 of uncultured Lentimicrobiaceae bacterium. Lineage (GTDB taxonomy): Bacteria > Bacteroidota > Bacteroidia > Bacteroidales > F082 > JALNZU01. The sequence goes on from CAZBMR010000009.1 coordinate 74,787, forward strand.
CCTCTGGGTGAGTTTAAAAGCAACTGGATATTTAACCAAATGGAAGCCATCGGCATCAGATATGGATTTACGCTGAATACACCCATCAGCGAGATCCCTGAAGAGGCCCTGGATATCCTGCTGTATGGATCAAACGAATCGTTTGAAGTAAAAAAAGAATATCTGGGCGTAACAACCTCCTACAGCCTCAACTTCGAAGGCATCATCAACTTTATTCAGAATCAGAACAACGAAAATGCTTCACCTGCCGTTCGACGGTGGGCAGCCGGATTCATGAATCATATCCATTGTCCGGTATGCAATGGTAGCAGGCTTAAGAAAGAGGCCCTCTACTTTAAGGTTGACGGCAAAAACATTGCTGAAGTTGCTGAAATGGACATAAAAAGCCTGGCAGGTTGGATCAACGATCTTCCGGCACGCATGCCCGACCGGCACCGTGCCATCGGGCATGAGATCATTCGCGAAATTGAGAAACGACTTCAGTTTTTACTGGAGGTTGGTATTGATTATCTGAATCTTAACCGTCCTGCGAATACGCTTTCAGGAGGAGAATCGCAACGCATCAGGCTTGCCACCCAGATCGGCTCTCAACTCACAGGAGTGCTCTATATTTTGGATGAGCCCAGCATTGGGCTGCATCAGCGCGACAACCACCGCCTGATCGAATCGCTGAAGCAGCTCCGTGATATCGGCAATTCAGTGCTGGTGGTTGAGCACGATAAGGATACGATCATGGCGGCAGATTATGTGGTTGACATTGGGCCGGGGGCTGGCATCCATGGCGGACAGGTGGTGGCACAGGGAAGGCCGTCTGAAATGGCTGATTGTAATAGCATTACCTGCGAATATATCAGCGGAAAGCGTGCCATTCCAGTGCCTAAACAACGCAGAGAAGGGCATGCAGGCAAAGAGATTGTGCTTTTTGGTGCAAGGGGAAATAACCTCAAGAACGTGAACCTTCGGCTTCCATTGGGAAAAATGATTTGTGTGACCGGCGTTTCTGGTTCGGGCAAATCGAGCCTGATCAACGAAACCTTATATCCAATCCTGAGCAAACATTTCTATGGTTCGCTCAAACAGCCATTACCTTACGAACGCATCGAAGGACTGGGTTTCATTGACAAAGTGATAGAAATAGACCAATCCCCGATTGGACGCACACCCCGTTCAAATCCAGCTACTTATACCAAGGTGTTCGACGATATTCGGAAACTTTTTGGCGAGCTGCCCGAAAGCCGTATAAGGGGCTATAAGCCGGGTAGGTTTAGTTTTAATGTGACAGGTGGACGCTGTGAAACCTGTAAGGGTGCAGGTCTGCGCATCATCGAAATGAATTTTTTGCCGGATGTGAGTGTGGTATGTGAAGAATGTGGCGGCAAGCGCTACAACCGCGAAACACTCGAAGTGCGCTATCGCGGAAAATCCATTAACGATGTATTGAACCTAACAATCGAGCAGGCCATCGATTTCTTTGAAAACATTCCATCAATTCAACACAAAATCATGACCCTCAGGGAGGTGGGCCTGGGATATCTCAGTTTGGGGCAAGCCTCAACCACCATTTCCGGAGGCGAGGCACAACGTGTGAAACTGGCAGCTGAACTTTCGAAAAAAGATACCGGGAAAACCCTGTATATACTCGACGAGCCCACCACAGGTTTGCACTTTGAAGATGTTCGGGTGCTGCTCGATGTGCTGAATAAACTTGTTGACAAAGGCAATACGGTGCTCATCATTGAGCACAATATGGAGGTGATTAAAGTAGCCGACCATATTGTTGACATTGGTCCGGAAGGTGGCAAAATGGGAGGTAATATTATTGCAGAAGGAACGCCTGAGGAATTGTCGTCCAATGACATAGGATACACTGCAGCTTATCTGCGTGCTGAGTTGAAAAGTTGATGAAGGCCAGTTTTATTTTGGATAAAAAGAAAAAACCCGCGTCGTTCAACGCGGGCTTTTTCTTTCTTAACCAACCAATATTCTATAAAAAAAACTACTTCGATGTGTAAATAACAACAATCGTGCCAAACATCAAATCAATTTCGGATAGTGCGAAAAACAGGCCAAACCGGAAGGAGTGTGAAAAATTGCTGTTCAAATTTGGGAAAAATTGTGAGGTAAATGGGCAAACAGGTACAAGGCGTTTGTTGTGCAACACTTTCATTCCCATCATTTTTATACTGAAACAAATCTATTTTTTTCTTGTTATTATTTAGATTTAGTCTAAATTAGCGCAATCATTTTTTCAGTTTATAAATATCTCTAAATCATTCTGAATGAGTTTATTATTTAACAGCTCAAATGGACTGAGGTGGTTTTTCACAATCCTGTTTGGTTTCATTTTTTTAACAACACGCGCTCAGGAGGAACTTGGTGTGTATGAGAAGCTGGACAGTTTTTTGCAAGACAGCCTCATTTTCACCGACGATCAGTTTGAAAAGGTCAACCTCAAAAACGCCGTCACCATGCCCACTGTTGTTGCCATGGTCTATTATGAATGTCCGGGCATTTGCACCCCGCTCATGAATGGTCTGGCCGATGTGATGAGCAAATCTGATCTGGAGGTGAACAAAGATTATCAGGTTTTTACCATCAGCTTTGATCACCGCGAGAACACCACTTTGGCAAGAAACAAAAAGAAAACCTACACCAATCTGGTAAAGCATGGCGATCCCCAGAATGGTTGGCGCTTCTTCACTGGCGACAGTCTGATGATTCGGGCTTTTCTCAACAATGTGGGGTATCAGATCAAGCAGGAAGGCGAGGAGTTTATTCATCCTGCCACGCTGTTGGTGTTAAGTCCGGGTGGAAAAATCACGCGTTATTTGCACGGTACTTATTTTCTTCCCTTCGACTTTAAGATGGCCATCGTGGAAGCGGGTATGGAAAAATCTGGTCCAACCATCAACAAGGTGCTCGATTTTTGCTTCAGTTATGACCCAGAGGGCAAGAAGTATGTATTCAACACCACACGCATTTCGGGCAGCATCATTTTGTTGCTGGCCCTTGGCATGCTGGCCTGGTTGATCAGAAGTGGCAAAAAAGAACGAATTTCCAAAATTTCATAAATCTATGACTTCAGAAACTACCCCGTTAAACTATCTGAACGCGAAGAAGGGTATTCTATCGTGGATATTCAGCGTTGATCACAAGCGGATTGCGCTCTTATACCTGTATTCGCTCATCACCTTTTTTCTGGTTGGCGTCACACTCGGTGTGCTGATGCGCCTCGAGCTGCTCAATCCGGGTAAAGATCTGGTTGAGGCGAAAACCTACAATCAGATTTTTACGCTTCATGGTGTGATCATGATTTTTTTATTCATCATTCCAAGTATTCCTGCTGTTTTTGGCAACTTCTTTTTGCCGATCATGCTTGGAACGGATGATGTGTCATTCCCGCGCCTGAACCTGCTGAGCTGGTGGGTTTATGTGATTGGGGCACTGATGGCCCTGTCAACGCTGGTTTTTGGCGATGGCCCTGCCGACACCGGTTGGACATTTTATGCGCCTTACAGCGTGAAAACCGGAACCAACGTCAGTATGTCGGTTTTGGCTGCATTTGTGCTGGGTTTCTCCTCTATTCTCACCGGTTTGAATTTTATCGTAACGATTCACCGCCTGCGCACACCGGGCATGACCTTCCTGAAAATGCCCCTCTTTGCATGGTCGCTCTATGCCACATCATGGATTCAGCTGCTGGCCACTCCCATTGTGGGAATCACTTTGCTGATGATTGCAGCAGAACGCTGGCTGGGTGTTGGTTTGTTTGACCCCTCCATTGGAGGCGATCCGATTTTGTATCAGCACCTGTTTTGGATCTATTCACATCCAGCCGTTTATATCATGGCTCTGCCGGCTTTCGGGGTTATCTCCGAAATGTTGCCAACCTTTAGTCAACGCACCATTTTTGGTTATAAGGCCATTGCATTCAGTAGTTTAGCCATTGCGTTTGTGGGCTATTTCATTTGGGGTCATCATATGTTCACTTCTGGTATGAGTGGTACTGCCCGCTTCATTTTTTCGATGCTGACCTTTTTGGTTGCAATTCCAACAGCCATTAAGGTTTTTAACTGGGTTGCCACGCTCTACAAAGGATCGATCAATGTTCAGCCGCCATTGCTCTTTACGCTGGCTTTCATTTTTCAGTTCATGATCGGTGGGTTTACTGGTTTGGTGCTTGGCGCACTGGCCACCGACATTCACCTGCACGACACCTATTTTGTGGTGGGTCACTTCCATTATGTGATGTTTGGTGGAACCGGCTTTGCTTTTTTTGGAGCGCTCCACTACTGGTATCCGAAGATTTGGGGAAGGATGTACAACATCCGAGTGGCCAACATTGCCTTTACCATTTTCTTCATCGGCTTCAATATGTTGTATTTCCCGATGTTGATTGCCGGCCTGATGGGCATGCCAAGGCGTTATTATGATTATCTGCCCGAGTTTCATTTGCCCAATATGATCAGCACTTTTGGAAGCTGGGTGTTGGCCACTGGTCTCATCATCATGCTGTCGAACCTTGTAGCAGGCTTTTTCAGGAAGAAGGCACATGTTGGCCGCAATCCCTGGAATGGCATCACGCTCGAATGGCAAACCTTGTCGCCTCCGCCGGTTCAGAACTTCGACCGCATGCCAGAGCTGCCCCTCAACGGACCTTACGATTTTGATCATCAACCTCAAATAAAAGACTAGTTATGGAACATCATACCGGCTTAGTATTGCCAAACTCGGGTCACAACAGGGACGACGAGGCATCGAAAATGGGCATGTGGCTGTTTTTATTCACCGAACTGTTGCTTTTTGGTGGTCTGTTTATCGTCTATATGGTTTACCGCATGCTGAACCATGAGTCGTTCCTGATTTCATCATTCGAATTGAATGTGACGATGGGAACCATTAACACGGTTGTGTTGCTTTTCAGCAGTATGACCATTGCCATGGCCATTACAGCTATACAAAAAGGTGACAGGGATAAGGCTGTTAAACTACTGATTACCACGTTGTTGTTGTCGCTGGTTTTTTTGGTGATCAAATATTTCGAGTGGTCGGCCAAGATACACCATGGTTTATTTCCAGGCATGGACTACTATAAACTATTGCCCAAGGGCGAGGCGCTATTCTTTTTTCTGTATTTCATTATGACGGGTCTGCATGCCCTGCACATCATCATAGGAGGTATTCTCATCGGCGTTGTCTTGCGCCGAACCCAACGTGGTGAGGTGAACCGCGAAAAGTATGCGCTGGCTGAGAATGCCGGCCTTTACTGGCACCTGGTTGACCTGATCTGGATATATCTTTTTCCATTATTTTACTTAATTCATTGAAATCCATGGATAATCATCACGATAAGAAAACGCAGCACGACGTACACATTTCGTCGTACCGCGATCATTGGCATACCTTAGCTGCCCTGCTGTTGCTCACCGTTGTGACCGTGGCCATTTCGGTGTTTGGAGCCAATCTGGCTGCCCTTTCAGTGGCAACTGCCCTGCTCATCGCTACTGTAAAGGTGGTGGTGGTGGCCTATTATTTCATGCACCTGAAATATGACAAAAAGATCTACACCTGGCTTGTGGTGCTGGTGGTGGTGCTGTTTGCCGTGTTTACGATTTTAACTGCTACTGAATATTTTAACAGGTAAGCATCATGAGAGAACAAGCATCAACCTTTGCCCAGGGAGTAGATTTTTCCCTGTATGTGATTGCCGGTATTTCAATCTTTTTTCTGGTTGGAATCACTGCGGTGATGTTGTATTTTGTTTTCCGATACAACCGGAAGCGAAATCCAGTGGCCACCAATATTGAGGGAAGCCATACGATGGAGGTGGTTTGGACGGCCATTCCTACCTTGCTCGTCATGGTGATGTTTTATTATGGCTGGATGGGCTATAAGCCATTGCGAAACGTTCCGGATGGAGCGCTCGAGGTGACTGCCTACGGCCAGATGTGGAAGTTTTCGTTTGAGTATCCCGACGGCAGGATTACTGATTCATTGGTTGTTCCGCTGGGTAAACCTGTGAAAGTGAATCTCGTATCGCGCGATGTGCTGCACAGTTTTTTTATTCCGTCGTTCAGAATGAAGGAAGATATGGTTCCCGGAAAAAACAACTTCCTGTGGTTTGAAGCTACTGAGAAAGGCCGTTACGACATTCTTTGTGCAGAGTATTGTGGTCAGCTTCACAGCTATATGATGTCGAGCGTTACTGTGGTTGACGATGCGGCCTATGAAAGCTGGCTTAGCTCGTCGGGCACTACTGCCAATGAACATCCTGGTTTAACCTTGCTCAAGCAAAACGCATGCCTTACTTGCCACTCTCAAGATGGAAGCAAGATTATTGGGCCATCTTTTAAAGGGATCTTTGGTAAAAACGAGGTGGTGAATACCGATGGAGTTGACCGCGAAATTGTGATTGACGAAGCTTATATTTCGCGTTCAATCAAACAGCCCAATGCGGATGTGGTACAGGGTTATATGAAAGGATTAATGGTGTCTTATGAGGCTACCTTGAATGATGAACAGATTGCCCACATTACCGATTATATCAAAACTTTAAAATAAATACCTTTATATGCGTTTTTTGGGTCGAAATTTGAAGTTGCTTCTTGAACTCTCGAAGGTGAAAATAACCTTTGCTGTGTCGCTCACCACCATCGCAGGTTATGTGCTTGCGAAAGGCAAGCTTGACCAAGGCTTGCTGCTTCCGGTGCTGGGCATTTTTCTGCTGGCCTGTGGCTCCTCGGCATTGAATCATTTTCAGGATGCCAATAGGGACGCCCTGATGGTGCGAACACGAAACAGACCAATTCCATCGGGAAGGGTCAGCAGAAACGGTGCCTTGATGGTGGCGCTGTTGTTGGTGGTTGTCGGTTCGATATTGCTTTATATGGGATCAAATTTCATTGGTTTGCAACTTGGATTGCTCGCATTGATCTGGTACAATGGTATTTACACCCCGATGAAGCGTAAGACAGCTTTTGCGGTGGTGCCAGGTTCGGTGATTGGTGCCATTCCACCAGTGGTTGGTTGGGTTGCCGGTGGAGGTGAACTGTTTACGTTGCAAACATTGCTCATGGCTTTCTTCTTTTTCATTTGGCAGGTGCCGCACTTTTGGTTGCTCATGCTCAAATATGGGGACGAATACACCGAGGCTGGTTATCCTTCCATAACGCAATTATACGACGAGCGTCAGATCAGGTATTTGACATTTTTGTGGACGGCTGCCACAGCGGTGGCTGCCTTGATGCTGCCACTTTTCGGCCTCACCGTTTCGGTTTGGATCAGCCTCACCATTTTGCTTGCTGTTGTTTGGTTGCTATTTACTTTCAGCAGTCTTTTGCGAAGCACGGTCTCTGCATTCAATCCATTTTATTATTTCATGCGCATCAACTATTTTGTGCTCGTGATGATCATTTCCCTGGCTGTCGATCCATTTATACGCTAGGTTTAACTGTGACAAATAAAAAAGCCCCGGTGGAAGACATCAGGGCTTTTTTTGTCAGCAGGTAAAAATAAATTAGTTTACGACAGCTGATAATTCGGAGCCAGGTTTAAACTTCACAACCTTTTTTGCTGCGATATTGATTTCTTTCCCGGTTTGAGGGTTGCGTCCTTTTCTTTCGGACCTGCCTGAAACAGAGAAAGTTCCAAAACCAACAAGGGTAACTTTGTCACCAGCCTGCAGGGATTTGGTTGTTGCACTTACAAAAGCATCCAATGCTTTTTTGGCGTCAGCTTTTGTTAAACCGGCTTCAGCAGCCATTACATCGATTAATTCAGCTTTGTTCATTTTTTTGAATATTAGTTAGAATATTGGTCGAACAAGGCACAAAAATAATCTATAATTATTCAGATGCAAGTGGTTAGGATAAAAAATCAGTTTTTTTTGGATTTTTTTTTACTATCGGCTTCCGGTATTGAAAAAAACTGCCTTTTCGCGCTGTCAAAGCATTCATAGGTGTTAAGGATCAGAATGCTGCGTCGGCAAACCAATTTCCTGAAAACTTAAACCCATTCAGAAATTCCCTGGTGCTTAGGCTCTTTTTTCCAGCTTGCTGGATTTGGGTGAGGTGTAGGAATCCCTCTTTCAAAGCAACTTTCAACTGACTGCGGTTATCTGTCAAAAGCGCGAAAACGGTTTCATTGTGCACACAGGTTTCGATGGTGCTGCGGAGTATTTTCAGCTCCAGCGTTTCGTTTTTTTCGTTTATCAGCCTGCAATAGGCTCCCGGATGCGGGCTAAGTCCCCTGATGTGGTTGTGGACGGATTGCAGCGTTTTGGTCCAATCTATTTTTCCGTCCTCTTTATGTAGTTTAGGAGCTGTTTTCAGGGGTTTGTTTGTGACATCAATTTGGGGAGTGGTGGTTGCCTTTCCGAGGGCAATATCACGAATGGTATCAAGAACCAGTTGCTGGCCAATTTCTATCATTCTGTCGTGCAGCTCGCCGGCGGTTTCATTGTCATCAATTTTCAGATCAGTTTGCCGGATTATGTGGCCGGTATCGATGTTGGCATTGATAAAAAAAGTGGTAAGGCCTGTGGTTGTTTCTCCATTCATGATGGCACGGTTGATGGGTGCTGCACCCCTGTAGTCGGGCAGCTTGGAGGCGTGCAAATTGAAGGTGCCAGCTGGTGGTATTTTCCAAACTAAATCAGGCAGCATTCTAAAGGCGATCACCACAAAAAGGTCCGCATTGAATGATTGAAGCGTTTCGAGAAAGCTGGGCTCACGCAGCAAAACCGGTTGCAAAACAGGCAATCCCAGTCGGATAGCAGCCTGTTTTACTTCAGAAGCAGCGAGTTTTTTGCCGCGTCCGGCCGGTTTATCGGGGGCTGTCACCACAGCACACACATCGATACCATGTGCTGCGATGAATTCCAACTGCCTGGCAGCAAAGGCCGGTGTGCCAAAAAAGACAATTTTCATATTCGTGGATTTGATGGGCAAATCTAATGGAAAGTCATAAAAAAACCTGACAAAAATGCCAGGTTCCTTTATGTTTTGAATTGCTTATTATGCTTTGCCCCTGGCTCTTTCAATGTATTTGTCAATGGTTCTTCCTTCGGTAGAGTTGGGGAAGTCCTTTTTAATTTTTTCGTAGGTTTCGGCGGCTTTTTTAAAATTGTTTGAAAGCTCGAAAGCCCTGCCAGCTTTGAAAAGCATCATAGGGCGTGTAAATTCATTGTCACTTTTTCCAGCGGCTTTCAGGTATAAGTCGGCAGCTTTCGAAAGATCGTTGAGCTCCACATAGGCATCGGCCATAGCGCCGATAGCGAGCGGTGCAATAATTTGGTCATTGCCATCGAATTTTTTCAGGTAGTTGATAGCTTCCTGGTAATTGCCCTGACGCAGATATGAGATGCCGGCATAGTAGGCAGCCAGATTTCCGGCTTTGGTTGAGCCATACTGATCAATCATATCAATAAAACCAAGGTTGTTGCCGTTTCCAAACAAGGCCTTGTTTAAAGAGTCCTGTTCGAAAAACTTTTCTGCAGCAAACATTTGGATTTGTGCTTCTTTCTCGCGGGGTTCAAAGTAATATTTGTTGAGACCAAAATAGCCGAGAACAATCACCACAAGTGCTCCGATCACAATGCTGATGATTTTCTGATTGTTTTCGATAAATTTCTCTGTTTTGCTCAGCGCTTCCTCAACAACTTCCAGTTTTTCGTCACCTCCTTTGAGAATTTCTTTTTCTTTTGACATGGTATCTGCTTATTTTAGAGGTGCAAAAGTAGTTTTTTTTCCTTTACGCGAAAGGATATGGGTCGTAAAAATTTAAACTGCGTTGCTTCCAGTTGTTGTTAAAGCTATTTTTGTGCAATGGAGTAATTGGAGAATCGATGCTAACTATCACAAGGTCTGTGTTATATCGCTTTAGATGCTTGCCTGTATGGCGCGCAATTACCATGGTGATCTGTTTCTTGTTGTTTGCCCGTCATGCTGCAGCTGGTTGGTGGATTACGGAGCAGAAGGACGACAGATTTGGCAACAAGGCCATTCAGAGCATTTTTATCGAAGGCAGCCAGGTTCGGATTGAGCATCAGACCTCCACCTTTATTTTTGACGTATCGCAGCGGCACGTTACGGTAATTTTTCCACGACAGATGGTTTTCTGGCAGGGTGTAGCCGACACATTGAAGCAGGGTTTTATTCGTTCAGTAGAGCAGCAGATGCTCATGCTTATTGCCGAAATGCCTGAACATGAGCAAGAAAAGGCCCGACCCGAATTCGAAAGGATGGTCAACAGCTTGCGACATCCGGTGGTTGACACCGCTTTGTTTTCGAGGTTTCAACTTGTGAAGCGAGACAGCGTAATGCAAATCAGCGGGTTTCCTTCTGAACACTTTCATTTGCTGTTCGATACGGCGGTGGTTGAGCAGCTGTGGTTCACCCAGGCCGTGCAGCCCTATGCCGGCATTTCGCTTGACACGCTTCAGGCCCTGATGCAATTGTTCAGCCGGCCTTCGTTGCTGGGTGCTGCACGCGAAAGTCCTGCATGGAAATCGCTTGCGGCCAATGGTTTACTGATGCGGTCAGTTGTGAAGACAGATATTGGCGAGCATGTGATGGAGGTGACACAGGTGAAAAAACTGCCTATCAGAGAAGATTTTTTTCTTCCGCCACCAGGCTACAGGCTTGTTACAACTGAGGAGGCTGTTCAAATCATGCTGGGCGAAAACCATGGTCCGTCGAATCCTTCTTCATTGCCTGATGCTGACACATGGAAGCCGATGTTGCCAAAACCCGTTACAAAGGACCGAGCTGTTAAGCCTCCATCCCAAAGCACAATGCCGGAGATGGATTGAGGCAGTTTAGCTTCCGAATCGTCTGGCAAATTGCATGAAAGTATCGCCCCGGTGTTCAAAGTTTTTATAGCGATCGTAACTTGCTGCAGCCGGACTTAAGAGGCAAGTGTTGCCTGGCATTGCCAATTTGTTGAGAATGCGAAAAGCCTCCTCCATTTCGTTGAAATAGTGTAGCCTGTGCTGGTAGGTTTCGGTGCTTTGCAACATGCTGCCCAGCCGCATGCCGGCTTTGCCTGTCAGGAGCAGGTGTTTAGCCGGATGCTGAATCAGGTAAGTAGTAAGTAATTCGTAATGAATGCCCCGATCGTAACCTCCTAATAGCAGAAAGTCAACACTTCCAATGGTCTGAATGGCTGCAATGGTGGCTTCGGGAATGGTTGCAATGCTGTCGTTGAAAAAGTGAACGCCACCGTATTGACCCACGTATTCCATGCGATGCGGTAAGCCTTGAAAATCACTCAGGTGTTGCATCAGCTCCGTGTGACGTCCGCCGGCTGCCATCGCGGCGAGCAGCGCAGCCTGCGCATTGGTTTGGTTGTGCAAACCGGGCAAACCAACAGGAAGATTCGGGCCAAATTGGTCTGTTGGAAAAACATAATTCCGGGCTGGAGCAGCTTCGGCATATGCTTGCAGTGAAGTGTGTATGATGATATAATCGTCTGTTTTTATGTGCTTTAATAAGTTAAGTTTGGCTTCACGGTAGCGTTCGTATGTACCGAAATGGTCGAGGTGTTCTTCGAAGATATTCAACAGCACGGCAATGTGTGGCGAATGATGTCCCAGTTCGAGTTGGTTGGCCGACAGTTCGAAAACGATGCGGGTTTGTTGGCCAATATCGGGAATGATGTCGAAGCAGGGGATGCCGATGTTTCCGGTGAGTATGCTGTGAAAGCCTGTGGCGCTGAGCAAATGATGCGTAAGGGCTGAAGTGGTGCTTTTTCCTTTTGTGCCTGTTATGCCAATGGTTTGGTTGCCAAATGCGCCCAGAAACAAATCGGTTTGAGAGGTGATGGTTTGTCCGGGGAGTTGATTCAGCAGTCGTCCGGGAATGCCGGGTGTTTTGATCACTACTTCTGCTTCATGAACGGCATCAAGGTAGCGGGGGCCATCGATACAGCGTACGTTGAATCCCTTAAAATCATTAATATCCAGTTTATTATGATCAGCAATGCACACTTCAGATTCAGGGAGGTGCTGCCTTACGAAATTCCAGGTGGACCTGCCTTCACGGCCAAAGCCTAAAATCAGGAGCTTTTTGCCTGACAGTTGTGCAATGATGTGTTCAACCCCTGATGGCATCACGCAAGATATTTATAAAACGGGCTTCTGGAATGCGATGCGTATCAAAATGTTGCAGAGCAGCCTTCAATTGATGTTTGGTATCCCTAACATCAACCATTCCGAGATCGTCAAGCAAAACAGGATTTTTGGTTTTCATTTCAGATTGAATCACACGGCATGCCAGATCAACTTCCTCCACCGTGCCCACACATTCAAAGGGTTTTGCCGCTGTTTTTCCACGAAGTTCCATCATGATGGGCTTTAAACTTGCTTTCGATAGCAGGTTTTCGCCAAACACAGCTTCCACTTTATGTGGAGGCATAAAGGCAGCCAACATGATGTAGGTGAACAGGCATTTGGAACAATTGTTGCACCAGCTGTCGGTTTTGCTGCCTGCATTGCAGCTTTTGAAGGTGGTGTGATATTTTTCGAGGCGCGCAAAAATTGCAGCAATCTGCATTTCGCTTAATGGTCGCAGAAAGCTGAAATAGTTGTGAGGGGACAGCAAATAGTTCCGCATATACCAAATGAAATCGTCCTCAAATTCAAGCGATTTGCTGTACTGGTGATTGATGTTTTGACCGTGTACGGTTGATTCGCTTGCGCTCGATTCGTTTGAGAGCGCAATGTTTTGTGCGCCTGTGAGCAATGCAGCAAGTGCGGTGTTGAAAGCCAGCAGAGCCGAAAACGGGGTGTGGCCGTTGAGAAAACCTTGCTGGTTGAGCTGAAGTATCAGGGGGTCGAGTTTGCGATGAACCACAAAAGTTTCATCAGGGCCATAACCTGCAATGCGTGCTGTTTCGGTGGTGGCCTGCCTTGGGTTGACAATAAAGGGTATGAGTTTTTCGCCAGCAGCAGAGAGCAGCTCCAGGGTAACAACAGAATCCTTTCCTCCACCCACGGGAACGAGCGTGATGGGTTGGGTAGTGGCTCGAATGGCTTTGCCCTGACGCTGTGTGTCCACTCGGATCTCCATGAATTCTTCAGAACGGATCTGTATGTTGTTGATGTAGAAGAACTCACCTAAGCCATTAAAATACAATTTCTTCCACCACGAAATCTGTTGCTCGTCGAGGCTAAATGGCTTGATGATGACAAGTGGAGGACAGGCCAGCTTCCAATAGCTGATCAATTCAACCATGCCTATGTGAAAAACCAGCCAATCGAGTGAAGCTTTATTTTCGGGTAAGGTGATGAAACTTTTTTTGGGGATGACCGTCTCAGGTTGAAACAAATATTTGTTTGCTAAATTAAAGTTAAACTGCAGGTGGTAGTGCAACTCATCCTCCCAAAACCGGTAACTTTGGTATTCGAAAAAAGGATATTCATCACGCAGTTGATGAAAAAGAGACAGATGTTGCGGCATGCTTTAACGTGGTACGTTTTTTGATCAGGCTGTAAAATTAGGGAAATATCAGTATAAAGAGATAAATATTTCGTTTGCACGACATGGAAAAACTGATTCAGATAAAGAGTAACGATTTGAAGCCCAGGCCTGGAAGGGTGTTGATTGCCGAGCCGCTGATGGATGAATTTTACTTTGGTCGTTCGGTGGTTTTAATGATTGAGCACAACGACGAAGGTTCGTTTGGCATGGTTATGAATAAGCCGACAACTTCAAAATTGCATGAGTTGGTGGAAGGGTTTCCCGAGTTTGAAGAGGATGTCTTTATTGGTGGGCCAGTGCAGACAGATAATCTTTATTACATACACACTTTGGGAGAAGAGATTCCGGGCAGCACAGCCATTCAGGAAGGGCTTTATTGGGGAGGCGAATTGGATGCTGTGAAGGAAATGATAACCCTTGGTATGTTGCGGCCAGATCAGATCAGGTTTTTTCTGGGATATTCGGGATGGTCGCCGGGCCAACTCGACGATGAACTGAAACGCAATGCGTGGGTGGTTTCCAACACCACACCACGGGTGCTGATGCACACACGCCCTCACAAAATGTGGAATGTTTGCCTGCAGCGCATGGGGCCAGCCTATGACCTCTGGAGGCGTTTTCCGCTCAATCCGGAGCTTAATTAGCTTTAGCCAACTGAAAGCTGGGCTAAAAACAGGCTGATGAGTTCGGGCTTTAGCAAAATGGTGTACAACAAGCCAAAAACAGCCCCAAAAAAATGGGCATTGTGTCCAATGTTGTCGTTACCCTTTTTCCCCATATAGACGGAATAAATCAGGTAGAGGATGCCAAAAAGCCATGCAGGAATGGGAATGGGTATTGGAAACACGATCAACGAGGCCGTTGGCATCAATAAAATGCTGGAAAACAATACAGAAGCAACAGCTCCGGAGGCACCAACCGCTGTATAATATGCGTTGCGACGGTGTTTCCCATAATCAAAGATGGTAGAAAACAGGATGCCTCCCACGTACAGCAGAAAAAAGAACAGCAAACCTTTGGGCCTGCCAAAGAGCATTTGAAATGCTTCTTCCACCTGATCGCCAAACGAATAAAGCACAAACATGTTTACTGCCAGGTGCATCCAGCCGGCGTGAATAAGTCCGTAACTTAAAAATCGCCAGCCCTGACGTCTTTGATCGATCAGCCATGGGCTGAAACTGAGCCTGTGAAACAGGGCTGGGTTTTGCATGGCCATCGCCGAAACAACTACAGTGGCGATAATAATAAGCAGCGTCATGATGGTAATTCGGTTTTAGGCTGTGTTTTGGTATGGTCTATTTCTGAACCCAGCACACTGTGTGGAATCAGGTACACAGCAATCATAACCACCATTGCCACGACAGGCCAGGTGCGGTTTTCGGGCTGCTTGTGCAACCGCCACCAGGCGATAACCCAGAAAGCTACCATAAAAAATGTTTTGTTGTCGGTGAGGTCGTGGCCCCATGGCCATCCGGTCCAATAGGCATCAAAGGCATATTTTTGAACGATGGGTCCAAGAATCAGACCACCAACCACCATCAAAACGGTGGTGATGCGCGTTAGGTTGAAAGTTTGTTTTCTTTTAAGCAGTGCTTCGAGGCTGGTTCGAATGCCGAACACCATGCCAAAAAACATGAAAAAAATATGCGGAATCAGCACGAAGTCGGGAACGCTGCCTTTGAAGCGGATTACAACAGGTTCTTCGGTGAGCGGATAGGCCTTTTCGCCGTCCATCAGCGCAAGCTGATATTCCACCTTGCCTGCCGCAGCTTGTTGCGGAATGGCAACAGTGATGGTGTCGTTCTGAGGAAAAAGCTCCACAGTGGTCCATTCATCGTGGCTTTTAAAGCGTTTAAAACGATAGTTGGCTGTCACACCAGAAGGAACAGCAATTTTAACGAGGGCATCACGGCCTGTGTCGTGACTGCGCAGGAGTTTGAAAGCGACAGTTTGTCCTTTTATTTCAACTTTGCCACGGAGCGGATAAGTGGGGCCTGTGGTGCGCTGATACACGGCAAAGGCTGCCATGAGCAGAAACGACAACACCCAGAGTAGGGCAGATTTTAACATGATATTTTTCCTTTGTGTTTAGATTTGCTTGTGCTGCAAAAATAGCTTTTTGTTTCGGAAGGCTTGATTCAGCATTGGCAGTTTTCTGACTTTGCGATCAGCTCGTGGTGATTACACCTGCCTATTTCGGGCTGAAGTGTGATGTGGGTGAAACCAAAAGTAGTTGTCAATACCCGTCTCGCTTCCTCCAAATATTTTTGTACAGTACTGAGCGACATGTCGTTGTCCATTTCGATGTGTGCTTCGAAATGGATATCGTGATCGGTGAGTTGCCAAACATGAATGTGATGAACGCTGCGAATGCCTTCTATTTGCATCAGCCTGTCGGCAATGGGTTGAAGTGGTATATTTTTCGGTCCTGCCTGCATGAGAATGTGGTAGGTTTGGGTGAGCACCTCCCAGGTTTCTTTGATGATGTAAAGGCCAATGAGCGCGGTAATCAGCGGATCTATCCAATACAACTGGTAATAGATAACGAGCAAACCACCAATAATAACCGCCACACTCGAAAGGGTATCTCCGATCAGGTGGAGGTATGCAGCACGCACATTCAGGTTGTGATGCGAAAAGTCGTGCAATAACAACACACCGGCCAGGTTGGCTGCCAGACCAATAAGCGCCACCCAAAGCATGGTAAATCCTTCGATCATTTCGGGTTGCTGAAAGCGTTTCCATGCTTCTGCCATCAGAAAAATGCTAATGGCAATGAGCGTCAGGGCGTTGAACAGGGCCGATAGTATTTCGATGCGTTTATATCCAAAAGTATGTTGCTGGTTGGGAGCTTTCTGACTTGCTTTGCTTGCAAAATAGGTAATCAACACTGCGATGCCATCGCTGAAGTTGTGAAAGGCATCTGAAATGAGCGCGAGCGAATTTGAAAGCAGTCCTCCGATGAGCTCAACGCCCGAAATGACAAGGTTGAGCAGCATCGTTAGAAACAGCTTGCGGTTTCTGTTTTTTTCGGTAGTGTGTTGATGCGTTTGGTGCATATTTATTTGCTGAGTGATTGCACATATGAATAAAACCGCTCGTGGATCATGGGTCTGGTGCCCAGTTTGGCGAGTGTGTTGGTTTTGGCATCAGGGTAAACGCGGTTTGAAAGGAACACCACCACGAGCTGGTTTTCAGGATCTGCCCAGGCAAAGGTGCCGGTGAATCCGGTATGACCAAAGCTTTTTGCCGAAGCTTTCATGGCCATCGAACGGTTTGTATCGGTGGTGTCGAGCGGTGGCTTGTCGAAACCAATTCCCCTTCGGTTGTTTTTGAAGTGTGTTTTGGTAAAAAAATCCACCGTGCTTTCTTTTAAAAATTGTTGACCATTGATTGTGCCTTTGTTGAGCAACATTTGCATGATTTGGGCTACGTCGGAGGCGGTGCCAAACAGGCCTGCGTGTCCCGAAATGCCACCCAGCATGGCTGCTGCCGGGTCGTGCACATCGCCCCTGAGCAATTGTTTGCGAAATTCCTGATCATTTTCGGTAGGTGCAATCACTGAACGTGGGTATTTTCTCAATGGCTGAAACAGCAAAGCGTTGAGTTGCATTGGTTCATAAAATGTGTTGTAAACAAACTCGTCGAAGGGCTTGTTCGTAATTAACTCAATGATGGTGGGTAAAAGGATAAATCCAAGGTCGCTGTACCGGTATTCTTTCTTCTTCAGTTTACTGTCGGCAATGCGTTCCATCATGATGTAGCGGTATTTCCTGTCGAGGTAAAGGTTTTCGGCAACCTTGTAGGGATGAGCAGCATCTGGCACCGGTTTATAGAGTGCAGTGTCGGGGGCGTTGTTTCGGAGGGTTTTCAAATAGAAAGGAATCCACCCGTCGAGGCCTGACTGATGGGTGAGTACATCAAAAAGCCGCAGCTGGCCCTTGTCAGAACGGTTGAGGTAGGGGAGGTAATCGCCGAGGGTTTCGCTTAAAAAGAGCAGGGAATCTTCATATAACTTCATGACCACCAGTGTAGTGGCAAGCATTTTGGTTAGGCTCGCCAGATCATAGATGGTGTTGGTGCTAACCGGTTCGGTGTTATCATACGTGAGGTAGCCAAAAGCCTTGTTGTAGATTACTTTTCCCTGGTGGAGTGCTACAATCTGACAGCCTGGATAGGCTTTTTTTTTAATGCCATCAAGGGCAATCGAATCAATTTCTCGTAGAAAAGACAGATCCCCGGCTGGCTCGGGGCTTGTTGGGATGGCTGGTACCATGGAGGATGGTGGCAGGAGCGAAAGGTCGAAAATCTCGCCCGCCCCGGTTTGGTAGCCCGACTTGAGCGACACCGGAAGTTTTCCTGTTGGAGCCAATGCGCCAGTCAACACCCTGAAAACGGCATCCACAGCTTCCGGCCTGTCCTGATATCCGATTAAAATGCTCTTGAACTGCTCGTTGAGTTGGAACAGGTCGAGTGCATACGGTGATGCAAAAAGGTTGAGAATGATATTTTTATCAGTAGATAGTTCGTTTACAAAAGCGATGCTGCCATCGGTAATGCCAAAATTTTTCTGGGCATTGATGTTGGTATTGCGAATGTTAACAATCACATTGCCGTAGCTCTTCAGTTGCTCACTGAGTTTGTCACGGCTGGCTTTATCGGCATTTTTGTCGAGGTAGAAAACTTTGAGTTTGGGCAGGTGTTGCTGAATTAGCCTGGTGTCTTCGTTGTTTTTTCCGATCGAAACCAGTGCCCATGCTGTGGTATCGCTTTTCAGGGGCAATAGTTGACCGCGGTTGTGCAGCACGGTGATGGAGGCATCGAACAGGCTGTTGCAAAGCGATGTGTAGGCTGGCTTGTTGAGGTGTTGCTCCAGATTTTCTGTTGGTGCCGGTCGATAAAGGTTAAGGCCGGCTTTGTACTTGAACATCAATACCTTTTTACAGCTTTCTTCGATACGTGCTGCATCGAGTTCGCCTTTTTCGAGGGCCAGTTTGATGGTGGTTATGGCCAAAGGAACGTTTTCGGGAAGCAGCAGCAGGTCGTTTCCGGCTTTAAGTGCCATCAGTTCTATTTTGCCGGGGGGCTGCACCGAAGTCACGCCTTTCATATCCAGCCCGTCGGTGATGATCAATCCTTTGAATCCGAGTTCGTTTTTGAGTAATCCGGTCACAATTTTATGCGACAAGCTCGAAGGCATGTTTTTGGTTGAGTCGAGGGCTGGGATGTGAAGGTGCGCCATCATGATGCCTTCAATGCCATTTTCGATTAGGTAGCGAAATGGTTTGAGTTCAACCGAGTCGAAGTGGGCGCGGCTGTGTGTGATCAAGGGCAAACTGTAATGAGAGTCGTTTTTGGTGTCGCCATGCCCGGGGAAGTGTTTGGCAGTGGCAATGATTCCGTTGTTTTGCAAGGCACGTGCATAAATCAAACCTTTGTGTGCCACCGTTTCGGGTTTATTGCCGAAGCTTCTGACGCCTATCACGGGGTTTTCGGGATTGCTGTTCACATCGGCCACCGGTGCAAAATTGATGTGGATACCCATTCGTTTGCATTGATCTGCAATCTGTTGTCCCATCAAAGCCAGAAGGCTGTCGTTTTGCACGGCACCCAGGGTCATCTGAAAGGGGTACGAAACGGTTTCGGAAAGACGCATGGCCAGTCCCCATTCAGCATCGATGCTCACAAGAAGAGGCGTCCGCGCTTTCTGCTGCCAGCGGTTGGTTTGGTACACTTGAGAGGCTGGTTTTCCCTTGAAAAATGTTACACCTCCAATGTTGTATTTTTCAATCCATTCGTCGATCTCGGGTCGGTATGGTTTATCCGGTTGATTGGCTCTGACAATCATGAGTTGTGCAATGCGCTCATCCACAGTGAGTTGATTGTAGATAGAATCAACCCACCGGCTTGCAGCATCGGTTTGAGCATGCATGATCTGGTTGTTGCACAAAAGTAATGTGCAAACAAGGGCCATGAGGTTTATGAAGTGTTTGAAGTTGATTTTCATCGCTTGAGGGGGTCTATTGATTCTGGAGGTGAAGGATGATCGACTGTCTGGCCTCAGCTACAGAGGCGGGTTTCGACAGGATGAGGTTGTTTTCGTCGAGCACAAAGAGTGTTGGTGTTCCATACACCATATATTCTTGTGCTACAGGGCTTTCCCAGCCAAGCCCATCGCTCAGATGCGTCCATTGCAGCGCCTCATTGCGAATGATTTCGTTGAGCTTGTGGTTGTCGTTGCTCAGCACAAACGAGAGCATTTGCAACTGAGGGAAATCTGTGCTCAGTTTCTTTAGTTCAGGCAGGATGGATATGCAATGCGGACAATTGACCGACCAAAACACCAGCAGCTTCAGTTGGCCTTTGGTTTGTTCAAGCGAGAAAGCTTCTCCTGTGATGGTGCTCATGCTGAGTTCAGGTGCTTGCGAGCCTGTCATGATGCGGCGGTGTGGACCGGCAATCCGCTCAATATCGGTAATAGTTTGTAAATCTGTACATTCGCTGTTAAAATGTGGGAGTGTACTCAGGTAATCAGTGATGGCCGTAAATCCCATGCGGGCGAAACCTTCGATAAAGTATTCAAGGGCAAATAAATAGGTGGCTTGTTGCACGGATGCTTTCTCAAAAATGACGTCGAGACCACGGATGAAAGCAAGCTGAAGCCCAGGCATATCCAGGTTTGGACTTTGATGAAGTGCTAAAAATTCGATCATTTTTGATGTAAGCACATCGGATTGCAGCAGCAGTGTGTCGGCAAAATCGGTTTGATCGAAGAAGTGAAAAATCAACTGTTTTTTTTGATTTTCGAAGTCCAGCTCCAAGGGGATGATGGGAGGAACATCGGTGCGGATGAGTCGTGCAGCAAGCGTTTCGCTTCGCTGATTGTAGATGGAGTCGGCCTTTTGTTTGAGGCTGTATTGCAATCTGTTGAATTCAGCAGCGCTTTGGGCATAAAACAATGATTCAGTGGGGTATTGCTGCAGAATGGGTTTGATGATTTCCTGCCTTTCGCGCACCACACTTTTTAAATGAACGTAGGCATACCACAATTCATTTTCGTCGGAATGGATAAACCGCAGGTTATCGTTTTCGGTCAGCCCGTCCGAAACGAAAGCCACATCCTGATGGTTGAAGATGATTTTCAGGTTTTGATTGTCTTTTAGTTTGAGTTCGTACATGCCCGGACGATACCAACTGCGTGTTACAAACTGGAAATGCCCATCCTGGTTTGTGCTGGCTGAATCAAGCGGAAGCCGGAGATCGCCGCGGATGGCATAAAGCGTCACCATGCTTTGCTGGTAGCCATTGATGGTGCCTGAAATGGTTTGCTGAGCACAACTATGTCTGGTGGCGCTGAGGATGATGGATAAAAAGAGTGTTGTCAGAAATAGTTTTCGCATAGGTTAAGCCAGAAGTGATTTTTGTCGAAAAACGTGCAGTATCATGTCTGCGTTTATGGTGACAAAAGTAACAAAAGCTGTAGTTGTGAACCACCTTTGCTAAAGAACGGGGATTGGTTTTTTGTTGGGTGTTTCGGTTGATGCTGCCGATGGATGGGCTGCAGGCCTGCCAGATGGATCATGTTGCATTGCCCATGAGGCATA
Organism: uncultured Lentimicrobiaceae bacterium; assembly: GCA_964492695.1. Lineage (GTDB taxonomy): Bacteria > Bacteroidota > Bacteroidia > Bacteroidales > F082 > JALNZU01. Next base: position 95,869 of record CAZBMR010000009.1, read on the forward strand.
TGTGCAATTGTGTGCTACATTTTGTACCAGACGGCAGCAAAAACCAGTTTACGACGTGTGCAGGCATCCTGAAGTGTGCTGATGGTAAGGTCGTCGCCGGCAAGGCTATATTCATAGGTGCCGCGGCCATCGTTGCATCCGTCGAGCAGGGGTGTTTCAACCACAAATTTGTTTCCGTTGATATGAATGCTGCCGCTGATGGGTTTTTCAGCTTCAACAGATGAAAAGTCGATGCTGAAAGCCTGTTTGCGGATGCTGAGCATGGTTCCGTTGCTGCTGTTGATCCAGGTGCCTTCGAGCAGGGTTGGAGCAATGGTATCGGAGAGGATGCCTGTGGCAGGATTTTCAGCACCAGGTAAAATCGTTTCTTGTGTTTTTTCAGGCTTTGTTTTTCCGTTGTGGCGCACATAAACATAGCCTGCTGCCAGGGCAATGGCGGCCATCACCAGCAAAACAACAAGTACACGCAACAGAAGTGGCAACGCGCCATTTTTTCCTTTGGATGATTTGGTTTTCCTGCTTGAATTTGGTTTGCGTTGTTTAGCTCTGGCCATCTTATTTTTTGTTTTGTGATGAATGTGTTTATTTTGCAAAAATAAGTCTATTCGATGCCTTTCTTCATGAATTACCGTGCCTGCTGTCAATTTTTATTTCAGCTGCGGGCAAGCCACCGCAGGTTTTTGTTGGGGACTTTGTTACTGGTTTGGCTGTTCTTTACCCTGGTGGTGTTTCCGTCGTATAACTACACCCATCATGGGACTGCACTCCGCATTCTCGATGCACGCTTGCATTACAATGCTGCCGATGTTGAAACCCTTTTCGCACAAATGGGTGCCGATGGAAGAACGACCTATTTCTGGCAGTTGGCCATTGTTGACATGATTTATCCAATCGTTTATGGTTCAATGCTTTGTTTCATGTTGATTTGGTTTTGCAGTTCTTCTCCTAAAAACAATAGACTTGTTTGGTTAGCCAGTTTGCCATTGTTTGCTGCTTTAGCTGATATGGCCGAAAACATTAACACCTTGTTTATGCTTGCTCGTCATGCTTCGGTTTCCGAATGGGCTGCAACAATAGGCTCTATATTCACCTTTACGAAATGGGTGTTGGCAACTGCTTCTCTGGCAGTTTTGGCGGCATGTGCATTGATGAGCTTGCTCCATAGCGGGAACAAGCTGCAGGGGCATTGACGGATGTCGGCGCAGGGGCGACGCATTAAAAATTAAGTACTTTCAAAATATAGTCATCAGACCAAGC
>CAZBMR010000010.1:0-68385 GCA_964492695.1 uncultured Lentimicrobiaceae bacterium
TAGTAGGTATCAGGAGCAATCTGCGCTGCCAGCGAATTCCAGCAGAAAAGAACAGCGATAAAAAGAAGTTTTTTCATGGTAGTTTCGTTAATCAATAAGTAACAAATAATTATCCTTGATGTTCATGTCCGGGACCCTTTTCGACCCAAGCTTTACCTCCATGACGTGTTTGTCGTTTGGCAGGCCAATCACCACTGTTTGAGGATGATCTCTCCACACGGCTGAGGAATAGTTTATCTTTTCTGTTGTTTGATCTGAATACCGTACTTCAAGCACAATGGGTATGGGCAAGCCCCCCTTGTTCTCAATAACGAGCTCTCCATTGTTGGTGATCTTTCCGATTCCCAGATCGGGCCAGGCCTGCTCAAAGAGCCATGGTTTAAAAAACCACTTAAGATCTTGGTCAGCAATTATTTCCATCATTCGAATGAAATCCATGGGTTGTGGATGCTTTCCATTCCACTGATGCATATATGCTCGCAGCGCAGCTTTGAAAACCTCACTTCCCAAGGCATCTTCCAAAAAATGATAAGCCATCGCAGGCCGTACGTAAGATGCCAGTCTCAAACTCGGATAGTGCGACGAAAGCAATTGGTTTGGAAAAATAGGTGGTATGTCATATGCCGTGCCAGCAGCGTTTTGGAAGGTTTCTACCGTACGCTCAAGGTATTGGTTTTGAGGATATAAGCTATCCATCATCTCCAAAGGCCACAAACTTGCCCATCCTTCATCCATCCAGGCATGTTTCTTTTCGTTCGTCCCCATGAAAAAGGGCATATAAGTATGGGCGATTTCATGAAATGTTAATCCAAACAGGCTGGCTTCATCTTCAGGGATGCCGTTGTTCGCCATCATCGGACTTTCCATTCCTCCCGAATTTCGTCCATTGCAAAAAGTGGTCATCGATGGATAAGGAAAGGCTACGCCAGGCATCATTTCCGACATATAGCGTATGCTTTGACGGCTCATATCTGCCACCTTGCCAAAATGGCTGTCTTTGGCTTTATAAACGGCGCTGATCAACACTTTCCGATGATCTGCGGTTGTATATTGACAAGCATCCCAATTGAAACCCTTGCCCATTCCGAAGCTCATATCAGGAACATTTTTCGCAATAAAATGCCACTCAGTTTCTCCCTTTCCTTTCAAATGCTTTTTCCTGTGGTCGCCCTGGTCAACAATACGCACAACTTCATCGGAATTCAGGACTCGCTCAATTTTTCTAATGATCTCTTTATCATATATTTCATCGGCATTTTGTAGTTCACCGCTTGCCCACACCATCCATTCGTCCGAAGTGGTCAGCTTCAAATCATAGTCCCCAAATTCATTGTAAAACTCCACACTTCCACCGTAAGAAACCATGTCCCAGCCATCTATATCATCATACACAGCCATTTGAGGATACCAATATGCCACAAACAAGGTGGAATCGTCATAGCGACCCATTCTAACTGTGCGATGTGCCGGCAGCTGCACCTCCCAGCTTATCTCAATGCTGCTGGATGTGCCCGGATATATTTTATGAGCGGGTCGGATAATCAGCTTCGTTCCTTGTCGCTGAAGGCGTTTACGGTCTTTCGGATCAATTTCTTCTCCATTTACTATTAACTTATTGATTATGAGTCCATCATGCAAATCTTCCACACCTAAATCCCAGTCCCTGCTATTACCTTTCCGAAAAATGTCCTGATAAACATTCATCACCAGCCTGTTCAATGTGTCCGGGCTGTTGTTTTGATATTTTATTTCGCAGCTTCCCTCCACTAAATTTTCAGATGCATCAACCCGTGCTTGAATGGTGTAGTCGGCCCTGTTTTGCCAGTATTTCGGGCCGGGGAGGCCACTTGTGCTCCTCGTTTGGGCATCATAGGCATTTCGCTGTTCTTTTGTCAGCGGATATTGCGTCCGCTGCGCCAACGAGAGCATGCTCACCATCGTAATGAGCGTGATCATCGTTGCTGTTCTTTTCAATTTCATACTGTAGTTGATAATTATACCGTAAATTTGACGGTAAAAATACACTAATTGGTCAAATAAGTCCAAAGCCATGGAAAAGGTGATTCTTGAGGATCTGCTCAGCGTAAATCCCTACACAAAAAAAGAAATTGCACGCTTTAAACAATATGAAAATGAACAAGTTGACCGCATTATCGAATCGGCCGACCTGTCGTTTCGGTCATGGAAAACTGTGCCCCATTCAAGCAGATGCGCCATGAATCACCAACTGAGCTTACTGCTCGAAACAAACAAGCATCGCCTTGCAGCCTTGATTACCGCCGAAATGGGCAAACCACTGCTTGAAGCCATCGCAGAAATAGAGAAATGCGCATGGCTGTGTGAATATTACGCCAATCCGGCTTCATCGTATATCCCTCCAGAAAAGGTGGAGACAGGTGCCAAATCCGTTACACTCACCTATGAGCCACTTGGCCCCTTGTTTGCCATCATGCCCTGGAACTTCCCATTCTGGCAGGTTTTTAGATTTGCCGTGCCAGCCATCACAGCAGGAAATGTTGTCATCCTGAAACATGCTCCCAATGTGACCAACTGCGCGTTGGAAATCGAAAAATTGTTCCTCGAAGCGGGCTTTCCAGCCAATGTTTTTCGCGTACTTCTTATTTCAGCCGACAGGTCGGAGCTGGTGATTGGCAATGAACTCATCCGTGGTGTTACGCTTACAGGAAGCGAAAGGGCCGGAAGGGCTGTTGCTGCACTGGCCGGAAAGTACCTAAAAAAAGTCGTGCTCGAGTTGGGTGGCAGCGATGCCTTTATTGTGTTTCCGGATGCCGCATTTCTGGGTGCTTGCACCACAGGATTAACAAGCAGAATGATGAATGCCGGACAGGTTTGCATCGCTGCCAAAAGGTTCATTGTGCATGAAAGCATTTTCGATCAATTCGTTGATTATCAGATTGCTGCATTGTCCGAGTTACAAGCTGGCGACCCTATGAAGGCCGAAACAAAACTTGGCCCCATGGCCAGGCCCGACTTGCTCGAAAACCTCGAAGAACAGCTGCGCATCTCAATAGATATGGGTGCAAAACTGCTGATTGGCGGGAAACGTCACCCTCAGGAACCAACGATTTTTTTGCCGACTATTTTAACCAAGGTCGAAAAAGGCATGCCTGTTTTGGACGATGAAACCTTTGGGCCACTGATGGTTATCATACCGTTTCGCACAGAGGATGAGGCAGTGTCCCAAGCAAATGATACACGTTTTGGATTGGGTTGCAGCATCTGGACGCAGGACGAAGCACGCATCGAAAGGCTGTTGCCCCAAATTCAAACTGGTGCCGTTTTTGTGAACAGTCTGGTTAAAAGCGATCCCCGGGTGCCTTTCGGCGGAATCAAAAATTCCGGCTTTGGCAGGGAGCTTTCTATTGCCGGGATCAAAGAATTTATGAACCTTAAAACAAACTGGATCAACTGATATGCGCATTGATATCATCACGATTTTTCCCGAAATTTTTCAGGGACCCTTCTCTGAATCCATCATCAAAAGAGCCGTGCAAAAGGGTTTGGTTGAGATACACCTGCACCAGCTCAGGGATTATGCTTTTAACAAACACCAGCGGGTGGATGATTATGCTTTTTCAGGAGGTGCCGGCATGGTGATGATGATCGAACCTGTTGACAGATGCATTAGTGATCTAAAACAACAGCGCGATTATGATGAAGTGATCTACTTAAGCCCTGATGGTATCCAGCTTAATCAGGCCGTTGCCAACCAGCTCTCGTTAAACCAAAACCTGATTATGCTGTGCGGTCATTACAAGGGTATCGATGAGCGTATTCGTGAGCATCTGATTACCAAGGAAATATCTATAGGGGATTATGTCCTTTCAGGCGGCGAACTTGCTGCTGCCGTATTAACCGATAGCCTGGTCAGGCTGATTCCGGGCGTCCTGAGCGATGAAACATCCGCTTTATCCGACTCGTTTCAAGACGGCCTCGTCTCACCTCCCGTTTACACCCGTCCTCGTTCCTATAAAGGTTGGGAAGTGCCTGAAATTTTGCTAAGTGGTGATGATAAAAAAATCGACGAGTGGAAACTTCAGCAGGCTTTGCACCGCACTGCCCAGCGAAGGCCTCAGCTGCTCAGCGACCGTGAATAAGCATGCTACAATTCAGTAAACCTGTCTGTTTCTGTTTTGAAGATCGTTTTTGAATATGGATCGTAGCGGTAGTAGAATGAGGTTTTCCTTTCGATGGGCACTGACTTAGTAATTTCCGCATTCATCAGATAATCAAATGTGTATGCAGCATATAACCTTCCCAGATAAGCTGCGAAAGCGTCCACATCTGCTTTTTGCAGGCTGTCGATTTCCAGCTTATACTGCACCTCCCCCGTTAGAATACGTTGCGTGAAATAGCCATTCCAACGGTCGTAAATATCATGCGATGCGTATAGTACCGGAAAGTTCGTATTGGTTGAGTCGTTCACAAAACCCAACTCAAACCATGCAGCCATATTAATGCCATTGATGTAAATCACCTTTGTATACTTATCATCCCCCACAGGGATGGCATCTTCATAGCTTGTCAAATACTCCTGCAACTCAAGTTGAGCAACATTAATCTGAACTGATCGTGATTCCAAACGGGAGAAAGCTTCCAGAGAGCTGGTATCGTACACCTTACACCCGTAGTTTGCAAGCTCATGCTGGAAAGCACCATTGAATTTGCCAAGCAACTCTTTTTCATTCAAAACAGGAAGCAGGTAGCTGTATCTATACAGTGACGTATCCTGAACCGCATCGGAAAAAAGGAAACTTTCGTTGTTCACATCATGTTTTTGATTCACCACGAAGATTTCAGGAGGAAAAAAAACTAAAACGGGCATTCCTTTGGCTTGTTTCACAAAATTTTTCGCCAATTGCCTTTCGATGCTGCAAGATGTTGCAACGATTACCAACAACAAAAGCAAGATGAACCGAAATTTCATTGGAATCGTATTTTGTTAGCCAAACCTTTTATACCAAAACCTTGTTCAACAAACGCTCGCCAAAACGTTTACCATAGTTAAACGCCCTATCCAGATCGGTTTCATCTGGTGTAAATTTCACAAAAACGTCATCCTCAGTGTATTGAAGCTTGAGATTCTCCAGATTCGACCTGATCATTTTCATTCCTTCACCACTCCAACCATAGGAACCAAAGCCTCCGGCAAGTTTGGCCCTGTCTCTCAGCGGATTGATCACCGCAAAGAGCCTGTAAATCGGCAAGAGAATGTTTTGATTGATGGTTGGGCAGCCAACGATGATGCCTGATGACATGGCCACCTGCATGTCAATTTCTCCAAGACTGGTATGCTCAATGTCCTGCATCATCACTTCAAGTTCAGTGTGCGTTTGAATACCCCTGGCTATTGCTTCGGCCAATGCACCAGTCTTGTGATAAGCAGAAACATAGGGGATATAAACCCTCGTCTTTTGAGGTAAGTCTAACTCTTCCTGGGCGTATCTTTCTGACAGATCGACATATTTACGCCATGTTGAACGCAATATTGGTCCGTGACCTGTGGCAACCACATCTATTTCGAGCGGGCGGATGCGTTCGATGGCCTTCAGCATGAATTTGCTGAATGGCTTTAATATGACATCGAAATAGTATTTAAAAGCATCATCCCAATCCCCCACGAGGTCGTCATACATACGGTCGTCAGCGTAGTGTGCTCCAAATGAATCACATGTAAACAAAACCTTATCCTCCACCAGATAGCTGTACATCGTATCGGGCCAATGCAAATTGGGAGCACTGATAAAGCGCACCGTTTTGTTTCCCAAATCCAATTCATCGCCATCCTTCACCTGAATGCTTTTGAAAGGGGTGCTCATGAGGTCTTTTAAATAGCGAATAGCATTCCCTGAGCCTACAATGGTGGCATCGGGCGCCAACTCGAGCAATTTACTCACACAGCCGCTGTGATCTGGCTCTGTGTGATTCATAATGATATATGAAAGCTCAGCCGGATCCATCAACTGCCGGAGTTTTGCTTCGTAAACGGGCCAAAACTTTTCTTTTACGGTTTCAACCACGGCCTTTTTATCTGCATCGATAAAATAACTGTTGTAGGTAGTGCCATATTTTGTTTCCATGACCACATCAAAGGTCACCAATTCTTTGTCCAAAACCCCTACCCAATGCACCTGATCGGTTACCGGCAAAATACTATTGTCCATTCTATCAATTATTTAGGCTTAAAACGCGTTTAGCTGTCAAAGATCAGCAAAATTAGCCAAAAACTTCAGTTACTGCCACAATTGGACGAAAAGCTCATACCTTCAGATAAAAAAGGTCGTCCTCACCGGACGACCTTTTTGTTATCAAGTTTGTTATCAAGCTTGTTAAGCCAAATTGTGTTTCTTGACAAATTCAGTTAATACCTGGTCCAGGTTTGGATAACCAATTTCCTGCAGGTCATAATAAACACGTGTATTGGGCTTGTTAATTTTAATAATACGGTTCAAATCGATTGGGGTTCCAATCACAACAGCATCGCAATCAGTGTTATTAATGGTTGCTTCAAGGTCTTTCAATTGTTGTTCGCCATATCCCATTGCAGGCAGCAAGGTGCCAATTTTAGGATAGATCCGGAAGGTTTCGGCCAGTTTACCAACAAGGAATGGCCTTGGATCAACCAGTTCGGCGGCACCAAACTTTTGTGCAGCCACTGTTCCTGCGCCGATCTTCATCTCGCCATGTGTAAGGGTGGGGCCATCTTCTACCACTAACACCCTTTTTCCTTTGATGACCGACATATCATCCACCTTAATAGGTGAAGCGCCATCAATCACAACGGCTTTGGGATTGACTTTGGATATGTTCTCACGCACGGTTTGAATGGCCTCAGGACCAGCGCTATCCATCTTATTGATAACCACCACATCGGCCAATCTGAGGGTAACTTCACCGGGATAATAACTCAGCTCGTGGCCCGGACGGTGCGGGTCAACCACCGTAATGGTCAAATCAGGGGTGTAAAAGGGGAAGTCGTTGTTCCCACCATCCCAAAGCACCACATCACAACCATCAGGATCTTGTTCAGCTGCACGCAAAATGGCCTCATAATCCACACCTGCATAAATCACATTGCCCCTGACAACATGTGGTTCGTACTCTTCCATTTCTTCAACGGTGCATTTATGCAATTCCAAATCTTCAACTTTTGCAAAACGCTGAACCTTTTGAGCCACCAAATCGCCGTAGGGCATGGGGTGTCTGACTGCGACCACTTTCAAACCTTTTTCCATCAGGTATTCAATCACCTTGCGCGATGTTTGGCTTTTTCCGCAACCTGTTCTAACAGCACCTACTGCAATCACAGGTTTGGTGCTTTTCACCATCGTGTCCTTTGGCCCAAGCAACATAAAATTAGCTCCTGCAGCATTTACGATGGCACTGATGCTCATCACTTTATTGTAAGTGACATCACTGTAAGAAAACACACAGTAATCGGCCTTCAGATCACGAATCAACTGCGGCAGGTTTTCTTCGGCATAGATGGGAATTCCTTCCGGATACAATTCACCTGCCAAAGCAGCAGGGTATTTCCTGCCATCAATATCAGGAATTTGTGCTGCCGTAAATGCCACTACCTGATATTGTTCATTGCCCCTGAAATAGGTGTTAAAATTGTGGAAGTCCCTTCCAGCTGCACCTATAATAATTACGTTTTTTCGCATAAAACAAAGTTTAGGTTTAAGAAAAGTTTGATAGGCAAATATAATTTTATTTTATGTTCATAATCGAACTATTTTCATTCTTTCTTATTATTTTATTTTTTTATACTTGTATTTCAAATATTTACATTGTTATTAAAATAACATTATTTTATCCGCTATCCAGTTTTACCGCAATTTGTTGCGCAAAAAGGATAGCGACGGGGGTGGTTTGTTGCTGAAACACATTCTTCCCACTCCATTCGGCCTTCTTTCGTAATTTTGCCGACCAAAATCTGATATTCATGCTCGAGTCAACTTTAACTGTTGCTTTTAAGGAAGCGTTTCGTAAGATCTATTCCGCCGATGCCGATGACCGCTTTATCTCCTTTCAAAAAACAAGACCCGATGTGGAAGGCGACGTAACCATTGTGATGTTTCCCTTCACAAAAATTCTCGGAAAATCGCCGGAAGTGATTGGAAATGAACTCGGACAAGCGATCACCGAAACCACATCGCTCGTGAGCAGGTTCAATGTGGTAAAAGGTTTTCTCAACCTTGTAATCAGTGATACCTATTGGTTGGAATTCTTCAAAAGCGCAGCCTCCAATGCATTGTTTGGACACAATGTTCCAAAAACAAAGCACAAAATTGTGATCGAATACTCTTCTCCAAACACCAATAAACCTCTGCATCTTGGACATATTCGTAATAACTTGCTTGGATGGAGTGTGGCCGAGATTCTGAAAGCCAACGGTCATGAGGTAACAAAAGTCAACCTCGTGAACGACAGGGGTATTCATATTTGCAAGTCGATGATTGCCTGGCAAAAGTGGGGCGGAAAAACACCGCAGGAAACAGGGATGAAGGGAGACAAGCTTGTTGGCGAAATGTATGTTTCCTTTGACAAAGAGCTAAAAAGACAGACTAAAGAATTGATAGCCCAAGGTGAGGAAACCGAAACAGCAAGCCGTAAAGCAACCATCATGCTCGAAGCACAGGAAATGCTGAGGCGTTGGGAAGCCGGTGATCCCGAAATCAGGGCTTTATGGAAAAAAATGAACGACTGGGTGTATGAGGGTTTCGATCAAACATACACAAATCTGGGTGTTGATTTTGATCGGTTCTATTATGAATCAGACACTTACCTTCTTGGCAAAGCACTGGTTCAGGAAGGATTGCATCAAAGTGTTTTGTTTCAAAAGCCCGATAACAGCATCTGGTGCGACCTCACACAAGATGGCCTCGACGAAAAACTGCTTCTGCGTGCTGACGGCACTTCAGTTTATATGACTCAGGATCTGGGAACAGCCGAAGAACGACATGCTCACTATCAGGCCGATCAGATGATTTACGTGGTTGGAAATGAGCAAAACTATCATTTTGAGGTACTTAAACTTATTCTCAAAAAACTGGGCCGCAGCTGGGCCGACGGTATCGAACACCTTTCCTACGGCATGGTTGAACTTCCCGAAGGGAAAATGAAATCGAGAGAAGGTACTGTGGTGGATGCTGACGACCTTATGGATGATATGAAAAATACTGCCCGAAAAAAGACGGAAGAGCTGGGCAAAGCTTCCGATCTAAGCCCTGCTGACGCAGAACAACTGTTTAGCAACATCGGGCTGGGTGCATTGAAGTACTTTATCCTGAAAGTTGATCCCAAAAAAACAATGCTTTTTAACCCTGAAGAATCTATCGACTTTAATGGCAACACAGGCCCATTCATTCAATATACACATGCACGCATCCGTTCTATACTGCGTAAAGCATTGGAAAACAACATTAACCTTGAGGCAAGTCCAACAATAAGCGCGCTGGGCGAGCGCGAAAAAAGCTTGATCAAACTGTTGCATCAGTTTCCCGGCATTGTTGCCATGGCCGGCGAAAACAGAAGTCCTGCCCTTATCGCAAATTTCATGTTCGATCTTTCCAAAGAATTCAATCAGTTTTATCAAAGTGCTCCCATCCTGCGTGAAGAAACAGAACACCTGCGCAATTTCCGCCTCAGACTGAGCATTCTGGTTGCTGATACCCTCAAAACAGCCGGCAGACTTCTCGGAATCAATATGCCTGAAAAAATGTAACTATTTGATTTTGAAAGTATAAATGCTCAATATTTCACAAAGTTTTGTTAAATCGAACAAACATGTTTATCACATTGTTAGGTTATTGTATTTTAGAACCATTCTAAACAATAACCTAAATCAATGTTTATGAAACCTGTTTACAAAGTTTTTTTCGTTTTAGCAGCCGTTCCGGCCTTCATCGCCCTATTTGCTTCAAGCAACGGAAGTCCTGGCGGACGGAGCGGTAGTCCGGGTGATAACAACCAAACCTGCACTGCCTGTCATTCAGGCACGGCTGTCAATCAAACCGGCTGGATTTCGACAAACATCCCTGCCTCGGGCTATGTGGCCGGTCAAACCTATCAGCTCACACTTAACGGAACCCAGGCTGGCGTTAGCAAATTTGGTTTCGAGTTCACTGCAGAAAACGCCTCCGGACAGAAGACTGGCTCTTTTGCCATCACCGAGGCCACACGCACTAAGCTTGTCAATCAAAACAAGGCTGTTACGCATACCAGCGCTGGTACAGCTGCCTCTGGCGGAGCCACATCATGGACCTTTAACTGGACAGCACCTGCTGCATCAACCGGTGAGGTGAGATTTTATGCCACTGTGAATGCTACCAACAGCAATGGGAACACCGCTGGTGACGTGGTTTACAAAACAAGTCTGTTCGTTGGGGAATCAGCACCAGCCGCCCTGGTAAGTGTTTCGCCCCAGGAGGCCGAACAAGGAAGTAATCCGGTTTTGACCATCAACGGACAAAATACAAATTGGAGTGGTTCCGCACCTGCGGTCATGCTCCAAGGTGCCGGAGGACAAACATATAGCGCAACGGATGTGGCGATCGTCAACGAAAATCAAATCACTGCCAGTTTCAGTTTTCCTGTGGATGCTATCGTTGGTGTTTACGACCTGAAAGTGGGTGATCTGGTGTTGGCCAATGCTTTCACCATCACCATTCTAAGCAGCCTGGCAGATATTTCTTCGAAATCGGTCAATGTATATCCCAATCCTGCCACTGAATATGTGACTATTGCCTCCAAACCTGGTGCAACTATCACCATTTTCACAGCAGAGGGAAAAATGATTCAACAGTTTCGGAGTGACAGCGAAACAGCAAAACTGGAGCTGTCAACTTTTCAAAAAGGTTTGTATTTGATTGATATTAAATTAGATGCAAACCGCATTGTTGAAAGACTCATTGTGAAATAGCTATTTAACAGGATTTTTTTCAGAGAGGTTGTCAGCCATTGGCAACCTCTTTTTATTTTTGTTAGGTAAAAAACATAAAGACCAACATCATGACAAAACATTGCCTCGAATGTGGTGAAGTTTTGATGGGACGCGCCGACAAAAAATTTTGCAACGATCAATGTCGGTCCGCGCACTATCAAAAGACCCATGCTGACTCAACACCATTGATCCGCAACATCAACAATCAGCTGAAAAAGAACCGAATGATCCTTTCAAAACTGAATCCAGATGGCAAAACAAAGGTTAAGAAAGCCACGCTTGAGAAAGAGGGTTTCCATTTCAAGTACTTCACAAGCATTTATACAACACGCGACCATCGCACCTATTTTTTTGTTTATGATCAGGGTTATCTGCCGCTGGAAAATGATTTTTTTGCTTTGGTTCAGAACAGCGAAATTTAATAAAGCGTTAACAATCTGAATATTGCAATTTTATTCAATTTCATACATGGTCGTGGGTTGCACAAACAGAGGCGCATTTCATTCCATGAATTCGGATTGTATCACTACCTTTGTTGAAAAATAAGGTGTATGTTGCTCAAAATTTATCCGGAAAACCCGTCGCCAAGAAACATCAAGATGGTGGTTGATTGTTTGAAGGACGGAGGTCTTGTCATTTTTCCCACGGATACGGTTTATGGCTTAGGCTGCAACATCCATCACATCAAGGCGGTGGACAGAATTGCCCAAATTAAAGGCATCAAGCGCGAAAAAGCCAACTTCTCGTTTCTTTTTAATCATCTGAGTATGCTGTCAGAATTCACCCGACCCATACCAAACGATGTTTTCAAGATGATGAAGCGCAATCTTCCCGGCCCTTTCACTTTTATCCTTGAAGCAAACGGAAACATTCCGAAGATCTTTCAAAGCAAGAAAAAAACCATCGGAATTCGCATACCAGATGAACCCATCATTCAGCTGATTCTTTCCGAATTGGGTCAACCCATCATGACAACCAGTATTTTGGATGATGACAAGATTTTGGAATACACCACCGACCCTGAAATCATATATGAGAACTTCAGAGATAAGGTTGACATTGTCATTGATGCGGGGAATGGTGGTAATATACCCAGTACGATAGTAGATTGCACTGATAATGAACATATTATACTTCGTCAGGGCAAAGGTCAGCTCAATTAAAAAAAAATCAGACCAAGGTCTTGTTATATTGATTTTTATGTTAATTTTGCACCTCCAAAAAGGATGATTTGTTAGCTCAGTCGGTAGAGCATTTGCCTTTTAAGCAAAGGGTCCCGGGTTCGAATCCCGGACAAATCACTGGAAGCCCCTCAATCGAGGGGCTTTTTTTATGCAAATAAAACAATAACAGTATTTTACGATTTCATTGTAATCATGTCACTTCATCTAACGGCTGCTCAATGTGGTTGTTTATGTCATATCTGTGATGGATGTAACACGCTTTTAATTACAAAACGAAAAACTTGTATCACCTGATTGCAAGTTCAGACATCCAATCGAATATCCTAAGATGGACTGGTCTGTAGGCTCGGGAGTGACTATGACCGATGTAAAAGCTAAGTCCATCTTCAGAAACAAGGTAATTGGTTCCAATGGTTAATACCATTTAACCTGAAAGGTGGAAGCGGATTGTGGTCCTTTGAAATTGTTGCCTCCCTTCAATTCAGTCTTTAGAAAAAAAAAGTGTAACCGATAGATTCAGAAAGACGGGTCCAAATCAACCAATGGCCATCTTTTCCGTTCAAAATCCAGGAGTGTTATTTTTTTGTTGGGAAAGAAGAACACACTGAAAATATGTGAAGAAAGATTCACTGTTAATTGAAATTCAGAGCTTTAAAATTTTAAATGCTATGAATCGCTGGCATGAAAAGTATGTACTTTCTAATGCATCCAACATGAAAAAAGGGTTACACTTTTGGTGTAACCCTTTGATTTTCAGTGTGGGAGTTGAGGGATTCGAACCCCCGACCCTCTGCTTGTAAGGCAGATGCTCTGAACCAGCTGAGCTAAACTCCCTCGTTTTGGGTGTGCAAATATACACCAATATTCATTCCCTCCAAAAGTTTCTTTGATTTTTTGTAAAAAAAAAGCCCGCAGAGAGGGCCTTTTGAAGCAGTTAAATTGGTTAAGCTAATAATTCCAACATTTTCTTTCCAATATCAGCCGGAGAATCAACAACATGGATCCCACATTCACGCATGATTTCTTTTTTTGCCTCCGCCGTATCGGCTTTTCCACCGATGATGGCACCGGCGTGCCCCATTGTACGGCCTTTGGGTGCAGTGGCTCCGGCGATGAAACCAACAACAGGTTTTTTTGCATGATCCTTGATCCAATAAGCAGCGTCAGCTTCCATGCTTCCACCAATTTCGCCAATCATCACAATGCCTTCTGTTTCGTCATCTTCCATCAGTAGTTGAACAGCGTCTTTTGTGGTTGTGCCAATGATGGGATCACCTCCAATTCCGATGGCGGTGGTTTGTCCCAGACCAACTTTTGTCAGCTGATCAACTGCTTCATAGGTTAGGGTTCCAGAGCGGGATACAATTCCCACCCTACCTTTGCTGTGAATAAATCCGGGCATAATTCCAACTTTCGCCTCGCCGGGGGTAATCACACCGGGACAGTTTGGTCCAACCAGGCGTGCATCGCGTCCTTTCAGGTATTCTTTCACCCTTACCATGTCGGCAGTAGGAATCCCCTCGGTGATGCATACAATCACCTTGATGCCGGCTTCGGCTGCCTCCATGATGGCATCAGCTGCAAAAGCCGGCGGAACAAAAATCACACTCACATCTGCTCCTGCCACATTAACAGCATCTTTCACAGTGTTGAACACAGGTTTACCAAGATGTTCGCTTCCACCCTTTCCCGGGGTTACACCACCAACCACATTGGTGCCATATTCGATCATCTGACCTGCATGAAAAGTTCCTTCAGAGCCTGTGAAACCCTGAACGATCACCTTTGAGTCTTTATTTACAAGAACACTCATTGCTAAAATTTTGTTAGAAGTTGATACGTCAAAAGTAAAACCTTTTGTTTGATTGTGAAAATTGTTTTTTTAAAATGCTGATACGCTTCTGAGCAGTTGTTTTTTTCATCAAACATGAAGTCGCTGCGTCGTCGGTCAGAAATCATTCTTAAAAATGCTAACTTTGACCAAAAAAAATGAAAAACCGATTCCTTCTTTTCATCCTGGGTGCGCTTTGTGTTTTAACTGGAAGTGAGACTGCTTTTTCGCAACAATTTGAGCCTCATTTTTTCGTAAAAAACGGCGACACACTTCCTTTCAGAATAATATATCCACCCCATTTTGATCAAACCAACAAATATCCTGTACTGTTTTTTCTTCATGGTGCAGGCGAACGCGGGCGTGACAATCAAAAGCAACTTGTTCATGGCGGGCAGTTTTTCAGTGATTCAATAAACATGTATCAATTTCCGGCCATTGTCATTTTTCCTCAATGCGCCGAAAACGATTATTGGGCAAATGTGGCCTTTTCTTACGATGAGAACGGGAAAAGAACCTTTCATTTTCAGCCTGACCTTGGGCCTACAAAAGCGATGCAACTGTTAACCCAATTGGTGGACAGCATTATTTTGCTTCCATCAACAAATCGAGACCAGTTATATGTTGGTGGCTTGTCGATGGGTGGAATGGGAACCTTTGAGTTGTTGTACCGAAAACCAGATCATTTCGCAGCGGCCTTTCCCATCTGCGGGGGAGGTGATACGGCTACCTGCGCGACCTTTGCGAAAAAACTGCCACTTTGGATCTTCCATGGGGAGATGGATGATGTGGTTCCAGCAGCCTTTTCGAGCGCAATGGCAGCAAAGATAGCATCATTGGGTGGAAGGGCACAGCTTACCATTTATCCTGGGGTGAATCACAATGCATGGGACTTTGTGTTCAAAGAAAAGGACCTTATCCCCTGGCTTTTCAAACAGAGAAAAGACTGATTTAAAGGTATGAAGGCATTGTTACTTTTCTTTTTTTTCTTATTGATGGGAAAGGCCGGATATGGTCAATTTAATTCTGATTACCCCGGTTTGCTCCTAAAGACCACCCCGACTGAGATCAAACTCCTTCAAAAAGGAGGAAAAGGCCTGTTGTTTTTTGCTCAGAAAAATGCCGCCGATTCTGTTTTCATTATGAGCTATAGCATTGATAACAAAACGTTTGATACAATTTCTTACTTAAATTACCCCATTAAAGATTTCTGTATTCACCCTGTTCAGCAGGATTTGTATACCCTGACAATGGAGGGTATGTTCAATACACTGCAAGCCAAGCGTCCCGTGTTCCTCCAAAAAATGGACAAGAGGGGAATTGTGGTTCAAGACGAGATTTGTTTCAACACCACCGGAAACATGCTGGCATTTGTTGGAAAGGAGCCAAAAGCAGCGCCAGGCTTATTGACTTACGACCTGAAGTATGATAACCTTAACAACCATTTTGGCAAGCACCGATTGCTGCATCAGGTTGAATGGTCAGCCAATTCGGGTCTCATCAGCGGCACATGTGAACCAGGTGATGGTCAGCGTTCATGTATTCAAATTCTGGAATGGTCTGGAAAAATGATGTCAACGATCGCGTCGGACACACTCGATTTCATTGGTGCCAGCTGGGGGGCAACGAACAACCGCTTGTTGTGCCTGGCAAAAGCTGCATCGGGCCACTACATCCTCAAATGCCGCCCTACAGGCGAGCTGATCGAAGTGATTCTGAAAAGCGATTCGCCAATTGGCGAACTCTGCTGGATTGAAACACAAAAGAAAGTCTTCTTTACATCCTACAGTTCAGATGGAAATGTTGATCTTTGGCAAATCAATCTTGAATTAACATATTAATATTCAGATATGAACCTTTCAAATATTTCTGGTGGACAGCCGAAATCCTTTCAGGCTAAATACCTTATTGGTGCAGGAGCCGTCCTGATTATAACCGTTTTATTTTTTACATCAATGACAATAACCATACCCGCAGGTCACGGTGGAGTACTGTTCAAGCTGTTTGGTGGCGGATTGGTTATGGACAAAACATTTGGCGAAGGCTTTCATATCAAATCGCCATGGAACAGCATGTACATCTATGAAACCCGTCAACAGGAAATCTCGGAAGAAATGAATGTACTTTCATCCAATGGACTGGAAATCAACGTTGATTTTTCGGCTTGGTACCAACCCAATTACCATGATCTGGCAAAACTACATGGAGAGATCGGGACCGAATATGTGAAAAGGGTCATTGTTCCAGCACTGCGCTCAGCAGCCAGAAGCGTGGTAGGCAGGTACACACCTGAGCAGATTTATTCAACCAAACGCGATGCCATCCAGATAGAAATTTACGACGAAACAAAAAAAATCCTCGACGAAAAGCACGTTCAGCTGAATCAGGTATTAATCAGATCGGTCTCATTGCCCTCAACTATAAAATCAGCCATCGAAAGCAAACTCAAACAAGAGCAGGAGGCACTGGAATATGTATTTAAACTGGAAAAGGCACAACAAGAAGCGGAACGCCAACGGATCGACGCCGAAGGAAAAGCCAAAGCCAACCAGATTCTCAGCGCAAGTATTACCGATAAAATTCTTCAGGAAAAGGGAATAGATGCAACACTTAAACTGGCTGAATCGCCCAACACCAAAGTGATTATCATTGGCAACAGCAAAGATGGATTGCCCCTGATTCTTGGTGATGTTAAATAAAAGCAACAGATGATGGTAAGCAAAATCAAAGTTTTTTTCGTTTCACTTGCACTATCGTTAAGCTGGAGTTCATGCCAGCAAACCATTCAAAAAGAGTATATAACGATAGCAGTCACGCGCGAGCGACCCAACGAACATCAATACGGAAGCTGGCTGAAAGCAACCGACAGCAGTGTTCGTATAATCAACCTTTCACCCTTGACGAAGGAAGAAATGTTGGATACGCTTGTCCATTGTCACGGATTATTGTTGAGTGGAGGGGCTGATATTCATCCTTCGCGGTATGGCAAACCCAATGACACAGCGCGCTGTGGCTTTATCGATCTGCGGCGCGATGCTTATGAGCAAATGGTTTACAGCAAGGCTGGTGAAATGCAGTTGCCAGTTCTGGGCATTTGTCGCGGTCTTCAATTCGTGAATGTAGCCGAAGGAGGAAGTTTGTTTGTTGATCTGCCAACAGATAAATCTACCGCTGATCTGCACCGGAAGGGTCAGGAAGATTGGTCTTATCATCCGGTTTTCGTCAAACCAAACAGCTTACTCGATTTCGGCTTGCAAAAGGAACAACTCACCGTTGCAAGCAATCACCATCAGGGAATTGACCGACTTGCGCCGACACTGATGCCCCTGGCCTACACTTCCGACAGCCTGATAGAGGCCATCACATGGATTTCGCCAAATGATAAGGCTTTCTTATTGGCAGTTCAATGGCATCCCGAATGGGTTAGCTACGACGACCCTTTTTCGACACATATCGCAGCATCTTTCATCAATGCCGCTCGTGCTTTCAAAACGCAGCAAGCAAAAAAAGGTGAATAAAGTCTGAGGACTTTACTCACCTTTTCATGGAGGTTCAGATGGGTTAAAAAGTTGGATTCATACCAAGATTAAACATGATAAAGCCGTAAATGTCAGCATTTTCTTCGATTGACTTGGATGTTGGCTTGCCAGCACCATGCCCAGCCTGTGTTTCAATTCGCACCAGGACAGGATTTGCACCGCGGTGCTGATGCTGCAATTCAGCCATAAATTTAAATGTGTGGGCAGGAACAACACGATCGTCGTGATCAGCCGTCACCGCCAGTGTTGCCGGATAAGCCACTCCCTCCTTAATGTTATGAAGGGGTGAATAGCCCAACAAGTAATCAAACATTTCCGGACTCTCATCGCTCCGCCCATAATCTGCCGCCCAGGCCCATCCGATTGTAAAATACTGATACCTAAGCATATCAAGAACTCCCACAATAGGTATAGCCACTTTGAATAAATCAGGCCTTTGTGTCATGACAGCGCCAACAAGCAGGCCACCATTGCTGCCACCCATCACAGCGATTTTTGAGGGATTGGTATAACCTCCGGCAATCATGTATTCAGCAGCACTGATGAAATCATCAAAGACATTTTGCTTGTTCATTTTTTGACCTGCCTCGTGCCATTTTTTTCCATATTCACCCCCACCACGCAGGTTTACTGAAACATAAACACCACCTTGCTCGAGAAAAGGAAGCCTGCTTACACTAAAGCCAGGTGTGATAGAAATGTTAAAGCCACCATAACCGTATAGGAGCACAGGGTTCTCACCATTTAATTTCAAACCCTTTTTATGAACAATGAACATGGGGATTCTTTCGCCATCCTTGCTTTTAAAGAAGACTTGTTTGGTTTCATATGCTTCAGGCTCAAAATCCACCTTGCTTGTTGCGAAACTTTTCGAAATCCCGCTCGAGAGGTTAAGCTGATAGATGGTTGTTGGAAAAGTAAAGGATGTAAAACCAAAAAAAGCAACATCCTCTCCCCTGTCGCCACTAAAGCCGGCAATTGTTCCGAGTGTAGGCAGCTCCAAATCTTTTACTTTATTGCCCTTCAGATCATAAAAGCTAGCCTTGTTGTTGGCATCCTGCAAAAATTGGGCATAGATATATGGGCCTACAAAACTCACCGACTCCAAAACACGCTCCGACTCTGGAATAATCACTGTCCATCCGGATTTGTCCGGTTTTGTGGGATCAATACGTACAAGCTGCCTGTTGGCTGCACCATCGTTGGTAAGCACAAACAAGCTACCATCCACATGATCAATCACATCATAATCAAAATCAAAGCCGGGAGCGATCAAAACAAAGTCAGCATCCTCAGCACCAAGTTTTTTGGCATAAAGTGCATTACCACTCGTAGCTGACGACTCGCCAACAATCAGGTACGCTTCATCGTCGGTTACTGACGCATAAAAATTGCGTTTGGGGTTTACCCGGTCCTCCATCACAGTTTTGTCGTCCGATTGTGGTGCTCCAAGCTGATGATATTTCACTTTGTGGTATTCGTTGCTTCCCGAAAGTACCTGCCCTTCGGCGGGTGCATCGTAGCAGCTGTAGAAAAATCCCTGTTTGTACCAGCTGATGCCTGAAAACTTCACCCAACGAATGGTGTCGGGCAACATTTCGCGTGTTTTGATGTCCATGACAACGATTTCATTCCAATCGCTGCCGCCCCTGCTGATGGCATAAGCCAGGTATTTTCCGTCGGGTGATGGGCTGATACTGCCCAGTGCGATGGTTCCATCGGTTGAAAAAGTATTTGGGTCCAACATCATCTGGGGTGTATCATCAAGCGATTCCTGCATAAACAAAACGCTCTGATTTTGAAGTCCATCGTTTTTATAGGTGTAATATCGACCACCCTTTTTGAACGGAACTCCTGTTTTTGGGTAATTCCAAATGGTTTCGAGTCGTTTCTGCAATGCATTCCTGAAGGGAATGTTGGCAAGATAGCCCTGAGTGAGCTTGTTTTGTGCTTTCACCCACTCGGCAGTTTGCTCAGAGCGATCGTCTTCGAGCCATCTGTAGGGATCGTGGATGGTTCTGGAAAAATATGTATCCTTTTGTTCGCCCCGAAGCGCATGAGGATATTGCAAACCCTTTTGAGAAAATGCGGTTTGCATGGTTAACATAACAAGCATGATAAAAGTGATTCGTTTCATATAAAACAATTATAAATAAATATAAATCAGCGTATTACTTTTTTCAACTTCCAACGGCCCATTTTATAATACAGCCACGAAAAGAGCGCACCAAAGGCCCATGCAATGGGAATACCCCACCAGATGCCCGTGGGGCCCAGGAAACCTGACAAATACCATGACAAGGGGATTCTCACTACCCACAAAGCGAGCAAGGTAACAAACATGGGTATAACCGTATCTCCGGCGCCCCGCAGCATGCCATTGAAGATGAACATGGTCGAAAATAAAATGTAAAAGGGACTGACAATGAACAAATATTGTTTGCCCGCCTCAATAACAGCCTGATCGTCAGTGAACATTTTCATAATAGGGCCGGGAATCAAATAAGCCAGCAGTGTAACAAAAAGCGAGATGATGGCCGACATTTTCAGTGCGGCAACAACACCCCGGTTCACACGCTGCAGTTTGCCAGCTCCAATATTTTGACCAACAAACGAAGAGAGCGCTGCTGAAAAGTTCATGGCGGGTAAACTTGCAAACGAATCGATACGCATGGCAATGGCATACGCAGCGATGACGCTTGTTCCAAATACATTGACAACTTTGTAAAGTGCAAGCATTCCAACAGCAACAAAAGTTTGCTGCAGCCCGGTGGGAAGTCCGATTTGCAAACTCCTTTGGAAAATCTGCCTGTCAAAGACCATGCTGAAAGGCTTAAAAATCAGGATACTGTCTTTTCTGTTGAGGAACAGGATAATGGTGACAAATGCACCTGCTTGCGAAATAACTGTTGCAATGGCTACACCTTCGATACCCCAACCAAAAACTGCTACAAACAGTAAATCAAGCACAATGTTCACAACTGTTGCAACAACTAAGAAATAAAGCGGCGTTTTTGAATCACCCAGCCCGCGCAAAATGGAGGTGGTACCTTGAAAGCCAAAGAAAAACAAAAAGCCCAGGGCATAAATGTTAAAATACTTCGTTGCAGCAGGAATAACTTCTTCCGGAAGATCAATCAAGCGAAAAATGGAACTGGAAGCTAGTATTCCTGTGATGGTTAATAATACCGAAGCCCAAAACAACACTATATATAAGGTGTCGATCGACCTTTTTACGTGCTCTAATTGCCTTGCACCATAATATTGCGAGATGATTACGGTTGCACCGGTTGCAATTCCAATAACAAACGAGATGAGGGTGAATATGAGCGGAAAACTCGCACCAACAGCGGCCAACGCCTCATTGCCTAAAAATTTCCCAATGACGATGCTATCAACAACGTTGTACAATTGTTGAAAGATATTGCCAATCAGCATCGGTACCGTAAACTTGAAAAGCAGTCGGGTTTCGTTACCTTCGGTGAGATTTTTCATGAATGAGAATAGATGGCGGCAAAATTACACTTTAGCAGTGAAACAGCGATGGGTTTTAAAAAACAGATAAAACAAACTACTATTGGAAGAATTTTCCAAAATCTGGAAAAATAAAATCACTACAGAACAGGATGTTAGATGTTGCTGCAGCCAATTTTTGAGTGTACTCCAGTACCTCAAACACAGCTTAGCAAGCATCCTCGCGAAAATTTAAAACACCTCGACGATTTGAGTTTATGCTAAAGTGCTGAATTACTATTAATTATATAAAATAAATATTTCTTTAGCAATTCAATAAAACTAAAAAACAGCTTTTTCATGAGGCAAAGAGCACTCGCCGGTGCCGGATTCAATCTATAATTTATCTACAACGAAAAAAAAATGCACTATTTGTGATAGATTTACATAAATTTGCTGAGCAATCCCTTTACTATGAACGAAAGTTGGACGGATTGCTTTTTTGAAGTGTTGTGCAAAGGAAAACAACTATATGATGAAGAAAAAAATCCTGGTTATTGATGATGAATTGAGCATCAGAATGTTATTGGAAAACTTTCTAAGCAAGACTTACGAAGTTATCACGAAGAATGATGGAATGGAGGGAGTTCATTGGTTGGAAAGTGGCAATATGCCAGATTTGATTGTGGCTGATATCCAGATGCCAAACATGGATGGATACGATTTCATCCGTAACATCAGGGCCAGTGGTTTCTTCAAAGAGATACCGCTGATCATGCTTTCAGGTATTGAGAGCAGCCAGGAAAAAGTAAAATGCCTTAAGTTGGGTGCCAATGACTACATGGTAAAACCATTCAATCCAGAAGAATTGTCGATCAGGATTGAGTTGCTGCTGGCCAGAAAATAGCAAAACAGCATCTGAATCATGGCAAAACTCAACATCCTCTACATTGGCGCGAACCCCACATGGTTGCAATATTTCTCAGAGCATGAGAGTCTGTTTGCCGTTGAAACAGTCGAAAACGGTCTGGCTGCGATAAATTTTTTGAAGCAAAACAAAAATCTAAATGCAATCTTAAGTGATTTATACCTGCCTGGCATGAATGGCCTTGAGATATTCAAGTTGTTCCGTTCGCAGCAGATCCAGCAACGAACGCCCTTTATCATTCTGTCAGACGGGGCAGCTCCAAAGCTCAAGGAAGAAGCTTTTCAACTGCGGACCGGGGATTTCTATGAAGAATTGCCACCACCTAACGATCTTGCATTCAGAATAATAACCCTCAACACCTATTTTGAATACGAATCGGGGCAACAAACCAGCGCACAAGTAAAAAAAGAATACAAATTACCCATTGAAAAGCGAATTTTTGACATCGTCGTTTCATTGACCGCATTGCTTTTGATTTCGCCGCTGTTGCTCATTGTGATGTTGGCTATCAGGCTTGAATCGAAAGGCAAAGTTTACTACACATCAAAGCGGGTGGGGACAGGCTACAAAATATTTGACTTTTACAAATTGCGCTCCATGCGTGTTGGGGCTGATGCTGCCCTTCAAAGCCTGAAACACCTGAACCAATACGACGCTGAAGCGTCTGCCAGCCCAAAAGAAGAAATTGCAACATGTCCCAGATGTGCTCAACTGCCCGAAGGCGAGATGTGTTCGCAGCCCTTGTTTGCCGAAGGTGCTAAAATATGTGAGTACTGGTATTATGAACAAAAAAAGAAAAAAGGCAGCGCTACTTTCATCAAAATAAAAGACGACCCTCGGGTTACGAAAGTGGGAAAATTCATTCGTAATACAAGCATCGACGAATTACCCCAGCTGCTTAACGTTTTAAAGGGAGACATGTCTATTGTAGGAAACAGGCCATTGCCATTATATGAAGCCGAGATGCTAACTTCCGACGACTGGAGCGAACGTTTTCTTGGCCCGGCAGGTATTACAGGTCTGTGGCAGGTTGAAAAGCGTGGAAAAAAAGGCAGCATGTCAGAAGAAGAACGAAAAGCACTTGATAATCAATATGCCCGAACATATAGTTTCTGGGGTGATATCAAGCTGATTTTGAGAACGATACCAGCATTGTTTCAGAAAGAAAATGTATAAAAACTGTTAATAACACTGTTAGAAACTCTAAAAAACATTGACGCTTGTCAGTAAAAAACTACCTATCTTGCAAGTAGTTTTCTGAAAAACAGGCTCATAAACAGAAAACATCAAAGGGAATGAAAATTCATTTTTTACGTATCGTCATACTTTTGGTTGGTCTCTCAGTTTCGGCGAGGCTGAGTGCTCAAATTTATTCTGACGATCCAACCAAATTGTTCAACCCACTCACTGACGACATTACCAAACGGCTGCCAAATATCCGGGTGCTGATTGATTCAGCAGTTGCCAACTCTCCATCGGTGAGGTATGAAGAGCTGAAAGCTGACTATTACTACTATGAGCAACTCACCCAACAACGTTACTGGATGGAACATTTCAGTTTCAATCTTGACTGGAATTGGGGCGTCTGGAATTTTCACGATACCCAAACCTCTTCCATCAGCACACCGAACACTTTCAGAATCGACCTGAATTCATTGCGTGACAATTTCGCGATAGGCTTCTACATTCGTTTTCCGCTTGCAACCATTGTTGACCGAAGAAACAGAATCTCAAAGCAAAAAAAATGGCAAGAGTTATCTTTCGTTCAGCGCGAAATCAACCGCCAATTTGTTGTGCGGGAAACCATCGAGGCATATGATATGATGATTCAATGGCAGAATTACATCAGAATCTATAACGATTATCAGCGGTTTACCGAAATTCAAATGCAAATGGCTCAAAATCAATTTCTTAATGGAGAAATTGGGACTGCTGAATACACACGTCTCAAGGAAATCCAAACCAGGGGAGCCATTGAATATCAACAGGCTATTGCTGAGTTTAGCAAGAACTACAGAATTCTTGAAATCCTTACAGGAATCAACTTTAACTTGATCAACGTTTTACGATAGGCAGGAAAAAAACAGCATTATGGATATATCCCAATTTCTTCGCATCATCCGCAACAATTTGATTTTGTTGATTGTAATACCAATACTGCTTGCAGTTGTTGTGTTTTACTTTACCCGGAATCAAGGTAAAGTGTATGAATCTGAAGCTGTTATTTACACAGGTATCACCACAGGCTACAGCATTGAAAGCACAGCGCAAAGTCCAACCGACTTTTTCAGTGTAAGCGCGCAATACGACAACCTGATCAATTTGATTAATTCGCGGCAAACAATTGTTGAAACTGCCATCATGCTGCTGGCGCAAAATCTGTCATTGGAAGACTACAACAGTCAGTATATCAGCAACGAAAATCTGGACAACCTGCGGAAATTTGTACCAAAACATGTACGCGATTTGATTGTTAAAAACGGTAAAGCAGGAGTACAACGCGAAAAGGAAGAACAGATTCGTGCACTTGAAAAAGAGCTGATCAACCTCGAAAAAGAAATACAAAACCGGACGCAAAGGGGCGATGCTCCCGAATATTCCGTTCAAACAAGGTCGAACGGATATGTGCCAAGTACAGGTTTGTCAAAAGATGAACCGGTTGAGATGCCGGAAGAATCGACTGCCAACAATCAGCAGAGCGCACAAACCGCTCCGGTTTATCATACCGTGCGGGCTGGCGAAACCTTGCTTACAATTTCGAAAAAATATGGCATCAGTCTGAGCAAACTCAGAGAAATCAACGACCTTGGTTCGCAGCAGCTGCGCGCTGGTCAAAAGGTGCTGATACAAGCGGGCAATGTAACTAATATAACAGAAAATCAGGATCTTACACAAGTAGAAAATTATGATGTTGACCCAGACATCGCCTTTATCGAAGGGACAATTTACGACACAACAAGCCAATCCTTCGACGGATCAGTTGATGATCCTTACCTGGATGAATTGGTTAACACTTCAACACCTTATTCCTCCCATGGCACAACCATTTCGGCTACGGAAATGGTAATGGAAAATGAAGCACTCGAAAAAGACCCGATCATACCCCATGGTGTAAGGGAAGACGATTTCAACAAAACCATTCAAAACCTTACAAACTACTACAACTCGAGTGATACCAATTTTGTTTATGGCCTGTTGCATTATGGTTCTGATCCGCATTACAGCATCAAAGCCATCAAAACGCTTCAAATCTACCGCATCAATAACTCCGACCTTGTTCGTTTGGTTTATCTTTCCGACGATCCGGGAATTTGCCAGCAAACACTTAAAATTATCGCGCACGTTTTTGTTAAAAACTACAAGTTGCTCAAGGAAAGCCAAACCGACATGGTGGTTGAGTATTTCAGGCGGCAGGTAGATTCTGCGGACAGAGTTTTAAAATTATCGGAAGATAAGTTATTGATTTTCAATAGGAAGAACAATATTATTAACTATCAGGAGCAAACCAAATACATTGCAGCTCAAAAAGAAGACCTCGACCTATACTATCAGAACGAACAGGTGAGGATGGCTCAGTCTTCGGCTGCGCTGCGCGAACTTGAAACCAAGCTTACCAGAAGAGACAGCATTTATTTGAAAAGCGATGTTATCAATCAACGACGCAAGGAGTACGCTGATGTAACTGAAAAAATCCTGATCAACGAGCTGGCCGAAGACTATGACAAGCGCATTGGCGATGAAATAGCAATGCTTCGTCATCGTTCGGATGTTTTGAGGGATGAAATAAAACTTTATGTAGATCAGTTGTATCTGTACAACCACTCGACGCAGGGCGTTCCGATTTCGCGCATGCTCGAAGAATGGCTCAAGAATGCTTTATCATACGAAGAAGCCAAGGCCAGTCTTGTGGTGTTGGCACGCAGAAAACTTGATTTTGTGCGTACTTATCAGCGTTTTGCACCTCTGGGCGCCATGCTTAAACGCATCGAACGCGAAATGACGATCGCCGAACAAACCTATCTGGAATTGTTGCGTAGCCTGAACCTCGCAAAAATGAGGCAACAAAACCTTCAAATGGCAACCAATATCAGGCTGGTGGATGCACCCTACTTCCCGCTTCAGGCCAACCCGTCAAAAGCAAAATATCTGGTTGTTGCTGCTGCAATGATTGGATTCCTTCTGGTGCTCTTCATCATACTCGTGCTGGAATATTTCGACGCCTCGCTGCGGAAACCCGATAAAGTGGCCGAACAAATTGGATTGAAACTCGCAGGTGCTTACCCCTACCTGGGTTCAAATGTCAAATTTAAAGACGCTGTTTTCATCAGCAACCGTTTGGTTGAAATGATCATTCAAAACATCAAGCGCAGCATCCACAGTGGTTCGGTGTTTACTCCCCAAAAGCCGCATATTGTGCTCTTTTTCAGCACACAAGAGGCTGTAGGCAAAACATTCCTGATTTCGAAAATTGCCAATAAACTGAGAACATATGGCGAAAAAGTAATGGTCCTGAATTACGACAGTAATAAAGAATCTGAACCCGTTAATGATTACAACCTGGCATACAACTACACGATCAAAGAGAACTTTAGCGAAGTTAAAAACATTAAAGAACTCATTGACAGCAATATACTTCGAAGAGATAACTATCTTTATGATTACATTCTCATCGAAATTCCTTCTGTGATCTTTCACTCCTACCCCATGGAGCTTATCCAACAGGTTGATGCCTCGGTATTGATTGTAAAAGCCACCAACAGCTGGAACAAGGCTGATGCCGGTGCTCTCGAAATTATAAAGGAACTTGCGAAAGAAGAACCACTTGTTGTGCTGAATGAGGCTGAAGATTATGCCATCGAGGACATGATCAATGGTGTAAAGATGCAGAAAACAGATGGTGCCATTTACAAACTGAAAAATCTCCTCACCTTACCGGGAAGAATTCGAATTCAGGTTAAAGAAAACTAGTTGACAGTGAAAGGTTTGATAAAAAAAATCCTTTCTAACAATAATTTTCTGTCGCTGGCAAACAATGGCCTGGTGGCTGTGTTTGCATTTCTGAGTTTTGTTCTTTTGGTACGCATGGTACCCCAGGAAACCTTTGGCGAGTGGGTATTGTTTATCACAGCAAGCAACTTTATTGACATGTTGCGCTTTGGCATCACCCGAACGGCCATCATCAGGTTTTTATCGGGTGCCGACGGAAATACAGCAAAAAAACTGATTGGTGCCAACAATTTCATCAACCTGGTTAGCTCCTTAATGCTCATGCTGTTGGTTTTTGGGCTTCACATGGCATTCAAATCACAGTTGTCGTCAAGCAGCTTTGCCATGTTTTTCGAGTGGTATCCACTCTTAGCCATGATCACCCTAACGTTCAACAATGCCCAATCAATCCTTCAAGCCGAAATGAAATTCGACAAGATGCTGTGGTTGAGAATTGTAAATGTGGGTTCATTTATGCTGTTTTTGGTGGTAAACTATTTTATCGGTCTTGGCATCGAGGCCATTCTTGCGGCTTATCTGATTACAAACCTCCTGAGTTCAGTTGTTGCAACGGCATTTGGATGGGATGGGTTGAAAGAAACTTTCAACTTCGACAAAAATACCATCCGAACGGTGCTGGATTTTGGGAAATACACCACCGGAACCCTCATTGGCAGCAACTTGCTTAAGAGCTCCGATACTTTTATCATAGGCTTGAGTCCATTTCTCGGGACGCTGGGCGTGGCCTTGTATTCCATTCCATTGAAACTCACAGAAATCATTGAGATTCCCCTCAGAAGTTTTGCAGCCACAGCATTTCCGCAGATGTCAAGAGCAAGCATTCAAAAAAATACGCAGGAGGTTAAAAGTATTTTCTACAGAAACGCAGGCGGAATGACCTTGCTTATGGTGCCCCTGATGGGCTTTTCATTTGTTTTTGCTGAAGAATTTGTAACCATTCTGGGAGGTGAAGACTACAGGGTTACAGCCAACATCTTTCGAATGTTTTGCATTTATGGGCTTTTGTTGCCGATAGACCGTTTTATAGGGGTTGGCCTCGACAGCATCAATTTGCCACAGAAAAACTTTCTCAAAGTCATGATCATGGCATCTGCAAACATCACAGGCGACCTAATCGCGGTCTTTGGCATACCCTTTTTATTGAAAGGTTTCTCATGGATGATATTGATATTGAATAATATACCAGCTGATGATGCCTATCGGATTGCACATGGATTCACCCTTATTAAATCGTTGGAAATGGTTGGATTCGCCACCATTTTGTTTACGCTGATCGGAATATTTGTTGGTTATTATTACCTCGACAAGGAGTTAAAGCTGCGTAAAAGGTCTATATTTGTAGAGGGTTTTGCATTTGTTATGCAATTTAAGTCCATGTTGTCCAAAAATCATACAAGGTTGTCCTAAAAAATGTGGTCGTCGCTCAAAAATAAGATCGGTTCAGAGAAGCTTCAGCACCCCATGCTGCTGCTGCTGCTTGTATTGATCACAATCGCATTGGGCATCATCATCGCAAAAGGTGGCATGATCATTGCCCTTGCACTGCTTGCCCTTTTTCCGGCTATCATATTCTTTAATCGGTTTTTAAACAACCCAAGAGTCGGTATTTTTACGGTTATTATCCTGGGCTTCACAGCCATTGGGCTGACGCGGTATATCCGTAATGTGCCCCTTGGTCTTACGGTTGATGGTGTGTTGGTGCTGACATACATAGCTGTTTTTTTCAGGTATTTTTACGAAAAGATCAACTGGCAGCAGCTGAACCGCGATCTGGTGTTTTTAAGTGTGCTTTGGTTCGGATTCAGTGTTTTACAATTATTTAATCCTGAAGCGCTTAGCCGAACTGCGTGGTTTTATGCCATGCGTGGCATGTCGCTCTATATGTTGCTGCTCATTCCATTGGCACTGCTGGTGTTTAACCGGTTGAGATTTCTTTACATGTTTTTATACTTGTGGGGAATTTTCTCCATTCTTGGCACATTGAAGGGATTACAACAACTTTATATTGGGCCGGATTCTGCCGAACAATATTGGCTTGACACAGTAGGTGCTGTGACGCACATTCTTTTTGGGGAATTGCGTGTGTTTTCATTTTTTTCTGATGCCGGGCAATTTGGTGCTGCGCAAGGTGCCGCCGGGGTTGTGGGCTTATTGGTTGCTACCAACATTCAAGGCAAGCGCAACAAGATCTTTTTCACCATCATGGGCATCTTTGGTTTATGGGGCATGATGATTTCCGGAACACGTGGTGCTATGATTGTTCCAATGGTAGGCGGGTCTACCTACATATTACTGCGTAAAAATTTCAAGGCATTTTTTATTGGAAGTGCCGTGTTGGCAGTTGTTTACGTGTTTTTTACTTATACGTATATTGGCCAGAGCAACGCACAGATCAGACGTATGCGCACCGCTTTCAGGCCAGACGAAGACAAATCTTACCTCGTACGCCTCGAAAACCGTCGCATACTGGGGATTTACCTCGCATCCAAACCTTTTGGCGGAGGCATTGGGAGTGCAGGCGACTGGGGCAAACGATTCTCACCTCAAGGTTTTCTTGCGCAAATTGCAACCGACAGCTGGTATGTTCAAATTTGGGCTGAACAAGGAATTATAGGCTTGATTACACACCTGTTTATTTTAAGTTACATCCTGATTAAAGGGGGCTATCTGCTGATGTTCAGGGTAAGATCACCAGAGGTGAGGGGTGTTATTGCTGCCGTGATGTCCGGCTTTACAGGCATTATGGGTGCCAGCTATGGCAATGGGGTTTTGGGTCAGATGCCAACAGGTATCCTTATCTACCTTAGCTGGTCGTTCATTTTTATGAGTCAGCAATTAGACAGAGAGTATATCTATTTGATTGGCAAAGGTTTAAATCCATGGTCGCTAAGTAATAAAACCTAATCATGCAAGCTCCCATAACACATCAACAATCAGGCAAAGGATCTGAAATGGTGGGAGAATGGCCGCTTGTTTCGGTGATTGCTGTCAATTACAACCAAACGGGGGTGACTCTTGAGTTTCTCAACTCGATGAAGCAGTGCACCTACCCCGAACTGGAAGTAATTATTGTTGATAACGGGTCGCCAAATGACAATCCTGACCTCATCAAAGAAAAGTTTCCGGAGGTTAAACTTATTAAAACAGGGAAAAACCTGGGATTTGCAGGAGGAAATAACGTTGCTGTGAAGCAGGCCCAGGGAAAGTACCTTTTGTTTATCAACAACGACACCGAAGTTGAACCCGGTTTTTTACAGCCAATGGTTCAACTGCTCCAGGCCGATCCAACGATCGGAATGGTCAGCCCCAAGATTCATTTCTTTCACACGCCGGGTGTTTTTCAGTTTGCTGGTTTCACACCCCTGAGTAGGATAAGCATACGCAACCAAGCCATTGGCTTTGGCGAAAAGGATGAAGGACAATATGATGAGGTTTACGAAACGGGGTCCATCTTTGGTGCTGCAATGCTGGTTCCAAGGACTGTTATTGAAGAAGTTGGCCTCATGACAGAAGTTTTTTTCCTTTATTATGAAGAGCACGATTGGGCAGAACGCATCAAGCGCAGTGGATACAAAATTTATTACTGCGGGCAGTCACTTGTCAGGCATAAAGAGTCGATCTCTACCGTCAAGGAGAGTCCATTTCAGGTGTACTACCTCAACAGAGGACGGTTGCTGTTTGCCAGACGAAATACGTTTGGAATTCAATTTGTTTTGTCACAACTCTACCTAATGGGGATTGCAATGCCCAAAACAGCCATTTCCTACCTGTTCAAAGGAAAAGTGGGCCTGACAAGGTCGATATTAAGGGCCATGTGGTGGAATGTGACCGCACGAAAAAACGAAATATTTGGCTAAGGTATTTATATACAATCACATGGAAAATCTGATTTTGTTGGTTCATTTGTTCGAATTGCTGCTCTATGTTTACCTTGCCGGGGCCACAGTCTATATTGCATTTTTTGGACTTGCCTCGCTGTTGCCGATGCATCATGTTAAGAAAACTGATAGCAAACTCAGAAAGTTTGCTGTGCTGATACCTGGTTACAAAGAAGATAATGTGATTGTTGATGTTGCCCGTCAGGCAACAAAACAAAATTACCCAAGCGATCATTTTGAGGTAATTGTGATTGCCGATTCCTTTCAGCAGACTACAATCGATCAGTTAAAAGCTATCCCTGTGCGTGTGGTTGAAGTGGTTTTTGAGGTGAGTAAAAAATCGAAAGCACTCAACAGATGCATGCAAGTGATTGGTGATGCGTATGATGTGGCGATGATTCTGGATGCAGACAATGTGATGGAACAAGGTGTTTTGTATCAAATGAACGAAGCTTTCAATCATGGCTTTCTGGCCGTTCAAGGTCACAGGATGGCGAAGAACCTCAATACGGATTTTGCCATACTTGACGCCATCAGTGAAGAGATCAACAATAAAATTTTCCGCAAAGGTCACCGTGTGCTTGGATTTTCATCAGCCCTAATCGGCTCGGGCATGGCAATCGATTACGTACTCTTTAAACAATATATGGCAGAAGTTGACTCTGTGGGTGAGGATAAAGAGCTGGAAATGTTGTTGTTGAAAAATAGGTTTAAGATTGAATACCTGGAGGGAGCACGTGTTTATGACGAAAAAACCTCAAAAAAAGAGGTATTCGTAAACCAGCGTCGTCGGTGGATTGCGGCGCAGCTTGAGTTTTTCAGAAAATACTTTTTCGATGGATTGTGGCATTTGATCCGGTTTGGGAATGTTGATTATTTTGACAAGGTGCTGCAAATGATTCAACCCCCGCGCATCCTCTTGTTTGGTGCGCTGTTGATCATCACACTTTTTCAAGCCGTTATGGCCTTCATATTCCCTGAAACCTGGGCCTCGGCCATTCCAATACCGCTTTGGTTTGTGGCTCTGATGATCACCTTTTTCACACTCGTTGTGACCACTCCCCTCAAGTTTTATCGCTTAAGAACGGCAAAGGCATTGTTATCCCTTCCAACAGGATTCATCCTGATGATCAAAAGCTTACTCAAAGTGAAAGGAGCGTCGAAACGCTTTATTCACACTACACACGGCCATACCGATACCAAAAATCCACATTGAAACTATGGCGCAGGACAGCAATAAATATCCGCTTGTTTCGATCATCACTGTTAACTATAATCAGGCCGAAGTAACCTGCGACCTCATTGCATCGCTGCACAAAATAAGCTATCCCAATTTTGAAATTATTGTTATTGACAATGCATCGCCCACCGAAAAGCCCGGTATAATAAAAGAGAGGTTTCCGAATGTTATTCTAATCGAAAACCCCATCAATTATGGTTTTGCGGCTGGCAATAATTTTGGGTTGATGCGTGCCAGGGGGGAGTTTGTGCTCCTCATCAACAACGACATTGAGGTGCCGCCCGGATTTCTCGAGCCATTGGTCAACAAGCTCCGAAATAACCCTGACATCGGGGCAGTTAGTCCAAGAATCAGGTACTTTTACCAGCCAGACACCCTGCAATATGCTGGCTACACACCGATGAACTACCTGACGATGAGGAACTTTGCAATTGGACATGGGCAAAAAGACATTGGACAGTTCACCGAAGACCGTGAAACATATTATGCACACGGAGCAGCGATGTTGGTGCCCATGGAGGTAGTCAAACAGGTTGGTTTGATGTCATATATCTTTTTCTTGTACTACGAAGAAGCAGATTGGTGTGAACGCATCAAAAAGGCCGGATATAAAATCTACTTCGTTCACGACAGCTATGTGCTTCATAAAGAGTCGATCAGCACAGGGAAACTGAGCACACTCAAAATATACTATCTCAACAGAAACCGGCTCGTGTTTATGCGTCGTAACGTGAATGGCCTTTTGTTTTATAAAGGATTGTCATACCAACTCTTTGTGGCCATTCCAAAAAATGCGATCAAATTTCTACTTAAAGGCAATTTCAAAGCGTTTCATGCTTATTACAAAGCAATTGGCTGGCACCTTGTGCACCTTTTTGATCCCGAGATTTACGAAAACCCAATGCTGTAGCTGAAATGAACAACACCTTTACCTTTCTCGCCAAGGCACTGGAAATGTTTATGTTGTTCTACCTGGGTGGCACTAGCTTCTACCTCTTGCTATTCTCCATTGCAAGCCTTTTTAACATTCCGAAAAGAATCGAGAAACAGCAAAAACTAAGAAAGTTTGTGGTTTTAATACCCTGCTATCAGGAAGACGAGGTGATTCTTGATGTAGCAAAGGAGGCATTAAGGCAAAACTACCCTGCAAGGTTGTTTGAAGTTGTCATCATTGCTGATAATTTTCACGACAAAACCGTGGAACAACTTCAAAAATTGCCGCTCACAGTTTTCAATGTACGTTTTGAAATCAGCACAAAAACCAGAGCCATCAATTATGCATTGAAGCACTTGCCCGATGGCGTATTCGATGCGGCTTGCATACTCGATGCTGACAATGTGATGGAAGCCGATTTTCTTATGAAAATCAATGAAGCCTTTACCCATGGATACGTGGCAATTCAGGGTCATCGCGTTGCAAAAAACATCAATACACCATTTGCAGTACTCGACGCTATTAGCGAAGAAATTAACAATCAGATCTTTAGAAAAGGCCAGCGTGTTGTTGGCTTGTCTTCTGCCCTCATAGGTTCTGCAATGGCATTTGAATACACCTATTTCAAAAACATGATGCTTCAGGTGGAGGTGGTTGGCGGATTCGATAAAGAACTAGAAATCAGGATATTGAGAGATGGTTTGGGCATCGAATATCTCCCTGACGCCTATGTTTTTGATGAAAAGGTGCAAAATGTCAAAGTTTTTAGCCAACAACGCAGGCGTTGGATTTCGGCTCAAATACACTATTTCGGAAAGAACTTTGTGCCATCCATACAGGCGCTGTTCAGCCGGGGCAATGTTGAGTACTTTAATAAAGCCGTTCAATATATTCAACTTCCACGCATCTTGTTGATAGGCGTGCTTTCGTCGTTTACGTTGAGCGCCTATTTGACAGGGATACCCCATTGGAAAACCGCCTGGCTTATCGCTTTCATTTCCAATATTTTGGCGCTTTTATTTGCTGTGCCAACACACTTCTACAGGTGGAGTACGTTGCGGGCACTCCTCTACCTGCCTTTGGGTTTCTTTTTTATGTTGCTCTCATTGTTGCGCATCAGGGGTGCCAACCGGCAATTTATTCATACGAAGCATACTTACAACGCATTCCAGATCAAAAGAAAAGATTATTTTCACCGAAAAAAATAGGCTATGAAGATTGGAATAGAAGGTCAGCGGCTGTTCAGGCGAAAAAAACATGGAATGGACATGGTGGCGCTGGAATTGATCAGAAACCTCCAGAAGATCGACCAGAAAAACGAATATTTTATCTTTATCAAACCCGATGAAGATCGTGGATGCCTCTCAGAAACCCCTAATTTTCACATCATTGAGTTAGGTGGCGGTCCCTATCCTTTGTGGGAGCAAATAGCTTTGCCGCGAGCCGCAAAGAAATATGGTTGCGAATTGTTGCATTGCACCAGCAACACAGCACCTGTTTTCACCCATATTCCTTTGGTGGTGACGCTGCACGACATCATCTATATGGAAAGCATCAGCCTGTTTAAAAAAGCAGGAACCTGGTATCAGAAAGTCGGAAATATGTACCGGCGACTCGTCGTTCCGAAAGTGATCAAAACCAGTAAAAAAATCATCACCGTTTCTCATTTCGAAAAGGAGCGTATCAGGCAATTTTTTAATTTTCCTGCTAAGGATCAGCGTCTTGTTGCTGTTTACAATGGTGTAAGCGAACATTTCAGACCCATAAATGACCTGGCTGAGCTCCAAAGGGTAAAGGCAAAATATCAGCTTCCTGATCATTATGTGTTTTTCCTGGGCAATACCGACCCCAAAAAAAATACCAAAGGTGTACTGAAGGCCTTTGATACTTTCCTGAAATCAGGCACAAAACCCCTCAAACTGGTTATGCTCGACTACGAAAAAAGTGCACTTAATGCACTGTTGCAGGAACTGAACGCCCCCTATCTGATCGAACATATTCATCTCACGGGTTATGTTGTGAACACCGACCTGCCGGCAATCTACGCTCAGGCAGAGGTGTTTCTCTATCCTTCATTGCGCGAGAGCTTTGGCATTCCCATGCTCGAAGCAATGCGATGCGGCGTTCCGGTGATAACGAGCAACACTTCGAGTATGCCTGAAGTAAGCGGCGATGCTGCTTTGATCATCGATCCATTTCAACCACAGCAAATAACAGATGCCATGATAAAACTGATTACGAATGTCGAACTACGTAATGATCTGATTAAGAGAGGATTATTACAGGCAGAAAAGTTCAGTTGGAAAAATATGGCAAGCGAAGTGCTGAAATTGTACGAAAACTTGAACGATTAGTGTAAATTTGAATAAAAAACAGATTCAGATGATACGCAACCGTGATTTCATCATCATCGGACTTCAGGCGCTCGACAGCAGAATTGGCAGCAATTGCATCAACATTGCCGAGGAAATTGCCCGTCACAACAGGGTATTATATGTGAACTATCCCCTTGATCGTCTTACCCTGATACGTGAACGCAAAGACCCGCTCATCCAAAAAAGAAAAAGGATCTGCAAAGGACAGGAGCCCGATCTGGTTCAGGTGAAGGAAAACCTTTGGAACCTTTATCCACGCACCATCCTGGAATCCATCAGCCAAATACCTTACAATGGCTTGTTTGATTTTCTAAACAAGATCAATAACAAGCGTTTTGCAAAGCAGATTAAGAAGGCAATAGATCAACTAAATTTCTCTAACTTCTTCATTTTCAACGATAGTGATATGTTTCGGGGTTTCTATCTCAAGGAATTGTTGAATCCCGAACTGTATGTTTACTACACCCGCGACAATTTGATTGCTGTTGATTTCTGGAAAAAACAAGGCATTCGCATCGAAGCGGCCCTGATGAAAAAAGCGGATCTGGTGGTTGCCAACTCCACCTATCTGGCTGATCAGGCACGTAGGTTCAATCCGCAATCATGGTATGTGGGGCAGGGATGCGATGTGAGTATGTTTAATAAAAAGCTCATCCAATCGCTGCCAGACGACATCAAAAACATACCGCATCCTGTGATAGGATATATCGGTGTGCTATACGATCTCAGACTCGATATTGAGATCATTTTACACATTGCTCAGGCAAGGCCTGATTGGCAAATAGTACTCGTTGGCCCTGAAGATGAAACATTTAAAAACAGCGCACTTCACCAGCAAAAGAATGTGTGGTTTCTCGGACCCAAAAAAATGGAAGAGTTGCCACAATACCTCATGGCTTTCGATGTAGCCATCAATCCCCAAAAGCTCAATGAAGTAACCATTGGCAACTACCCCAGAAAAATTGATGAATATCTCGCCATGGGCAAACCCACTGTTGCGACTCACACAAAAGCCATGGAAGTTTTTGAGGAGCACACCTATCTGGCTGACAACAAAGAAAGCTATGTTTCGATGATCGCGCAGGCATTGGCCGAAAACACAAGCGAAAAGGAAGAGAAACGGGAAGAATACGCACGCAGCCATACCTGGGAGAACAATGTTGCTGAAATTTATAAGTATATGATCATGTGCATGCAGCAACCAAAATAAAATCACCATGGCCATTGTTGAAAGAATCAAATCAAACCCCAGACTTAAAAAACTGGTTTTATGGTTGTTAATGCCAAAGAATCAAGCAAGGCCAAGGCTTTGGGTTCGATGGTTCGTAAACCCATTTAAACATCACAAAGGTAAAGGTTCTCTTATTCGCCGCAGAACCAGAATGGATGTAATGCCTTTTAACCGATTTGTGTTGGGAAACGACAGCACCATCGAAGATTTTGCAACAGTAAACAATGGTGTTGGAGATGTGATTATTGGAGATCGCACGCGGATTGGGTTGGGCTGTACCCTTATTGGTCCGGTGCACATTGGCAATGACATCATGTTTGCACAAAACATCGTTGCATCGGGTTTAAATCATGGTTATCAAGATGTTACAATACCTATCAGCCTTCAAGCAGTTGAAACAAAGACCATCACCATCGAAGACAATGTGTGGATTGGAGCCAATTCGGTGATTACGGCGGGTGTAACAATCGGCAAGCAATCGATTGTTGCTGCAGGTAGTGTAGTGACAAAAAATGTTGCGCCATATACCATCGTTGGAGGAAATCCGGCAAAATTGCTTAAAAAATATAACTTTGAAACCAAAATTTGGGAACGGCCAGTTGACTAAACCACACATAAACAACATACTATGGGAAAACTTAAAACCTTTATAAGGTATTTCTCCGACTTCTTACAATATGGACAACTTCGTTTGGTTTTTGCGTCCATCATTTATATACTTACCGGTAAATCATTTATCGAAACACGAATTTTCAGAGGAAAACTTGGGTTTTTCCTGCACAGAAAAGGTTCGCTCGATTTCCAGTTTGGCAACTATGCCTATGAATGGAATGTTAAAAAAGTAATGCTGAAACACCATGGCAACTACGATGTTTTTCTCGACATCGGAGCAAACATTGGAACCTACACCATCATGCTGGCAGGCAAAGGGCTCAGATGTTTTGCCTTTGAACCCATCTATGCCAACCACAAAGCATTAAACATCAATATTTTACTTAACAATTTTGAAAATACTGCAACTGCCTTTAATTTTGGCCTTGGCAGCAATGACTCATCAGCCGATTTTGCTTTTGACCCACTAAACACAGGTGCCTCCCACATTGCCTCGGTGCCTGCCGATACGCCAGAAGCGGAGAAAAGAAGCATTCACACCACCATTCAACTTAAAAAACTCGACGATGTGATGCCCATGCTTAACCTTTCGGATACGGATCGCATTTTGGTAAAAATTGATGTCGAAGGCATGGAAATCGATGTGATAAAGGGTGCTGTGAAATTCCTGCAACGATTCGACAAACTAATGTTGGTG
Organism: uncultured Lentimicrobiaceae bacterium; assembly: GCA_964492695.1. GTDB lineage: Bacteria > Bacteroidota > Bacteroidia > Bacteroidales > F082 > JALNZU01. The sequence goes on from CAZBMR010000010.1 coordinate 37,879, forward strand.
ATGGAAAGCGTTCATTCAGGAGAAGAAAAGTTAAAAGCACAATTATCAGAAATAGCTGAATTTGACTTTTTTACGATTGATGCTCTGAATATGGGTGCCATAAAAAAGATAAGATAATGCTGGTTTTGGAAATTCTGTTTTGGGCACTTTTTGCCTCCGTGTTTTATGCCTATCTGGGGTACGGACTTGTTTTGTTTATTTTGGTGAAAATAAAAAAACTGGTTAATCCTTATCAGCCAAAGATGACCGATGATTTCGAGCCGGACGTAACCCTTTTTGTTGCAGCTTACAACGAGAAAGATTATGTGGATGCAAAGGTGCAGAATGGTTTTGAGATGGACTACCCCAGAGAAAAAATTTATCAGCTATGGGTGACCGATGGCTCGGATGATGGCACACCGGATGCGCTGCAAAAATACACTGCTCAAGGCGTTAGCGTTTATCACAAAGCCGAAAGGGGAGGCAAAATAGGAGCAATGAATCGTGGAATCGCTTTTGTAAAGACACCCATCGTTATTTTTTCGGATGGCAATACCATGCTGGGAAAAGAAAGTATAAAGCGTATTGTTCATTTGTTTGCCGACCCCGAAGTAGGTTGTGTATCAGGGGAAAAGCGGATATATAATAAAGAAAAAGACGCAGCTGCGGGCACTGAAGGTATATACTGGAAATATGAATCGAAGCTAAAAAAATGGGATGCTGAATTGTATTCGGTGGTGGGTGCTGCCGGTGAATTATTTGCCATCCGTACTGAACTGTTCGAAGAAGTTGAACGCGACACGCTTCTGGATGATTTCATGATTTCGCTGCGCATTGCCATGAAAGGCTATACCATACAATACGATCCTGAAGCATATGCCATCGAAACATCCTCTGCCGATGTGAAAGAAGAACTTAAACGAAAAATTCGTATTGCTGCCGGTGGCATTCAATCCATCATTCGCCTGTTGCCATTGCTCAATATATTCAAGTACAAGACCTTAAGCTTTCAGTATATATCGCACCGTGTTTTGCGATGGACCATTGCTCCCCTGGCGCTCCCATTATTGTTGTTGATTAATTTCGTAATGGCATGGCAATCAGGTTTTTCAAACTTCAGCAACTTATATGTTTGGTTGTTTTATGGCCAACTATTGTTTTATATGCTTGGGTTGATTGGTTGGTATCTTGAAAACAGGGCCATCAAAGTGAAGCTTGTGTTCGTCCCCTATTATTTTCTTATGATGAATATGGCTGTGATACTTGGCATGAAAAGATACATAAAAGGAAGTCAATCAGTGAATTGGGAAAGAGCAAAAAGAGGAAGCATCACATGAAATATTTGGCAATCGGGCTGGTTATCCTCTTAACCCTGTTTAACGGCCGGGCAGCGGCACAAACATCGTGCACGCACACCATCGAGGCCGCTACTACTGATATTGAGGGAACGAACATACAGCCCGGAGACACCATTTGTTTGGTGGGTGGAAATAAGGCTTATTTGTATATGCACCAGCTCGTTGGCACTGCTGCCCAACCAATTGTGATTCGTAACTTCGGAAGTGCTGTGGTGATTGATACCGATCATTTTTTTGGCATCAAGTTTTCGCATTGCAAGCACGTGAAACTTATTGGTAATCAATCAAATGGATCGGAATATGGAATTCAGATAAAACGCGTGCAAAATGGTGCAGGCATCTCTGTGGATGAGTTAAGCAGTAATATTGAAATTGCCTGGGTAGAAGTGTCGAACACCAAGGTGGGAGGCATCTATGCCAAAACAGACCCGGACTGCAGTTTTGTGGCAACAAGGGAAAAATTCACACTTTACGGCTTACACATCCATCATTGCTTTCTTCACGACATTGGTGATGAAGGCATGTATATTGGCAGTTCAAAATACACCGGTCAGCACCTGACTGATTGTGATACGATTGTACTGCCACATCTGCTTCACGATGTTCGGATTCACGATAACCTGGTTGAAAACACAGGTTGGGATGGCATTCAGGTGAGCTCCAGTCCGGTTGACTGTTTTATCTACAACAATATCATTCGTCATGATTCCCACCGTGAAACACCCAATCAGATGTCGGGTATCCTGATTGGGGGTGGTTCAGATTGTGACTGCTACAACAACCAAATATTCGATGGCAAGGGCGATGGGATCGATGTGTTTGGTTTTGGCGAAATGAAAATCTACAACAACCTGATTGTGAGGGCTGGACAAACCTTTGAACCTGCAAATCCAAATGCATTCCGTCATGGAATTTTCATTGGAAATGCACCCGACAGTGCACAAGGCCGGCTAAAAATAATGCATAACACGATCATTGCTCCCAAAACAACAGGCGTGAGGTTTTTTAATTCCTTCACCAGCAACAATTTATTCTTCAACAACATTATTACCAATCCCGGGGCTTTTGCAACCTTGGGCAACAATGCATATTTCAATGTTGATGGTTCAAATACTTCGATCACGAGCCGACAGAATTTTTTCACCGAAACGCCCCAAAACATCGGCTTCAGCGATTATCAGGGCGATGATTTCGACCTGCTTGCAGCGTCAGGCCTTGTCAACAAAGGTTTCAATGCAGGACTTAACAATGTTTCATTCGATGTGTTAAACCGACCGAGACCCCACAATGGTGCTTCTGATATCGGGGCTTTTGAATGTCAGGCAGTGAATGCATTTCTGTCCGAGCAAAACACAGAAAAAGTTCTGGTTTTTCCTCAACCAGCCACCGACAAGCTTCATTTGGTGATTCCAATAAAATTGAAAGGCACATTGAGAATAAAATTGATTGATATCGGTGGAAAAATCGTTTATGACAAGCCGACTTATTCAGCAACAACAGATGAACTGATCGGAATTGATGTTGACAAACTGCCCGCTGGAATCTATACCCTGCAGCTTGAAAACGCACAGTACACTCAAAGCCAACGCATTATTATTCAATAAAAGCGTAACATGCCGTCCGTCACAACCATTGTTAAGAAATTGATTCCCAGAAAGATGGGTTATTGGATGCGTCGTGTCAAGCTTGATGTAAGAAAATTATTATACCGTGGTAAAAATTTTCATTGTCCCCTCTGCGATCGAAGCTATTCAACTTTTTTTGAAGGTGGTTTCGACTTACCTGTGATCGAAAAGCTTCAAATCATTGGTGCGGGCAAGCGCAAGCATGCCATCTGTCCGGGTTGTGCATCCAACGACCGCGACCGGCTTTTGCATTTCGTGCTCACAAACAACAAGCTGGGTCTCCTGCCTGCTAATGCGATCCTCCACATTGCCCCTGAACCAGCCTTGGCTGACTGGCTCTCCGAGTTTCAACGAAAAAATAAAAGCGATTACATTAAAGGGGTCAAATACCACGAAGGCTTTTACTACGGAAATGATATCGAACTTATTGACTTATTGAGCCTTAAATATTCTGACGAGCAATTCGACTTGCTGATTTGCAACCATGTTTTAGAACACATTTCTGAAGATCGGGTGGCGATGAAAGAAATTTTCAGAGTTTTAAAACCAGGTGGAAATGCAATTCTTCAGGTTCCATGGTCACCATTATTGGACGTGACCTTTGAGGATGAAACCAAACAAAGCCCTGCTGAAAGGGAAGAATTTTTTGGACAATTTGATCATGTGCGTGTTTATGGGAAAGATTACCCCGATCGGCTCCGCTCGGTTGGCTTCGATCTGCGCATTCTGACAACCAAGACACTGGAAATCAGTGATCAACTGATCAGCAAACATGGATTGAATGCCAAAGAAGTTGTTTTTATCGCTTCAAAACCAAAGAACTCCCTATGATGTTTAAAATGCAGCACGGATTCTTTTTTAAGCACCTGCTCTTGTTGCTCATGGTGCTGTCGGGCTTTCAATGCAGACCTGATGTGGTTGCAAACGCAAGTCAAAAACAAAACCTGCTTCAATTTTATCAACTAAAAGTTATTCAGAATTTTCATTCAAGCCTTGAAAGTCAAACAGTTTACAAGGGTGGTTTGCCCATGACGGCACTTTTCTCAGGTCAATTATCAAAGGCATTGGAGGCAGTTGAGGACTTGAATGAAAATCAGCAGCACAGCCACTTATTTGAAAATCAGGCAGATCTGATGCATTTGTACACTTATCTTCTTGAGGTCGAAGGCAAAGAGGAGATGGCCATCCATTTCTGGAAAAATGTAATGAATGCATCTGAGACAACTGACAAATTGTTGCATCATGAAGCTGCACTGGCGGTTTGCCGAATATATAACCGCATCTCTCAACCATATAAAGCATTGTTATTCAATCCTATTCAACATACAGAAGGGTATGAAGGCATGCCACAGGTCTGGCAATATGATGCATTGCTCGAGCTGGCGCACACCACCTTTGTGCTGGGCGATACCATTGCTGCGAAAGAGCTGTTGAAAACGCTCTATTCAAAATCTATTGCCTTTCCTGAAGTGCTTTTTATTCAAAAAATTCGCTTGCTCAACACATGCAACCAACACCTGCACACCACAGAGATTGATTCAGTGTTTTTAAACCACCTGGCATCAGAAGCCAGTCAGCAGCCACCACATCTTCAAAGTTTATATCTTGCAATCTTGGCTGATACATATAGCGGCAAACCAGAAATTGCTTATTCTCTATTAACTAAATCATTGTATTTAAATGATTTATATCTAAGCAAGCTAAGATTGGCCTTACCTGACCTGAATGATCAAATGGCCCAAAAAAAGGAAAAAAGCAAGAAGGCAGTCCTGTTTAGCAACTTTGGGATCATCATTTCAATCACAATCATTTTAGGCTTCTTCGCCGTGATAGCATTGTTTTACAGGAGCTATAGAAACTTTCACCGTGTAATTCGTGAGAAGATTGGTCAAATTGAAGACAGCAAAGCAGAAACGCAATCTTCTCTATTTGATTCCAGAAACAACTTTGAGACACTTGTCAGCGATCGTGAGCAGCAGTTGAAAAAAGAGCTGTCTGATAGTGGCAAGGTGGATGAAGACCTGACGCAGGCCCTGGCCCAGGCCGAAGAGGCTAATTTTCAGAAAAATGCATTTTTAGCCAATATCAGTCATGAAATCAGAACACCACTTAACGGGATTATTGGCTTCTCAAGCCTGTTAGAAAATGAACTGGCATTGAACGACCAGCCCGACTTGTTTGACTATGCCAGCTCCATTCAGAAAAGTGGCGAGAAACTGCTGCATCTGCTCAACAACATCATCGACATCAGTCGGCTTGAAGCCAACGATTTGGTGCTAAAAACGCAGCCATGTGCCGTTAAAGAACTCGTTGAAGAGAACATTGGTTTGCTGGAGCCTTCTGCCAATGAGAAAGGTTTGAAAATTGTGAGAGAAATCATGGATGTAAAGGCCCTGGCCGACGCACAGTACCTTTCGAGGGCGATCTTTGAAATATTGGATAATGCAGTTAAGTTCACAGAAAAAGGCTATATCAGCATCAAGGTTTCCTCACTTCAGGATGGTTCACACGTTCAAATTACCATAAAGGATACGGGGATTGGGATCGATCAGAACTTTTTACCCGAAATATTTGAGGCATACCGACACGAAAGTCACGGTTATTCCCGTCAATATCAGGGAGCAGCACTTGGGATTCCATTGTCGAAACAGCTCATCGAACGCATGAATGGGAAACTCCAGATTGAATCTCAAAAGGCGATGGGTACCACCGTCACGATTTTGGTGCCGGAAATTAGTATTGATTCTGACCCCAAACAGCAGAAAAACACGGACGAATTGAGCGACCTGCAACAGGCGTTAAAAACTGCGTTGAAGGGAAAAGAAATCATTCTGGTAGAAGACGATCTTGCCAGCAGAAAAATCGTCACAAGATTCCTGGAGGCTTATGCTACCGTCATACCTTTTGCCGATGGTGCCGAAGCATTGCAGGAAATCAGACTCCTTGCGAAAAAAAATCAATATTTCGATCTGATTATCAGCGACATAAATCTACCCCAGCCCTGGGATGGAATGACACTCCTCAAAGCAATCAGACAAGAAATACCACACTACGAACATGTGCCAGCCATTGCCCAAACGGCATTTGGAATGGTTGGAAAAAAAGAAGAGGTACTTGCAAATGGCTTCAGTGCCTATCTTGCGAAACCGATACAGCGAAGCACCTTATATCGTGAGATATTGAACCTGATAAAAAGCTGAACGAGATATGTATGCAAAGTTGTATTATACATATTTTTTTATCCTAAATTTGCAGGGATTCAAATAGCTGCTCAAATTACATGAATGAAAGCCAAATGACGGAGGAAAAACAAAACATCAGGATACTGCTTGTTGAGGACAATGAGTTGAATCAAAAATTTGCGATTGCCGTAGTGCGTAAGCTCGGACATGCACTGGATATTGCCCCAAATGGAAAAATTGGTGTAGAATACTATAAATCAAAACCTTATGATCTCATTCTTATGGACATCCAAATGCCTGAGATGAATGGAATAGAGGCTACAATAGAAATTAGAAGGATGGAGCAAGAAGCCGGAAAAGGAGCTCATATACCAATCATTGCTGTTACTGCTTTTGCAATGGAACAGGACAAAAGGAACTGTATGGATGCGGGAATGGATGATTTTCTGGCAAAACCATACAAACCATTCGAACTCGAGCAAAAAATCAATCAGTATATTTAATTGCCTGCTTGCAATGATCACCAAGAACATTGAAATAGAAGAACTTGTCAGAAAATATCCTTTTTCGGTAAAATACCTGATGGAGCAAGGCATCCGTTGCATAGCCTGTGGTGAGCCCATTTGGGGAACACTTGAAGAGGCAGCACGTGAAAAAGGATTTGGAGATCAAGCCATCGAGAACTTTGTAAACGAGATGAATACGCTTGCTTCAGAACATCACGGTACCGAACCTGATGTACAACAGCGTATTACGCCAGATCAACTTCGTTTCTAAATCAGCTTATCAGGGAGCGAGCCGCTGCATCACCCATGACGTATCTGTTTTGTTGTAGGCAACTCTGTCATGCAATCTGAAGTCTCCACCCTGCCAAAATTCGAAATAATCCGGCATAAGTGTGTAACCACCCCAATGGTCGGGTCGTTCGAGCTTTTCTTCGCTTTCGGTATATTTCTCCCGTTCGGCAATTAGCCATGATTTCGATGCAATGGGCTGACTCTGAGGCGAAATGACCGCACTGATTCTGCTTTCGGCAGGTCTGCTGTTGAAATAGGCATCTGATAAACTGGCTTCAATTTTCCTTACCTCGCCCTCGATGCGCACCTGCCGCTCCAGATCAGCCCAATAAAAGAGCATGGCTGCCATACGGTTGCTTTCTATTTCCCTGGCCTTTCGGCTCTGATAGTTCGTAAAAAAGACCAGTCCGGCACCATTGATCTCCTTGAGCAGGACAACCCGTGAGGATGGACGCATTCCGCTAGTGGTTGACAAAACACAGGCATTGGCCTCGAAAGGATGAGATTGGATAGCCTGCTGCAACCAGGCTTCAAAAAGGTGAAACGGGTCGGCAGGACAAGAAGATTCATCGAGGCTTCCACGTGTGTATTGCTGGCGAAAATCGTGTAATTTCATTGACAGTTCAATATTTGGTGCAAAAATAGCTATCTTAGTCCGAATAATTCATCCCATCTTATGAATCTGTTTTTCAAGAAGAAAGAGGTTTATGTTCCCACCCTTGCGGGTTTTTTATTGCTGCTTTTGCTCTTTTTTTTCATTATTTATATTCTGATAAAAAACACCTATTCTTTCTTATCTCCATCCCATCATCCCGTTTCAACCACACTGGTTATTGAAGGCTGGATACCCGATGAGGGGCTAAAAAATGCATTGGCTTATTTTAAAAGGCATCACTATCGCCATATGATCATCACCGGGGTGCCCATTACACAATGGACTTACTCCTCCCCTTTCTCAAACATGGCCGATGCTTCGGCAGGCACGATGAAAAGACTTTTATTCAGAGATACGATTTATCGCGCCATTATACCCTCCACCATTCAACGCGACCGCACCTACAGCACTTTTATTTCCATGAAATCACAGTTGAAAGAATGGGGCATCTCATCCGAACATTTCGACCTGTATTCAATGGGAGCGCATGCCCGCCGCTCATACCTCATGTTTCGAAAAGCCTTCCCCGATGCGCAAATTGGCTTGATTACCGATACGGATGCATCATTCGATCCTGAATATTGGTATGCTTCAAGCAGAGGGTTTCGCACTGTATTTGGAGAATTGATCAGTTACTTCTATAGCGCTTTGTTTTTTCAACCAAATGAATATGAAACACTTAAATTGATCAAACACGGACGCTACCTCGACGGAATTACAAACCACCGCTTCGAAACCGATCGTGAATTTGCAGATAGCCTCACCAGTCCGTTGGATCAAAAAGCCATCGACACTTTCAGCGGGCTTTCCTATTTCCCCATCGATACCAACTGGCGCATTGATGCCACATTTGTTTTGGATACCAATCAGGCACCGTTCAGAATGCCCACAACCACTGAGCGCCTACCTTTGTACAGAAAATACGGAGAAATACATTTTGCAAAAAACGATACAATCCTGAGGCTGACAGCTTATCAGAATCTGGATTATCTGAAAAAAAATCCCGGATATAAAAAACTGTTTGTACCATTTAAGGATTTGAGCAACAGTAAGACCACCTATGGAGGAGGCCGCTACCTGGACGTGGATATTCCATTGGATAACAAGGTGAAACTTGATTTCAATTTGGCATACAATCCTTACTGCGCCTACCACGAACGATGGTCTTGTCCGCTGCCACCCTTCGAAAATCACCTGCAAATATCAGTGCATGCTGGTGTAAAATCATATCACTCAAATCATTAATCCTGATCAGATGGAAAAGTGGCCCATTTCTGTGCTTTTTGTTGACGACGAAAAAATTCTCCGAACGGTTTACGAGCGAATTATTGGCAATTGGGTGACTAAAATCTATATGGCGGAGAATGGTTTGGATGGGCTTGAAATGTATGAAAAGCACCTGCCAGACCTTGTGATCACGGATATCAAAATGCCGATCATGAGTGGCCTGGACATGACACTAAAAATTAAAGGTAAAAATCCATCTGCAAGGGTAATCATCCTTTCGGCATTCAGCGAATCAAACTACCTTATCAGGGCCATCGAAATTGGCATTCAAAACTTTCTGCTTAAACCGGTTGACAATCAAAGCCTTTACAAGGCTATTGCGGAGCAGGCCCAACAAATTAAACTTGCTCACAAACTTGTTGAAGAGGAGGCCAAGCGCATTAAAGCTGAAAATGAGCTCAAACACAACGAGCAGATTTTGCATGCCGTGAGTGAAACTGCTGCAAATATGCTCAACTTTGGGTTCAATAGTGGAACCATTAATTTTAGTCTTAAAAATCTGGGCCAGGCAACCAAGGTAAGCAGGGTTTACCTCTTTGAGAACTTTGTTGAAGATGGTCTGGCCTATTCCAGACAAACACACGAATGGGTGGCTGATGCCATTGTTCCTCAGCTTGACAACACCATGCTTATGGCTGTGCCCCATGAAGATCCGTCGTTTAAGCGCTGGGCAGGTATCTTGCGCAATCACCAATCCATTCATGGGCTGGTCAAAGATTTTCCAGAGGAGGAACGTGCTGTGCTCGAGCCACAGGACATTGTTTCGGTAATTGCCATACCCGTATTTGTAAATGGAGAATGGTATGGGTTTTTAGGATTTGATGATTGTAAAACCGAAAGAAGCTGGTCACTGGCCGAAATAAACACCCTCGTAACGGCAGCGAATATATTTGGTGCAGCAATCCACCGTTCGGGCATCGAACACGAACTGCAAGCACTTAATGCTGATCTGGAGGAGCGCGTTCACCAGCGGACACAGAGTTTGCAGGACGAAATCCTTGAGCGTAAAACCGCGGAATTGATGCTTCGGCAAAGCGAAGAAAAATACAGATCAATTTTCGAAAACGCCAATGATGCCATTTTTCTTTCCATTAATGAACAAATCAAACTCATCAATCCAAGATTCTATGAGTTAACAGGCTATTACCCAAATCAAATCATGGGAAAATCATTCCTTGATATGGTGCATCCTGCCTATCGCAAGCTGGTTTATGAAAATTATATGAAGCGGTTGAAACAACAAGAGGTAGCGCATTCTTATGACATCCAAATTATTACCTCAAAAGGGATTTCAAAATGGGTTGAGATTAAAACGAGCTCAATCAGTTGGGAAGGTAGTGATGGATTTCTCTCATTCCTGACTGATATTCAGGAAAGAAAAACGTATGAGAATGAACTCAGGGCTTTGAACAGTAATCTGGAAGCCCGGGTTCAGGAAGAACTTAAGCAACGGGAAAAACAGCAGGAATTGTTTTTGCATAAATCAAAACTCGAATCCCTCGGGGAATTATCGGCCGGCATGGCGCATGAAATCAATCAACCATTGGGGGGCCTCTCGATGAGCCTCGAAAACATACAGGACGAGATCGACACAGCACATTTGAATGAAGCCTACCTGCGCGAAAAAATAGCCCTCATGTTTGAAGATATAGAGCGTATCCGCAGCATCATTGAGCATGTCCGCATCTTCTCGCGCGAGCAACAAAGTGAAGAACAACGTCCTTTCGATTTGATTCAAACCATTAACAACGCCTTGATGCTAATGAACAAGTTGTTCATTAGCAATCAGATAGATTTAATTGTTAGCATCAGTAACAATGGCGCTGTGGTTTTGGGAAACCCCTACCGCCTTGAGCAAGTGTTGATGAATATTTTGAGCAATGCACGGTATGCCGTTGACATGAGACAACAAACTTCAGATTCATCCACCTATACAAAAAGCATCACTTTGTTTTCCTACCATCAGGACCACCATCACATCATCGAGTTGACGGACAATGGCACAGGTATTCCGGATGAAATTATTGGCAGTGTTTTTAACCCGTTTTTTACCACCAAAAACGCAGTTGATGGCACCGGCCTGGGTTTGTCAGTGTCGTATGGAATCATCCGGGATATGAAAGGAAGTATTGAGATAGAGAGCAAACTCAATCAGTTTACCAAAGTTACAATCAAATTACCCGAATATAAACAACCGTGAGATGAATGAACTGAAAATTCTGGTACTCGACGATGAAAAACGTCTCCGCGACGAGATTGGGGAATACCTCAGAAAGCGAAAACATGAGGTTTTTCTGGCTTCAAAGCCCTCCGAGGCTTTTGCTGTCATACAGCAAGAGGATATTGATATCGCTGTCGTTGACATCCGACTGCCCGAAATGAGTGGGTTGGAAGTCCTGAAGGAGATCAAGCGGATCAGTCAGCAAATTGAAGTGATCATGATTTCAGGACATGGTGATATGGACAGTGTGATTGAGGCTATGAGAAACGACGCCTTTGATTATTTCCAGAAACCATTCAGGATGATGGAGATGCAAAAGTCAATCGAGCGAACAGAAAAATTCGTCGAGCTGAATAAGCGTCTTAAGCACAAAGACAACACCATCACCACACTCACCGAAAAGTTATACGAAAGCATGGGCTCGCCCATGATCGGTCAAACCACTGCCATCAGGCAGGTGATTAATCTGATGGAACGTGTTGCAGCTTCGCCACACACCAATGTTTTGATAACCGGCGAAAGTGGCACAGGAAAAGAACTTGTTGCACATGGCATTCACCTGCTGAGCGAAAGGCGAAAAAACGTTTTTCATTCGGTCAACTGTTCTGCCATCACTGACAGTCTTTTTGAAAGTGAATTTTTCGGTCATAAGAAGGGCTCATTCACAGGAGCTTTCGAAGACCGGTCGGGCGCCTTTGAGCATGCCACAAAAGGAACGTTGTTTTTGGATGAGATTGGCGATATGCCGCTGGGCCAGCAGGCAAAGCTGCTCAGAACACTCGAAGACCGAAAAGTGCATCCGGTGGGCGGAAGGGCACCCATCGAGGTGGATGTTCGTGTGATTGCCGCTTCCAACCAGCACCTTTCGAAAATGATTGAAGAAAAACGGTTTCGGAGCGATTTGTATCACCGTCTGAGTACTTTTGTTATCCAACTCCCCCCATTGCGCGAACGTAAAGAAGATATACCTTTGCTTGTGGACCATTTCATTGCCCTTTTTGCCAAGAAAATGGGCAAGAAAATCAGACAAGTATCCCCTGAAGCCATCAACGTTCTGATGAATTATTCTTTCCCGGGCAACATCCGCGAACTCAGAAACATGGTTGAGCGTGCGCTCATTCTTGCTGATGGAAATACGCTCGAAACCATGCACTTCCCCATGGTTGAGCCTGCATCATCAGTCGAAAAAAGACCGGCTTCACCATCCACCTCATCACCTTCGCTGCTCGACCAGGAGCTGCAAACAATCGTGACCGTATTGAATAAACATGGCTACAACAAATCAAAAGCAGCCGAAGAATTGGGAATAAGTTGGCAGGCACTGCACCGCAAAGTGCAAAAATATGGCTTATAAAAAAAGGCTGTCTGGTTGCAGACAGCCTTTTTATTTCAAGTTCAAGCAATTGTTAATTGGCCAAAGCCTTCTCAACCACAGCTTTAAATGCTTCAGGATTGTTCAGGGCGAGATCGGCAAGCACTTTCCGGTTGATCTCGATGTTGTTTTTGTGCAACTTGCCCATAAAGACACTGTAAGACAGCCCGAAGGGTCTTACGGCTGCATTGATACGCACAATCCACAGGGCGCGGAAAGAGCGTTTCTTGTTGCGCCTGTCGCGATAGGCATACTGTTGTCCTTTTTCGTAAGAGTTTTTGGCTACGGTCCAAACATTCTTCCTACGTCCAAACTGACCCCGTGTCAGCTTGAGAATCTTTTTTCTTCTAGCTCTTGATGCTACAGCGTTAACTGATCTTGGCATTTTTTTTCATTTTCCGTTATAGCGCCTCCCATCGGAGAACTTTGCTGCTATAACAAAGTTAAACATTTGATAAATTACAGTTGAAGCATTTCTTTGATATTCTTCTCATCGGCTGTGTGAACCAATGTAGCATACGTCAGATTGCGCTTACGCTTGGTCGACTTCTTGGTCAGAATGTGACTTTTGTAAGCATGCTTCCTTTTGATCTTACCGGTACCCGTCAATTTGAAACGTTTCTTGGCGCCGGATTTTGACTTCATTTTTGGCATTATAAAACAATATTTAAGGTTATATAAGTCTCTATTTTTTGGGTGCGATCATCATCATCATCCGCTTTCCTTCAAGTTTCGGAAGCTGTTCAACTTTTCCAAAGTCTTCGAGTGCTGTTGCAAATTTCAACATGATCAACTCACCCTGATCCTTGTAAACGATTGAACGTCCTCTGAACAATACATCAACACGTACTTTTGCACCTTCTTCAAGAAAGTTTTTTGCATGTTTCAACTTGAACTCAAAGTCATGATCGTCGGTATTAGGTCCTAAACGGATCTCTTTCACCACAATTTTGGCCGACTTGGCTTTGATTTCCTTTTGCTTTTTTTTCTGTTCAAAAAGGAATTTTTTATAATCCAATACCCTGCAAACAGGTGGATTAGCTGTTGGTGATATTTCAACCAAATCAAGACCGGCGCTTTCAGCGATGGCAAGAGCCTCTCTGATTGGCACAATTTTAGCCTCGATGTTTTCACCTACAACACGCACAATGGGTGCGCTAATCCTTTCGTTGATACGATGCGGGTCCTCTTTTTTCTCCATGGGTTTACGGGGACCTCTTCCTCTGAACTGTGCTATGGTACTTTCCTCCTATCTTTAATGACTATTCACGTGAATTTCAATGCTATTCAGCACTCTGCTGCATTTTTCTAACTTCATTATTGATGAGTTGGGCAAAGGCTTCGAGTGTGAATGTGCCAAGGTCGCCCTCAGCTTGCTTTCTCACTGATACTGAGTTTTCTGCCTCTTCCTTTTCGCCGACAATCAGCATATATGGAATTTTACGCAGCTCGGCATCTCTGATCTTTCTGCCGGTCTTTTCACTCCTGTCGTCAATGAGGGCGCGAATATCGGAATTTTTCAGGAACTGAGAAACTTTTTCAGCATAATTCTGATATTTTTCGCTGATTGGCAATACGATAACCTGTTCCGGAGCGAGCCAAAGCGGGAATTTGCCTGCGCAGTGCTCAATCAGGACCGCCACAAACCTTTCCATCGATCCAAAAGGAGCACGGTGAATCATCACAGGCCTGTGTTTCTCGTTGTCGCTTCCGATGTAATGCAGATCGAAACGCTCCGGGAGGTTGTAGTCCACCTGAATGGTGCCTAGTTGCCACTTTCTGCCCAACGCATCTTTGACCATAAAATCCATCTTTGGTCCATAAAATGCTGCTTCTCCCTCAACAGCAATCGCATTCAATCCTTCTTCCTCAGCAACCTCACGAATGGCTGTTTCAGCTTTGTGCCAGTTTTCGGCTGTTCCAATATATTTTTCTGGCTGATTGGGATCTCTCAGCGATATCTGTGTGATAAAATCTTTGAAATCAAGCGCTGAAAATATCTTCATGATGATCTTGATAACCGCCTTGAACTCCGACTTGATTTGATCGGGTGTGCAGAAAATATGTGCGTCGTCCTGTGTGAAACCACGAACCCTTGTCAAACCATGCAGTTCGCCACTTTGTTCGTATCTGTAAACAGTCCCGAATTCAGCGTACCTTATTGGTAAATCTTTGTATGAATGTGGTTTGGATGCAAATATTTCGCAGTGATGGGGACAGTTCATGGGCTTCAAAAAGAAAGCCTCGCCTTCAACAGGTGTTGTGATCGGACGGAATGAATCCGCACCATATTTATCAAAATGTCCGGATGTTTTATAGAGGTTCACATTACCAATATGAGGTGTAATCACAGGCTGATATCCTGCCTCTTTTTGCACCTTTTTGAGATATTGTTCGAGGCGTTCACGCAATTCGGCACCTTTAGGCAACCACAGAGGCAAGCCTGCTCCTACTTTGGGTGAAAAAGTGAAGAGCTCCAGCTCTTTGCCAAGCTTTCTGTGATCGCGTTTTTTTGCTTCCTCCAACAGCACCAGGTACTCCTCAAGCTCTTTAGCTTTTGGAAAAGTGATGCCATAGATACGTGTCAGCTGTTTGCGCTTTTCATCGCCACGCCAATAGGCACCGGCTATGCTTGTGAGTTTTACGGCCTTGATAAAACTGGTATCCGGCAAATGGGGACCACGACACAGGTCGGTGAAAGTTCCACTCTTATAGAAAGTTATTTTGCCATCTTCCAGTTCACTGATCAGCTCCAGTTTATATTCGTCACCTTTTTCGGTGAAATATCTGATGGCCTCCTCTTTGCTAACTTCTGTACGGATATACGATTGTTTTTCGCGTGCCAGTTCAAGCATGCGTTTCTCTATTTCGATCAGATCACTCTCCGTCAGCACTTTATCACCCGGATCGATGTCGTAGTAAAATCCATTCTCGATGTCTGGACCGATTCCGAATTTGACGCCGGGGTACAACTGTTCGATGGCCTCAGCCATCAGGTGGGCTGAGGAGTGCCACATGGTTGCTTTTCCTTCAAGGTCGTTCCATGTTAGCAGTTGAAGATGAGCGTCGTGAAAAATACCGCGTGTGGCATCCCAAACCTCACCTCCTACCTTGGCAGAAAGTACGTTTCGTGCCAAACCCTCGCTAATACTTTTGGCAACTTCCAATGCAGTGACACCAGCTTCATATTGCCTGACTGATTGATCGGGCAGCGTAATGTTGATCATAAGAGTTTACTTAAAAAAATGGCTGCAAAATTACATAAAATAGCTGATTAATCAGTGATGATACCACATACATTTTAATGTCTGTGTTTGCATGTCATTGCATTCACTTTTCAGGCCTACATAGGGCCCTTTTTCCAAACCCTTCTCAAATCCAGCTGACTGGTTGGATTTCCGCTAAAGCCCTGTAAATCATTCTGTATAAAACGCAACACCTCATCATAATACAGCAGAGTGACAGGTGCTTCCTGCATCATCAGGCTATCAAGCCGCCTGTAGGCCAATGCCCTTTCACCAGGATCTGATATCTCATAGATGCGTTCAAAAGCCAGATCAAAGCCTGGATCAGCAAAATGTGTGTAATTTGGTCCGGACGGACTTTTATTCAGGCTGTAGAACAATGACAAATAATTCTCAGCATCGGGATAGTCGGCCACCCAACTTGCACGGAATACCTGCAGTTTTCCTTGTGCACGCAAGTCGCGCAAGGTTCCTGTTGGCATTACCTCAATTTCAACAAGCAGCCCAAGTTGATTGAGCTGCGATTGAATGTATTTGACGAGATCAACATAATCTGCTGTAACAGAGATGGTAAACCCCTTTCCTCTGAGGTTATATTGGGAAATGAGTTGAGCCGCTTTGTCGGGATTGAAGCTGTATCCAATGTTTTGTTGATGGTCATATCCCGCTAAACCTTTGGGAATCATACCCCCGTGCGCTACCGTGCCGATGTTGTTGCGAAGGTATTTGAGCATTTTATCCCTGTCGATCCCATAACTCACAGCTTTTCTCATGGCCTTGAATTGTTCTTTTGAAAGTTGGGGCATGCTGCCTTCACCCACAAAAAAACCAAGGTATTCGGTATTTAAAAAAGGTTCACGTATGAGCCTTAACTGCTTGCTATATTTTGATTTAAGTATTCCCTGACGGGTTAAAAGCTCATCTTTGTACCTGGCATCAATACCCGACATAAAGTCAAGCCTGCCTTTAATAAATTCCATAAAGGCAGTCTGCTTGTCGGTGAGAAAGCTAATCGAAACAGCTTCCAACAGCGGTAGCTGCCGGCTACCGTCGGTTTCGAAATAATGGGGGTTTTTTCGCAACACCAGCCGAACACCTTCTTCCCATAGTTGAAACTGAAATGGCCCCGTTCCAACAGGAGCTTTTCTAAAGTTTGCGCCTTCGGCTTCAACTACTTCAAAAGGCACCACAGATGCATAGGCCATACTTAACAGACTCAGGAAGCCTGGAAAAGGTCGTTGCAAGCCGATTTGCAGGGTGCTGTCGTTCAACGCATGAACCATTAATTTGCCCTCACTGCGGGCAACCTGATTCATGATCCAACGGCCGGGCGATGCCACCTCTGGAGCTACAAGCCGGTTTAAACTGTAAACCACATCGCTGGCAACAAAAAACCTTTTTCCTTCCCCAAAAGCCGGGTGCGCATGAAACTGAACGTCTTGCCGAAGCACAAAAGTATAAACCAGTCCATCTTCAGAAATTGTCCAGTACTTTGCCAATGATGGTTTTACATTCAATTGGCTATCAAGCTGAACCAAACCGTTATACAGTTGATTGCATGCCCAAATATGAGGTAAATCTTTTGCAAAAGCCGGATCGAGTGTAAAGATGCCGGATGACTCATTGTAGCGAAAAACCATGGATACATCCTCCGTTTTTCGGCAAGAAAAAGCAGAGAGTAGCAGACCAACGAACAGCCATCGCATTAATTTCTTCATAGCAAAGCATCACTTATCGCAGGCAAAGAAAAGAATAAATTGCGCTTCCGGGGCCGAAATTGCGCAATTCGTGGGTATAGCGTTTATCAGCTGGAAGTGCATGTGGTTTCCAGACCGCTGCAACGTGGAGGTGTTTTGAAAGGATTGATCAATCTGTTGTGGGTTGCAAGGGTGCATCACACAACACAAACAACAAGCTCTATCTTGGTTTTGGTTCAAGCGCAAGATCAAGGACTTCCATCATAGTTGAAACAAACCAAAATTCAACTCCTTGAATATAAGCATCTTTGATATCAAGAAAATCACGTTTGTTTTCCTTTGACAAGATGATTCTGGTAATTTTACCACGCTTCGCAGCAAGGATCTTCTCCTTGATACCACCAACCGGCAACACTTTGCCACGCAGTGTAATCTCCCCTGTCATGGCAAGGGCAGGTATCACTTTTCGATTGGTAAATGAGGAGGCAAGTGCAGTGAGCATGGTGATCCCTGCCGAAGGTCCGTCTTTAGGAGTTGCGCCTTCAGGCACATGAATATGGACATTCCATTTTTCAAATTCTTCAGGGTTGATATCCAGAAGCTCGGCATGAGCTTTCAGAAAGGCATAGGCTATGGCTGCAGATTCTTTCATCACATCACCCAGATTCCCAGTTAGTTTTAATTCGCCCTTACCCCTGCTACGGCTGGTTTCCACTATCAAAAGTTCACCACCAACAGGTGTCCATGCCAGGCCTGTGACCACTCCGGGCACTTCATGCCGGATTTCGTGATCGCGCGGACCTATGCCAACACCCAGCACCTTTTCAAGATCATCATTGTTGATTTTTCTTTCGAATGCATTCCCCATGGCAATGAATTTGGCTTTGCTGCGTATGAGGCGTGCAATATTTCGCTCGAGCGATCTAACACCGGCTTCACGAGTATAGTCTTCAATGATTTTTGCGAGTATCGTTTTTGGGAAGGCAATGTCAGTAGTCTTCAGTCCGTGTTCCTTTATCTGCTTGGGAATGAGATGTTTTTTGGCGATTTCCAGCTTTTCTTCAAACAAATACCCGTTCAGATCGATAATTTCCATCCTGTCGCGCAAGGCAGGATGGATGGTAGCAAGGCTGTTGGCAGTTGCGATAAACATGATTTTCGATAAATCGTAATCTACATCCAGGAAGTTATCGTGGAATTTGCTGTTCTGTTCCGGATCAAGAATTTCGAGCAGGGCAGCCTGCGGATCCCCGTTGATGTTGTTTCCAATCACTTTATCAATCTCATCCAGCACAAAAACCGGATTAGAGGATTGGACTTTTTTCAGATTTTGAATCACCCGGCCAGGCATTGCGCCAATATAGGTTTTTCTGTGACCACGCAATTCAGCTTCATCCCGCAGACCGCCCAGCGACATCCTGACATATTTTCTGCCAACGGCGCGTGCGATCGATTTGCCAAGTGAAGTTTTGCCAACGCCCGGAGGGCCAACAAGACATAATATCGGTGATTTCATGTCCTGTTTCAACTTATACACAGCGAGGTGTTCGATGATGCGTTCCTTCACCTTCTCAAGCCCAAAGTGGTCTTGATCCAGCACCTTTTGTGCATTTTGCAAATCGAAGTTATCCCTGGTAAATTCATTCCACGGCAATTCGACTAAAAATTCGATGTAGTTGAACTGTATGCCATACTCAGCCGCCTGAGGGTGCATGCGCTGAAGTTTTGACAGCTCTTTTTCGAATATTTTTTGAACCTCTTTGCTCCATTTTTTCCGAGCCGCCTTTTCTTTTATCTCTCTTATTTCCAACTCATTAGGTGATCCACCCAGCTCCTCCTGAATGGTTTTCAACTGTTGATTCAGAAAATAATCACGCTGCTGTTTATCCAAATCAGTTTTCACCTTGCTCTGGATTTGATTCTTCAGATCAAGCATTTGAAGCTCTTTGGTCAACATACCCAGCACACGAGAGGCCCTTTCCTGAATGTCAGTCATTTCGAGCAATCCTTGCTTCTCGGAGGCGCTCACATTCAAGTTGCTTGAAACGAAATTGACTAGAAAAACCGGGCTTTCAATGTTATTGATGGCGAAAGTTGCTTCGCTGGGGATGTTGGGCGACTTTTCGATGATTTGGATGGAAAGGTCTTTGATAGACTGGATAAGTGCCTGAAATCCAGGGTCTGTAGGAACTTCATCAGCGGTTTCGAACACACCTACCCTACCGCGGAAATAGGGCTCTTCTTTCGTTATTTCCAGGAGGCGAAACCGCTTTTTACCCTGGATAATTACCGTGGTATTGCCGTCGGGCATCTGCAGGGTTCTAAGTATCTGTGCCACAGTACCAACCTGATGCAAATCGGCAGGGGATGGATCTTCAACATTTCCATCAATCTGGGCTACAACACCGATTACCTTTTCCTTCTTATAGGCTTCCTTCACCAGTTTGATCGACTTGTCCCGGCCCACGGTAATCGGGAAAACGACACCAGGAAACAGCACTGCGTTTCGCAATGGCAACACCGGCAAATCGTCGGGCAACACTTCTGCATTCATAAGCTGCTCATCTTCAGGAGACAGCAAGGGAATAAATTCTGCTTCTGATTCAATATAATCAGTCATACGGAGCATATCGGGAGGTAATGAATTAAACTGCATTAAAATGACAAATTGACACAAAATAAAAAACATCAGCCTGAAAAAGAGATGGGGCTATAAAAACCTGTGCTTTTTCAGACTGATTTAAAAGAGGTCAAAAGCCGTGCCGGAATTGATCAGGCCCGTCTGTTTTTGTAGGTGAGGCTGAATATTTCAGATAGAATGGCTTTTTCTACTTTGTCGAAAGCCTTGTTTCTGCGGTTGAAAACAATTTCGGCAGTTTTAACGGCTTTTTTCAGATCATAATCCTGAAATCCCTGTGTACCACCCCAGGAGAATGATGGAATGAAATTCCTTTGAAAACCTGAGCCAAAAATATTGGCATTCACACCCACAACGGTTCCAGTGTTAAACATCGTATTGATTCCGCACTTGGAAAAATCGCCCATGATGGTGCCACAAAACTGCAGCCCGGTCTGAACAAAACAGTCGTCGGCATACGACCATAGTTTTACTTCTTCGTAGGTATTTTTCAGGTTAGAAGTGTTGGTGTCAGCACCGAGGTTGCACCATTCGCCAATCACCGAATGCCCGAGAAAACCATCGTGTGCCTTGTTGGCATAGCTAAAGAATACCGATTGGTTCACCTCGCCACCCACTTTTGAGTAGGGGCCGATTGTGGTAGGGCCATAGATTTTGGCATCCATTTTCAAAACACCATGCTCGCATAACGCGAAAGGTCCGCGAATCCTGGCACCTTCCATCACTTCGGTGTTCTTTCCAATGTAGATTGGTCCTGTGGAGGCATTCAAGGTGGAGAATTCAACCACAGCCCCTTCTTCGATAAAGATATGTTCGGGCTGGATTACGCCATTTGATTTTGGAATGGGCTGCGATTTCCTTCCTTTTGTCAACAAGGCAAAATCATCGCGGATAGCCTGACCATTGAGGTTAAAGATATCCCAGGTATTGTGAATCTTTAAAAAATCAACATTGGTCTCAAACATTTCCATTTCCTCGTTGCTGTCGCTGATGTTGTCCAATGAGTCAGCATTCAGGCACATGGCAATCACTGTATCGTCTTTCACCAGTGTCTGACCCTCCTTCAATTTTTGGATCTCTGCCAAAAGTGCTTCATTGGGGCAAATTGACCCGTTGATCAACATATTGATATCGGATTTAACGAGCGGAAATTTTGCGCTGAGATAGTTCTCCGTCAAGCTCGAAGTTTGAACGTTGAGGTATTTTTCCCACTTTTCACGGATGGTCAGGATACCAAACCGGATATCGGCCACTGGACGTGTAAATGTGAGCGGCAAAAGTTGGTTGCGCGATGCGCTGTCGAACAGGATATAGTTCATAGGATCATCACATTAGTCTTTAAAACAATTCTTTTTTCACTGAAACAAATATAATGATTATTCGCATTAGTGGCTGTGGCTTTTTAACACGTAACAACAAAATTGAAGATTTTGTTGAAAAATAAATGAGTTATTAACAAAAAAGCCTTTGTCAGGGCAGACAAAGGCTTCTTGTATGGTTCACTTAGAAGGCTATTTGCTCCTAACCTCGTAGTGTTTCTTGTAACGGTTTTTAAATTTGTCAACACGGCCGGCAGAGTCAACAAGTTTCATTTTTCCGGTGTAGAATGGATGCGACATGTGCGAAATCTCCAGTTTAACTACTGGATATTCGTTGCCGTCTTCCCAAACAATGGTTTCTTTTGTACGTACAGTTGATCTTGACAAGAAACTGTAATCGTTAGACATATCTTTAAATACGACCAGTCTGTAATCTTTGGGGTGAATGTCCTTTTTCATCGCTTACCTAGGCTTTATTTCATTTTTAAGGGCTGCAAAATTACTATCTTTCAATGAAATGAACAAATTTATTTTGATTTTTTTTGTTTAGATAACAGACAAACAGACCGGGCATTCTGAAGCACCTCAGCCACAGAGCGGCGCAAAAATATTCAATATATTGATTCTAAGCTAATTCCATTAAAAATCTCATGGTATCAATTCCATCGGCATAGTCGGTTAGTTTAGGAAACTGAGCCTGACCAAAAGGAACCGAATCATTGAAAAAAGCATCTTTTGACACGATACATTGCAACTGTTCGCTGTTGAACCGAAGTTCAGCTTCAAGGTTGTTGGCATCGTTGTAATGTTCGAAATGCAGCACTGACACTGGTGAGGCAAACGCCTGATCTTTTTTTAAAAGCAAAAATCCATTGTCATAGTGCGGTGTCTGATTGATGAGGAAAAGCGCTTTGTTGTATTCGTAATTATTGAAGTATTTGGTGTGATCGGCAATGTTGCTGAAGTCGTGCAAAGCCTCCATCAGCAAGGCAGGAGGATGGTTTTCCGGCAAATATACTTTTGAAACATTCCGACAGCCCAAGCCAAAAAACATGCAAATATCGTCGTAGAGTCGGCGGAAATCCTGTTCAGTTTCATTGCCATTCAGCACGGCAACGCTGCTTCTGTTGGCCCGGATGATGTGCGGATATTTTCCAAAATAATAGTCGAAATAGCGGGCCGAATTGTTGCTCCCTGTTGCAATTACGGCATCAAAATTTCGCAGTTGGCCCATCTCGAAGCGAATATGTGCTTCGAATCCTGGTTCGATTTCGCAAAGTTTGCTGGCAAGCGCTGGCAGCAGCACCTGATCGGCAGAAGAAGGTTTTCCAAGGAAAATGTGGCCGCTCATGAGCACCGAAAGAAAATCGTGAAAACCCACAAGCGGAATATTTCCGGCCATAATCACAGCAATGGTGGCAGGCTTTGGCATTGTTGGGATGTGATAATTCGAAACCCAATGTTGCAAAGCCTCGGTATTCAACAGTTGCGAAATTCCGCGCATGGCATTCAAGACATTGTCCCTCGTGAACCAAGGATTCAGATGGGTGCTTTGTGCCACCACCTGATCGAAAAAGGCTAGTAAGGCGGGTTCACCACTCCTATTTATATAAGCTGAGATCGCCTCACCAAGGCGGGCAAAAGCCCTTACCCGGTCGGAGAGAAAAAGCATCATATCATTGATTTAAAACGGTTGCGAAAGTAGCTATTTCTTTCGTGAAAAGTTTCACAAAATCAGATAAATCTTATCTTTGCTCCAAAATGTAAAATGTGTGTTTTGATCAAAAAATCAAACTTTAACCACTATGAAAAAGCATAATTTCTATGCAGGACCATCCATCCTGCCTGACTACACTATCGAGCAAACCATTGCAGCATTGAAAGATTTTGCCGGAACGGGGTTGTCGTTGATGGAGATTTCGCACCGCAGTAAACAATTTGTTGCTGTTGTTGACGAAGCAGTTGCACTTTTTAAAGAGCTTCTCAATATTCCTGAAGGGTATTCGGTTATTTTTTTAGGCGGAGGTGCCAGTCTTCAGTTTAGCATGGTGCCATACAATTTGCTAAATAAGAAGGCTGCCTATCTAAACACCGGTGAGTGGGCTAGCAAGGCCATCAAAGAGGCTAAACTATTTGGAGAAGTGGCTGTTGTTGGCAGTTCGGAAGACAAGCAATTCAATTATATCCCAAGAGGTTATCAGGTTCCCGCTGATGCTGACTACTTCCACATCACCACCAATAACACCATTTATGGGACGGAGATTCTAGAAGATCTGGAGGTGGGTGTGCCCCTTGTTGCCGACATGTCGTCCGACATCTTTAGCCGGGTGATTGATGTGCGTAAATATGCCCTCATTTATGGTGGCGCGCAAAAAAACCTTGCACCTGCCGGCGTAACCTTTGTTATTGTAAAGGACGATATGTTGGGTAAGGTTGACAGAGTAATACCCACCATGTTGAAATACAGCACCCACATCAGCAAGGAATCCATGTTTAACACGCCTCCTGTTGTGCCAATATTTGCAGCACTGCAAACGCTCAAGTGGCTCAAAAACATGGGTGGTGTTGCCGAAATGGAAAAAATTAACATCCGCAAGGCTGCGCTCCTTTATGGTGAGATTGACAGAAACAGCCTTTTCAAAGCTACGGTTCCAGCCTCAGAAGATCGTTCGAGAATGAATGTGTGCTTCGTTATGAATGAGGGATACGAGCAATACGAAAAAGAGTTTAACGATTATGCTACCGAACATGGCATGATTGGAATCAAAGGCCACCGGTCGGTAGGTGGTTTCAGGGCATCGCTCTATAATGCACTGCCATACAGCAGTGTGGAAGCCCTGGTTGAAGTGATGCGTAATTTTGAGAACCTGAAAAAGTAACCGCCATGAAAAAAGTGATGGTAGCCACCGACAAGCCGTTTGCAAAAATAGCGTCGGACCAAATCAGACAAGTGATTGAGGATGCAGGGTTTGAGTGCATTTTTTTAGAAAAATATCCCGATCAGCAGGCACTGATCAATGCGGTTGGCGATGTTCATGCACTCATCATTCGCAGTGATATTGTTGACAAGCAGGTGCTTGAAGCCGCAAAATCACTTGAAATCGTTGTGAGGGCTGGTGCCGGTTACGACAATGTTGACTTGAAATCGGCCACTGAAAAAAAAGTTGTGGTGATGAACACCCCTGGTCAAAACAGCAATGCAGTTGCCGAACTTGCGTTGGGAATGATGGTATATCAGGTTCGAAACCACTTCAATGGCAGCTCGGGAACAGAACTAATGGGTAAAAAGCTCGGCATTCATGCCTATGGCAACGTGGGCAGGCATGTAGCACGGATTGCAAGGGGATTTGGCATGACCGTATGTGCTTTTGATCCTTTTGTTAGTGCAGAAAGTATTCAAAATGAAGGCGTTCATCCTGTTTCAAAGGTAGAAGAGCTTTATGAAATGTGCGATTTTGTTTCGTTGCACATCCCTGCCAACGAAAAAACAAAGAAATCGATCAACTACGAACTGCTTTCGCGCATGCCTGCCAAATCAATGCTCATCAACACAGCCAGAAAAGAAGTGATTTGTGAAGAAGGTCTCCAAAAAATGTTTGCAGAGCGCAAAGGTTTCACATACGCAAGCGATGTGGCGCCTGACCATCTTGCAGAATTGGAACCATACAAGGATCGTTTTTTTGTGACACCCAAAAAGATGGGTGCACAAACCGAAGAGGCCAATATCAATGCCGGTATTGCTGCAGCGCGCCAAATCGTTAGCTTTTTCAAAAATCATGATCTGACATACAAAGTGAACTAATGCATACTCAAAACCAAAACCACTATTCTGATGAACTATGATGTAAATGATTTAAACAGCAAGCAGTTAACATTTTTTCGGTTTGAAGACCTGCGTATTTATCACAAAGCACTGGACTACATTTTTTGGGTTCAGAGTATCAGTCAGCAGTTTCCTGAAAACGCCGATAAAACGTTGATCAGCGGTTTATGTGAATCTGCACGCCATATTGCCCTGCGCATAGCCGAAGGCTCAGCGCGCGAAAAACACCAGTTTGTGCAATATCTAAAAGAGGCCAAAAGTTCAATTCGCAGCTGCCTGGTTTATGCAACCATTGTCCATAAGCATGGCTATATCACTGATTTGCAGGAAGATGAATCGAGAAACCAACTGATGGAAATGACAAAAATGTTAGGAGCACTGATTACCTCCCTGCAAAAAGGTGCGGCAGCCCCACAAGACCAATATGACGAGGATTTCTATCCTGCCAAAAACTGGTAAACATAGGTACATAAAAGTTTAACATAAATATTTCGAGATGGCGATTCTAAAAGCTTTCAAAGGATGGAGACCACCTGTTGAAATTGTTAAAGATTTGGCTTCCAGGCCATATGATGTGTTGGATTCGGATGAGGCACGTATCGAAGCCGAAGGCAATCCTTATAGTTTGTTGCATGTGATTAAACCTGAAATTGATCTGCCTTCAGATGTAGATCATTATGCACCAGAGGTTTATGAGCAAGCGAAGCTAAATTTTGAGGTTTTCAAATCCAATGGTTGGCTCATCCAGGATGAGAAGGAGAAGCTCTATATCTACGCCCAAACCATGCATGGAAAAACGCAGTATGGCATCGTAGGTTGTGCCGGGGTTGAAGATTACATGCACAATGTGATCAAAAAACATGAGCTAACCCGACCGGATAAGGAGGAAGACCGCATGAAACATGTTCGCATTACCAATGCAAATATGGAACCCGTTTTTTTTACATATCCTGCTCATAAAGAGATTGATGCGATTGTTGAAAGCATCGTAAATTCCCAAAAACCCGTATATGATTTTACGGCAGATGATGGTTTTGGGCATCATTTTTGGGTGATAGAAGATCAATTTGTGATTGATCGTATCATTGCCTTATTTGCTTCTTTGCCCGCAACCTATGTTGCCGATGGGCATCACCGCACAGCTGCAGCAGCCCTGGTGGGTAACGAGAAAAAAGCAAGCAATCCGAACCATCGTGGCGATGAGGAATACAATTTTTTCCTGGCAGTTCATTTTCCGGACAATCAACTCACAATTATTGATTACAACAGGGTTGTTACCGACCTGAACGGCCTGGATGCCCCTGAGTTTCTCAAACAGCTTGAAAAAGGATTTGTTGTTGAAGCGAAAGGAGCAGAGATTTACAAACCCGGCAAGCTACACGAATTCAGCATGTATATCAATGGCTTATGGTATGCATTAACCGCCAAACCAAACACTTACGATGACAACGACCCCATTGGCGTGTTGGATGTAACGATTCTCACGCAGCAAGTTTTGGAACCGATTCTAGGAATCGAAGACCTGAGGCGATCAAAGAGAATTGATTTTGTTGGCGGCATTCGTGGACTTGGCGAGCTGAAACGCAGGGTGGACAGTGGCGAAATGACAGTGGCCTTTGCGCTATACCCTGTTTCGATGGACCAACTCATCCACATTGCTGACACAGGAAACATTATGCCCCCCAAGACCACATGGTTTGAACCAAAACTTCGGTCGGGCCTTGTTATTCATACACTTGACTAAAAAAACCTTTAATCATGGAAGCAAAGGAAAAAGTTTTAACAATGATGAAAGAAGCCCAGGCGCCGCTTCGTCCGGGTGAGATTGCCGAAAAGACCGGCCTTGACAAGAAAGATGTTGACAAAGCTATTAAAGCACTAAAAGACAGCGAGATGATTTTTTCTCCGAAAAAATGCTTTTATCAGGTGAAATAACTATTCAAGGCATTTGAGCGCTTTTTTGCGCTACAAAAAAACCGGGCGTTTGAAAGAACGTCCGGTTTTGTTTTGTTGACTAAAAAGGAATCAGAAGTCAAGACCTTTGAGCTGCATGATTTTCCTGATTAAATCGGTATTGTCATATTGCCCGACAAAAGCCTCGGCTCCTGCACCAAATGCGTACACTGGGACCATAATGCCAGTATGATCGCCTGTGGAATAGGCAAATCGTTGTGAGCCTTTGATTGCGCCATGCGGAAAGGTGAGTCCACCGGTTTCGTGATCGGCTGTAACGATCACCAGTGTTTCGGGATGCTGTTGGAGAAATTCGAGTACGACACCAACAGTTTGATCAAAATCTTTCATTTCTGCAATCAGGTAGGATGAGTCATTTGCATGTCCGGCCCAATCGATTTGTGACCCCTCAACCATCAAAAAGAAACCATTTGGATTTTTTGACAACTGATTCAAGGCCAACAAAGTACCACTTGGCAGTAAATCGCCCCGGCCCTCCTGAATTTTTTCGGGATGAACACTGTCAGTGAGAATGAGCAACTTTTTCCAATCGGCTGACAAGCCATCCGGAAGTTCGTTCATATATGTAAAGCCTTTAGCAACCATTTCGTCGGTAAGGTTTCGTGCATCCTTACGCTTGTTGAAATGCTTGATTCCGCCGCCGATTACGACATCGACAGGTGAAAAAAGAAAATCTTGTGCAATGGCTTCGTAGTGGTTTCTCGAAACTTCTTTTGCCACAAAACTGGCCGGAGTGGCATGTGTCACAGCACAGCTAACCACGATTCCTGTTGACATGCCATATTTTCCGAAAATATCAAGCATGCTTGGAATCTCAGTGCTGTCGGGCTTCATACCAATCATCCCGTTTCGTGTTTTGTAACCTGTTGCAATGGCGGTTCCGCCAGCACCTGAGTCGGTGACTTCATTGTCAAAAGAATGGGTTGACATCAAGCCGATGTGCTGAGTTTGCAAGATATGAACAGGTTGATTGGAAACCATTTTTAAAGCATGCACCTGCGCAAGACCCATCCCATCACCAATCATGAGGACAACATTTTTAGGAGTCCTCTCCAATTTTTGGGCGAAAAGCTGGTTGCCAGCTATAAATAGAAAAACTGTAGCGAAGGTCAAATAATGGAAGGATGAATTTCTCATATTTTATGCGGATTGAAGTTCAAAAACAGTGATTTCAGGCAAAATGCCGATTCTTCCGGGATAACCAATCGATCCCAATCCTCGGTTTACATACAGTAGCTGCCCTGAGGATTCGGAGGTATAGAGGCCTGCCCATTGCTTATAAATGTATTTAGCCGGACTCCATTTAATGCCCGGTATTTCGATGCCAAACTGAAAGCCGTGTGTGTGACCCGAGAGCGTTAACCCGATTTGCGGGTAATTTTTGAGCACTTGCGCCTCCCAATGCGAAGGGTCGTGCGAAAGCAGGATGGCTGTCGCATCAGCCGGAATATCGCTTGTGGCTTTGTTCAAATCGCCTTTTCTGGGGAACCGTGTATTAACGCTCCAATTCTCCACACCGATCAGATGCAACGACTCATTGTCACGAAAAACGGTATAGTTCTCATTTCTAAGTAGTTTCCAATTTATATCTGTATAAAACCGATATAAGTCGGTCATGTTCTGCTGTTTTGCATCTGCACTTTCCCATTTCACATAGTCACCATAATCATGATTACCCAGAATGGCCAAAATTCCGTCTTTCGCCTTAAGCTTGCCAAGAATTTCCTTGAATCTGAAGGCTTCTTCGGTTTTATAGTTCACCAGATCACCGGTAAAGACAATCAGGTCAGGCTCAATATCATTGATGGTTTGCACCGCATCTTCAACCGCAGTTGTGGTTGCCCAGGTCCCAAGATGCAAATCAGAAATCTGCACCATGCGATAACCTTGAAAGGCTTTTGGCAGGGCAGGCAAAGGCAGGAAAATATTCTTGATCGAAAAATCATGAACCCATTTGAACATGCCCATAAACATGGTCCCCATAACAAGCCCTCCGGTGATCAGTGAAATATTTTCAATAAAGGCCCGGCGACTCAGTTTTTGGCGAACTTGCCCATCTGGTTCGGGCTGTTTTCTCTTAACCAGATTTTTGATGCCCTGAACCAGCCTAAAGACATCAGCAACACCCAAGGTGATCCCGGCAAAAAATTTGGACACATAAAAAGTAAAGATGTACCCAAACAGGACATTTCGCCAAAGAGGTCCTAAACCCAAGTGAGGAAAGGCCACACTCCATAGGAGGAAAGCAGCGAGCAATAAAAACGGTGACCAATAAAAAATTGCTGTAAATGCTTTAAGCACACCATTATAGGTGTAGGTTTTCTTTTTAAATAGTCCCCAAACATAAATATCCACAAACAGTAGCAAGACCAGAAAAGGGAACCTGCTTGCATTTTTTGGAAATAAATAGGCCGTCAAGAAGTATCCGGCAACTATAACGAGGGAGATAATACCAATTATCAGGAATCTTTTTTTGCTCATACGACGCTGCAAAATTAGCAAAATTCATGTGCATGAACGCTCTCTTGATAAATTTAACAGTTTATTATTGTATGTTAATGCTTGATTAAAAATAACTTATGACAAAGCAACCTGCAGAAACATTGCCTGGTCGAAAAATTGCAGAAAAAAAACGAGTAAAAAATTTGTCGATGTGCATAGTTTGACTAATTTTGCACCTCTTTAAAAGAGACGTTCTTTTACATCAAGTGTGAGAAAGCATGGTTTTTCGGATGGTTTGGTTTAACGAAAGAGCTAAATCATGAAAGCTGGCTTACTAAACGCGTCAACAAAAATTATCGGGGCATAGCGCAGCCCGGCTAGCGCACCTGCTTTGGGAGCAGGGGGTCGCAGGTTCGAATCCTGCTGCCCCGACAAAATTTAGCTGCAAGATCAGCAACCTTAGGAGAGGTGGGTGAGTGGCTGAAACCAACAGTTTGCTAAACTGTCGTACTCGATTAGGGTACCGGGGGTTCGAATCCCCCCCTCTCCGCGAAGTTCTTTAAAAATGGATGAAAACCACCAAAAACTGCACGTTTTTGGTGGTTTTTTTTACTTTGCAGATTTTCACCGTTTTGCAATCGTTGTTTCCTTTTTATTCTTCTTTTGAAAACCTGTCACCGCCATCGCTCAACCAATCCTGGCAAACGAGAATATTAAACTGCATGAAGCTCGAAAATGCTTTTCTGTCCGGCCATGGCAATACAGCGTTCAAAACCGTATCTTTGGACAATCAATGCAAAGAGATTTGATTTACTGAGTTTTTCTGACATGAACTTCTTTTTAAATAGAAAAATCCAAATTCCTGATCCACTGATCATTGCCATTGTCTTGAC
>CAZBMR010000010.1:68485-90173 GCA_964492695.1 uncultured Lentimicrobiaceae bacterium
TTTTAAATAGAAAAATCCAAATTCCTGATCCACTGATCATTGCCATTGTCTTGACGTTGCTGACAATGGTGCTTGTACTTTTTTTTGGGAATCAACCGACTGAACAAGGCAACATCTTCTTTAAAATATTGATATGGTGGAAGAAAGGCATTTGGGAGCTTTTAGCGTTCACCATGCAGATGATATTGATCCTGATGTTGGGCCATACACTTGCACTTTCACCTGCATTACAAAGCACCTCTAATTTTTTATCAAAGTTGGCATCCAAGCCATTGCATGCAGTGCTCACCGTACTTGTTTCGGCCATGCTAACTGCCTGGGTCAATTGGGGTTTGTCTTTGGTTTTCAGTGCGATACTCGCTAAAAAGATATATGACCAAGCCGTTCAAAACAATCTTCGCATCAACTACCCTCTGCTTGGCGCTTCAGCTTATGTTTCGATGATGGTTTGGCACGGTGGATTATCTGGCTCGGCACCTTTGACCATTGCAAGCGAGGGACATTTTTTGGTGCATAAAACCGGAATCGTGCCAATCAACGAAACCATCTTTTCAAGTATGAACCTAATTGCCAACCTGGCATTGTTCATCCTCCTCGTTGTGCTTGCCTGGTATTTGACCAGAAAAAAAACGCCTGATTTCAGGTATGCAATTGCAAGACATGATGTTCAGGTGTCATTGAAACCTGCGTCAGGTTTTCGGTTCACGCTCATCACGTTGACAGGTTTACTGCTGATGGCTGCACTAATAATTGAAATAATCTCCAAGGGCGCCAACGCATCATTTGGGCTGAACGAAGTGAACCTGTTATTGCTGGCCCTTGTCATGCTGGCTTTCCACAACAAGAATGAACTATCAGAAGCTGCAGCCATTTCCATCAGGAGTACTGCCGGAATTGCTTTACAATTCCCACTTTATGCCGGTATCATGGGGCTGATGAATCACTCCGGTTTGCTACAAACCATGACACAATGGTTCATATCGGTTTCGAGCGTTGAGTCATTTCCGCTTTTAACCTTTTTCAGTGCAGCCCTTGTAAATCTTTTTGTTCCAAGCGGAGGCGGCCAATGGGCGGTTCAGGGACCGCTGATCATGGATGCAGCGTCTGCCCTGGGTGTTGCACCTTCAAAAGCCGTGATGGCGCTTGCCTATGGCGATCAGGTTACGAATATGGTTCAGCCGTTTTGGGCTTTGCCTCTGTTGGCAATCACAGGTCTCCAGGCAGGCGACATACTCCGGTACAGCCTGCTATTCATGCTCCCGGGTTTCCTTGTTTTTGGTCTGGTGCTTTGGTTTTTTTAATTAAAAGGCCTTATGAAGTTATCGTTTAACAACCCGGGACTTACTAAATGAAAAACAAGGCATTTGAACACTATCTGCGGCTCGAAAAATCGCTTGCCGACAACAGTGTTGAGGCCTATCTGCACGACGTGAACCTGCTTGAGAGATATTCAGAGATCACAGAATCAACGTTTTCGATTCAGGATTACACAAAAGACCATATCAGGCAGTTTTTGGCTTACCTGACCGATCTTGGGCTGACAGCCAACAGCCAGGCCAGAATTATTTCGGGATTGCGGGTTTTTTATGAGTACCTCACACTCGAGGGATACAGGACCGATAATCCGATGGCACTGATCGAGTCGCCTTCGCTGGGAAGAAAACTACCCGAAGTGCTGAGTGCCGAAGAAATTGACCGGTTGATTGGAACGATCGACCTAAGCGAGAAACACGGACACAGGAATAAGACAATGATTGAAGTGATGTATGCGTGCGGATTGCGGGTTTCGGAACTCATAAGCCTTAAAATCAGCTATATATACTTTGAAGAAGGATTTATCAGAGTGAGGGGTAAAGGAGATAAGGAGCGTCTGGTTCCGATAGGCGACAGCACCTTACACATGATTAGACTTTATTTGAATCAAAACCGGTCGCACATTCAACCACAAAAAGCACACAACGATACCCTTTTTTTAACCGACCGGGGAAAGGGGTTGAGCCGGCAAATGGTGTTTATACTCATCAGAAAACATGCAGCAATGGCGGGTATTCACAAAACAGTAAGTCCACACACTTTCAGGCATTCTTTTGCCACACATTTACTCGAGGGAGGAGCCGATCTTAGGGCCGTTCAACAGATGCTTGGGCATTCGAGTATCATCACAACCGAAATCTATACACACATTGAGCGAAGTTTTCTGAAAGAAACCATTGTCAATTACCATCCCAGGTCGGTAAAAACAAGCTCTTAGTCGTTTTCTATTTCACCGGCTTCGTTTACAAGAACCCCCCAGTTTGCAGCCAGCATCACATCGCCATCGAAGAAAAAGTCAATCAACACATCCTCAAATGTAATCCTGGTTTCACCCTCTTCTTCCTCAATTTCAGAAGGTTCGTACCCATTTTCTTTCATCCAGGCCATCAATTGTTCCTGATTCATGTCGAAGATTTTCTTCCCGAAAAGGGTGGTCTCGGGATTATCTGTCTCCACACAGGAAAGGACGGTTTTAGAGACTCCCTCAAAAAAAACGGAAGTTTCCATGTCCCAATAATGCAGCACAATGGTGTTCATCTGGTCATCGGTATCCAGATGATCAATCTCTTCGGCCTCGCCGATCTGGTCGATTGTTTTCTCGATGCTTTGACCAAATTTCAAAACGCCAAAACCCTCAAGAAGTTGAATGTCGAAAGTTGTTTTCATATCATAAATTTATTCAGGTCTGACGGTAAAAGTATAACATCTTTTAAATTAATACAATATGATGGGTAAAAAAATCAGCTATACCTGATGGCAGAGGAAGGCTGAATGCGGTTTACCACACTAACAGGGATGATCAAGGCTGACGACCAAACCACGAAAACACCGATATTGATCAGCAGAAAATGCAACAAACCCAATTCAACCGGTACTTTCGACAAATAATACGACTCCTCGGGCAGAGATAAAAAACCAAAACGTGATTGAAGCCAAACAAAAGCTAAGGCCAGGACATTGCCCCACATCATGCCCATCAGCAGCAACTTGTATGACCTTATTAAAAAAATTCGGCGAATCAATCTGTTGTCGGCACCCATAGATTTGAGCATGCCGATGGTAGATGTGCGCTCTAAGATGATGATGAGCAGGGTGCTAACAACCGTGATTCCGGAAACCATGACCATTAAACCGATGATGATCCAGACATTCATATCCTGCAAACCGAGCCAATCGAAGATATGCGGATACATTTCCTCGGCGGTGCGCACATCGAGATCAGCGGAAATGCTGAAATACAATTCCCCGGCCAAATCTGCGGCTTTCTTGTTTGGTTGCAGCCTTACTTCAATGGCACCATACTGATCAGCGCTCCAGTTATATAACTTCTGTACTTGCCTGATGTCGCTGAAAATGTAACGATCATCAAACTCCACCAAACCTGTTTCGTAAATGCCTGAAACGATAAATTTCCTTCCCCTGACCTGGCTTTGTTCGCCATCAACAAACCACATTCTGATTGTTTGTCCCAGTTGCAACTGCAGCTTATCGGCGATCGACTTTGAAATGACGATGTTCGAAGAAGCAAGGGTGTCGGCAAATGACGGGATACTACCCTCAACGAGCCTATCCTTTATGTAAGCATCAAGATATTGATCTTCAACACCTTTCAGAAATACAGCAAGCATAGCATCCCCTGTACGCACGATTCCTCCTTTTTCCGCAACCGGGTGATACAATTTGATTCCCTCCAGCTGGTCCAGTTTTTCGGCAAGTGCAGTGGTCAGTTGCACGGGAGTTGCCTCGGCAGACATATTATTGCTAAAAGATTTGATCACCACATCGGCTGTAAAACCGGTGACTTTTTCTCTTATTTGGTTCTTAAATCCGATCACCACGGCCACTGAGATGGTCATCACCGCAAGGCCGAGGGTTACACTGAGCACAGCAATGCGCACCACAGCAGACGACATACTTTTGCGGTCGGCAGCAAATAATCTGGCAGCTATGAAAGACTCAGGACGCATTTTTGTGTAATTTGGCAAAATTAATCATTCCATCCCTATGCGCATGCTGAAAGCAAAATATTCGCTGTTGTTGCTGCTTCTCACCTGCAGCTGCATTGCTTCTTTTCCCCAGATCAGATTGGTTGACCAAGCCGACATACGCACCGGTGCGCAACAAACAGAAATGTGGATGCACGCTGTCCGGGATAAAAAACTGGCGCTTGTTGTTAACCAGAGCAGCCGAGTGAACGATTTGCACCTCATCGATCTGTTGTTGAACGAGGGATTGAAAGTGGCTAAAATTTTCACTCCAGAACATGGATTGACAGGACAGGCAGATGCTGGTGCTTCCATTTCGTCGGGATTATATAAACCCGGATTGCCCATCGTTTCATTATACGGAAACAAAAAGAAACCCAGTGCAGCGGATATGGAGGGTATTGATATGGTGGTTTTCGACCTGCAGGACGTCGGCGTGAGGTTTTACACCTATATCTCAACATTGTCATATATCATGCAGGTTTGTGCGGAATACAACATTCCTTTGATGGTGCTGGACCGTCCGAACCCGAACGGCTTTTATGTGGATGGTCCGGTGTTGGAAGCGGCTTTTCGTTCTTTTGTAGGCCTTCACCCTGTTCCAGTCGTATATGGGTTAACGATCGGAGAATATGCACTGATGGTGAATGGCGAAGGCTGGCTTGAAAACAATAAAAAGTGCGATTTAAAAGTGATTTCCCTCGAAGGCTACACCCATCAAATGCTTGTGAAACTGCAGCAGCCCCCCTCCCCTAACCTGAAGAGCTGGGAATCGGTGTATTTATATCCCTCGCTGTGTTTTTTCGAAGGTACCATCGTGAGTGTCGGCAGGGGAACCGACGAACCTTTTGTGGTTTATGGCCATCCGGAATTGCATTCGTGGAGCTATGAATTTATTCCTGAACCAAAGCCGGGCGCAAGCGATCCAAAGCTCAGGGGGATGCGGTGTAAGGGAGAAAACCTGAAACAGTTTGCACAGAACTACGGCCAGCATCCACCTAAAATCCACCTGAAATGGCTGCTCGAAGCCCATCACGAGCTTCGCAACAACCAGGATTTCTTTAACAATTACTTTGACAAACTGGCCGGCAATGCCACCTTGCGACAGCAAATCGTTGGTGGCCAAAACGAGGATTTAATCCGGCAAAGCTGGGAGGAAGGTTTAAACAGGTACAAAAAAATCAGGGCAAAGTACCTGCTTTACCCTGATTTTGAGTGAATGATTTCGAATGGTTAAATTGTTTTGCCCGGATAAACCTTTAATGCTTCCTGCAAAACAGCCATCGAAGCTTTCAGATCGTCCACATTGAGCACATAACTGATTCGCACTTCATCTTTTCCGCGGCCTTTGGTGCTGTAGAAACCGCTTGCAGGTGCCAGCATCACGGTTTTCTGTTCAAATTGAAAATCCTCGAGCAGCCACTGGCAGAACTTATCAGAATCGTCGATCGGAAGCCGGGCCACCACATAAAATGCACCCTTGGGATTGGGACAAAATGCACCTTCCATTTTATTGATGGCTTCAACCACCACATTCCTTCTTTGATGATATTCTTCGAGCACCTCGGTAAAATAGCTGTCGGGGGTGTCGATGGCCGCTTCAGCAGCAATCTGACCAAAGCTGGGAGGACTCAGGCGGGCCTGGGCAAATTTGAGTGCAGTACGCATCACTTCCCTGTTCTTAGAAATCATGCAGCCCACACGGACACCGCAAGCACTGTAGCGCTTTGATACCGAGTCGATAAGAATAACGTTGTCTTCGATGCCTTTAAGGTGCATGGCGCTGTGATGTGTATTTCCATCGTAGCAAAATTCGCGGTAAACCTCATCTGCAATGAGGTAAAGATCGTATTTGAGCACCAATTGCCGCAAAGTTTCGAGTTCTTCTTCCGAATAAAGGTAGCCCGTTGGGTTATTCGGATTGCAAATCAGAATGGCCTTGGTGCGGGGGCTGATCGATTTTTCAAAATCGGCGATGGGAGGCAATGCGAAACCCGACTCAATGGAAGAAATAATTGGTTTCACCACCACGCCGGCATTGATGGCAAAGCCATTGTAATTGGCGTAGAAAGGCTCAGGGATGATCACCTCATCACCCGGATCCATGATGGTTTGAAAAGCAAAAAGGATGGCCTCCGAAGCACCTGCGCCGATGATGATATCGTCGGCGGTGATGCCGATTCCATGCTTGTTGTAGTAGGCAGCCAACTTTGTTCTGTAGGAGGGAATACCTGCGGAATGAGAGTATTCTACCACTTTGCCGGAAAAGTTGCGAATGGCCTGCAATGCCACTTCCGGGGTGTGGATATCAGGTTGACCGATGTTAAGGTGAAATACTTTGACACCCTTTTTTTTGGCCACATCGGCAAAAGGCACAAGCTTGCGAATGGGCGACTCAGGCATTTGTCTGCCCTTAAGTGAAATTCCTGGCATGATGCTTTAATGTTTTGGTTTTATCCTGAATTAAATGGAAAAAGCCGGCCTGAAGCCGGCTTCCTTTATCAGTAAAATTATTTCTTTACCGGAGCCTCGCCCACAGCACCCGTCTTTTCGGGAAGAGCTTCGGTGGGAGGAACTACCACTTCGCCCTTGATGGTCAGCACCACACTTTTGTTGGTGACGGCATTGGACATCACTGTAACGGTTTTGTGGAATTTTCCCTTGAGAGAGGTGTTATAGGTCACTTTGATTTTGTCGGATTCACCTGGCAGGATGGGTTGACGCGGCCATGCGGGCACGGTGCATCCGCACGATGAACGTGGTTGTGTGAGAATCAGCGGCTCGTTGCCTGTATTTTTAAACTCAAATTCATAGGTGCCGTTGGCATTGAGTTGCATCGTTCCGTAATCATGGGTGGTTTCGGTGAACGAAATTTCAGGGCCATTCTGCGGAGTGGCCTGCTGAAGCTGTTGCTGTGCAAATGTAGCAGTAGCGGCTAGCAGCAACATCACAGAAAAAATCAATTTTTTCATGATTAAAAGATTTAAGTTCTAAGTATTCAATTTTCCCACAAAAGTAATATTTTTTGATGCGGCATGTCATTGCAATTGTTAAACTTTCTGAATGATTCGATACCACAAAGAAGCACAAGTGCCTGTTGCCGATTTTTTTTAAAAAAATCCTTGTCGGGATGAGGTAAATGTTTAATTTTGCACCCTCAAATTTGGCGAGATAGCTCAGATGGTTAGAGCGTCGGATTCATAACCCGGAGGTCCCGAGTTCAACTCTCGGTCTCGCTACAAAGCCCTGCAACGATCGCTTGCAGGGCTTTTTTTATCCCACTCATGCACTAAATGCTTACATTCGCAGCTCATTTTTCCTTTCTATGAAACACATGGTTCCATTGGCCGAGCGGTTGCGCCCGACCTCCCTTTCAGACTATATAGGACAAGAACACCTAGTGGGTGAAGGCGCAGTGTTGAGGCTTGCCATGGAGTCGGGAAAAATACCCTCACTCATTTTGTGGGGGCCACCCGGTGTTGGGAAAACAACACTTGCCCACATCATCGCTCAACATGTCAACCGTCATTTTTTTGCCTTAAGTGCCATACACTCAGGGGTGAAAGAGGTGAGAGAAGTCATTGAACGGGCACGCATGCTCGCCATGCCACCCATCTTGTTCATCGACGAAATACACCGTTTTAGCAAGTCGCAGCAAGATTCGATGCTCGGAGCGGTGGAACGCGGGCAAGTGACATTGATTGGTGCAACCACCGAAAATCCAAGTTTTGAAGTGATCTCGCCACTGCTGTCGCGCTGTCAGGTGTATGTGTTGCGGTCCCTCGAGCTGCATCACCTCAACCAGCTGATTGACATGGCTTTGGAAGTTATTTCGCAGGATACAGGAAAGACGGTTCGGTTTGATGAGCGGGAAGCATTGATACATTTGAGCGGCGGAGATGCTCGTAAACTACTGAATGCCATCGAATTGGTGACAGAAATGATGAATGGAGATGATGCTTCTCTTCAGGAAATAGCCATAACCAACGCCGACGTGAAGCGCTGCATTCAGAGCAACATCGGTAAATATGACAAAGGAGGCGAGCTGCATTACGACATCATATCGGCGTTTATCAAGTCGCTTCGTGGCAGCGACCCCAATGCAGCGGTTTATTATTTAGCCAGGATGACAGAGACAGGCGAAGATCCCCTTTTTATTGCAAGAAGGATGCTGATTCTGGCATCGGAAGACATCGGCAATGCCAATCCCAATGCCCTTTTGCTGGCCAATGCATGCTTTGATGCGGTGAACAAAATTGGTTGGCCCGAGAGCCGGATCATTTTATCGCAGACCGCCATCTACCTGGCAAGCTCACCAAAAAGCAATGCCAGTTATATGGCCATCAATCAAGCCGAGGAGCTCGTGCGCAAAACCGGTGATTTGAGTGTGCCATTGCATTTGCGCAACGCTCCCACCACGCTGATGAAAAATCTCAACTATGGCAGTGGTTATCAATATGCCCACGACTACAAAGGAAATTTTGCCTTTCAGGAATTTTTACCGGAACAGATTTCGGGAACGAAACTGTATGAGCCAGGCGAGAATCCGCGCGAAAATGAAATGCGCAACCACCTGCGCCTGTTGTGGAAAACAAAATACGGGTATTAAGAATCAGTTAAACCTCATTTTCGAGCATGGTCTGGGCCTCGGCCAACCGGCTACGCTCATTTTCAGGCAGTACAGGAAAGGCGATATCGAGCTTTTTCAAGCGCTGCACGATGATTTCGCTCACTGCATAGCGCATAAACCACTTATTATCAGCAGGAATCACATACCAGGGAGCAATCTCAGTGGAGGTGTGGGTGAGCACCTCGCTGTAAGCTTCCATGTAGGCATCCCATTGCTGCCGCTCTTTGACATCGGATGCAGAAAACTTCCAGTTTCGGGAGTGATCTTCGATGCGCTTCAAGAAGCGGCGTTTTTGCTGTTCCTTCGACACATTGAGGAAAAACTTGATCACGATGGTACCATTTTCAACCAAATGACGCTCAATATCATTGATTTGCCTAAAACGTTTTTTCCAAAAATCAGCGTCGATATCCTGCAATGATTTTATGCCGGGCAAGCGCTGCCGGAGCAGAAAATCGGGGTGCACCCTTACGATGAGCACTTCCTCGTAGTAGGAGCGGTTGAAAATGCCAAAATTACCCCGTTGTGGGAGGCAGCGGTAGGTGCGCCAAAAGTAGTCGTGATCTAACTCCAGTTCGGAAGGCGATTTGAAACTGAACACCTGGGTACCCTGCGGATTGAGACCCGACATCACATGTTTGATGGTTCCGTCTTTTCCGGCAGCATCCATGGCCTGAAAAACCAACAAAACAGCATAACGGTTATCGGCATACAGCTTCTCCTGTATCTCGATCATCGCTTCAACATTCGATTGAAGCAGCCCGATGGCATCCTTCTTCTTTAAATTGGCCGTGTATTCCGAGTCGAAATGAACGGTTTTGTGCTGCTTACCGGGTTGGGCCGTCAGCATCGAAATCATATCTGCGTTCATAGTTTGCTTTTTTTACAAATGTAGCTCAATTTGAATGAAAGCCAAAAAAATGGCCACTAATTTCGAGCTTTGGACCATCGGCTGAAACTCTTCACCTGACGTTAACTGCTGAATAAGTGGCATCATCCTTAAAACCACTATCACACTTTATTTTTGAAAAAAATATCATCAAATGGGTTGAAACGAATGACCTACCTTTGCTGATGCAACAAGGAGCCATTTGAATTTATCGAATATAAAGAATATGAAATCAGAGGTTTACGCCCAAAACAGGATTGCATCCCTGGATGCATTGCGCGGTTTCGACATGCTTATGATCATTTTTCTTGATCATTTTTTCAAGGCATTGCATGTAGGTTTTAACACACCATTTACTGAGGCTATGGCAGCACAGTTTGATCATCCGGAGTGGTTTGGTTCAACCGTTTATGACATTGTGATGCCATTGTTTTTGTTCATCGTAGGCACAGCCATACCGTTTTCGATGTCGCGCCGTCAGCTTGAACATCAATCCCTGAAAGCCATATATGGCAAATTGGTGCGGCGCTTTTTCATTTTGTTTTTTCTGGGTTGGATCGTACAGGGCAACCTGCTCGAACTGAGTGTGGAGCGCTTCAGCATTTTCAGCAACACGCTTCAGGCCATTGCCGTGGGTTATTTGTTTTCGGCCATGGCCTTTATTCACCTCAATGCCCGGCAGCGGTACTTTGCTTTTGGCCTCAGCCTGGTTTTATATACGCTATTGCTGATCCTGCCGGAAGTGCCGGGTGTAGGCAGGGGAGTTTTAGTGCCCTCGGGCAGTTTTGCCTGGTATGTTGACCAACGGGTTTTCGGTTCATTTCAGGATGGCACAGAATACACCTGGCTTTTAAGTGGATTGGGATTTTTTGCTACAACCATGTCCGGCGTTTTTGCGGGCGAATGGATCAAATCCGACATAGCGCGAAAACGCGTCACTTTCTATCTGTTGGCGGCGGGACTTGCTGGAATTTCGGCCGGTTTGCTTCTGGGAATTTGGCATCCGATCATTAAAAAACTTTGGACCAGCTCTTTCGTATTTGTCTCATCAGGAGTTTGTTACATGCTTTTAGCCATGTTCTACTGGATCATTGATGTGAAAGATAAAACCCGATGGGCATATCCGCTCAGAATTATCGGGATGAACGCCATCGTTGCCTATGTTGTTTCTCATGTGTTTAATATGCACCTGATTGCAGAAATGATACTGTTTGGCCTAAAAAAATATGTAGGAGATTTTTATTACCTTGTCCTGACCATTGGCGGGTTTGCCATCCTGTATCTTCTGCTTTGGTATCTGTTTAGGAACAAAACATTCATCAAAATATAAGGGGCAGACGAATCACTTTGATGATAAAAGGGCAATGCAACAATGTAAAAAAAAGGTGACAAGAAAAAAGGGCTACAGCTTTTTAAACTGTAACCCTTTGATTTTCAAGTGACCCCGGAGAGACTCGAACCCCCAACCTTCTGATCCGTAGTCAGATGCTCTATCCATTAAGCTACGGGGCCATTTTTTTTGTGGGTGCAAAGGTAACAAAAAATCAAAGTTTGGCGCAAAAATTCGATAAAAAACAAAAATTCAGCTATCAAACTATCCGACAATGTTTTAGCGCTTCATTAGTTTAAACGTGCGTACGATGCTGTGTCCTGTTTCATCCATTGCACTCAGTTGATGAAGGCCTTCACGAAGGTCGTTAACAACCATCTGGTGCACGAAACCACTGGTTTGGCCTATAAATTTCTGATCAAGGTGCCAGAAGACCTTTGTTTTTGGCTGGCGGTGAATCAATTCAAAAACAAAGG
This sequence comes from uncultured Lentimicrobiaceae bacterium, assembly GCA_964492695.1. GTDB lineage: Bacteria > Bacteroidota > Bacteroidia > Bacteroidales > F082 > JALNZU01. Next base: position 79,830 of record CAZBMR010000010.1, read on the forward strand.
GATTCAGCTGGCCATTGTAGGTTCGTGGCTGGAAAATTGTCGCATCAGGTGGCGGATACACAAATTCCATGTCTGTTGTGTTTTCGGAGCAGTTACGAAAAGGTGGCGGCAATGGGATGTAATCGGCGTGCTGCTGACGGTAGTAGTGCTCCATCAACGGAGGCAACACAAACCACGAAACTGCTTGCGTGTTTTGCACTGTACCACAGCCATCCGGAACGCGGTAGCTCCCGCTCGGGTCGATACGAACCATTTGGTGCCAGGGGCAGCTCATGACAGTGCCTGCCTGGTGAAGGAGGGTGGTTTGAACCTGTTTTTCGGTGCAAAACGGTCCCGCCGGATAGCCCGAGTTCGTGCAAAGTTCGTATTCGGTCAGTTGTTCACCGGGAGGCAAAAACCACTCGTTTGTTGGAAGTTGCATTGCAACATCGAACAAGATGGGGGCAGCCGCTGAAATACCCGTCAAACCCGGGCGGCCATGTCCGTCGGCATTGCCAACCCACACTGCAATGCAATGCGTCGGTGTAAAACCCACCGCCCATGCATCCCTGAATCCGTAGCTGGTACCGGTTTTCCAGGCCATATTGAAGGCGTTTTCCTTAAAATGCCAACCGCTCTCTGTTTCAGGCCTGTTGAGCTTTTTGAGTGCTTCAGCTGTCAAAAACAAACTTCCTTTGCTCAGAGGAAAACCGCTTTGGATGGGCACATCGGAAAGTTCGGCAGCCCAGCGTGCATACACCTCAGACAATTCCCAAAGGCTCACCTCTCCCCCACCCAAAATGATGGAAAGACCATAGTGTGATGAAGGCTTGCTGAAACCCCTAAAACCAAGCTTTTGCAAAAGTTGATGGAATAAAGGATGACCATAGCGGTGTAGCAGATGAACGAAAGGCACATTCAGCGAGCGTTGCAGCGCGACGGATGCATCAACAGCTCCGGCATAACGCTCGTCGAAATTGGTTGGATGAAAGCCTGATAACCACGTTGGGATATCAGGCAGCAGGCTGTGCGGGTGGATCAAACCAGCATCCAGGGCGGCGGCATACAAAAAGGGTTTCAATATGCTGCCGCTGCTGCGGTAGCTTTGCACCATGTCATTAAAAACTCCTTCGTTATGTACAGCTGAAGCTGGTATGTTGCCATGGTAAGCGATTACACGGGCGTTTTTTACCTCCCTCACCACCACGGCCATATGCTGTATGTCGTTGCCACTCAATACCTGATGGTGTGATTGCAAGATGTCTCGGATGCGTGATTGCAAAGAACTGCTCAGCTGACTCACAAACAATCCGTCGCCCTTGGTCTTGCGCAGGTATTCCAGGTAGTGTGGCGCAAGGTCGGGCAGGGGGATCGGCTCATCGGGCAGGGGTTCGGCAACCGCCAGCTCATAGGTTAGCTGATCGATGAGCGATCTTTGATGCAGGCGCAGAAGCAGGCGGTTACGTTTTTTTAACAGGGCATCGCGGTTTCGCTGCACAGAGATCATCGAAGGGGCATTTGGCAGCACCGCAAGCGTTGCCGCCTCGGCCCACGACAAATCATCGGGTGGTCGGCCAAACCAGCGCCAAGAGGCAGCCTCAAGCCCTACCACATTTCCGCCGAAAGGTGCATTGGAAGCATACAATATCAGGATGGATGACTTGCTGAGTCGCAATTCGAGTGCCAGGGCCTGCCACATTTCGATGATTTTTTCGCCAATGCTGCGATGTTTTCCCTTGCGCGAGAGCCTGATGACCTGCATGGTGATGGTGCTTCCACCGCGCACCACCTTTCCGGCCTTTATGTTGGAGACAAAGGCCCTGAGCATGGAAAAAGGATCAATGCCAGGATGGATAAAAAAACGGCTATCCTCATACGTTAACACCGCATCCATGTATTTTTCCGGCAGTTCGGAAGCCGTAGCAAAACGCCACTGTCCATCGGCAGCGATGCGCGCACCCATCAGCATGCCATTGCGGTCCTTCAACACTGCACTCAGGGGATCGGTGAAAAGCGGTTTGCGGTGCGTGAACCACAAAGCCAACAGCAGCAGGGCCATTGAAAGAAAAGCCCATCTGAAACGCGAAAGCAACCCTATGGCAGCATGCTTCGCTTTGCGAAAGAAGGTGAACACGTCAAGCACGCTGGAGCATTTTTACTTCGGCACCACCGAAACTTTTGAGCCGGATGTAACTGTCAGAACTGCTTCATCATACATCGCCTCACAACGTTGAGGCGGAAAGATGTATGTTCCCTGATAGGTGGCCATGAGCCGCAAGCTGAAACTGCGTGAAGACCCGGCAGGCAGGTCGAAATGATGAATGACCCTGTCGTCACGGATATCCTGAAAGTCGGGCGTTCCATGATCGGCTTCAAGGTCGCCAGTCAGTCGTTCATTTAAAATTTCCCAACCGGCGGGGATGATTTGGCTGAGGGCAAGAAATGACAGCTTGCTGCCGGTGAGGTTCACCACTTCGGTCGTCAGGTTAAACATGGTGCCTTGCCTGATGGAGGCAGGATCGATGCTTCGGCCATCATCGCCGGTGAACCGGCTCGAAAGTTTGACCCCTTTTTGCTTCGCGCGATTGCTTCCGGCTGGTTCAACGCCCGAAGCGCTGAGGGTTACAAACAAAGGCAGCTCGCCGGTATTTTCGACAGTTATTGGCAGTTTCGACGGGTTGAAAGCGGCCGACCAGGCTATTTTATCAAGCGTAACTTCCGTTGTTTTCTCTGCAGTGATCTTCATGCTTTTCGTTCCGCTAACGCCAAAGGAGGCCGCATAGGTTTGCCAGGCAAGCAAGGCAAAGGCAGTGCTTTGCGTGCTCAACCAACGGCCTGATGATAAGGCAGCCGACAGTTCGCTGATGATCGGAAAAGCAAGGCGATGCTCATTCAGGTGCATGAGGGTGATGGCTTTGAGGGCATTGTGACGCACATCAGAGGCAAAATCTTGATCGTTGTTTATTTCCTGACTTTGATGCTTGTTTGTTCCAAGAACCAATTGGCGTGCCACTGGCATTTGACCCGACAAAGCGTAGGAAGATGCCAGCAGATTGGCAGCTTGTTGGGTAAGTTTAGGAGCTTCGCGAAGCCGGTTCATGGCATTCATCAGAGGCGCTCCCGACACCGACAGCACATAGAGCCGGTAGGCTTGCAACTCTTGATTCATGAGGGCTCCATCCAGCTCATCATACCGCCAAACAGAGGCAGATTTACGTTGATTTTTAAGCGCACCGGCCAGGGCGGATGAAGGGACATCGAAGTTGTTACGTGCGGCAAGAATCAGAAAATGAGTAGCATACACATCGGCCCAATCATTCACATATTTTCCGCCAGGCCAATAACCAAATGCGCCTGAAGGGGTTTGACGTTGCAAAATCTGCCGGATGGCGCTGTTGATTTTTCCTTTTACATCGCTCAATTGAGCCGCATTGAGGCTTTTCACACTGATCATGTTCATTTGAGCAAAAGCCTGTGAAGTAAGCTGTTCGGTGCATCCATACGGAAATTCCATTAGCTGAGCCAGCCTGCCTTCGAAATTTGCCGACGGCATGGCCGACACTTCGAGCTGCAGCAGCTGGGTCGATCGTTCGCCGGGAAGGACTGGCGATGCAACCAGCTTTTTCCCCTTTTCAACAAAATGACTTTCGAGGTTCCACACCCGTTGGTTGGGGTTTTCGACTGAGAGCTTTAGTTGCTGCGACGCTGTTGCACCGCCCGAAACGGCCGAAACTTTGATATTGGCAAGTCCGTTTTGATTGCCAGCTTTTATGCCAAACCGGACAGTTTTTTCTCCTTCCCCATCGAATTTGATTTTTTGAATGCCCCCGTCCATTAAGGCTGCTTCACCATCGACGGAAGCTGTCACTTCCACCTCGTGCTGGCCTTTCAATGCCGAAAAAATGGTAACAGGCATCACCACTTCGTCGGTTTGATGCATGAGCCGCGGTAATGTTGCCAGCACCATCAGTGGCTGTTTCACTGCCAGGGAAGCAGAAAAATTGCCAAAAGCACGTCCAGAGGCAGCCACGAGCATCACACGTACCGATCCGATGTATTGATCGGTATTGAAGGTATGCGTGCGGGTGGCGCCAGCCTGAAGTTGTATCGGACCAATAAATCTGACCATTGGTTTAAAGCGGGATTGGCGGGCTTTTTCGCGATCGGGCAAAGAAAGGTCGCCACCCACGCTGAGTGTTTGTTCCATGCGGCCGCCCCAGGCACCCAGAACGAAATCATACATGTCCCAGGTTTGGAGGTCGAGGGCTTCTTTGGCATAAAACCATCCATGGGGATCGGGCGTGGCATGGCCTGTGAGATCGAGCAAACCCTCGTCAACCACGGCCAAAAAGTAGGTCATTGGCAAATTGTTTTTCTCGGCCACTTTGAGCTCAAAAACCTTGGAAGCAACGGCCTCTTTAGGGAGGATGACCTCTGGGTGCAGCCTCGATCCGACATCGTTAACCACCAGGTTTGCAACACCATAGGATCTTATTGGCATGTCGTTTTGCAATTGTCCGACAGGCTGTAGCAAGGTGATGTGGGCATACACATTCGGGCTATAGACAGTGCTCAGCGGGATGCTGACACTATTTTCGCCGGCGGTGGTGTTCACCCACCAGGCATCGAGCTGACGTCCGCTGCGTTCGATGCTCACCAGGGCTTTTCCGTTGGCTGGTCCCTGAAAACTGAGGATGGCTTTGTCACCACTGCGGTATTGATCCTTGTCGGTGCTCAGCGACAGGATGGCAGCAGCTCCCGAGGCCTCCCTGCCTGAACGTGCATAGCCCGAAGGCCAGTCAACATAGCAAACCACCGCGGTGCTGTGACCACCAGCAGGATCGGTGAGCCTGATCAGAAAATTGCCCCATTGGTCGCGGGTGGGTGTCCAGCTGAAAAGGCCCTTGCCATCTTTTAACCTGACAGCAGTTGTTATCATCTTTTGCGCGTTGTAGGTGCTGATGTATTCGGCTTCCTGATGGCCGCTTGCCGACCACCACCACGACCAGTCGAGTTTGAAAACTTCGGCCTGAAGCTGCATATTTCCCGAAGGATTTCCTTTGGCATCTACCCTCAGCAGGTTGAATTGCTGCGCTTCGCCTGTAAGAAGATAACCCTCACTTGAAGGTTCAGGAGCAGCAATACCAAGATAATGCTCAAAAGGCATGTAAACAGCTTCGTGCGAAGACACAGAGAAATCGCCCCCCGGCTCGGTTACATAGGCCGTCCACAAAACCTTCAGCATACCCCTGACTTCAGGCTTTTCGGGCAACTGAAGTGTTGTTTGCCAAATGCCATTCTGGTCAAGTTTACCAGGAACAACGGTCTTTTCGGGCTGCGAATTGAAAATGCTTGGGTCGTCGAATACATAGTTTTTCCACGCAGCAAAAGAAACAGGCACCGCCTTGAGGTTGCGCTCCAATGATACATCCAGGGCCGGGGCAGCTGCACCATGAAGCCATTTAACAGCGATGGTCGCATTGCGGTTTCGATCAGCATTGTAGATGACGGGGTTTCCAAAATCATATTTAATTTTCAACCTGTTAGGTTTCACCGTTTCCACCCGAAGACGTTTGGTAAAGCTTGCCCCTCCGGCCTTTACGATTGCGGTCCACAATCCCGTGGGAGCTTCGGGGGCTGTAGGCAGACTCCATTTTCCCAGACCATCTGACGTAAGTTGAATGGCTTGTTGAGCGACTGCCTGGTTCCTGGCATTGAAAAGCTCAAGGGTGACGGGATAATTGTCGGGCAGGATTTCGCCGGCTGTGCGCAGGATGATCCCCATATGGATGGAATCGCCCGGCCTGTAAACACCCCTTTCGGTGAAAAGAAAGGCGTTCATCCCTTCCTGCGTGGCTTGTCCGCCAACATCGAACCGGGTATAGGAAAGTGCAGCGCCTTCATCCAGCTTCAGATAAGCCACATCTTCGCCCATGCGGGCTATTGCAAACCATGGCCTGATATCCGTCCAGCGCAGGCGAAGCATGCCATCCGCATCGGTGAGGCCCGAGGCCAAAGCTTGTTGCTGATAATCATACAGTTCTATTTTAACCTGTGGAGCTGGATTGGCGGTTTCGAGGTGATTGGCCACAAAAAGCAGCTCCTTGTCGGCCTTGTTGCTTTCGATGGCCATCAGACCGAGGTTGGACGACAAGATGTTACGGGCAGCAAAATGTTCATAATAATAGTAGGAGTTGCTGCAAGGATCATCACGCATGCTCCAGTCGTAATCCTCCGGAATATAATAGCTGGGATCGTAATAAACATCCCCATCCCAAAGCGCGAGCACATCGCGGCCCAGGCCATTTTTTGGGGGCGCAGGGGCCGCGCCATCTTCATTGCAATCCAGCTCAGCATCCGCTTTTTGAAACGAGAGAATGACCCTGTAGATTGCACCTGGCTGACTGGCTATGAGGCGATTGAGCGAGATGCCATAGCTGGCCCATTGCTGCCGTTTGGAGGGCTGATCGTTCGACAACTCCATGCGTTCCTGTGCAATGATGCGTCCAACTCTTTTCAGATCATTGTCACCATCCAACTTGTTCCATTGCAGAAATTGGAGGACGTTGTTGTCGAAAATTTGAATCACCTGCACATTCACCGCTTTCAGGCCTATGGCCTCAAACGACACCATTCCTTTGTTGTTTCCCGCCAGGACGGTGCTTTTGCCGGTAAAACGAACCATGGGCTTTAGCTGACCAAAGTAAACTTGCCTGACAATGTCATTTTGCAGAGCGATGCCTGCGCTGTTCTTGAGGCCGGCAGCGATGCGAAGTTCAAATTCACCAGTGATTTCATCAAGCGGATAAACAGCAAGGCTATTGCCATGTTTTTCGATACGAGCAGCCTGTTCGGGCAACAGTTCAACGAGGCCTTCTGCCAGCTGCTGCTGGTCGAGCACATCTGAAAACCAGAGCTTTACGGCATTTTCAGGAAATGTTTCAACCACAGTGTTCATGAGCGTAAATACGCCGGATGCGGGCAGTTCAAAGGCCATCTCGCCACGGATGTTGCTGCCAATGGCACCACCATCCCAGCTGAGTTCGAGCCTGGCAGCATGTTGCTTGCGGGCAATGCTGTCAGCTTCATAAACAAGGTGCATATCATCTGTGCCGGCCATCACGCGCACCGGAATTCGTCTGTTGTCGAGGCTTAGCCTCAGGAGGCGGTCGGCCTGATTGAGGTCCACCTTGTCCGAAAGCGTGATGGTCCCTTTCAGCCTGTAAAGTCCGGGGGACGCATCCGACTGCACTTCGAGTGCCGGATGATGCACCTCGAATGACAAGGGCAGGCTTTGCAGTTCGAACCGAAAAATATGAAAATCCTCGGGGACTTCCGTCAGCAAATTGAGGAAAACGCTGACGCGCACTTTTGTATCATAAGGCCATCGGCCATCGGGAAGAAACTTGATGGTGTGATCGTCCACAACAAATACCTTTCCGGGAATTTCGGGGACGATGTGCATCACCTTGGAGGTTATTTCACTTCCGGGGGGCGTCTCATGCTTCAATTTCCCTGTCAGGCTCACAAATACAGGTGCATCGCCATGGAGCAAACCACTGGAGTGATTCGCAATGTAAGCAGCAAATTCAGCGTTGTTCCTGGTTTGGTTTTGGCTGCACGAAGTGCAGACTGCCGCCATTATCAGCAAGGCCAGCAAGCGTTGGAGGGTGTTTTTCATGGGAATGGATTGAAATGCTAAGGTAATGGTTTTTTTATCATTCGTGATTTTTTACAACTGTTGTTTCATGCAAATAAATGCAAGTAAATGAACCCTTTTTCATTGCTGGAAACGTATCTTTGTGAAGAATTTTTAAAAATAACGCAATGAAGAAACTTTACTTGCTGATTGTCATCGCTTTCAGTATTTCCGGTGCGATGGCACAATGGAGTGGTGATGCTACAGAAAATCTCAAACTGACCGGACTGACGGGCGAACAGGTGATTCCTAAAATCAGACTGGCACCCAACGGAGATTATTATCTGGGTTATTTTTCGCTCGAGAATGGCAATTACAATGTGCGGCTTCAGCGGCTCGATAACAACGGAAACAAGCTTTGGGCAGAAGAAGGTTTGCTCGTGAGCGACCACCCTTCGATGACCTGGCTCACCGACTGGGACATGACGGTGGATCATGAGAACAATGCCATACTGACCTGGCAAGACATCCGCATGGGCGGCAACAACAATATTGTGGCCTACAAAATAGCTGCTGACGGCAGCTTTGTCTGGGGTGCCGACGGCATCATGTTGTCAAACAATGCCGCTTTCAACGTGACGCCCATTGTCACGGTCACTGCCTCCAACAATGCCGTTATTGCCTGGATGGCCGACAACACGCTCATCAGACAAAAACTGAGTCCATCGGGCGAAAAGGTCTGGGGCGAAAACGGTATTGTGATGAGCAGCAGCACCATACGCTACACATGGCCACAGCTGATGCCTGTGGGCACTGACGATGTGCTGATGAAATACTACGAAGACACAGGAGTGAGCTGGGCACCCACCAGGCATGTTTATCTGCAGCGATTCAACAGCAGCGGTCAGGGCGTGTGGGCAAATGCAGCCGTTGTTTCCAATGCGGGAAGCATCACTGCCTGGACGCAAATATTGCCTTTCATCAGCGACGGAAACGAGGGATGCTACATTGCCTGGCACGATTACAGGCTGAGCGGAACCATTTCAGCCGGCTGGATTCAGCACATCAACAATGCCGGACAGCCTCAGTTTGAGGCTAACGGTGCCAAGATTTCGCAAACCGACGACTACAACAAATTCTATCTGCAGGCCGCCAAACCAGCTAACGATCCCAATGTGTATGTGTTCTGGAACGAAGTAACCGGCGATCAGAATTACTATGGAGTTTATGCTCAAAAAATCAGTCCGGCCGGTGAACGCTTGTGGACTGACAACGGAAAAGTGATGATTCCTGTGAGCAGCGAAACCGTACTTCCGGATTATCTGATGCCTGTGGGTGACGATTTGCTTTTCATCTACGAACACTTTTTCAACGGGATCGAAACATCCATTCGGGCACGGCGCTACGACGCTTTGGGCAACCCGGTCTGGAGTTCAACAGAGGTGATGGTTTCATCGGCCCAGTCCACCAAAGGCCACATGGATGCTGCCAATTTTGATGGCAGTCAGTGGGTGTTTGCCTGGGAAGACGACCGCAGTGGTGATGTAGATCTTTTTGCACAAAACCTCCGTCCCGACGGAACCCTGGGAGCACCCACAAGCAGCGGCACGCTCTCGCTCACAGTCACCATCGAAGGCAATATGGCATACGTGAATGAAGCCGATATTCAGATTGGAAACCAAATCTATCATCCAAACGCTGATGGCAGTTTCGAAATGCAGCTGGCCGCCGGCACTTACAACATATCCGTTTCACATGCCTACACTGAAACAGTGACCCTTGAAGGTATTGTCATCACAGAAAATGTAGTTACGAATCAGACTGTTACGCTGATGATGCTCCGCGCCAACCTGGCAGTAAAGGCACAGGATCAAAACGGAAACCTTTTAACCGAACTTGTGACCTACAGTGTTTCAGGTCCTGAAGGAACCTACAACGGAACGATGAGCAGCGGCGAAACCATCCTCAACAATGTTCCTTATGGCCCCTATGGAGGCAGCGCCAGCATCGAAGGCGGACAAAGTATGGAGGTGTACACCATTTTGGATGATAGCAATCAGGAGCTGATTTTTGTATTTATCATTGATGGAGTGGCCGAAGTAATGAGGGCAATGGAAGTCGCCCTTGTACCCAATCCGGTGGATGCCGGCAGTGTGCTACACTTCAACCTGAAACAAGCCGCCGCCCTGCGTCTTCAACTCCTCGATGCAAACGGCAAATTGGTTGGGCAGACCACGATTGATGCAAGTGCAGGCGAAAACAGTCTCCACCTTCACACGTATCTGCACCTGCAGCAAATGAATGCAGGTGTATATACGCTACGGCTCATCACGCAGCAACAACAAGGCACGCTCAAAATGGTAAAAACCTGGTAGCATCACCAGATTCTTTCAATTTCAGCAAAATACATCAGAGGGTGAGGCTGGCAAAAGCAGCTTCACCCTTATTTTTTAAAGCATATCAGCCCGACAACTTGGAAGTACCAACAGGCTGTGCATGCACTCTTTTCAAATGCAGGGTATGGCCTGCGGCCTTTTGGCGTTGGTTTGATGTTGGCGCATTGTTGCAGACCTTTTTTGTACTTTCCCTTGATGGAAAGTACCAAAGATCAAGTGCGCACCCTCAGCTTTTAGGACCGGTGGAGAAGGGAAGTGTTTCAGTATTGGGAAATGCCTACAGCGTTTTTTTTCTGACGATTGCTTGTTACCTCCGGATAAATCCGTGGG